>DATCBT010000034.1:0-2540 GCA_036511695.1 Solirubrobacteraceae bacterium | reverse complement strand
GGGGGTCGTGGATGATTTTGGTGAGGGCGAGCATGTGGAAGGCGTGGTTGAGTTGGCGGTTGCCGCCGGGGTCAAGGCGGTGGTGGTCGGTGCGTCCGGAGGAGACGGGGATCGGTGCGCAGCCGGCGAGGCGCGCGAGTTGCGCGTCGGTCTGGAAGCGTTGGATGGCGGCGATCTCGCCGATCTTGCTTGGCCGCGATCAGTACCCCGATTCCCTTCTCGGCCAGGAGCTGTGGTGCGAGCTCTCGCACGAGGCTGGCGAGCTGCTCGTGGGGCTCGGTGATCGTGCGGGTCAGCTCGCGGACGCGACGGATCATGTCGCGGGCGATCCGCACCCTGACGTGGGCCGGATCGGCGTGCTGCAGGCGGCGGGTGACCTTGACCTGCCAGGAGGGGAGGACGAGCACGCGCTTGGCCAGCGGCCAGTCGGGCCGGGAGTGTCGGAGGAACCGTGTAAGCGTGGTCGAAAGGACAGCCATGCCTACGAGAACTCACAGCCGGATCAATCAAGAAGAGGATGTTGTGTTGTTGTCAGCGAGGAGCGAAGCGACCCCAGAGCCGTAGAGCGGAGAGGGGTGTTTTCTGGGTTGCCGGGCGGTCCGGGCGTGGATGAGACGCTTTCGATCAGTGATGAGGTGCTTGATGCGTTGCTCGGTGGCGCAAGGACGGCGGAGGAGATCGCGGGCCCGGATGGGCTGTTGGGTCAGCTCACGCGCCGGTTGTTGAACTGAGCGCTCGAGGCTGAGCTCGCTGGGCATCTGGGCTATGAGGCCGGTCAGGCGTCGCCTGGCGGCGCGGGCAACGCGCGCAACGGCCGGCCGGGCAAGACGGTGTTGGTTTGCGTCTGAGTCAACGCCACAGATTCGGGTTTTGATTACGCAGCATCTGCGAGTCTTCCGGCATTACACGGAAGGGGTCTTTGATGACCGAGCCGGGACGTTTTTCAGGCGGCGCTGGAGGCGGGCGTCGACGCAAGCGGTTTCTCTCGCCTTCGCAGAAGTATGAGATCTGGATCGGGTTGCTGCGCCGCGAGTTCACGACACGGGAGGCGGCCGATCGGGCGGGGGTGGATCGCTCGACGATCATGCGGGTGCGTGAGGTCGCTAAGCAGGGCGCGCTCGACGCGCTCGCTTCGTCGCGGCCCGGGGTTCGCCAGGGCGCTGGGGATCCGGAGCTCGCCGAGGCCAAGGCGGAGATCGCTCGGCTCTCGGAGGCGATCAAGGAGATGGGCGTCCGCTTAATGTTGGCGGAGGGAAAAGAGCGCTGGGACTGAGTGGCCGGGTCCCTCGCCGTGTGGACGCGGCCACCAAGCACGAGCTGCTCTGCTTGATCGACCAGGCCGTCGCCGGCGGCTGGGAGCATCGCCGCGCGTGCTCGTATCTCGAGCTGGATGAGAGTCGCGCGTGGCGCTGGCGACGCCGGCGCGACGCCGGCTGCCTGACCGACGAGCGGCCCGGCGGGAACCCGGTTCATGGCCTGCGCCCCGAGGAGGTGACCGCGATCCTCGAGCTGTTCGAGACCTGGGGCGAGGTCGACCGTTCGCATCGAAAGCTCGCGCACCGCGGCAGCTACACGCACACGGTGTGGGTCTCGCCGGCCACCGTCCGCCGCGTTTTGGCTGCTCACGGGCTGGTTCTCAAGCGTCCCCGACGCGTTCGCGCTGAGCGCAAGCCGTTCCCTGAGTGGGCGGACTATCGCAAGAACTCGATCTACATCTACGACGTGACCCACTTCGCCGGCTGCCCGAAGCACGCCGTGTTCGCGGTGATGGACCTCGTGACGCGTAAATGGATCACCGAGCTCGTCTCGATCGAGGAGACCTCCATCCAGGTGCAGGTCGTGTTCCTCGACGCGTTAGAGAGCGAGGGGCTGCTCGAACTCGTCGAGGCCCGCCAGGACGCGGTGGCCGCCGCCTCCTTCCCCTTCGATGCCGCCGTTGACGAGCCCGAGCTGGCGCCGATCCTGCTCGCCGTCTCTGACAACGGACCGCAGATGACCTCGACCGACACCCGCGCGTTCATGGCGATGTGCGCGATCGCGCAGCACTTCGGCCGGCCCGGAACGCCGACCGATCAAGCCTGGATCGAAAGCCTGTTCTCACACGTCAAGGCCGACTGGCCGCACCTGGACCGCATCCGCGACCCCGAGGTCCTCCGGGCCGAGCTCGCGGCCGTCCGCCACGACTACAACACGGTCAGGCTGCACGCCGGGATCGGGTACGTCACCCCCGACGACGAGCACGAAGGACGCGGCCCCCGGATCCGCGCCGCGCGAAAACGCGGGCTACGACACGCCCGCTGGGACCGCATCATCTACCATCGAATCCAGCAATCCAAAGCCAACCGCCGGAGCCCCGCCGATGCGGCGTAATTCCCTCCCCGATCTGTGGCTTTGACTCAGAAACACCTCACCGGCGCGGCGAGCAGGGCGTCGATCTCGGGCTCGTCGAGGTAGTTGATGAGCGTGGTGTCGAAGCGTTTGTCGGGGATACCGAGCACGCGGGCGATCAGCTCCGCCTGGTCTGGTGCCTGCAAAGCGGC
>DATCBT010000033.1:0-6617 GCA_036511695.1 Solirubrobacteraceae bacterium | reverse complement strand
TGCAACGGGGTTTGATCACGCCGAGCACGCCGTTCAGCATTCCCAACCAGATTCAGGTCGCCGATCGCACGATCCACGACGACACCGAACATGCCGAAGAGACGCTCACGACCGCGCAGATCCTGGCACAGTCCAGCAACGTCGGCGCGATCAAGATCGGCGCGCTCGAGGGCGCGCCGAGCTTCAACGAATGGGTGCATCGCTTCGGCTTCGGGGCGCGAACCGGGGTCGACCTGCCCAGTGAGGAAATGGGCCGGACGCTGCCGCTGCGCGAATACTCGGGCTCCTCGATGGGCAACCTGCCGATCGGCCAGGGGGAGCTGGTCACGCCGATGCAGATGGTTAGCGCCTACGCCGCGATCGCCAACGGCGGCATCCTGCGCTCGCCCCACATCGTCGGCGCGGTTGGCGGCCGGCCGCAGCCCGAGCCGGCGGGTCACCGGGTGATCTCCGAAACGACCGCCGCCGAGGTGCGAAAAATGCTCGAAGGCGTGCTCGCCCCGGGAGGCACCGCCAGCGAGGTCTCGATCCCCGGCTACCAGCTGGCGGGCAAGACCGGCACAGCCAGCAAGATCGACCCGGCGACCGGCGAATACTCCAAAAGCGCCTATGTAGCCTCGTTCGTCGGTTTCGCCCCGGCCTCGGACCCGAAGCTGCTGTGCGCGGTGATCGTCGACGAACCGCAGTCGGGATCGATCTTCGGCGGCACCGTCGCCGCACCCGCCTTCGGCCAGATCATGTCCTTCGCGCTGCCCTACCTGCGCATCCCGCCGGGGTAGAGCGTCGAGCGCCGCTATGCGGCGATCAGCGCGGGCTTGATCTGCGCTGGAACGACGTGATCGGGTGGGAGCGTGACCGTTACCGCGCCATCACGATCGAGGATGAATCGAACGTTGACGAGCACCATGCCGATCACTACACCCGACTCGTCGTAGTCGACCGCGTGGCCCTCTGTAGTCGCAATCGTGCGGGTGGCCTCACGTGGCGGCCCCACGCTTAGGTAGAGCACGTCACCTCGCTCGTCGTACTCGTGCTGGTCAAAGCTGGTGCCGGCGATCGTGACGGTCATGGTGTGGTCCCCGGCGCGTGGTCTTGGACGAAGGCGGTCACGACGAACGCGGGTGACTCGTTGAAGTCTACGACCACACGCAACCACCGGCTCGGATCGAGGTCGCGGCGATAGAACCGCTCGCGGCCCGGTGCCTGATCGTCCTCGCGGTGGTCCGGGCGGCTAGGGCGGGCTTGAGACGGCTCGCTCGATCGGGGCTGCGAGCGCCGCGGCTATGTGCGACGGTGAGGATGCCCAGGCAGCCACCATGAACGGCGCACTATCAAATTAAACGTGGCACTTTGGCGATGAGAGTGGCACGTTTATTTTTGGCGACGTGTCGATGGAATCCATGAGTCACCGGGGCCAGAAACTAGACTGGGTGGGTGTTGCCGCGGAGATCGACCGATGAGGCTTGACGCGTTGATCGCCCCCGGCGAGGGCGATGTTCAGGGCACTCACGGCGCGGCAGCTGAGGTTGAGATCACAGGTCTTGCCTACGACAGCCGCGAGGTGCAGCCGGGCACGCTGTTCTTCTGCGTGAAGGGCTTTCGCAGCGACGGGCACGACTTCGCGGCGCAGGCAGTGGAGCGTGGCGCGACGGCGCTAGTCGTCGAGCGGCCGCTAGGCCTTGGGGTGCCCGAGGTGGTGGTGTCCTCCGCGCGCGCCGCGATGGGGCCGGCCGCGGTGCGCTTCTACGGCGATCCGAGCGCCGAGCTGCGGGTGGTGGGGGTGACGGGGACGAACGGGAAGACGACAACGGCGTTCCTGCTGAAGGCCTTGCTGGAGGCGAGCGGCTCAGGCGGGGGAGACCCAGCCGATCGGGGCTCGCGGGGCGGAGGCTGCGGGCTGCTGGGGACCGTCAAGTCGGTGATCGGCGGTGTCGAGCGGGGTGGGCGGGACGATCCCATCCAACGCACGACGCCCGAGGCGATCGATTTGCAGGCGGATCTTCGCGCGATGCTCGACGGTGGCGATTGGGCCTGTGCGATCGAGGTCTCCTCGCACGCGCTCGAGCTGGGCCGCGCGGAGGGCATCCACTTCGCCGCCGCGATCTTCACGAACCTGACGCAGGACCACCTCGACTTTCACGCGACGATGGAGGACTACTTCAAGGCCAAGAGACGCCTGTTTGAAGCGCATCCCGGCGTGAGCGTGGTGAACGTCGGCGATCTCTATGGACGGCGGCTCGCGCAGGAGATCGACGGCGCGCTCACGTTCGCCGTCGAGGCGGACGAGCATGACGAGAGCGCAATCGCCACTGCCGAGGAGGGGGGCGCAATCGCCGCCGCCGACTATCGCGCCACCGACCTGCGCTGCGACTTCGCGGGATGCCGCTTCAGGCTGCACACGCCTGTGGACGAACGGGAGGTCACGCTGCCGATGGCGGGGCGCTTCAACGTCGCCAATGCGCTCGGGGCGCTCGCCGCGGCGCACGCGCTTGCCGAAGCCGGGAGACACCGGCCTTTGGCCGGCATCCCCGTTTCGGCCGAAGCCGGGAGACACCCGCCTGCGGCGGGAATCCCCGTTTCGGCCAGCGAGCTGGACGTGCTGATTGCCGCGCTGGAGCGGGGGGTGCGCGTGCCGGGGCGCTTTGAGGCCGTGGACGAGGGCCAGGACTTCGCGGTGCTGGTCGACTACGCCCACACGCCCGATTCGCTGGAGAATGTGCTGATCGCCGCCCGCGAGCTGACGGGCCCGGGGGAAGAGATCACCGGAGCCGGGGGAAGGCCCACTGGGATCGGGGAGCAGAATCGAGGGCGCGTGGTGTGCGTGTTCGGCGCCGGGGGCGACCGCGACCGTGGCAAGCGGCCGCTGATGGGCGAGATCGCCGCGCGCGGCGCGGATGTCGTGGTGGTCACCTCGGACAATCCTCGCTCGGAGGACCCCGAGGCGATCATCGCGGAGATCCTCGCGGGGACGGCGCGGGCCGATCGGCCGGAGGGCGCCCAACCGATCGCGGCGATCACCGATCGCCGCGCGGCGATCTCCCAGGCGATCGCGGGCGGTAGGCGGGGAGACGTGGTCGTGATCGCCGGCAAGGGCCATGAGCAGGGCCAGGAGTTCGCGGATGGACGGAAGCTGCCGTTCGACGATGTGAGCGTCGCCCGGGAAGTGCTGCGTGCCCTTACCGGCGTCGGCGCGCGGGCCGGAGCGGGCGCATGACCATGGGCCAGGGCGGATGCGTGACCGTGCGGGCCGGGGCGGGCGTATGAGGGGTTGGGACGCCGCGCGTGTCGCGCACGCCGCCGGCGCCAAGCTGATCGCCGAGCCATCCCCGGGCGTTGTGTCGTCCCAGGGCGTTGCGTCGTCAGCGGGCGTTGCGTCAGCCGCCAAGGGAGGTGAGTCCGGCCCAAAGCGCGCGGTGATCGACTCACGGGAGGTGGGGTCGGGCGATCTGTTCATCGGCCTGCGGGGTGAGCACCTGGACGGGGGCGAGTACGGGGTGCAGGCGTTGGCCGCGGGCGCGTGGGGAGTGCTGGTCGCGCCCGAGTATGCCGAGCGGGCACTGGCGGGCGCTTTGGCCGGTCCGGGCGGAGCGGTGCTCGTGCACCCCGATCCGCTCGCCGGCCTGCAGGCGCTCGCGCGCGCCTGGCGGCGGGAGTTGGGGGCGGCCGGGATGAGAGTCGTCGCGGTCACGGGCTCGACCGGGAAGACCTCGACGAAGGACATCCTCGCGGCGGTGTTGGGCGGCCGGCTGAGGACGGTGGCGAGCGCCGAGAACCTGAACACGGAGATCGGGCTGCCGCTGTCGGTGCTGGCGGCGCCCGCGGGGACCGAGGCGCTGGTGCTGGAGATGGCGATGCGCGGTGCGGGGCAGATCGCTGAGTTGACAGAGATCGCGGAGCCCGAGGTGGGCGTGATCGTGAACGTCGGCCCGGTGCATCTGGAGCTGCTCGGGTCGCTGCGGGCGATCGCCGCCGCGAAGGCGGAGCTGATCGCCGGGATGGCGGCCGGTACGACGATGGTCGTGCCCGTCGATGAGCCGCTGCTCGAGCCCCACCGGCGCGGGGACATGAACACCGTCACGTTCGGCGCGGGGGGCGATGTCGAGCTGGTGGAGCAGCGGACGGACGGCGAGGTGGTGATCGCAGCCGGTACGGAGCAACTCGGCCTGCGCCCATCCTTTGTACAGCCTCACAATTTGAGCAACCTGCTTGCGGCGGTTGCCGCTGCGCGGGCGCTCGGGATCACTCCGGAAGGCCGCCTCGAGGTGCGCTTCTCGGCGTTGCGTGGCGAGCGGATCGCGCTGCCCGGGGGGATCACATTGATCAACGACTGCTACAACGCCAACCCGATGTCCATGCGCGCCGCGATCGACGATCTTTCAAGCGTTGCCCCGGCGCGCCGCCTGGCCGTGCTCGGGGACATGCTCGAGCTCGGCCCGGAGGCCGGCCCGGGCCTGCACCGCGAGGTGGCCGCGCATGCGGCGGCGCGCGGTGTCGAGGTGCTCGTGACCGTCGGCCCGCTGGCCGCGGCGATGGCGGGCGAGGCATTCGGCGGGGAGACACACGCCGTGCCTGACGCCGAGGCGGCTGCTGAACTGCTTGGCGTGCTGCTGCGCGAGGGGGATACGGTGCTCGTGAAGGGCTCGCGCGGCGTGGGCCTGGAGCGCGTTGCGCGGGCGCTTGTGGCCGAAGGGCAGGCGCACGGGAGCGGGTCGATCTCCGCTCGGTCGGCTGAGCGGGGCGAGCGGGGCTCGGATCGGGGCCCCACCCGGGGCTCGGATCGGTCGGCGGGAAGGCGCTGAATGGGTCGCGTTCTCATCGGCGGCACGGCCGCGCTGCTGATCTGCATCTTCTTGAGTCCGAAGTTCATCGAGTTTCTGCGCAAGCGCGAGTTCGGCCAGCAGATCCGCGAGGACGGCCCTGAGGGGCACCACGTGAAGGCGGGGACGCCGACGATGGGCGGCGTGATCATCTTCCTGGCGGTCGCCGTTCCGTTCCTGATCCTGACCAACTACGAATGGCGCTCGGTGGGGGTGTTCGCTGTGGCGATCGCCTGCGCGCTGCTGGGTTTCGCCGACGACTACATCAAGCTTTCAAGGCGCCGCTCGCTGGGCTTGCGGGCACGCACGAAGCTCGTGGTGACGATCGTGATCTCGCTCGCGCTGTGGTACGTCGCCGAGCACAAGGCGCACCTCGCGCCGACGCTGCGGCTGCGCTTCGTCGACTATCAGATCGACCTCGGCCCGCTGTATCCGCTGCTGATCTACTTCGTCGTCGCGGGCACGACCAGCGCTGTCAACCTGACCGACGGGCTCGACGGCCTGGCGGCTGGTTGCGCGGCGATCGTGCTGCTCGCCTACATCGGGATCACGTTCATCACGGGCGACTTGGACATGGCGATGCTCGCGGGCTGTCTGGTGGGGGCGTGCGTCGGCTTTTTGTGGTTCAACGCGTTTCCGGCGACGGTCTTCATGGGCGACACCGGCTCGCTCGGGCTGGGGGGCGCGATCGCGGGCTTGGCGGTGATGACGAAGACCGAGGTGTTGTTGATCCTGCTCGGCGGGATCTTCGTGATCGAGGCGCTGTCGGTCGTGATCCAGGTGATCTCGTTTCAGACGATGCGCAAACGCGTGTTCCTGATGGCGCCGATCCACCACCATTTCGAGCTGAAGGCATGGTCGGAGACGAAGATCATCCTGCGCTTCTGGATCGTCGCATTGGTCTGCTGCGCGATCGGCTTCACGCTCTATCGCCAGAGCAGGGGCGGGTGACACCGCGACGACCGGAGCTTCCCGGCGGTCCCTGGCTCGTCGTGGGCCTGGCCCGCTCCGGCGTGGCGGCCGCGCTGGCGCTGCGGGCAGGGGGGGAGGAGGTGATCGGCGTGGACGCGGGCGCTCCCGCCGGGACGCGGGCGCTCACGCAGGCGGGCGTGGAGCTGCACGAAAGCGAAGATGGCGTGGCGCTGCTGGAGCGGGTGCGCGCGGTCCTCAAGAGCCCGGGCGTGCCGGCGCAGGCGCCGGTGATCGCCGCCGCCCGCGCGCGCGGCATGCCGGTGCTGGGCGAGCTGGAGCTGGGCTGGCGGATGCTGGAGAACGAGTTCATCGCCGTGACCGGCACGAACGGCAAGACGACGACGGTCGAGCTGATCGGGCACATCCATCGCGAGGCGGGGCTTCCAGTCGCCGTCGCGGGCAACGTCGGCGCGGCGCTGAGCGGCCTGGTGGGGAAGGTCGAGGAGCGCGCGAGCATCGTGTGCGAGGTGTCGAGCTTCCAGCTTGAGGACACGCTCGCGTTCGCGCCGGAGGCGGCGGTGCTGCTGAACGTGACCCCGGATCACCTCGACCGCCACGGCACGTTGGACGCCTATCGGGCGGCGAAGCTTGAGATCTTCGCGCGCCAGGGCAACGAGGACATCGCTGTGGCTCCCTTGGGGCTCGGGGTCGAGGACCTCGGCGGCTGCGCGCGGCGGGTGTGTTTCGGCGCTGGGGCGGGCGCGGCGCTGTCGTTGAGCACTGGCGAGCTGTGGTGGGAGGAGCGCCCGCTGCTGGCGGTCAAAGAGCTGCGCCTGCGCGGGCGGCACAACGTCGAGAACGCGATGGCGGCGGCGGCGGTGTGTCTGG
>DATCBT010000032.1:0-4224 GCA_036511695.1 Solirubrobacteraceae bacterium | reverse complement strand
GCCGGGCTCGACGAGGTCGAGCCCGAGGTCGTCTGCGCGCCGGTCGGGGACGTCGCGGTCGCGCCGGCCGCGGCCTGGCTCGCGGGGAGCACGTACGCGGTCGCGGTGATCGTCCCCGTCAGCTGGCCGCTTGTGCCCGATCCGCCGCCGGAGCTCGACTGCGGAGTCAGCGTGACTCCCTGGATCGTAAGCAGGCGGCCGCTGACCCGCAGGCTGCCGGAGCTCGTGCGCAGGGTGAAGCGATTGAGCTGCTGAAAGAGGTCATACAGGTCGAAGAAGTTGCCGTTGAACACGAACGTGAATGGCATCGCGCTGAAACCGGCGGAAGCCGCCGCGGAGACCGCGGCCGAGCTGGAGCCGGCGGCGCTGCCGCCGGAGGCGATCGAGGCGAATTCGACCTGCCGCTCGCCCGACGCCCGGGCCAGCTGCACGATCAGCGAAGGCACTTCCTGACCGGTCGGCACGGCTTTGCCGAGGCTCACGAGCGAGGTGTACGCGGCAGGGTAGCCGGCCTCCGCGCCGCGCGCGGCGCTCACCTGGCCCTCGGCGGCGGTCAGCTGCGACTGGGCGGTGCTGACTTCGGCGCCGACCTTCGACGCCTTTTCGCGCTCGGGGGCGAGCACCAGCAGCCACGCGGCGGCGACCACAGCCAGTGCGGCGAGCACGACGATGACGATGCGATCGCGACCGGTCATCGGGCGCCTCCAGTCGATGTCGTGGGCGCGCCCGTCGAGGCCGTGCTCGGGCTTGGCGAGCTCGTCGCGGCAGCGGTCGGCAGCGGATCGAAGGTGATCTGCATCGCGAACGTCGCCCCGGCGCAGCCGCCGCTGCCACCACTGCCGCCGGCGGCGCCTGTCTTGGCGGCCTGCGTGGAGCTCTGCAGCGTGACTTCGCTGACCCCGTCGATCAGGCGCAGCCGCGTGAGCGTCAGCGCGACCGTCGCCTGGCTCGTGGCGCAACCGGCGAGCGTGAAGGTCGGGACGCTGCCGGGCGGGGTCGCCGAGGTGGCGCTCGAACCTGCCGTGCCGGCTGCGGTGCCGGCTGCGGCGGTGGAGCTCGCGCCCGCCGTGGCGGCGGTAGAGCTGGAGCTCGCGCCCGGCGCTGGTTTGGTGGCGGCGGAGGCGGCTTTGCTCGCGCCCGCGGCCGTGTCGGCGCCGGCCGCGGTTGCGCCCGTGCTCGCGCCGATCGTGCCCGTCAGCGAGGTCAGCGAGACCTGCCGCGGAGGCAGCACGCGGCCGAGTTCGTGGAAGGCGTGGGCCCAGTCGAAGCGCGAGTCGACGAGCTGGTCGACCGCCTGCACGCGCTGTTCGTGCATCGCCATGAAGCTGACATAGGAAGCGAGCTTGGCGGCCTGCGCCTGGGCCGCCTGCGCCTGCGCGTTCAAGGTCGCGATCTTGCTCGTTTCGCTGGAGATCTCACGGCTCGCCTGGCCGTAGAGCAGCGCGAAGATCGCGAGCACGCCGAGCAGGCCGAGCACGACGAACGCGCCGCCGCCCGACTTGCCCGTGCTGATTGAAGCGCCGCCGCGTTCGTCGGCCGGGATCAGGTTGAAGGCCCTCATTGGGGCGCCTCCTCCACCGACAGGCCGGCGGCGATCGCCAGGCGATGCGCAGAGACCCCACCGAGATCCTGCTCGTCCAGATGCACGGACTCGCGCTCCACCTGGATGCCCAACTGCTCCTGCAGGGAATCGGCGAAGCCGGGAAGATCGAGCGCGGAGCCGCTCAGCACGACAAGCGAGACCTCGCCCCCACCCTCCTGCGAGCGGTGGAAGTCGAGCGAGTTGCGCACCTCGCCGGCGATCTCGCGGATGCCGTTCTCCAACACGGCCCGCACATCGGCGTTGGGCACGACCTGCAGATCGGCGTCGGGCGCCGGCTGAGTCTCCTGCGCGGGCGCGGCGGCCGGCGTCGCCGGCTGCGCCACGGATGCCATCTCGGCAAAGCTCATGTCCCGCTCGCGCGCGTCGGGATCCTCTGCGCTCGCGGGCGCCTCCGCGTCCGCGGCAACCTGCTCAGCCGCGGCAACCTCCTCGACAGCGGGCGCCTCGGGTACGTCGGCCTGTGCGTCAGCGACTGTGGGAATCTCGGCGGCCTGTGCATCGCCGGTCGGAGCCTCGGCGGGCTGTGCATCGGCGGTCGGGGTCGCGGCGGCCTGCGTATCGGCGACGATGGGGGCCGCGGGCTCGACCACCGGCGTCTCGGGCACGGGGTCCGGGACGGTCGCGTCCGGCGCGATCGCGGCGGTCAGGTCGATCGATGCGATCAGCGCGCGGGCCTCGACCAGGGGGATCGAGCGGCGCTCGGCGAGCTCGCTCGCCATCGCCTCGATGCCGCCCCCGACCACGCGGGTGAAGCGGCAGATCGTCCCCTCGGCGATCGCCATGTTCGTCAGCCCGTCGACGTTCAGGTAGAGGACGCGACCGGCGTGCTCGGGGTCGGGGCGGTAGAGCGAGCGGATCAGCGCGAAGGCGGACAGGTCGACGCCCTCCGGACGCAGGCCCGCATCGCGCACCGCTGCGAGCAGACGCTGGACCATGTCGCGCTGCGCGGCCACGAGCACGACCCGCTGGCGGGGACCGGCCGGTGTGTCGACGATGCCGAGCGGGTGGAAGTCGAGGACGGCGTTGCTCAGCGGCATCGGCACCTGGTCCTGGGCCTGGAAGCTGACGGCCGCGGCGAGGTCTTTGCGGTCGGTCACGGGGGGCAGCTCGAGCGTGCGCAGCACCGTGCGCTGGTTGGCGACGCCGAGGCGCACGCGCCTGCTCAGGCGGCCGTCCTTGAAGACCTCGCGCAGCGTCTCTGCGAGCACGCCCTCGTCGAGCACCTCGCCCTCGCGCATCGTGTCCGCCGGAAGCGGCGCGCCGACCGCGTGCTTGACGACGATCGCGCCGTTCACGCGCGTCTGCACGGCGGCGACATGGCCGGGCTGGATGTCGAGGCCGACGATGTCGACGCCGCCGCGGCGGCCGAGCTTGAGATTGAAGGAGGGAGCTTGCATCGGAGTTATGGCGCTTCAGGGGAGAAGAGGGCGGATCGCCCGCACGGGGGGTATCGGCGCGAAGGCGGCGACGCTTTAGTGGAGAAAGTGGTTCACGTAGAACTGCACGATGTCCTGACCGAAGAACACGGCCACGAGCGCGCCGAGCGCCAGGAAGGGACCGAAGGGGATCGCCGTCTTGCGTCCAGCTTGAGCTCCCTTACGGGCGATCACGACCGCGCCGACGAGCACCCCCGAGAGCAGCGCGAGGAGGATCGCCGGCGCGACGGCGCTGCCGAGGAACAGCCCCATCACCGCCGCGAGCTTGACATCGCCCATGCCCATGCCACCGGGATAGGCGAGTGCCGCGATCAGCAGGAAGCCGCCGGCGGCGACCCCCGCGATCAGGCGTCCGGGCTCGCCGGCGGGGTCGAGCGCGGTGCCGAGCACGAGCGCGAGCACGGCCCCGAGCGCGGTGATCCGGTTGGGGATGATCCGATGCTCGAGGTCGATCACCGCGGCGGGCACGACGATCAGGATCAGCGCGACGCTCAACGCGATGCCCGCGGGCGAGGTATGTGCGATCACCGCGCCTACGCACAGCGCCGCGGTGCCCGCCTCGACGAGCGGGTAGCGCGGCGAGATCGGCTCGCCGCAGCTGCGACAGTGGCCGCGCAGCAAGAGCCAGGAGAGGATCGGGATGTTGTCGTAGGGCTTGACCGACGTGTCGCACCCGGGGCAGTGCGAGGCCGGGGAGATCACCGACTCGTGTCGCGGCAGGCGGTGGACGACGACGTTCAGGAACGAGCCGAAGATCGCGCCGAGGACTCCGGCGAAGGTGATGGCCTCCATGAGAACTGATCGGCCATCGCGGGACGGCGCTTGAGCCCGGCACGCAAGAGAGGCGGCCCGAAGGCCGCCTCTCTTTGTCCTGTTTGAAGCGTCTAGGGCGCTAGCGCAAAAGCCAAGTCCTACCAGCTGGTACCGGTATTGGAGTGACCCGCGCAACCGCTTACCGTGCTGGAGCACGTGTGTTTGATGTTGCCGTTTGATTCCCGAGTGATTACGTATTTGTCTTTGGTGTTCTGAGCTTCCACCGTGATCGTATATTCAGTGGCGCTTGGCGTCGTGGTTGCGGTCAATGCAGCTTCGCTGGCGTTAGTACCAGTGTTAATCGACGGCTCGATGATCTTCAGCTGCGCCGGGGTTCCCCCGACGTAGCTACCGCCATTTTCGGTCGACCAC
>DATCBT010000031.1:0-66724 GCA_036511695.1 Solirubrobacteraceae bacterium | reverse complement strand
GCTTCTTACATCATGCCGCTCATGTCCGGCATTCCGCCGCCGGGCATGCCGCCGCCTTCCTTCTCCGGCACCTCGGCGACGATCGCCTCGGTGGTGAGGATGTTCTTGGCGATCGACGCGGCGTTCTGCAGCGCCGAGCGGGTGACCATCGCGGGATCGATCACACCCGCGGCCACGAGATCGACGATCTCGTTGGTGGCCGCGTTCAGGCCCTGGCCTTTCTTGGCCTTGCGCACGTCGTTGACGACAACCGAACCCTCGAGGCCCGCGTTCTCGGCGAGCTGGCGGAGCGGCTCCTCGAGCGCCCGCAGCACGATCCGTGCTCCGGTCTTCTCGTCGTCATCCTCGATCTCGTCGACCTTGACGGCGGAGAATGCCTGCAGCAGCGCAACGCCGCCGCCGGGCACGATGCCCTCCTCGAGTGCCGCCCGTGTGGCCTGCAGGGCGTCCTCGACGCGGTGCTTCTTCTCCTTCATCTCCGTCTCGGTGGCCGCCCCGACCTTGACCACGGCGACGCCGCCGGAGAGCTTTGCGAGCCTTTCCTGCAGCTTCTCGCGATCGAAGTCCGAGTCGGTGTTCTCGACTTCGGCCTTGATCTGGTTGATGCGGCCCTTGATCGCCCCGGCCTCACCGGCGCCGTCGACGATCGTGGTCGTGTCTTTGGTGACGACCACACGCCGCGCGCGACCGAGCTGCTTGACCTCGGTGTTCTCGAGCTTCAGCCCGAGCTCCTCGGTGATCACCTCGGCGTTCGTGAGGATCGCAATGTCCTCGAGCATCCGCTTGCGGCGGTCGCCGAAGCCAGGCGCCTTGACTGCCACACCGGTGAAGGTGCCACGCAGCTTGTTCACGACGAGCGTCGCGAGCGACTCACCCTCGACGTCCTCGGCGATGATCAGGATCGTCTTGCCGCTCTGGATCACCTGCTCGAGCACCGGCAGCACGTCCCTGACGGAGCCGATCTTCTGGTTGGCGATCAGGATGTACGGGTCCTCCAGCACTGCCTCCATGCGGTCCTGGTCGGTGACCATGTAGGGCGAGATGTAGCCCTTGTCGAACTGCATGCCCTCGGTGAACTCGAGGTCCATACCGAACGTCTGGCCCTCCTCGACGTTGACGACGCCGTCCTTTCCGACCTTCTCGATCGCGTCGGCGATCACGTCGCCAATGTCGTCGTCGCCGGCCGAGATCGTCGCCACGCGGGCGATCTGGTCCTTGCCGGAGACCTCCTTGGACTGCGAGGCGATGTGCGCGACGACCTGGTCGACGGCTTTCTCGATCCCGCGCTTGAGCGCGAGCGGGTTGGCCCCGGCCGCGACGTTCTTCAGGCCCTGGCGAACGATCGCCTGAGCCAGAACGGTGGCGGTGGTGGTGCCGTCACCGGCGACGTCATTGGTGGCCGTGGCCACCTCACGCACCAGCTGGGCGCCCTGGTTCTCGAAGACGTCCTCGACCTCGATCTCGCGGGCGATCGTCACACCGTCGTTGGTGATCGTGGGCGCGCCGAACTTCTTGTCGAGCACCACGTAGCGGCCCTTCGGGCCGAGCGTGACCTTGACGGCGTTCGCGACCGCATCGACGCCTGTCTCCAGCGCCTTGCGTGCCTCGGAGCCGTACTTCAGTTCCTTGTGTGCCATGTCAGTTCAAATCTCCTTATGAAACCTTGGCGAGAACATCTGACTCGCGCAAAACGAGCAGATCCTCTCCGTCGATCTTGATCTCGGTCCCGCCGTACTTGCTGTAGAGGACCTCGTCGCCCTCCTTGACCTCCAACGGGATGCGCTTGCCGTTCTCGTCGAGCTTGCCGTCGCCAATCGCGACGATCTTGCCCTTCTGTGGCTTCTCCTTGGCAGTGTCGGGGAGCACGAGACCACTGGCAGTGGTCTGCTCCTCCTCGATTGCCTGCACGATCAGACGATCGCCCAGGGGCTTGAGCTTCATGTTGAAAACCTCCGCTTTAGGAATACGTCCGGCGGCTCGCGATGCTCTTGTGAAGTAGGCGGCCGCCTACTGGCACTCTCACCGGGAGAGTGCCAACGACACGTCCAATATATACAAGCGGCGGCGCTTTTCAAGGGCAAATTGGCAGTTGCCAACCCCGAGTGCCGACCACCGACCGCCGGATTTCAGTCACATAGCCAAGCAGGGCGGACTTTTCGGTTTGGCCGAGTCTTCTCGGCCAAACCGAAAACGTACCGTCCCTGCGCTAGTTTTGGGCCCCGCCGAAGCCTTTCATCGCCTCGGCCATGCCGGTCGGCTTGTCGAGGATTTGCGAGAAGCGCACGACGGTGACCGTATCTTCGGGCGAGACCTTCCGCCCATAGATCTGCTCGAGGAAGTGGAGCAGCTCCTCGTGGCGGCGGAACTCGGGGTTGTCGTGCTTGATGTCGCGCGGCGAGAGGTCGGCGATCTTCGTCACCTCGACCTGGTCGATCACCGCTTCGAAGATTCGTTCCCGCGGCGAGTACTGGTAGCCGATCGTGACCAGCACCGCCTGGTTCTTGCGGTACTTGCCCGACTTGTCGCCGAGGCGGATCGTCGCCGTCTTGCGACCTCGCTTAAGCTCGTCGGCGAAGATCGTCGAATAGAAGTTGAGCACCTGCATGGTGCCCGCAGGCTATCGGTCTTCTTCCAAATAGGCCAGCGCGCGCCCGATCATCTCGCGCTCGCCCGAGTGGCTGAGCGCCGTGAGCGCCTCCCGCAGCCCGATCCAGCGGGCCTCCTCGACCTCGTCGTCGTGGTCGGCGGTGTCGCCGGAGACGTAGCTGAAGAGGTAGAAGGCGACCGACTTTGGGATCGTCCGCCCATCGCGGCGGTACCAGTAGCGCACCTCGCCCAGATCGTGCACGAGCTCGGCGACGACCCCGGTCTCCTCGCGCACCTCGCGTTCGGCGGCCTGCAGCGCGTTCTCCCCCGGATCGACGTGTCCCTTCGGCAGTGCGAGCACGCGCGAGCCATCGGGCGAGCGGCGCGTGGGGACGATCACGATCACCTTGCCGTCCCGCACCACCACGCCACCGGCCGAGATCTCCTGCGCCCGCGTCGCTCCGCGGCGGCGCTTCTTGCCGTCCTTAGAAGACATATTGCTTCAGCGCCTCCCGATCGTGGACGACCAGGCGACCTCTCCCCTGAGAGATCACCCCAGCGCGCTCCAGCACCGCCAGGAAGCGGCTGGCAGACTCGCGTGAGGAGCCCGCCAGCTGCGCCAGGTCGGCCTGGGTGGCCGTGACCAGCACGTCCCCGGCGGACACATCCCCGCCTGGCGCCCCCCCGCCGGCCCTCTCCGGCTCCTGTCCCTTGGCAGCCGCCTCCTGCCCCTTCGCGGCCAGCTCCTGTGCGACGAGCTCGCTCAGCACAACCGCCACGCGACTCTGCACGGTCTGGAAGGACTGGCGCGAGAGACGTTCGTTGGTCTCACGCAGCCGTCGGCCGAGGGCGATCACCAGGCGCCCGGAGATCCCGGGATGCTCGACCATCAGCCTGCGCATGTCCGGGCCGAGCACCGCCACCACGTCCGTCTGCTCGATCGCCTCGACCGTGGCCGAGCGGCGCTCGTCCTCGAACAGCGCCAGCTCGCCGAAGATGTCGCCGGGCCCGAACGTCGCCAGCGTGATCGTGCGCCCACCCGCGTGCTCGCGCACCGCGCGGGCACGTCCGGAGCGGACGATGTAGCAGGTGTCGCTCGCGTCACCCTCGCGGAACACCACCTGGCCCGGCTCGAACTGGCGCGGCACCGCTAGGTCGGCGATCCGCTCCAGGTCATCTCGCTCGAGCGTGGAGAGCACCGGCACGCGTGCGAGCAGCTCCACCACCTCCCCTGAGCGCATGCCCGCCATCGCCGCAGGCATATCACAAGCCGAGCGCCCAACCGGCCCGGCTGGTGTCCAGCGGCGCTATCTTCAGTGCGTGACCATCGCCAGGCCAGTCGCATCCTTGGCCGCGTTTGCCGTGCTCGGAGCCGCCCCCGCCCTCGCCGCGTCCGCCCCACCAGCAGCGCCGAGCAGCTCGGGCGCACCGGCCGCGAGCGTGCCGCCCCTGAAGATCGCCGCCCCCACGCCCGCGATCTTGCGCTCACCTCAGCTTTGGGCCACGGTCGACGTGTGCAACCCAACCGACCAGCCCGACACGGTCGGTGTCCGCGGTTCGATGCCCGGCGACGAACACCCCAAGGATGCGATGTACATGCGCTTTCGCCTCCAGTACCTGGACAGCACGACCAAACACTGGGCCGATCTGGCCAACGGCGCGGATTCGGGCTTCGTCGCCGTCGGCGCCGCCAAATCCGCGCGTCAAGCCGGATTCAGCTTTCAGCTGACGCCCGTCGCGGGCAAGCCGGCGTTCATGCTGCGCGGCGTCGTTAGCTTCGAGTGGCGGCGAGGCGCGACCGTCGAGTACGCCATCTCCCGGCCCACGACCGCCAGGCATAAGAGCGTCTCGGGGGCCGACCCGGCGGGCTTCAGCGCGGCTGACTGCTCGGTGCCCTGAGCGAACTTGAGTCGACGGACGCGAGACTCGTGGACCTCTGAGACTCGACGGCCCGAGACTCGGCGGACTTGAGCCTGAGACTCGGCGGACTTGAGCCTGAGACTCGGCGGACTTGAGCCTGAGACTCGGCGGACTTGCGGCCCGAGACTCGGCGACTTGCGGCTCGGCCGACTTGCGGGCCGAGCTACGCCTCAGCGCTGGAACAGGCGCGGATCGTTGGTGATGATCGCGTCCACACCCATCGCGCTCAGCCTGGCGATCTGCGCGGCGTCGTCCACCGTCCAGACGTACAGTTCGCCGCCGCCGTCGGCCACCGCCCGCACCAGCGCGGGCGTGACCAGGCGCCAGTGGGCCATGATCGCGTCGAAGCGACCGGTCTGCAGCGCCACGCGGACACGCCGGGGCAGGAGTGCGCGGTAGCCGCTGAGGATCACCAGGGCGGGAATCGCTGTGAGCATGTCTGTCGTGTAGTCGCGCCGCAGGCGCGGCACCGACCAGCCGAGGCGCAGCGTCGGCTCCAGCGCGCGGATCGCGTCGAGCTCTTCGACATACATGCCGCTCACCAGCGAGCGCTTGGTCAGTCCGGCCTCGCGCAGCGCCAGCACCACACGGCGACCGTAACCGGGGATCTTCACATCGACATCGAATTCCACCCCCGCGAACTCCTCGCCCGCCAGGTGCGCGAGCCCCTGCTCGAGGGTCAGCGGCGATCCGTCGTGCAGCATCTCGTAGTCGTGGGCCAGCAGCAGCCGCCCGCTGCCGTCGGTGTGCTCTGAGAGCACGTCGAACTCGATCATGTCCACGCCCGCGTCCAGCGCCGCGCGGAAGCTCGCGAGCGTGTTGCCGGGAACCAGCAGGTCGGCGCCCTTGTGACCGACCCGTAGCGGGCGCGTGCGTAGCGGACGCGTGCGCGAGGCCTCTGCCATCGCGCGCACGATGTCAGATGGAGCGGCCACCTGCGCGGTTGAAGAAATTCCGCAACGCCCACGCTCTCCACGCCACGGCGACCCAGGCGAGCGGAGCCCGAACAAGAGGGGCAGCTCAGGCGCTGAGCGTGAGCTTGCGCGGACCGGAGTGGAAGCCGAGATCGAGCAGCTGCTGGGCGAGCGGAGAGGCAATCGCCGGCTGGCCGTCGATCCGCTCGAGGGCGAGCTTTCCAACTCGCCCGGTGCGCACGGCCTCGGCCAGGGCGTGCAGAGCCTCGCCGAGCGGAGGGCCCCCGAGCGGAGGGCCCCCGAGCGGAGCGCCCCCGAGCGGAGCGTCAGTGAGCGGAGCGTCAGTGAGCGGAGCGCCGGCGAGCGTCAGGAGGCCGCGGCCCCCGCGCTCGACATACAGCGCCGGCAGATCGGCGACGATGACGACGTAGGCCCCTGCCACTCGGGCGGGGCGGCGGTCCCGCCCGGCTCGTTTCGGCCATGGGAGCACGGCGCCGTAGGGCTGGGCGGGGTCGGCGGCGGCGATCACGAGCGTGCGTGCGCGCTCACTGGCGTCCGCGGCTGGGCCGGGTCTCATGGCGCGCAGTCGCTCGACGGCGCCCGGTAGCGCAAACTGCGCCCCGCCCATCCCCTCGATGAAGTAACCCCGGCGGCACACGCCGAGGATCTCCAATTTGGAGAACGCGTCGTAGAGCAGCGCAAAGCCGCCTCGGATCCCCTCGGCGAGGACCTGCTCGCGGGTGACGATCCCGTAGCGCTCGAGCAGCAGCTCGGCCAGGGCGCGCCTACGCTCGGGTGAGGGAAGCGCAGGCGAGGAGTCCGAGGACCCCGGCCGTGGCGAAGACCCCGGCCGTGGCGAAGACCCCGGCTGTGGCGAAGACCTCGCTTCCGACGAGGAGGCGGAGGACGCGGGGCGACGATCGAGGGGCGCGGCGAACAGGTCGTCGGTGAGCGACCAGCGGCCCTGGACCTGCTGGGCGATCTCCGGTCGGCGCGCGGTACGGCGCGCGGCGAAACGCGAACGGCCGATCATCGAGCGTCCGGGGCGCGAGGCGCCGGCCCAGGCGTCCTGTCCGCGCGGGGCCCGGGCGCCGCGGGCGAGCGTCAGGTGAGGCGCCCGCAGGGGCGCCCAGGCGTCGTTCGTCGCCTCGCCTGCCCAGACGAGGTCCCAGAGAGCCTCGGTGAGCGACTGGGCGACCAGGTCGAGCTCTGCGAGCAGATCGGTGAAGAAGCACGGCCCCTGCGCCAGCCGCGCGCGCAGCAACTGGTGCTCGGGAGCGTTGGGCGCAGATGCGCTGAGAGCGCCGGAGGAGCGCGGCGCGGAGGGCGGCCCGATCAACGGCGCGTCCTCGCGGAAGTAGAGGGCCACGCGTCCGGAGCTTCGCCCGATTGAGCCGGCGCCGACCCAGACGAGCTCGCCGCTCGCGCAGAGGCTGTCGAGCCACGCGGGCGAGTAGGAGCCGGTCCGTCGCGGGAGCACGTCGCGCTCCCAGATCTGGGCAGGGAGGGCCAGCCCCTGCAACGGCACGAGGATCTCGCGCAGGCGGTCGACTCCCGCGGATGATCCGCTCAGCCCGGTCGGCCCGTGGCGATCGACGCCCTGCCAGGACGGCAGGAAGGCCGCCAGGGCGCGGGAGTCGGCCGGCTCGATCTCCTTACGCAACGCCGCCAGGGAGGCGCGTCTGAGGCGACGGAGGACCTCCACGTCGCACCACTCCCGCTCGCTTGTCCGGTGCCCACCCGGCCGCAGCTCACCTTGTACCAGCTCGCCCGCACGCTCGAGCTCGCGCAATACCGCGGCGGCGTCGAGACGGTAGCGGGCGTGGATCTCCTCGCTCGTGAACGGCCCGTGGGTGCGTGCGAAACGCGCGACGAGCACGCGTAGCGCGTCGGGGACGTCCTCCAGAAAAGCCTCGGGCAGGCCGCCGGGGGGAGCGGCGCCGAGCGCGTCGCGATAGAGGCCGGCCTCGTCGGCCGCGACATAGCGCTCCTCGCCGCCGACGCGCAAGCGGATCGCGCGCCGTTCGCGCTCGAGCTCGCGCAGCATGCCCGCGGCGTCGACCCCCTCGAACACCCGCTCAACGACCTCCGCGGCGGTGAGGTCGCCGACGCGACGGAGGAGATCGTGGAGCGCATCGCGGCTCCTCGCGCGGGTGAGCTCCGAGCGGTGCTGGAGATCGTCCTCCACGCGCGCGAGCGCGCCGGGGTCGATCAGCTCGCGCAGCTCCTCCTGGCCGAGCAGCTCGCGCAGGAGATCGCGGTCGAGCGAGAGCGCCGCCGCGCGGCGCTCGGCGTTGGGCGTGTCGCCCTCGTACATGTAGGTCGCGACGTAGTCGAAGAGGAGCGAGGAGGCGAAGGGGGAGGCGGTGGGCGTTTCGACTTCGACGAGTGAGATCTCGCGGCTGTGCAGGCCTCGCAGCAGGCCTTCGAGGCCTGGCAGGTCGAGCACGTCGCGCAGGCACTCGCGGTAGGTCTCGAGGATGATCGGAAAGTCCGCGTATCGCTTGGCGACCTCGAGCAGGTTCTGGGCCTTCAGGCGCTGCTGCCAGAGGGGCGTGCGTTTGCCGGGGTAGGCGCGGGGGATGAGCAACGCCCGGCCGGCGTTCTCGCGAAAGCGGGCGCCGAACAGGGCGGAGCCGCCCAGCTCCGCGGTGACGGCCTGCTCGACCTCGTCGGGCTCGAGCAGCACCAGGTCGAGAATCGAGTCCCCCCCGGCGCGTTGGCCGTCCTCCGATCGGTCGACCTCGTCGGCGTCGAGATCCGGGAGGTGAAGGACGATCCCGTCGTCGGAGGAGATCGCGTCGGACTCGATGTCGAAGCGCTCGCGAAAGCGCGCGGAGAGGGCGAGCGCCCAGGCCGCGTGGACACGGCGACCGTAGGGAGAGAGGATGCACAGCCGCCAGTCGCCGATCTCGTCGCGAAAGCGCTCGAGGACGATCGTCCGCTCGCTCGGCAGCACGCGCGTGGCTGTCTGCTGCTCGCGTAGGTAGTCGAACAGGTTCCGCGCGGCGCGCGGGTCGAGGTCGTAGTCGCGCTGGAGCGTCTCGGGGTCCTGCTCGACGGCCCAGCGCGAGAAGGCACCGATCGCTTCACCCAGCTCGCGCGGGCGACCGACGGAGTCGCCCTTCCAGAACGGCACCGCGCCGGGCGCGCCGGGCGCGGGGGTGACGATCACGCGGTCGCGGCCGATCTCCTCGATCCGCCAGCTGGAGGCCCCGAGCAGGAACGCCTGCCCGGGACGGGCCTCGTAGACCATCTCCTCGTCGAGCTCGCCGACGCGGCGGCCATCGGGCAGCACGACCGCGTAGAGGCCGCGATCGGGAATCGTGCCGGCGTTTGCGATCGCGAGCGCTTGCGAGCCCCGCCGCGCGCGGATCGTGCCGGCGACGCGATCCCAGACGATGCGCGCGCGCAGCTCGCCGAACTCCTTCGACGGGTAGCGCCCATCGAGCATGTCGAGCACGTTCTCGAGCAGCTCGCGCGAGAGCTCGGAGTAGGAGTAGGTGCGGGTCACGAGCGCGTACAGCTCATCGACCGACACGCCTCCATCGAGTGACTCTCGCTCGACCTCGCGATCGGCGTCTTTTCCTTTTAATGGGCCGGCTGGGTGGGCGGGCATCAGATCACCAGCGACTGCGATGGCGACAATCTGCTGGGCCAAAACGTCGAGCGCGTTGCGCGGTACGACGGTGGACTCGATCAGGCCTTCGTGCATGCGGCGGGCGACAACGGCGCACTCGAGCAGGTCACCGCGAAACTTGGGAAAGATCCGTCCGCGGCTGACCTCGCCGACCCCGTGACCGGCGCGCCCGATCCGCTGCAGTCCGCGGGCGACCGACTTGGGCGACTCGATCTGGAGGACGAGGTCGACGGCGCCCATGTCGATCCCCAGCTCGAGCGAGCTCGTGGCGACGAGGCAGGGCAGTTCACCGGCCTTGAGGAGCTCCTCGACCTTCGTGCGCTCCTCCAGCGCCAAAGACCCATGGTGCGCACGCGCAATCTCGCGCAGCCCCAGCCCGCCGGGACTCTCCTCGCCTGCCTCACGCGCCGCGAGCTCGTTCAAGCGCAGCGCGACACGCTCGGCCGAGCGGCGGTTGTTGACGAACACGATCGTCGAGTTGTGTTCGCGCACGAGCCCCAGCAGCTCGGGGTAGATCGCCGGCCAGATCGAGGACCGGGTGGACTCGCCACCAGCGAGCGGCTCCAAGGGGTCCCTGTCGCCGGGCGCGTCAGGCGGGCGGGCATCGGGCTCGACCATCGACTCGACCGGCACCTCGATCCGCAGGTCGAGCTCCAAGCGAGCACCGGCGTCGATGATCGTGACCTCCCGGTGGGGCCCGACGAGGTAGCGGCCGATCTCCGCGAGCGGGTTCTGGGTCGCGGAGAGGCCGATCCGCTGGACCGTCCCCGACGGGCGACCGACGCGCGCCTGGGCCTCGAGGCGCTCGAGTGTGAGCGCCAGGTGTGAGCCACGCTTGGAGTGGGCGACGGCATGGATCTCATCGACGATCACCGCTTCCACCCCGCTGAGCATCGCTCGCGCGCGCGAGGTGAGGATCAGATAGAGCGACTCGGGCGTCGTGATCAGGATGTCCGGCGGATTGCGCATCATCGCGGCCCGCTCGCGCTGAGAGGTGTCACCCGTGCGGATACCCACACGCACTTCCTCGGGCGGGTGGACGGGCGGGCAGGCGGGCGGGCGGGCTATCCCTATTCCCCGCAGCGGAGCGCGGAGGTTGCGCTCGATGTCATAGGCGAGCGCCTTGAGCGGGCTGACATACACCACGCGCACATGCCCCGGCCCATCCCCGCGTGAGCCCGCGACGCCCGCCGCCTCAGCGTGAGAGGCACCGGCGACGCCCGCCGCCTCACCGTTCGCGCGCGGACCGACCCCGGAATCCCCACCATCCGGGGGGCCGGCGCTGAGCCGGTCGAGGGCCCAGAGGAACGCCGCGAGCGTCTTGCCCGATCCGGTGGGCGCCGACAGCAGCACATGCTCCCCCCGCGCAATCGCCGGCCATGCCTGCGCCTGGGCGGGAGTGGGCGCGGCAAAGGCCGCTTCGAACCACTCGCGCACAGGCGGCCGGAAGCTGGAGAGAGGCTTCGTCGCGACAGTCGCCATTACACCAGCGAGGCTAGCGCCCCACCGTGTCGAGCGGCCCGAGCCATCCGGAGATTGCCAGCGCAATCTTCAGGGACTACACGCAGGCGGTCGGAGAGCGACACGCGAGTCCCAGCGCAGGCCTTCCCGGACGCCGTAGCGTTGGCGGCTACGGCGCCCGCGGAGACCTGGCGTCGGGGGACACCTGGATCTCGTTCCTCAAGCATCGCCGGAGAGGTTGGACGATGCCCAAGCTCGGTTTGCCTGGCCTCAAAGCTAGCGCAAATCACCATGAAATCCTAGGTTTTCAGCCCGAAAGTTCCAGCCCGAAAAGTCCAGCTTTCGGACCTACGGTCAAGGTTCGCGACTCCTCGGGCGCGCGGAGAGGCGTTGAGCGCGTTGCGGACGGCGCTCGGGTCGGTCGAGCCGGCGTTCTCGATGCCCCGGGCGATGAGCTGTATCTGCTCAACGCCGTCGGCGAATGCGCCGCCGGCGGCAGTCGCGGGCAGATCGAAGACGTAGGAGCTCGGGCCGGATGAAAAGACCATAGAATGGGCGATTCCGGGTATGTAGATCATGTGGAAAGGGTTGGCGACAAGCTGCGCGACACGCGAGGCGACCGCGCCGAGGCACGTGCCTGCGAGGTATTTCACTTCAGCGCCAAGCACCAGATCGCGCGCCTGTTCGACGCCGACACGCGGCCGCCCCCGATCGTCGCGGAGGAGCAGCCGCAGACGGTGGCCGAGCACCCCGCCACGCTGATTGATCGTGTTGACCGCGCGTTGGGCGCCGCGCACAGATGCCTGCGAGAGGGCTGCGCAGGAGCTCGTCAGCGAAGTGAGGTAACCAATCCTCAGCGGCGCGCGGGGCGCGAGCGGAGAGCTGGTGATCGAGCCCGGGGACTCGCATCCCAGGCTCGCGAGCGAGAGCGCCAAGACCAACGCACATGCGGCCATCTTCGGTATCCAAAATCCACTCTGGCGGGAACCGACGACTGGGGTTCTGTCCTCACTCGCGTGCGTGCGACCAAGCGGCCCGATCGCGCTCCGGTCGCGGATCTGACAGCCGCGTAACCGTGGGGAGTCGAACGGCATCATGCGCGGAGTTCACCGTCATGTCTATGTCGATTGGGAAATCGTTGTTTATGATTGCACCCGTGGGCGTCGGAAAGTATGATAACCATCAGGGCGGAAATCCTAAACAGGGGAAAGTCTCCAGCAATGGGGCACTAGAATAGGAACTTGAATACAAATGCCTAGAACCAAATCAAATAATCCTAAACCTTCGAAAAGCGCGCAGGAGCCCACGTGGTCGGTTCCCAGCCTGCGCGAGCCACGCTACTCGCAGTCACTCGAGCGCGGCCTCGCGATCCTCGGCTGCTTCACGCCCGCCCGTCCGGTGCTCGGCATCGCCGACATCGCCGACGACCTCGGCATGAGCCGCAGCACCACCCACCGCTACGTGATCACGCTCGTCGCGCTGGGCTACCTCGAGCAGGGTGCCTCGCGCAAGTACCGCCTGGGCCTGCGCGTGACCGATCTGGGCATGTCTGCGCTCAACTCCACGGGACTGCGCGAGCACGCCCACCCCTACCTCGAAGAGCTGCGCCAGCGGAGCAGTTACACGGCGAACCTGGCTGTGCTCGACGGGCCGGAGATCCTGTACGTCGATCGCGCGCGCAGCTTCCGCCGCGGGCAGAGCAAAATCGACCTCGGGCTGCACCCGGGGTCACGCCTGCCGGCCTACTGCACCGCGATGGGCAAGCTGCTGCTGGCGTTTCTGCCCGAGGACGAGCAGCGCGAGCTGCTCGCGGGCATGAAGCTGACCAAACGCGGCCCCAACACGATCACCAGCAAGAAAGCGCTGCGCGATGAGCTCGACCAGGTGCGCGAGGAGAGCTTCGCGGTCAACGACCAGGAGCTGGCCCCGGAACTGCACTCGATCGCCGCGCCCGTGCGCGACGAGGCGCGGGAGGTCGTCGCCGCGGTCAACCTCGCGGCGCACAGCTCGATGATCTCACTCGAGGAGCTTGTGGACGCGCTCGGTCCGCACCTGGTGTCGACGGCCGATCGCGTCTCCGCAAGGCTCGGCTATCGCCGCGACGACGAGTCTTAGGCGTCATCTCGCGTACTCTCTGCGGCCGATGAGCTCGGCCCGTCCAGCAGCGCTGCTCTGCGTCCCGTTGCTGGCGCTCGGCGTGACGGCGTGCGCAAGCACGGCGTCCTCGGGCTCCTTCAAAGGCGAACAGCACGAAGTCGCGCAGACGATCTCCAACCTGCAGAGCGAGGCGACGGCGGGCGAAGCGCAGAAGATCTGTAAGAACCTGCTCGCAGGCAGCGTGACCGCACGCCTGAACGCAGCCAGCCGATCTTCGAGCGGTGGCGGCTGCACGCAGGCGGTGAAAAGTCAGCTGACGGAGGTGGACAGCCCCGAACTGACGATCGAGTCGGTCCAGCTGCACGGCGGCGCGAGCGCGAGCGCGATGGTGAAGGGCACCTACGCCGGCAAGAGCCGGGTCAGCACGATCACCCTGGTCAAGGAAGGCGGGAAGTGGAAGATCTCAGGGCTGGGCTGAGGGCTCAGCTCAGCGCGCGGCCGTACTGACGCTCGTAATACTCGCGATAGTCGCCTGAGCGGATCGGCTCCCACCACCAGGCGTTGTCGCGATACCAGGCGACGGTTTCCTCCAGGCCCTCCTCAAAACGTACCCGTGGGAGCCAGCCGAGCGCGCGGACCTTGTCCGAGGAGAGCGAGTAGCGACGGTCGTGCCCCGGCCGGTCGGTGACGTACTCGATCTGGGACTCGTTCGCACCTGTCAGCTCGATGATCCGCCGCACGACATCCACGTTTGCGCACTCGTCGGGGCCGCCCGCGTTGTAGACCTCGCCGGCGACGCCGTGCTCGAGCACGTGGCCGATCGCGCGGGCGAAGTCGGTGGCGTGGATCCAGTTGCGCACCTGCATGCCGTCGCCGTAAACCGGCAGCGCGTCGCCGTGGATCGCATTGAGGATCATCAGCGGGATCAGCTTCTCGGGGTACTGGTAGGGACCGTAGTTGTTCGAGCCCCGGCAGATCACGGCGGGCAGCTCGTAGGTGTGGAAGTAGCTCTGTACGAGCAGGTCCGCCCCGGTCTTCGTGGCCGAGTAGGGCGAGGAGGGGCGCAGGGGGCTGTCCTCGGTGAAGGAGCCCTGCTCGATCGAGCCGTAGACCTCGTCGGTTGAGACCTGCACGTAGCGCAGATCGCCCGCGGCGCGCGCGGCCTCCAGCAGCACGTGCGTGCCGAGCGCGTGGGTCTTGACGAACGCGTCGGGCTCGGCGATCGAGCGGTCAACATGGGTCTCCGCGGCGAAGTTGACGATCGCGTCGGGTGGGTGGGATCCGGGCGGGCCCGCGGTCGCCGCGGCGACCGCGTCGGGGTCCTCGATCGCGCCGCGGATGAAGCGAAAGCCGGGGTGCTCGGCGACGTCGCGCAGGTTCTCCTCGCGCCCCGCGTAGGTCAGCTTGTCGAGCACGGTCACCTCGTCGCCCTGCTCCTGCAGGCGCAGGCGCACGAAGGTCGAGCCGATGAACCCGGCGCCGCCACAGACGAGGAGCCTCATGCGCGCATCATCCCATCACTCGCCCTCATGAGTGCGCAGGATCCCGCTCCGCGCGGCCAAGTAGCCGGCAAGCCCGTCCTGCCATGGGGGCATCGGTAGGACATCCTCGCGCTCGGACTCCAGCGCCGACCACGCGGGGCGGGGCGCGGGGCGTGCCATCTGCTCGCTCGTGGCAGGCTCCACTCGACAGTCGACCTCAGCCTGGCGAAATATCTCACGGGCGAAGCCGTTCCAGGAAACCCGACCGGCGCCCGTCAGGTGTACGAGACCGCTCACCTCGCGCTCGAGCAGCCCGACGATGGCCGGCGCCAGGTGGCCGGACCAGGTGGGCGAGCCGATCTGGTCATCGACAACTTGCACAGCGTCACGCTCCTCGGCCAGACGCAGCATCGTCGCGACGAAGTTGGGGCCGTCGATCCCGTAGAGCCAGGCCGTGCGCACCACGCAATGCGCGCGCGAGGCAGCAAGCACCTGACGCTCACCGTCGAGCTTGGTCGAGCCGTAGACCGAGCGGGGGCCGGTGGGGTCGGACTCCACGTAGGGTCGGGGCTGACCGTTCCCGTCGAGCGGGGCGACGCCGTCGAACACGTAGTCGGTCGACAGGTGCAGCAGCGGGGTATCGAGCGCGGCGGCCGCGCGCGCAAGGTTGCCGGCGCCCTCGGCGTTGACCGCCTGGGCCTGGGGCTGCTTGGTCTCGGCCCCGTCGACATCGGTCCAGGCGGCACAGTTGATGCTCGCCTCGGGCCGCTCGCGCGCGAAGAATGCGTCTACGGCCGCCGCGTCGGTGATGTCCAGCTCGGGTAGGTCGACCAGCAGGAGCTCGTGCCCCGAGCGCTCGGCGACACGGCGCACGTCGTGGCCGAGCATTCCCGCCGCGCCGGTGATCAGTATCCGCATTTGTATCCGCATTTACCGTGTGACACGGTCGTAGGCCAAGCCGGGCAAGGACGCAGGGAGCGTGGCGTACCGATCGGAGATCGGAGGGATCTCCGATCGGCTAGCACGCGAGCGACCGAGGACGCCGATCCGGCGCCGGCATACGGCCGTGTCACAGGATGGAGATGTCGGAGTTGTCGCCGACCATGAAGCGGTACGCGCGCGGTGAGCGATCGCCGCGGCGCACGGTGACGTTGCGCCCGAGCAGCGAGGACTCCATCCGCCCGTCCAGATCGCAGACCGAGGAGCCGGCGAGCAGGATCGAATGCTCGATCTCGGCGCCGGAGATCGAGCAGTTCTCGCCGATCGCGGTGTAGGGGCCGATGTAGCAGTCGCGCAGCTGTGCCCCGGCGCCGATCACCGCGGGCCCGCGCACGGTCGTGCGCTCCAGGCGGGCGCCGGCCTCGATCACAACGCGCCCGTCAACCTGCGAGTCGATCAGCTCTCCGTCGTGGCGCTCGAGCAGGTTGTCGAGGACCAGGCGGTTGGCCTCGAGCATGTCCTCCAGCCGCCCTGTGTCCTTCCACCAGCCGCGCACGATGTGTGGCTCCACCCGCATACCGGCGTCGACGAGGTACTGGATCGCGTCGGTGATCTCGAGCTCTCCGCGCGGGGAGGGCTCGATCGCGCGCGCGGCGTCGTGGATACCGGCGGTGAACATGTACACGCCCACAAGCGCCAGATCGGTCGCGGGCTCGGCGGGCTTCTCCACCAGTCGCACCACCCGGCCCACTGAGCGGGCGGGCATCGAATCGCTTGCCTCCGGGGGCGCGAGCTCGGCGACGCCGAAGTTCTCGGGGTCGGGCACCGGTGTGAGCAGGATCAGGGCGTCCGGCTCGTGCTCGCGGAAGGCCGCCACCAGGTCGGCGATCCCACCCTGCAGGAGATTGTCGCCGAGGTACATCACAAACGGGCTGTCGCCAAGGAACGGCTCGGCGGTCAGCACCGCATGCGCCAGCCCGGCGGGCTCGTCCTGCACGACGTAGGTGATCTGGACCCCGAAGCGCGAGCCGTCGCCGGCGGCTTCGCGGATCTCCTGGCCGGTCTCGGGCGCGATGATGATCCCGACCTGCTCGATTCCGGCGGCCGCCATCGCCTCGATCCCGTAGAACAGCACCGGCTTGTTGGCGACCGGCACGAGCTGCTTGGCGCTCGTGTGCGTGATCGGGCGCAGGCGCGTGCCCTTGCCGCCGGAGAGGATCAAACCCTTGAGTGGCTTCATTGCCCGGGGGAGCCTAATGGACCAAGCTCAAACAGGGGAGGGGGGATTAGAGGGCCCACCCTCCCGGGCCTGCCCTCCCCGCTAAGTGGGACAGGGTCAGTAGAGCCCGCCGAGCTTGCGGTGGTCCCAGCTCGTCCGCCGCCGCTCGACGAACTCGAGCCCCACGCGCTTGGCCGCTTGAGCTGCGACCACGTCGCGTACCTCCGATGGCAGCGCCGGCGGCGGCTCGACGGCGCGGGGGACCGAGTTGCGCAGCAGGATCTCCGCACCCAGCTCGGCTACCAGCTCGAGCTCGCGATGGATGATCACCTCGCACTCGAGCATCACCCCACGCAGCTCCTGGTAGGCCTCCGCGGCCTCGACCTGCAATGTCGCGCGCGGGTCGCGCTCGAGGTTGATGATCTTCTGCGAAGCCCCATAAGTCCACGCCCAGATCCGCGGGGTGGGTGGGCTCGGCTCACCCCCCGAAACGTCTCGGAGCACGTACCAGAGCGGCATCATGTGCGGCCATCCGCGCGGGCCGACGGTCGCACAGGTGACGGTCCGCTCCTCCGCCAGAAAGGCGGCGACCTCCGCGTCGCCCATCCTGATCTGCTCGCGGTGGCTCACGAGTGTCTATACCCCAGCCGGCACTGCGTGGGCCTCGCGCAACTTCGCCACCGCCGCGCGTACGGCCTCGCGCGCGTCCTTCGGCTCGAGCACCGCCGCGTCACCGGCTTCCTTGAGGATCTCGCGCACCAGCCAGTCGGTGCCGGCGAAGCTCAGCTCGACCACGACCGAGCCGTCGCCCCGCTCCTCCACGACCCGCCGCGCCTCGCGCGCCCAGCGCGCGCGCTCTGGATAGACGAGCACTCGTGCCGCGCGCGAGGTCTCGACCTCGCCGGTGCGCAGCCAGCCGTCCACCTCCGCCGCCGGATCGACCTCCGGCCGGGGCTCGAACGTGTCCTTCCTCACGTCCACGCGCTTGATCCGATCGAGGCGGAAGTGGCGCATCGCGTCGCGCTCGGGGTCAAACGACGCGACGTACCAGCCCTCGCGGCCGTTCGTCAGCGCGTAGGGCTCGACCCGGCGCTTGACGATCTGGTCCTCGTTCTCCTTGTAGTACTCCAGCTCGATCATCCGCCGCTCGACGATCGCGGTGGAGACAACCCGCGCCACCTCGGAATCGTCGCCCCCGGCGTGAGCGACCTGCAAGCCCTGCTCCATCGGGTCCTCGCCGAGCGCCGCGACGATCTTCGCGCGGGCGGAGGTGAGCGAGCCCTCGGGGATGTGCTCGCCGATCAGGTCAATCGCCGCGACCAGCGCCTTCGCCTCGACCGGCAGCAGGCGCGCGGGGCGGTCGAAGTTGTCGCTGTAGGGCTCGGGGTCGACCTCGATCTCGCCCTCCTCCTCCTTGATCTCCGCATACAGCACGTAGGAGCCACCGCCGAAGTTGACGACGTTGAGGACGTTGATGTCCTCGCGCAGCTCCTCCTCTGAGAGCTGCAACCGCTCGCACACCTCGGCGATCTTCACGCGACCCAGCCCTCCGGGCTGTGCGCCCCCGGCGCGCCCGGCTTGGATCAGGATGCTCGCGAGCGTCACCAGCCGCGCGAAGCGCTCGGGGCGGATCGTCGTCTCGCCCCCACGCGCCGAGGGGCCCTCGCCGTTGCCGGCGCCGTCGGCGCCGGCGCGGCGCGCGTTGCGTGCCGCTGCGGACGCACGCGTCACCGCGCCGCCCGCGCCCGCGTGCTCGCCGACCGGCAGCACCTCGGCGTGGTGCTCCGCGAGCAGCTCCACCCGCCGCTGGAGCTCATCGGTCAGCTCCTCCGGCCCGAGCAGACGCGCATGCGCGCCGAGCCCGAGCACCCACGAGACGAGGCCGCGGGGGTTGGAGTAGCCGGTCAGAAAGACCTTGTCTCCCTTGCACGCTCCCTCGCCGGCGCTCGCGTCAGGCTCACGGATCTCGCCGTAGCGGCCGAAGTGGCGTTCGATCTGCCAGGCGATCCGCTCGGAGATCAGCACTTCGGCCACACCCCGCTCCTCGCCCAGCTGCCAGTCGGCGCGGTTGGCGTACGCGCGCGGGTCGAAGTCGGTCGGGCGGCGGAAGTCGTGCTCGGCCTTGGTCGCGTAGGAGACCTTGCCGCGGATGCGCGACAGGCGGAACACGCGGATCGCCTCGCGCTCGTGGGCGTAGCCGAGCAGGTAGAACTGGCCGCCCTGAAAGAGCAGGTGGTAGGGGTCGACGCGACGCGCGCCCAGATCGTCACGCTCGATCGTGTAGTAGTCGAAGGTGATCGTCTTGTTGCGGAAGATCGCCGTCTCGACCTTCGCCAGGCGCGCCGAGAGCTCGTGGCCGCCGGCGGAGGCCGTGATGCCGAGCGCGACCGATTGCTGCTCGGGCGCCCGCAGCGGGCTGGGACGGCCCCAGGTGATCTGCTGCAGCGCGAGGCGCAGCGGCTCGGCGTAGGCGAATTCGCCGTCGAGCAGGCTGAGCGCGGTCTGCAGCGCCGCGAGCTCCTTGTCGGAGAAGGCGATCGCGGGCAGGTGGAAGTTCTCCGGGCGCAGCGAGTAGTTCTCCTGCTCGGCCGCTCCATCGGCGGGCCGCTCGACGGTCAGCTGGATGCGCAGCGATTCGAGCTCCGAGCGGTCCGCGTAGAAGCGCCGCGCGAAGGCGTCCTCGTTCATGCCGCTGTAGCCCTCCACGTCGCGGCGGATCTCCAAAGCCGTGACCGGCCGACGCTCGGCCATCAGGTAGGAGATCAGCGACAGCTGGCGGATCAGCTTCTCGGTGTCCTTTGCCATACGACTGCAAAAGATAGAAGCCAGCGGCGAGAGGACTCTCGCGCGGAGCCGCGGCGCTCGCTATTTGCGGATTTTCACGCCCCGGCTCGTGGCCTGGGCGCATCCACGCGCGTCGCTACGGCCCTGTCTGACCTACGCGGCCCTGTCGGACCTACGCGGCTTCGCGCACGGGCTCCGCGGGCTCGCCGCCGGCGTCGCCGCCGCGCGCGGGGAAAAAGGCGCCGCCGCCGATCGCCCGGTCGAAGCTCGACCAGCGCTTGCCGGGGGCGAGCTCCTTCTCCAGGCGATCGAAGCTGCCGAGCCGTCCGCCGAGGTTGTCGACCATATGCACGAGCGTCGCCTCGCGCGTGCACGGGACCACCGGGCTGCCGTGCTCGAGCGCGCCGTGATGGGAGAGGATGATGTGCCCAACCGCCTGCGCCAGCTCCGCGGGGAAGCCGGGGATCTCCTCGATCGCACGGCGGATGCGGTAGTAGCCGAGCGCGATCTCGCCGTGCAGCCGCCCCGCGTCGGTCAGGTCGATGATCCGGTCCCCTCCGTTCCCGTTCCCGTCTCCGTTCCCGTCGTCGCCACCGCCGGTGTAGGCCTCGAGCTTGCCGATGTCGTGCAGGAGCGCGCCGGTGACCGCCACATCGCGGTCGATGCCGGGGAAGGTGGCGCTGATCGCGCTCACCGCCTGGGCGACCCCGAGGCAGTGCTCGAGCAGGCCGTGGCGGTAGGCCTGGTGGTAGTACTTGGCCGCCGGCGCGACTCGGTAGCCGGCCCACAGCTCGGAGTCCTCGCCAAACACCCGCTCCAGCAGGATCCGCAGGTGCGGCTCCTGGATCGTGTCCAGCAGCTCGCGCACCTCCGCTTCCATCTGCTCGACCCCGCGCGCGGGGCCGTCGAGCAGATCCTCGGGCGCGAAGCTGCCGGGGACGGCCGCGGCGAGACCGCGGAGGTTGATCTGCGGGCCGAAGCGCGGGTGCACGGTGTAGCGCCCGCACACGTGGACGGGAGCGCCGGCGCGGGCCAGCTCCTCGGTCCCCTCCAGCTCCTCCCAGACCATCGAGACGACGGCGCCCGTGCGGTCGCCCAGCTGTAGACGGAGGTACTCGCCGCCGTCGCGCCGCTGGCGGCGCTCGGCCTCGCGGACCAGGAGCACCTGGTCGATCTCGATGCCGTCGCTGAACTCGTTTACGAGCATGGTCGAAGGTATAGACACGGGTGCGGACGGCACAGCCCGGCCGACCGCGGGAGCGGCGCGCACAGCCGCTGGATGTGAGCAGGAGCTGGCGCTGCATCTGAGCCCGAATGGCTACCGGGCCTCGGCTCGGCCGGCCGCTGGATTGTCAAGCCTTGCAGGCTATACCCAGCGCCAGATGTCCATGTTGAAGGAAAACAAGTCTGTGCCAAAACGTCTAATAGAAACCTTGCACCTTTGCCTTTCGATACCTATACGTCTCTTCATGTCATCCCTAGTCTTGTTCGGTGTAATACAAGGTTTTACACGGAGTCATTCCACCGTCGAAGAACCACAAGGGGAACGTGAGAAAAGCAATGGCCACAGACACAAGGATCAGGGTGATCAGCTGGAACGTCAATGGGATCCGGGCGCGCTGGCCGCGGCTGGAGGAGCTCTTGACCGAGCAGCAGCCCGATGTGGTGTGCCTGCAGGAGACGCGCTGCCCCGACAACCGCTTCCCCTACGGGAAGCTGCGCGACTTGGGCTACGAAGCACAGCACAGCCCCGGCAAGAACAGCGGCGGGGTGGCGATCCTGGTCCGTGCCGACCACAGGGTCGACGGCCGCAACCGCGCGCTCGACCGCGACCACAAGCTGGCGGAGGGACGCTGGCTGCAGGTCACGATCGACGGCCTGGAGATCAGCTCCGTGTACGTGCCGGCCGGCTCGCTCGACGAGGAGACCGACGACCAGGGCAAGCTCGCGTTCCTCGAGGCGATCGCCCGCCAGGTCTACGGCGAGCAGTCCCGCCCAAAGCTGATCACGGGTGACTTCAACGTCGCCCCCACCGACCAGGACGTGTACGAGCCGGGCTGGCTTGACAGCTGCAACCACACGGGCGCGGCCGAGCGCGAGGGCGTGGCCGGGATCATCGCCGAAGGCGAACTGGTCGATGTCTACCGCCGGCTGCACCCCGAAGAGCGCGGCTACACCTGCTGGGATCAGCGCGAAGGCCACTACGCACGCGACTACGGCCTGCGCATCGACCTGGCCCTGGCGAGCGAGCACCTGACGCCGTACGTGACCCGCTGCGACGTCAACCACACCTACCGGCAGGGCCCCAAGCCCTCCAACCACGCGCCGCTGGAGATCGAGCTCGACGCAGTGGCCGCGTAGCGGCCGACCTTCCGGGCGTCGCTAGGTGTGGCGACCGGCTCCGACAGGGTTGTACGGAGCGGCGCGCTCACTCGTCTCCCAAAAAACTCGCACGTACTGAGCAGCCGTAGCTCCGCTACCGATGCTACAGAAGTGCTACAATCGTAGCATGGCGACTGAAGTCCCCTCCAGGGAGCTGCGCAACAACACGGCCGACCTTCTGCGTCGAGTGGGAGCCGGCGAGCAGATCGTGGTGACCACACGCGGGAAGCCTGTCGCAACGCTCGTACCCTTCGAGCGCGGCCGGAGAAGTTGGATCCCGCGCAAAGAGCTCATACGACGCCTCGCCCTCGTCCAGGCAGATCCGGGCCTGCGCGACGATCTCGCTCGACTTGCCGGTGAAACGACAGATGAGCTCGGACCGATTGCGTGACAGAGGAAATCGGCGCTGCCGGCCACTCAGAGACGAGCGGCCAGACGGAAAGACCGGCGCGCGGCCTGCTCGACACGAGCGTGTTCATCGCGCTCGAGACTGGGCGCTCCATTCAAGGCGACCTCCTGCCCGAGGAGTCGGCCATATCCGCTGTGACGGTCGGCGAGCTGCAGGCGGGCGTGCTGGTGGCAAGCGACACCGACGTGCGCGCCCGCAGGTTGGCGACGCTGGAGACGCTCAGCGATATCGAGGTTCTCGCAGTCGACGAGACCGTGGCAGCGTCATGGGCCTTGTTGCGTGTGCATCTCGCCGAGTCCGGGCGCCGGCTGAACGTGAACGACCTCTGGATCGCCGCAACGGCCCTCGCGCACCAGATACCAGTCATCACCCAAGACGACGATTTCGGCCCGGTCGACGGGGTCGGTGGCCTCCGAGTCATCCGGGTGTAGCCAACGCCCTGCCCGACCCTACGGCTCCAACCGGTTCGGCCCGCGGTAGAGGAACGTCACCTCGCGCACGTTCTCCTGGTTGAGCAACTGCATCAACAGCCGCGTCAGCCCGAACCCAAAGCCGCCGTGCGGGGGGGCGCCGAAGCGGAAGAAGTCTAGGTAGTACTGGATCGGGCCGGGGTCGACTCCCTTCTCACGGGCCTGGACGAGGAGCTGCTCGTAGCGGTGCTCGCGCTGGGCGCCGGTCGTCAGCTCGATCCCCTTCCACAGCAGATCGAAGCTCTTCGTCACGGTCGGACGATCCTCGTAGCGCATGTGGTAGAAGGGCCGCACCGAGGTTGGGTAGTCAGTGACGAACACGAACTCGTGGCCGTGCTGCTCCTTGATCAGCGCCGACAGCGCGCGCTCGCTCGGGGGGTCGAGGTCGTGCTCGGGGCCCGGCGCCTCGTGGCCGGCCGCGCGCAGCAGCTCCTTCGCCTGCTCCAGCGTCACCCGCGGGAACGGGAGCGTCGGCACGATCGGCTCGGTCGCGAACGTCGCCTCGATCGCCTGTCCGTGCGCGTCCTTGACCGCGCCCAGCACATGCGCGAGCCATGCCTCCTCGAACGCCATCACGTCCTCGTGCGAGTCGATCCACGACAGCTCGACATCGACGCTCGTGAACTCCGTGTCATGGCGCGAGGTGAACGATGGGTTCGCGCGGAACACCGGCCCGATCTCGAACACCTTGCCGAAGCCCGCCGCCATCGCCATCTGCTTGTAGAACTGCGGCGACTGCGCCAGATAGGCGGTGCGCTCGAAGTACTCGACCTTGAACAGCTCCGCGCCGGACTCGCTCGCTGAGCCCATCAGCTTCGGCGTGTGGATCTCGATGAAGCCTTCGCCTCGCCAGAACTCGCGCATCGCGTGCTCGACGGTGCTCTGCACCTCGAAGATCAGCCGCCTGTCGGGTCTGCGCAGGTCCAGGTAGCGCCAGTCGATCCGCTTGTCCAGGGCAGAGTCCTCAGCGATCGGCAGCTCTGCCTCCGCCGGGGAATCGACGGTCAACCCGGCCAGCTGCAGCTCCAGCCCGCCCAGCTTTACCCGCTCGTCCGCGACCACCGTTCCGGTCACCGTCACAGCCGACTCGGCGGTCAGGCTCGAGAGGAGCTCGTTGAGGTCCGTGGGCGGATCCTCCTTGGAGAGCACCACCTGTGCCTGTCCCGATTCGTCGCGCACGACGAGGAACTGCATGCGCTTCTGATCGCGCACGACCTGCACCCAGCCACGAATGCTCACCTGCTCGCCGACATGCGCGAGCAGCTCGTCTATGCGGGTGCGCGCCATCGGGTGGACCCTATCTGGATGGCCGATTCATTGGCCTCGTCCCACGAGAGTGCTCCTTTTTGGGAGACAAGAACGCCGATCGACCGCAGACTGGTCAGTGTCGCCGGTCACAGAGGGAACTTGCCGTGCACCGGCTAAGTCGTGGTCTCCTCCGCCAACTCGATCTCCACCGCGAACTCCTCTGCCTCGCGCTGCTCCAGCGTCTCGATCGAGCCCGCCTGCAGCAGGTCGCCCGCGCCCAACTCCAGCGCACTGAGGCGCTCCGGCGTATCGCACACGAGCACGCGCCTGACCGGCGCGCGCATCTTGCGCCGGGCCTGGGACTTCGCCTTGCGCACCTCTCTCAGCACATCCGCCGCCAGCGAGAGCGCGATCTCCTCCCGGGAGGCCCCGTCGACCGTCCTGGAGGCCCCGTCGCCGGCGTCATCGGGCTCGAGCTCTACACCGGCGGCGGCCGTCAGCTCCGCGGCCTGCGGCCAAGGGGCGCTGTGCACCGAGCCCTCCTGCCACCACGACCACACCTCCTCGGTGACGAACGGCAGGAACGGGGCGAGCAGGCGCTGGAAGACCGACAGCGACAGGCGCAGCGCTCGGCTCACCGACGCCGCCGCCTGTGGGGCCGGGTCATAGCGGCGGCCCTTGACGAGCTCGAGGTAGTAGTCGCAGAACCACCAGAAGAAGGTCTCCGTGCGCTCGAGCGCGCGCGCGTAGTCGTAGTCCTCAAAGCTCTGCGTCGCGTCCTCCACGACCACCGCCAGGCGCGCGATCACCGCGCGATCGAGGGGATGGGAGAGCTCGCCTTCGGGCGGCAGGTCGGCGAGCGCGAACTTCGACGCGTTCAAAAGCTTCACCGCCAGCCGGCGGCCGACCTTCATCTGCTGGGGATCGAACGCCGTGTCCGTGCCCGGCCGCCCGCTCACCGCCCAGTAGCGCACGGCGTCCGCGCCGTGCTCCTCCAGTAGATGCATCGGCGTGAGGGCGTTGCCCTTCGACTTGGACATCTTCTTGCGGTCGGGGTCGAGCACCCAGCCGGAGATCGCGGCGTTGCGCCACGGCAGCTTTCCCTCGTCCAGGTGCGAGCGCAGGATCGTCGAGAACAGCCATGTCCTGATGATGTCGTGCGCCTGCGGGCGGAGGTCCATCGGAAAGACCTGCGCGAACAGCGACTCGCCTGTACCCGGCAGGGTGTCCTCGCCCGCCTGCCCGGCGATCTGCGGCGTCAGCGAGGAGGTCGCCCACGTGTCCATTACGTCCGGGTCGCCCGCGAAGCCGTTCGGCTGTCCGCGCTGCTCCGCCTGGAAGCCCTCGGGCACGTCCGTCGAGGGATCGCAGGGGAGCTGCTCCACGCGCGCGGGGATCGGACGGTCGTGGAGCAGCGTGCCGCTCGCATCGACCGGATACCACACGGGAAACGGCACGCCGAAGAAGCGCTGGCGGCTGATGCACCAGTCGCCCGTCAGCCCGTTCACCCAATCCTCGAACCGGGCCCGCATATACGGCGGGTGCCACTCCAGCTCCCGCCCGCGCGCGAGCAGCGCGTCGCGGTGCTCGATCGTGCGGATGAACCATTGACGGCTCGTCACGATCTCCACCGGGCGCTCGCCCTTCTCGAAGAACTTCACCGCGCGTGTGACCGGCGTCGGCTCGCCGATCAGATCGCCCGACTCGGCCAGCATCTCCACCATCCGCTTGCGCGCCTGGTTGACGGTGCGGCCGCGCAGCTCCTCATAGCTTGCGCGCGCGCGCTCCAGATCCTCGGACTCCCAGCCGGGCGCCCCCCAGGGAACGTCCGCCAGACGACCGTCGAGGGCCAGGATCGAGCGCACCGGCAGCCCCAGCTCGCGCCACCACACCACGTCGGTCAGATCGCCGAACGTGCAGACCATCACCAGGCCCGTGCCCTTGTCCGGCTCGACCAGCGGATGGGTCAGCACGGGCACGCGCGTGCCGAACAACGGCGTCAGCACCTCCCTGCCCACGAGCCCGCGCTGGCGCTCGTCGTCGGGGTGGGCCAGCAGCGCCACGCACGCCGCGATCAGCTCCGGGCGCGTGGTCTCGATCAGCGCCTCACCGGCCGCGACGCCTTCCCCCCCACTCACCTCACCGGCCTCAACGCCGCCCCCACCCGCCTCGCCGACGACGCCGTTCGGCGATCCCGCACCGCTTGCGCCGTCACCGTCGGCGAGGGCGAAGCGCACCCGGTGCATCGCGCCCGGGCGCTCGCGGTCCTCGAGCTCGGCCTGCGCGACCGCGGTCTGGAAGTCCACGTCCCACAGCGTCGGCGCCTCCAGCTGATAGGCGCCTCCGCGCTCGAGCAGACCCAGGAACGAGCGCTGGGAGATGCGCCGCGCGAGCGGGCCGATCGTCGTGTAGGTCATCGACCAGTCGACCGACAGCCCGAGCGTGCGCCAGAGCGCCTCGAACGCCTGCTCGTCGGTCTCGGTCAGCGCCAGGCACAGCTCGACGAAGTTCGGCCGCGAGACGGATACGGGCCCCTGCCCACCCTCCTTTGCGTCGGGCTCCTGCCCACCCTCCTTTGTGTCGAGCCCCCGGCCACCCTCGGGACGATTGGGCAATCCGGCCATGAAGTCGGGGTCGTAGGGAATCGACGGGTCGCAGCGCACGCCGAAGTGATTCTGCACGCGCCGCTCGGTCGGCAGGCCGTTGTCGTCCCAGCCCATCGGGTAGAACACGGCCTTGCCGCGCATCCGCTGGTAGCGCGCGACCGCGTCGGTGTGCGTGTAGGAGAAGACGTGCCCGACGTGCAGCGAGCCGCTGACCGTCGGCGGCGGCGTGTCGATCGAGAAGACCCGCTCGCGTGGGGCGCTGCGATCGAAGCGGTAGACGCCATCGCGCTCCCACGCCGCGCTCCACTTCTGCTCGAGCCCGTCAAGCGTTGGCCGCTCGGGGACGGCGGGGCGCTCGCGCGTGCTCGATTGCTGCTCCGGGGCCAAGCTCGGGATCGTAGCGATCGGCTTGCAGCGCTCGGCTTACGTCGGTCCTTCGTAGTGGCCGGGCCAGTCTCGATAGGAGATGCGGGTGATCTCGCGGATCGGGCCGAGCGTGGCCCACTCGTTGGCGCCGAGGCGCGCCAGCGGCTGTAACCGCTCGATTGCCGGGCGGCCGTGCTCGAGTACGTCCTCGTCGATGGCCGCGTGCACGACGCGACCCATCACGACGGTGCCCAGCCCGAAGTTGATCGTCGTGTGCAGCCTGCACTCGAGCGCCACGGGCGAGCGGGCGACGCGCGGAGGCGCGACCCGCAGGCTCGGCTCACGCTCGATCCCCACCGCGTCGAACTCGCTCACGCCGGCAGGGAAGTCGGTGCCCGTCGCGTTGACCTGCTCGAACAGCGGCTCGGGCGCCAGGCAGACGACGAACTCGCGTGTCTGCTCGACGTTGATCAGTGAATCCTTGCGCCCGACAGACGTGAACTGCACGATCGGCGGGTCCACCGAGGACACGGTGAAGAAGGAGTGCGGCGCGAGGTTGTCGACCCCCTCGGGCGAGCGTGAGGAAACCCAGGCGATCGGCCGCGGCACGACCACCGACGTGAGGAACGAATAGAAGGCGCCGGACTCGAGGGCGACGGGGTCTATGTCGACGCGCGCCACCCCCGCAGTATGACCGGCTTACGGGCGCACGAAGGTATCCGGGTCGGGCCCGATGCGCTTGCCCTCGTCGAGGGCCTTGATCGCCTCCAGCTCGACGCCTGAGAGCTGGAAGTCGAAGACATCGAAGTTCTCCTCGATGCGCTCTGGTGTCACCGACTTCGGAATCACGACGTTGCCGAGCTGTAGATGCCAGCGAATGACGGTCTGGGCCGGCGTCTTTGCGTGAGCTGCGGCGATCGCCACGATGACCGGGTCCTCGAGCGCCTGCCCTTGTCCCAGCGGACTCCACGCCTCGGTGACGATCCCGAGCTGCTCATGCTCATGGCGCAGGCCGGCCTGCTGGAAGTGGGGATGCAGCTCGACCTGATTGATCGCCGGCGTCACGCCGGTCTCCGCGATCAGGCGCTCCAGGTGAGCGGGCTGAAAGTTGGAGACCCCGATCGCCCTGACCAGCCCTTCGGACTGCAGCTCGATAAAGGCCTGCCAGGTCTCCACGTACAGGTCGTGCGCGGGCACCGGCCAATGGATCAGGTAGAGATCGATGTGCTCGAGCTCGAGCCGCTCGAGGCTCTGCTTGCAAGCTCTCTTGGCCCTGTCGTGGCCATGATCGTCGTTGAAGCACTTGGTCGTGACGAAGACCTCGCCGCGGTCCAGGCCGGAGGCGTGGAGCGCCTGTCCGACGGCCGCCTCGTTGCGGTATGCCGCGGCCGTATCAATGTGGCGGTAGCCGGCGCCGAGCGCACGCGCGACGACCTCCTCGGTTTCCGGCGGCGGCACCTGGAAGACACCGAAGCCAAGCTGCGGAATCTCGACCTCCGGCCGCAGCGAGATACGGGGAATCTGATCGGTCGGGCTGCTCATGCTCTGGTCAATGCCCGGCTCGGGCTCAGGCTAAACGTCGCGCATGCTCAGGTCTACGTCGCCGGCACGAAGGTCTTCCGGGTCGACGTTCCCGGCGGCCCGGAGAACGGGCGTGCGGTCAGCCAGCCGTTCACGATCGTGGTGACCCCGGCGCCGGCGTCCGCGATCGCACCGGAAGCGCGGAACAACTCCTCGCAGCCGGAAGAAGGCCAGATCACGGGATCGGAAGCCGAAACACCACTCACAAGCGGCTGATCAGCGCGACCGGGATCGCCACGCCCGCGTCACGACGCAGCGTGGCGATCCGCCGGTCCGGCTGAACCGCAGGCCGGATCGAGCCGACGTGCGGGCCGAGTTCGGCAACCGTACGGTCGAGGTCGGCGACCGCCAGGGCCAGCCCCCAGAGACGCGCGGGTCGAGCCGCTCCACCGCCACGCTCGACGACATCGTCGGGCTCCTGGACGACCTCGAGGATCTGAGCGCCGAGCCGGAAGAACGCCTGGCGCGGCGCCCCGGCCGGGGTCGGCTGCTCGCGCATCCTGCGCAGGTCCAGCCCGGCCGCCTGAAGCGCCCGCACGCTGCGATCGAGCGCGGGCGACATCGCGACGACGTGATCGAGCGCGAGCACCCCGTTGGGATGCACGGGCGCGGCCGCGGGCACCGGCGAATCAGAGCGGCTTGTGGGCAGCCCGTCGAGCTCGACCGACGAAACCCCACGCAGTGACCAGCCGACAATTCCGCGCCCGGCATCGACCCCGCGACCGGCCGCGCGACCGGCGAGACGCAGGCGAACCGTGCCGAGCCGGCAGCACCCCTCAGCGACAGTGAAACCTAGAGCCGCCCAGCGCTCGGGCTCGTCGGCAAGCACCAGCTCGTCGATCGTTGCCGCGGACCCGGCCTGACTCTCGAAATCACCGCCGGACCTCATGACATCACTCCAACCTCAAGAAAGCACTCCGGACCTCTCGAAATCACTGCCGGACCGAAATCACTGCCGGACCTCATGACATCACTCCAACCTCAAGAAAGCACTCCGGACCTCTCGAAATCACTGCCGGACCGAAACCACTGCCGGACCTCAAGAGACCGCGCCCGCCTGTTCGCGGTGCGCGGGCACGCCGGCCGCCGCGTAGGCCTCGGGCGCGTCGAGCGTCTCCGCCTTGAGCAGGGCTTGGGCGAGCCCCTCGAGCTGATCGCGACGGTCGGTGAGCAGGCGGGTGACCTCCTCGTGGGCGTTTTCGACGAGGCGGCGCACCTCCTCATCGACGAGGCGCTGTGTCGACTCGGAGCTCTCGCTGACGCCGGGTAGGAACGGGCTTTGGCCGTCCGCTGGCAGCACGGCGATCGGACCGACGACCTCGCTCATGCCCCAGCGCCCGACCATCTGGCGCGCGACGAGAGTGAGCTGCTGGATGTCGGACTCGGCGCCGGAGGTGACGGTGCCGTAGATGACCTCCTCGGCGACGCGACCGCCGAGCGCCACGCGGATCTTCGCGTCGAGGTCCTCGCGCGTGTAGGAGACGCGGTCTGAGTCGGGCGTGGAGAGGGTGACGCCGAGGGCCATCCCGCGGGGGATGATCGAGACCTTGCGCACCGGGTCGGCGCCGGGGGTGAGCATGCCGACGAGCGCGTGGCCGGACTCGTGGTAGGCGGTGCGCTCGCGGTCGGCGGGCGAGAGGAGGATGCCGCGCGGGGAGCCGAGCATGATCTTCTCGAGCGAGTCGGTGAAGTCGCCCATCTCGACCTGCGCGTGGCCGCGGCGGGCGGCGAGCAGCGCCGCCTCGTTGGCGAGGTTGGCGAGGTCGGCGCCGACCATCCCGGGGGTGCTGGCGGAGAGCGCGTCGAGGTCGACGCTCGCTGCCAAAGGGATCGAGCGCGTGTGGACTTCGAGTATCTGCCGGCGCCCGGCGCGGTCAGGCGCCTGGACGGACACGCGCCGGTCGAAGCGTCCCGGTCGCAGCAGGGCCGAGTCGAGGACGTCGGGGCGGTTGGTCGCGGCGAGCACGATCACGGCCTCGGCCGGCTCGAAGCCGTCGAGCTCGGTGAGGATCTGGTCGAGCGTCTGCTCGCGCTCGTCGTTGGCGCCGCTGACCGCGACGGAGCCTTGCCGGGAGCGTCCGATCGCGTCGAGCTCGTCGATGAAGACGATCGCCGGCTCGGCCTCCTTGGCCTTGGCGAACAGATCGCGCACACGCGAGGCGCCGACGCCGACGATCGCCTCGATGAACTCGGAGGCGGAGATCGAGAAGAACGCTGCGTGAGCCTCGCCGGCGACGGCGCGCGCGAGCAGCGTCTTGCCGGTGCCGGGCGCGCCCGAGAGGAGCACGCCGTGGGGCATGCGCCCGCCGAGGCGTCCGTAGCGCTCGGGGTTGCGCAGGAAGTCGACGATCTCCGAGAGCTCGGCCTTGGCCTCGTCGATCCCGGCGACATCCTTGAAGGTGACGCGGATCTTTTCCGGATCGACACGCCGCGCCTGCGAGCGCCCGAAGCTGCCGAGCGCGCCCATCGCCCCGCCGGCCTTGGCGGCACGCCGAGCGATCAGGACGAACAGGCCGACGATCAAAAGCGTGGGGCCGAAGCCGAGCAGCAGCTCGGCGAGCAGGGAGGTGCTTGTGCTCGTGGACTTGGCGTTGACTTCGACGCCCTTTTCCTGCAGCAGCGCCGCGAGCTGAGAGCCGTTCCAGAAGCTGGGGACCTCGGTCGCGAACAGCGTGCTGGGCGTTGCCTTCTTGTCCGTCGAGGGATAGCGGAGCTTGCTTTTGAAGGTGCCCTGGATCGTGTCGCCCTTGGCGGAGATCGACTTGACCTCACCACCCTTGACCTGTTCGAGGAAGAAGGGGTTGAACGAGACCGTCACCCGTGGCTGGCCCGCCGAGGGCTGGAAGAAGAGCAGCGACAGCCAGTTGATCGCGAGCAGGATGACGACGAACCAGAGGAAGCCGCGCCGCCGGTGTGCCGGCGGACCCGTCGGCGTCTGCTCGGGCATCCCCCGCCCGTCGGGCGCGGGCGAGACGTTCCAGCCCCGCTTGTCGCGCGGCATCGGCGGGTGCGCATCGGCGCGACTGGCGCTCGAGCGTGCGGACTCGGATGACGGCTCATCAGGCACAGCTCCATCCTACGCGCGTGCTTCGGTCTCGACGAGGTTTTCAGTAGAGGTGGTCGTCCGACCCGACGCCTCCGACCCGGTCGCCGGTATGAGAGAGTCTCTCGCGTGGTGAGCACTGCCGGGACGACGATCGAGCCCTCGAGCGCGCCGAGCCGCCAGGGTCTGGTCCTGACGACGTTGATCCTCGTCGCGGCGGTCGCCAACCTCAACCTCACGGTCGCGAACACGGCGTTGCCGGATATCGGCAAGGCGTTCAACGCCTCACAGACGGCGCTCGACCTGATCGCGGTCGGCTTCTCGCTCGGTCTCGCCGCCTCGGTGCTCTACCTCGGGGCGCTCGGCGACCGCTACGGGCGCAAGCTGATGCTCGTGCTGGGCACGGCCCTGTCGATCCCCGCGGCGATCCTCGCGGCGACCGCCTCGAGTGTCGGCGTGCTGATCGGCGCGCGCATCTTCGGTGGGCTGGCGGCGGGCATGGCGTTCCCGACGACGTTGGCGCTGATCACCGCGCTGTGGTCGGGACCCGGCCGCACCAAACCGATCGCGCTGTGGTCGGGCATCGGCGCCTCGATGTCGGCGCTCGGTCCGCTGCTCTCGGGAGCGCTGCTCCTGCACCATGCCTGGGGCTCGGTCTTCCTGCTGACGCTGCCACTCGCGGTGGTCGCGCTCGTGATGGCGATCCTGCTGGTGCCCAGTCATGTTAACGAGGCCTCCGACCCGGTCGACAACCTCGGCGGCATCCTCTCGATCGTGCTCGTCGCCGGGCTGATACTCGCGATCAACTTCGCGCCGGTCCCCAACAAGGGGACGCTCGCCCTCGTCCTCGCCGCGATCGCAATCGTCGCGCTGATCGGCTTCTACCTACGCCAGCGACGCACCAAGTTCCCGCTGTATGACCTCCACGTGGCCTCGCGCCGCGTGTTCTGGGTCGCGGCGGTGGGTGGGATCGTCGTCTTTGGCAGCCTGATGGGTGCGATCTTCGTCGGTCAGCAGTTCCTGCAGAACGTGCTCCACTACTCGACGCTCGGCGCCGGGGCCTCGATCCTGCCGGCGGCCTTCCTGCTGGTCGCGATCGCGCCGCGCTCGGCCAAGCTCGTCGAGACGCGCGGCGCGCGATTCACGCTGCTCCTCGGCTACTGCTTCTGCCTGCTCGGGTTTCTCACGATGCTGTTGCTCTGGAGGTCGGGAATCCCCTACTGGAAGGTGGGGCTCGCCTATGCGTTCATCGGCGTCGGCGTCGGCTTCGCCGGCACGCCCGCCTCGCACTCGCTGACCGGTTCGGTCCCGGTCAGGCGCGCGGGGATGGCATCGGGGACCTCCGACCTGCAACGCGACCTCGGCGGCGCGATCATGCAGTCGATCATGGGCGCCCTGCTCACCGCCGGCTTCGCGACGTCCATCTCCAAGGCGATCGCGGCGGCGCCCAATAGATCGCTGATCACGAGCAACATCGAAAACGCGCTGACGAAGTCCTTCTCGAGCGCCGAATCGGTAGCCCATCAGTACCCCCACTATTCAAGCGCGATCACCGCCGCGGCGAGCTCCTCGTTCGTGTCCGGATCCAACTGGGCCTACGCGGCGGGCGCGATCGCGATCGTGGTCGGGGCCGCGCTGATCTTCTTCATGTTCCCGAGCAAGGAGGATGAGCAACGACTGCTGGCCGAGTACCAAACAGAGGACAGCGCGCCACAGGCCTCGGCGCCCGATCTAGTCTCAACGTGAGCAACCACCAAGGAGGTAGCAGCATGACGCCTGATGAGCAGCACCCCGGTATGGCCAAGCCCGAGCTGACGAGCCAGCAGATCGAGCGAGAGGGGAGCTCGTTCGGGAATCGCTTCCTGCTCGAGCCGGCTCCCGACAACGCGCTGCCAAAGACCGGAATGCCCGCCCAGGACGCGATGCGCCTCGTCGGCGAGGAGATCCTGCTCGACGGGTTGCCGATGCGCAACCTCGCAACGTTCGTGACGACGTGGATGGAGCCAGAGGCGACGCGCCTGATCACCGACGTGCTGCACACGAACTTCATCGATCACGCCGAGTACCCACAGACGGCGGAGATCGAGCAGCGCTGCATCCGCATGATCGCCGACCTGTTCAACGCCCCCGGCGAGACGACCGGCGCACGCACGCAGGGATCTTCAGAGGCAATCATGCTCGGCGCGCTGTCGCTGAAGTGGAAGTGGCGCGCGCGCCGCGAAGCGGCCAACAAGTCGACAGACCGACCGAACCTCGTGTTCGGCGGAGACGTCCACGTGGTCTGGGAGAAGTTCTGTCGCTACTTCGATGTCGAACCGCGGATCGTTCCGCTGGCGCCCGAGAAGTACACGATCGGCCCCGAGGACGTGGAGCCGCACATCGACGAGAACACGATCGGCGTGGCAGCCGTGCTCGGCACGACGTTCACCGGGCATGCCGATGACATCAGCGGGATCAACGACTACCTCGTGAAGCTCAAGAACGAGCAGGGTCTCGACGTGCCGCTGCACGTCGACGCGGCGAGCGGCGGCTTCGTGTGGCCGTTCCTCTACCCGCACTCAGAGTGGGACTTCCGACTCGAGCAGGTTCGCTCGATCAACGTCTCCGGGCACAAGTTCGGGCTCGTCTACCCCGGCATCGGCTGGCTCGTGTTCCGTGAAAAAGACGATCTGCCCGAGGACCTCGTGTTCTACGAGAACTATCTCGGCAAGCGCGACGCCACGTTCACGCTGAACTTCTCCACCGGCTCGGCGATGGTGCTCGCGCAGTACTACAACTTCGTGCGCTACGGCCACGACGGCTATCGCTACATCATGGAGACGATGCAGTACAACGCGCACACGCTCGTCAAAGAGGTCTCTGGCTGTGGAGAATTCGAACTGATCGGGGGCGAGGACGAGGAGCAGCTGCCGCTGGTCGCGTTCAAACTGACCGACGGCCACGACTTCGACGAGTTCGACGTCGCCTCGCAGCTCGCGGCCGAGCGCGGCTGGATGGTGCCCGCCTACACACTCCCGCCGAACGCAGAGCACGTCAAGATCATGCGCGCGCTCGTCAAGCAGACGCTGGGGCATTCGCTCGTTGAGACGCTCGGCAAGGACATCGTTGAAGCCTGCGAGACGCTCAAGGTCAAGGGCAGCCTGCACCCCAAAGACCGCAAACGCGTGAAGACGAATACCGGATTCTGAGCTTCGCGCAGCGCTAAATAGCAACCGCGATCACCACGAGCGTGGCGATCGAAAGCGCCACCGCTGCCGCCGTGAGCCACATTACAAGCGGCGTGGACAGCTCCTCGTAGGATCCCCGGCGCAGTGCCGAGGCGACTTTGGTCTGGCGAATCGCGCCGATCACCAGGACGGCGATCGCAACCAACCCATAGCCGAGCCCCAACACCTTCAGCGGCCAGCGCGCGCCGCCGGTGAGACCGGGCAACAGTCGCCCGACCCCGATCGACACGGCCGCGGCACCCAGGCCGGTACGCCACCAGGCCAACCACGTCCGCTCGGCCGCCAGCCAGGTGCGCCGCTTGACATCGGCGAGCTCCGGAGCGCCGGGGTCGGACTCGGCGTCAGGGTCTGGGTCCACCGTCATGCGAGGAAAAGTAGCGCGAGCGTCCTGAGCCCGCCGCGCCCTACCCCGAGCGCGTCGGAGGTTTTGTTCACATGCTGTGATCTTGCGCGGCTGGACATACACGTTTCAGGCGATACGATGGCGCCACTGGTGCGATATCGCACCAGTCGACAAAGGGGGAGTACATGCGCGGTGTGGGCAGTGCATTGTTCGTAGGCATCCTGCTGATGGTGGCGGGAATCCTCAACATCGTCTACGGCATCGCGGCCGTGGGCAATGCCAGTTTCTTTGTCAACGACACGCAGTTCGTCTTCTCGAGCCTCCATACATGGGGGTGGATCACGATCATCCTGGGCGTCATCCAGCTGACCGCTTCACTCTCGCTGTTCGGCGGCAACGCCTATGGGCGCCTCGTCGGGATCCTCGCGGCCAGTCTCGGCGCGATCGGCGCCCTGCTCGACGTCGGCGGCGCGCACCCGTGGTGGTCGCTCGGCGTGTTTGCGATCTGCCTGGTCTGCATTCACGGCCTCGTGGTGCTCGGCGAGCCAGAGAACACAACCGTCTGACCATTTGACGTCTCGCGGGGCCGAGCACATCCGGTTCCCGCGAGACTATCTTTAGCTGCTCAAAGCCATGTCAACCTCTCGCCAAACCAAACCAGCCAGGACACCGGGGCAGAAACCTTCACCGAAGATGATCACCGCGGTCGTACTCGGGGCTCTGATCGTTCTGTTTGCCGCGTTCAACAGTCAGACGGTGACAATCCACTGGATCGTCACCACCAGCCAGACGTCGCTGATCGTCGTGATCGTTGGATGTGGTCTGATCGGCTTCGCCGCGGGCTGGCTGTTCGCCCGGCGCCGTGCATCGCGCAGCAACGCGCGATAGTGGCTGGCGCGGCCCACCGCGACGAGAGATCCGGAGATCACCGCCGCCGCGGTGGCGTTTGCCAGAAAGGTGCGCTAAGCGCTACGCGGAGGCGAGCGCCTTCTGCTTGATGCTGTCGAACTCCGCCTGCGAGATCGTGCCGCTGTCGAGCAGGGTCTTCGCCTTGGCGATCTGCTCGGCCGGATCACCCTTGGTCGCGACGGACTGGACGTACTGGTCCATCTGTGACTGCATCGCCTGTTGCTGCTTGAGCGCGCGCTCAGTCATCCCCGTGTGCTCGGCGATCAGGTAGATGAAAACGCCTAGGTACGGCAGGATGATGATGAAGATGATCCACAGAACCTTCGAGAATCCCGATGTGTCGTGGCGACGGAAGATGTCGGCCAGCACCGTGAACAGGATCCAGATCCAGACGACGAATGCAAAGAAGATGAGCATCGTCCAGAAGACTTCGAGAAACGGGTAGCTGGTCGCGAGAATCATTTATCGTCCTTATCGGTCGAGTTAAGAAGCTCTGCCCGTCTCTATCGGCGGGGAAAGGGCCGCATATTGATGGAGCGCAGACAGCATATTCGGCTGGTCAGGGGGTCGTCAACAGGCTCGTCAGCAGCCCCCTCGACAGGGCGGGGTCGCCCCTGTGCGAATGGGGCGTAGACTCCCATGGATGGGGCGTAGACTCCGTGGCCACGATCGCGACGTTCGTGCCTTGAGCACCGCGGCAAGGAACGCGCGTTTGGGCGCAACACTCGACAAATCGAGAACGGGAGCTGAGCGATGAGCGATAGACCGGTTTTCATCTACGCCGCGACCTACGCCGACCGTGCGGATGCGTTTGCGGATTACGAGGGCCTGCTCGACCTGCACGCGGCAAAGCTGGTCGGCACCTACGACGTGGCGCTGATCGCCAAGGACGCCGACGGCAAGGTCCACGTCGAGAAGCACGAGAAGCCGACACAGCACGGCACTTGGGGAGGCATCGCGGTTGGCGCCGCGATCGGGATTCTCTTCCCCCCATCGATCCTCGGGGCGGCAGCGGTTGGCGGCGTGGTCGGTGGCGTCGGCGGACACCTGCGGCGCGGCATCTCGCGCGGCGACGCCAAGGAGCTCGGGGAGCTGCTCGAGGGTGGCGAGGCGGCGCTGATCGTAATCGGGGAGTCGCGCGTCGAGGAGCAACTGAACAAGGTGCTTACACGCGCGGAGAAGTCGCTTGAGAAGGAGATCGACGCCGATAACAAGGAGTTCAAGCGAGAGCTCGAGCAGGCGGAGAAGGAAGCCGCTGCGAGCTGATGGCGATGGCCGGCCTGCCCGCAAATAAAACCAGCCGGAAATCCACGGCCAAAGCAAGCCGGGGCGGCTCGAATACCGTCGCCGCCCCGGAGCTCACGCCAAGCGAGCGGACGGAGGCCGGCAAAAAGGCCCGCAAGGAGGTGCCCCGCTCGAGCCACGCCGAGTGGGAGCCGTTTGCGGGTCGCCCGGACCCGGTTGAGCTGCTGGAAGAGCAGGCGAGCACACGCGTCCCGGAGCTGGTGCCGATCCGCTACGGGCGCATGAGCGTCTCGCCCTTTACGTTCTTCCGCGGGGCGGCGTTGCTGATGTCCTCGGACCTGTCCCACACGCCCGACTCCGGCTTGAAGGTGCAGGTGTGCGGCGACGCGCATCTGTCGAACTTCGGCGGGTTCGCCTCGCCCGAGCGCGAGCTCGTGTTCGACCTCAACGACTTCGACGAGACGCTCCCCGGTCCGTGGGAGTGGGATATCAAGCGCCTTGCGGCGAGCGTCGCTGTCGCCGGCCGCGCGCGCGGCTTCAGCCGGGCCGCGCGGCGCACGCTGCTGCTCGACTGTGTGCGTCGCTATCGCGAGGCGATGCGACGGTTTGCCGGCATGGGCAATCTCCAGGTCTGGTACTCGATGCTCAGCGGCGATGTCCTGAAAGACGCGATGGCGGGGTTGAAATCCGGGCATCGCAAGGAGTTCGCCTCGCGCGTCAAAAAGGCCACCGAGAAGGCCACGACGAAGGACAGCATGAAGGCCTTTGCCAAGCTCACCACGCGCGTGGACGGTCAGCTGCAGATCATCAGCGATCCGCCTGTGATCGTCCGCGCCGTCGACCTGCTCCCAGCGAGTGAGGCACGCGATCTGCAGAGCGCAATGCAGGGGCTGTTCGACGAGTACAAGGCCACCCTCCAGGATGATCGCCGGCGGCTGCTCGAGGGCTACCGCTTCGTGGACATGGCCCGCAAGATCGTCGGCGTCGGCTCGGTCGGCACGCGCTGCTGGATCCTGCTGCTCGAGGGAAGCACAACCGCTCAGGATCCCCTGTTCCTGCAGTTCAAGGAGGCCGATACATCCGTGCTCGAGCGCTTCGCCGGCAAGAGCGAGTTCGAGAATCACGGCCGCCGTGTGGTCGAGGGGCAGCGCCTGATGCAGTCGGTCAGCGACATCATGCTCGGCTGGCTGCACACCGACGACGGGCTCGACGGACGCTCGCGCGATTTCTACGGTCGCCAGCTGTGGGACTGGAAGTTCTCGGCCGATATCGACACGATGACCCCACGGATCATGGGTCCTTATGTTGAGATGTGCGCCTGGACATTGGCCCGCGCGCACGCTCGCTCCGGCGACCGCCTGGCGCTCGCCTCCTATCTCGGCGGCAGCGATGTCTTCGACGGCGCGATCGCCGACTTCGCCGAGGCCTACGCAGACCAGAGCGAACGCGACTACGAGGCGCTGCTCGGGGCGATCGAGAGTGGGCGCGTCAAGGCTGAGATGGGCATTTAGCCGGGCTGGGCCTCAACTGCCTCGTCTGGGCCTCGCTGCAGTTGCGCCAACCAGTCGCGCAGCACCTCGTGCATCGCCTCGACGCCGACGATCGGACCGGCGGGCTCGCTCCAAGCGACCGGCACCACGGCAAAGGGCTTGGTCTGCGGCCCGCCGAGGCCGCCGTGCGAGCCCATGAACTCCTCGAACGGGGCCACCTCGTCGGAGGCCGGGTCATACATGCTGTTGACGAGCAGATCCGGACAGTGCGGAAAGCTGTCGTGGCGGCGCAGATGATCGGCCGTCGTCGGATCGAAGTGGGCCAGCGGATCCTCCCCCTCGACCACGTCGTCGGCCAGGCGCCTGTGGCCCCGGGCGCCGAGCGCGAGCGCTCCCTGCTCCCGCGAGCGCACCATCACGAACCCGATCCCAGGATGCGCGGCCAGGGTGTCCAGCAGCTTGGGATGTGTCTCGGCGATCTGCTCGAGCGTGAGCCGCTCGGGACTGTGCGGCAGGTAGATCAGCCCGAGGGGGCCAGAGACGAGGACCACCGTCTTTTCTGATTGAGCCCCGCCCGCCCCGCCCGCCCCGCCCGCGTCGCATTCGGCCAGAGCCTCCCGGTTCGGTCCCAGCGCAACAGTGCCCTCGACCGCCCTGCTGCGGGTGGCGCGCGCCAGCACGCGTCCGCCGAGGCCGGGCTCTTGGCGTGCGTCGGCCAGCACCGCGCCGACGTCGCCCCAGGCCTCGTCGACCGCCGCGGGAGCATGCACATCGCCCTGCGCGAGCGCGCCGCGCACTACCTGCTCGAGCGTCTCGCCGTAGCGCTGACGGAACGGCGCGCCCTGTGTTTGACCGTGATCGGAGAGCGCAACCAGGTGATACGGGCGCGGCGCCTGCGCGATCGCGCGCTCCAGTCGGGCGAGCTGGCGATCGTGGCGCTTGAGCACCGCGAGCGCATCGGGCGCGCGGATTCCCGAATGGTGGGCGACCTCGTCGTAGCCCACGAAGGTGGCGTAGCTGACCGGCACGCCCTCGACGATGTCGGCCATCAGCAGCGCGACATTGAGGTCGCGCATGACCACGGCGATCGCGGCGCGAATAAATGGGTAAAAGCGGCCCCGATCGACATGCGCCGCGCCGCTGCGACGCTGGCGACGGGCCGCCAGTCGCTCATATGTGATGTCGGTGAGCGACAGCACGATCGTGCGCAGAAATCCATAGGGATCGGAGAAGTAGGCGAAGAAGTCGCCCGATTTCGAGCGACTGCGATCGCGGATCACGCTCATCGTGGCCGTGCAGCGCGGCGCGTCACCCGAGAACATGTTCCCCCGGCTCGTGCCGCCGTCGGCGAGCAGGCCCGCGCCGGTGGAGCGACGACGCTCGACCTCGGCGGCGTCGGCGGGATGATTGGAGACGAGCGTGCGGCCCGACTCCTTCTCATACCAGCGGAAGGCGGGCATGTCCCAGTTGCTGCCCAGCAGCAGGCCCGCCTGGCTGGCCCCCGTCTGCGAGGAGAGATCGCACTCCCAGCCCAGGATTCTGTGTGTCCCTTCTGCGAGCCAGCGTGCGATCGTGGGCACGTGCCCGTCGCGCACCGCCTCCCTGAGAATCACCTCGCCCAGGCCGTCGATCTCGAACAGGATCACACCCGGGACGTCGGTGGACTCGCTGTGCCGTCTGCCTCCGACCCGTCGCCGGACCACGCGCAGATGCAGCGGGTCGCCGTCGAGGTCGAGCAGCGGCGCGACGGTCATCGACACCAGGGCCAGGCCGAAGGCGATCACCAGGTCCACCCAGAATGAGGGTGTCTTGCCGTCGACCAGGTAGAAGGCGAGCGCGACGCCGCCGGAGCTGAGGACGAGCGAGCCCAGCCCGAAGGTGATGATCGTGAACGGCAGCGCCAGACGCGTGATGAGCGGCCACAGGAGCGCGTTGATGAGCGCCATCGTGGCGGCCACAACCACGGCGGCGGGAAACGAGAGCGCGTCGGAGGCCGACAGCAGCGCGGTCATCACGACCAGCGCCAAGGCGTCTGTCGCGAGCAGGATCAAGGCCCGGATCGCAAACGTCAAGATCCGCACACTGCGCCTGCGTTGCCGGCGGATGCCCTGATCGGTTGCTGAGGTCATCTCGTTGGTAGGTTCTCGCCCATGGTCGATGGCGCGGTTATGGGTCGTGCGGCTACGGCCGCGGACCGTATCGTTTTCCTCGGCCACGCCACCGTCCTGATCGAAATCGAGGGCGTGCGTCTGCTCACCGACCCGCTGCTGCGCGATCGCGTCGCGCACCTGCGTCGCCAAGTGCCACCGGTCGACCTGGACGTGTCCGCGGGGCGGACGGGGCCGCTTACCGTCCTGATCTCACACCTTCATCGCGATCACCTCGATCTCGCCTCGCTGCGGCTGCTCGGTCTCGATACGCCGCTGCTGGTGCCCAGCGGCGCCGGTGCTTGGCTGCGGCGGCGGCGATTCACGGATGTGACCGAGCTGCGCGTGGGCGAGGTGGCAAATGTGGGCGCGCTCGAGGTGAGCGCGGTCGAAGCTCGTCACGATGGCCGACGTTGGCCGGGGCCCGGTGGCCCGCGCGCCGAGACGCTCGGCTACATCGTGCGTGGCCGGCAGACGATCTACTTTGCGGGCGACACCGAACTGTTCGACGGCATCTCCAGCCTGGCGCCATCACCTGACGGCGATGACATCTCCGAGGCGGCGCGACGGCTTGACCTCGCGCTCCTACCCGTCGCGGGATGGGCCCCGAAGCTCGGTCGGGGCCACATGGATCCGCTCGACGCGGCGCGCGCGGCCGCCTTGCTGCGCCCGCGCCTGGCGATCCCAATTCATTGGGGAACGCTGCTGCCACTCGGCATCGCTCATCGCCACCGGGCCAGGCTCGAGGACCCGCCGCACGTGTTCGCCGAGCACGTGGCATCACTGGCCCCGAGCGTCGAGGTCCGGACTCTAATGCCAGGACAGGAGACAAAACTCTGAGCGCACGCCTCAGGCGCTGTGTTGGAGGAGCGCCGTCTTCTGGACGCGGAACTCCTCATCGGTGAGGACACCACGGTCGTGCAGGCCGGCAAGACGCTCGAGGTCGGCTATCCGCGTGTCCCCTCCACCTCCGCCGCCATCCGCCGCGCCCGGGCGTGCTGCCAGGATCGAGGAGAGCGCAAAATGTCGGCGTGAGGCGTACCACGCACGGATCGCGTGCGCGGTATCCCCGACCTGCGCATCGGAAAACTCCCGCGCCGTCGCTTTGCTCAGAGCCCGGGTGCCGAGCACGAGCAGGATCGCGAAGCCAAGGATCGGGAGCGGCTCACGTGTCGATGGGAACGGCCCCCATATGACCACGAGCAGCAGGGCCATGCCCGCCGTCGCATAGACATATGGCGCGTGCTCGCGCAATGAGGGCGCCAGGGCGCGGCGCAGCGCATGGGCGGGCCGTGTGTTACCGGCGATCCAGGCGGCGACCACGACCACCGCGCCGTAGGTGATCATCGCGATCGCGATCTCATAGAGCAGAGAGGTGCTGATCGCAAAGACCTGGTGTACCGCCGGCCTGTTGGCGGGGATCTTCACGAGCGAGTTGACCACGAGGTTGCTGAGCAGGCGGCGGGCGAGCACGGCGATCAGGCCGATCGCGATCAGACACCAGCCGCTGGTGCGCAGCGCGACGCGTCGCCACCCGTCGGCCAGCCACACCGCCAGGACGAACAGGAGCAGAGCGATCACGGTCAGGACGACCGCGAGGCCCTTGATCGCTTTCACGGCGTTCTGCGCCGTCTTCAGCTGTGAGGAGCGCAGGATCACGATGCCCCCGCTCGTGGGAGGCAGTTTCACTCCGAGCTTTTCCTGAACGGCGCCCCGTGCCGTTTCCCCGGTTGAGCCCTGAAGCTTTGACTGCACGGTTTCCAGCTGCTCCCGCAGGCCTAGTTGGCCGGCAAGCTGCACCAGCAGCGGACGCAGTTGGAGGCTGACGACGCCGTTGTTCGTCGAGAGCGTCTTGCTGCCCCCTTTGAGGATGTGCAAGAGCTGGATCTGCGCCGTGCGGTTGGCCACACGCCAGGCCTTCTGGACCGGTGCGGTCGCGAGCACCTGCGGTGCGATCTGGGTGGCGAGCGTCCGTAGTCCGTCCGCGGCGGGGGCGGCGAGCCCTGAGACTTCCGCGGGCAGGACCTTCTTCAGTTCGGCGGCCACGTCGACCGAGCTGAACAGTTCGTTGACCAGTAGATCGCCGACGGCCGCCTGGATCTTGGGATCGGCGAGCAGCTGCGAGCTGGTGTTGGTCCAGTTGTCCGTGTTGAGCACCTGCCTGTTGACCCATACCGCGAGCACGGCGAAAACCCCCACGACAACGGCGAGCGCGAAGATCGCGTTGATCCTCCAGCGTCGCGAGTGCGGCGCCCGTGCGGATGCGGGAACGGGAGCGGGCGCCGGGGCGGGCGTGGTCGGAAGAGGCTCAGTCGGAGACTCGGGAGGATCGACCATGCCTGCCCATCATCTCACGTCGAGAATCGGAAGCACTGCCGACGGCCGGTGTAGACTGCTGGGGTGCGGTTTCGAGTCGATCCGGAGAGGTCCTCTTGAGGTTCAGAGCCCCCAGCAAGACCGTCGCCATCGCCGCTCTGCTGCTCAGCGCCTTGGTGCTCGCCGGCTGCGGTGAATCCTCCCAGGAAAAGGCCAAGGCACAGGCCTGCGCAGCACGGTCGGACATCTCCAAGCAGGTCAAGACGCTCAGCGAACTGACGATCTCCACCAACGTGCTCACTCAGGTCAAGACCGGGCTGGAAGCGATCAGCAGCGACCTCACGAAGATCAAGGATGCACAGCCAAACCTTGAACCTGCACGCAGGCAACAGATCGAAGCGGCGACCAAAACCTTCGGGACCCAGGTCGGCTCGATCGTGACCGGGCTGGTATCCAACCCGTCGCTGAGCAACGCCGAAAAGCAGCTCAAGTCCTCGCTGAAGCAGTACGCCACCAGCTTCGAACAAGCGCTCGCCCCGATCAACTGCTCATAACCTCTTGCTAGGAATGTGACGCGTGGCCGAGGGCCTCTCAGCGACGGAGGTGGGCAAGGAGATCGGCGAGCCCGTGACCGACCCGAGCTCGACATTGGCCACTCGCCGGCAGCGGTATGGGTTGCTGCTCGGCGCGATCATCCTTGCGTTCGCGATTCAGGGAATCGCCGAACCGGGCAAGGCGGAGCAGATCATCATCGCCGTCCTGCTGGGTGTGACGCTGCTGCTTGCGCTCTGGGCAGCCGAAACAAAGCCGCGGGTAATGCGTCCGGCGGCCCTGCTCGTCGCCGTCGTGATCATCGCGAGCATCGTCGAAACCGCCAATGGCGGCATCGGTGGCGGAGCCACCCGGATCGCGAACGCCCTGCTGGTGGGACTTGCCCCGCCGGCGATCATCATCGGGGTAATACGCAGCCTCCGCGCGCGAGGAGCGGTCACGCTCGAAGCTGTGTTCGGTGTGCTGTGCGTGTACATCCTGCTCGGCATGTTCTTCGCCTTCATCTACGGCACGATCGACCGCTTCGGCGGCGATCCGTTCTTTGCCGGCGGGCAGAGCGCAACCGTCGCGAACTGCCTGTACTTCAGCTTCTCCAGCCTTACGACCGCCGGCTATGGTGATTTCACCGCGCGCACGAACCTGGGCCACACGCTGTCGGTATCCGAGGCGCTGCTCGGGCAGATCTACCTGGTCACGATCGTCTCGCTGATCGTGGCCAACCTCGGTCGCAGCAGGCCCGCATCCAAAGCGCAGTAGGGAGTTGTCCAGCTTGGACAAAACCTCGCGCCCGAGTTAGCAGGACAGCCTCAGGGTGAGCGCTTCGGTGGCTGGCAAGCGCGGGGCGATGGCCGGACAAAACCAGGCCGCCGCAGCTGCGCCACCACCCCCTCCGCCACCACCGCCCGCACCTGTCGCGGCAGCACCGGCGATGGATCCAACCGTGGAGAAGATCAACCAGCTGGCTCAGTTGCACGCCTCGGGGGCGCTCACCGACGAGGAGTTTGCCGCCGCCAAGGCACAGGCGCTCGGCATCTGACCTCAGTGCTCATAGGTCTCACTCCTCCTCGATAGGCAATGCGCCGCCGCCGGTCGCGTGGGCCTCGCGCTTGGCGCGGCGCTTGGCCTTGCGCGCGGCGGACTGCTCCGAGGTCTTCTCACGCGCCTCGCCGTAGGACTGCTTGACGAGCGTCTTGCCGTCCGACCAACCGAAGGCTCGCACGATCAGCACGATCGCGAACAGGATGCTCCAGGCAGTGGTCACGAGCTGCTGCGCGACGGAGTAGGCGGTCGCGTTGGCCGCACTGGTGATGCCCTTGAGCGAGAGGACGTTGAATCCCTGCACCACGCCGGCGCCGCCGGGGGTCACCGAGGTCATGTTGGCGAGCGAGTTCCCCCCCACGACGCGCATGAGTGTGTGGAAGCTGACGGGAATGTTGTAGGCGGCCAGGAATACCGTGATGATGCCCAGCATCGCCACGTAGCTGATCGCCTCAGGCAGCAGCACGCCCGCGAGGTAGTGCCTGGGATGCACGAGTATCTGGCCCCCCTCTCTCGCCTGCTCCCACCACTCCACGATCCGCGGCCTGAGTACCCGCCCGACCAGGAAGATCAGCGCGCCGCCCGCCACGAACAAGATCGCCGTGGCCCACGGATGGGCCGACACGAATCCGAGCTGCAGGTCGAACGAGCCTCCTACCGTCAGGAACAGGTAGACGTAGCCGGCTGTGCCGATGACCGTGTAGAAGAGTTTCTGGACGATGTAGCCGGCCAGCACGCCCGCGAAGCTCGCCGCGAGGATGATCGTCGTGAACATCAACAGCATCACCAGCGTGCCGAGGTTCGCGGGCAGGACGAAGTTGAGCGCCACCGCGGCGGCGTAGCAGGCGAGCACCTGCATCCAGCTGACCCCCGAGTCGGGATAGGCAAAGCGAAGGATCGAGTACCAGGCGAACGCCGTCGTGGTCGTCTGGAGCGTGATCAGCACGATCGCTGCGAGCAGGTAGCCGACCGAGATGCCGGTGAGCGTGTGCCAGAGGTGTTTGAACCAGCCGCTGATGTCCCAGCCGAACAACGTCGCGGCGGCGCCGATCACCACGAGCACGAGCGCGACGATCAGGATCCGTCTCGGGTGAATATGCGCTCGCACGCCGCGCGCGGGAGCAACTACCTGTTGACTTGCCACGTGCCGGATCTTAGGGGTCGTATTGCAAGCCAGTCCGGCGGACACCTGAGCTCGCCGTGTGAAACCTGAGCTCGCCGTGTGAAATCACCGGGCCCGCTCTTGGGATAGGGTCGAGTTCGACCTCTGCCACTGCCCCGACCGGAAGGACCGGACGCATGAGCTCAGCCGCCCCCGCTCATCTGCCAACCACGGCCGGCGGACACGATCCCGGCGGGGCCCAGACCGCCGACGTGCTGGTCGTCTTTGGGATCACCGGCGACCTCGCGAAGGTGATGACCTTCCACTCGCTCTACCGGCTGGAGAAGCGCGGCCTGCTGACCTGCCCGATCGTCGGGGTCGCGGGCGACGATTGGACGCTCGATCACCTGCGCCGGCACGCTCGCGAATGCATCGAGGGAACCGGCGAGACGGTGGACTCTGAGGTCTTTGACCGCTTCGCCGCGCGGCTGTCCTACGTGAGCGGCGATTTCACCAACGCGGCCACCTACGAGCGTCTGGTGGCGGCTGTGGGGGACGCCCACAGCCCGGTCTTCTACCTTGAGATTCCCCCATTCCTGTTCGGGGCGGTGATCAAGCAGCTCAAGGACGCCGGGCTGACCAAGGCGGCACGGGTGGTCGTGGAGAAGCCGTTCGGTCACGACCTCGAGTCCGCGCGCGCGCTCGCGGCAGAAATCCACGAGTACATCGACGAGTCCCAGCTGTATCGGATCGACCACTTCCTCGGCAAGATGGGCACCGACGAGCTCCTCTACCTGCGTTTCGCCAACACGATGATCGAGCCAATCTGGAACCGTAATCACATCGCGTGTGTCGAGATCACGATGGCCGAGGACTTCGGCGTAGAGGATCGCGGGCACTTCTACGACCCCGTCGGCGCGCTGCGCGACGTCGTCGTCAACCACATCATGCAGGTGGTCGCGCTCGCCGCGATGGAGGCGCCGGCCGGCGCTGACGCCGAAACGCTGAAGGACGCCAAGTTCTCGCTCTTCCGCTCGATGCCCCCCGCCAATCCGGCTCATTACGTGCGCGGCCAATACGACGGCTACCTCGAGATCGACGGCGTCGCCCCGGACTCGACTACCGAGACCTACGCGGCGATGCGACTGGACATCGACAACTGGCGCTGGGCGGGCGTGCCCTGGTTCATCCGCACCGGTAAGAAGCTCCCGGCCACACAGACCGAGCTGCGCGCTGTGTTCCGCGAGCCGCCGCGCCTCGGCTTTATGGAGAACGGGAGCCATCGCCGCCCCGAGCCGAACCAGTTCGTCATCAAGCTCGACCCCACCACCGGCACGCGCGTGATCCTCGACGCCCATCGCGCCGACGCCGAGGGGCCCGAGGCGGTCACGCTCGATGTCGAGTTCGCCGACCAGGGCGGCGAGGCGCCGACGCCGTATGAGGTCCTCCTGCTGGATGCGATGCACGGCGACAGCACCCGCTTCACCCGCCAGGACGCGGTCGAGGAGACGTGGCGAATCTTCCAGCCGCTGCTCGAGCAGCGGCCGCCGGTTCACCCCTACGCCCCGGGCTCGTGGGGTCCCGCGGAGGGCGACGGGCTGGTGAGAGGCTTCGGCAAGTGGCGCGGTCCGTGGGTGCAGTCATGAGCCCCGTCAAGTCAAACATCAAGCCAGACAGGGACAACTTGAACTCGCGCGAGCCACAGGTGCGGTTATGAGCCCCGCCGCCAAGTCGAGCAAGGAAAACCCGGCCGAAGTAGACCCGAGCAAGGGCGGAGCAGCTGCCACCGAGCGCGATGAAGCGATGCTGCAGAGCGCGGCGATGCCCTCGCCCTTTCCGCCAATCGCCGATTACGCATTTCTCTCTGACTGCCACACAGGCCTGTTGATGGCCCCGGACGGGAGCGTCAACTGGCTCTGCGTCCCGCGCTTCGATGCCCCGAGCGTGTTCGGCACGCTGCTCGATCGCCAGGCGGGCGACTTCCGCTTCGGGCCGTTCGGGATCAACGTCCCGACAGCACGCATCTACGAGCCCGGGACGAACATCCTGTTGACGACGTGGAAGACCTCGAGTGGGTGGGTGATCGTGCGCGACGCGCTGATCCTCGGACCCCGCCGCGGCGAGGACAAGGTCACGCCGCACACCCGGCCGCCGACCGACGAAGACGCCGAGCACCTGCTCGTGCGCGTCGCGATGTGCCTGGAGGGAGAGGTCGAGATGGAGCTGACCTGCGAGCCGGCCTTCGACTACGGGCGCGTCCCGGCGGAGTGGGCGGTGAGCGACGACGGACACACCGCCGACGCGAGCGGCGCGGATGTGACTATCAGGCTGCAGACGGACATGGCGGTCGGCACCGAGGGCGACCGGGTAAGGGCCAGGCATCAGCTCAAACAGGGAGAGCAGATCTTCTGCTCGCTCTCCTGGGCCGAGGAGCTCGCCTCGCCCCAGAGTCTCGACGAGGCCAACGAGCGCCTGGCGACCACCGCCCACTTCTGGCGCAGCTGGCTGAGCAGCGCACGGATACCCGATCACCGCTGGCGCGATCCGATCCAACGCTCGGCGCTCGCGATCAAGGGCCTCACCTATATGCCGACCGGCGCCACGGTCGCGGCGCTGACGACCTCGCTGCCCGAGACTCCCGGCGGCGAGCGCAACTGGGACTACCGCTACACCTGGCTGCGCGACTCGACCTTCACGCTGCAGGCGCTGCACTACCTCAACCTCGACTGGGAGGCCGAGGAGTTCATGCAGTTCGTCGCCGACCTCGAGACCAACGGGGACGGCGCCCTGCAGATTATGTACGGGATCGACGGGCGGCGCGATCTGACGGAGTCCACGCGCGAGGATCTCTCCGGCTATGCGGGAGCGAGCCCGGTGCGGATCGGCAACGGCGCCTTCGACCAGCGCCAGAACGACGTGTTCGGCGCGGCGCTCGCGTCGATCCTGCTGCACACCCAACGTAGTGAACGACTGCCTCGACGGCTGTGGCCGCTCGTGGAGGCGCAGGCCAAATGTGCGACCGACGTCTGGCGCGAACCCGACCAGGGCATCTGGGAGGCGCGCGGCGCACCGCAGCACTACGTCTCCTCCAAGCTGATGTGCTGGGTGGCGATGGACCGCGCGAGCAAGCTCGCGGAGATTCGCGGCGACGCCAAACTGCGGGCCACGTGGCACGCGACCGCGGAGGAGATCAAGGCGGACATCCTCGCCCACGGACTCACCGACGCGGGCATTCTGCGCCAGCACTACGAGACCGACGCGCTGGACGCCTCCAACCTGCTGGCGGCGCTCTTCGGCTTCCTGCCCGCCACCGACGAGCGCCTGCGCGCGAGTGTCCTCGCGATCGCCGACGATCTGACCGAGGACGGCTTTGTCCTACGCTACCGCACGGGAGAGACCGACGACGGCCTCTCCGGCAAGGAGGGCAGCTTCCTGATCTGCTCCTTCTGGCTGGTCTCCGGCCTGGCCGTTGTCGGCGAGGAGCAGCGCGCGCGCGACCTGATGGAAAAGCTCCTCAGCGTCGCCTCGCCGCTTGGCCTGTACGCAGAGGAGTTCGACTCGAGCACCGGCCGGCACCTGGGGAACTTCCCCCAGGCCTTCTCCCACCTCGCGCTGATCGAGGCGGCGGGGCGGATCATCATCGCCGAGCGGATCGAGGAGCTCTCCTGATGAGCGACTACGACGTGATCATCATCGGCAGCGGCGCGGGCGGCGGCACGCTCGCACGCCACCTCGCTCCCTCGGGCAAGAAGATCCTCGTGCTGGAGCGCGGCGGCTGGCTGCCGCGCGAGCCGCAGAACTGGTCCGCCGGCGATGTGTTCGTCGATAACCGCTACGTCTCGCCCGACACCTGGTATGACGCCGACGGCAAGCCCTTCCAGCCGCAGGTGCACTATTACGTGGGCGGCGCGACGAAGCTGTACGGCGCGGCGCTCTACCGGATGCGCAAAGAGGACTTCGGCGAGCTCCAGCACCAGGGGGGGATCTCGCCCGCCTGGCCGATCTCCTACGAGGAGATGGAGCCCTACTACTGCAAGGCCGAGCAGCTCTACCAGGTGCACGGCGCGCGCGGCGAGGACCCAACTGAACCGCCGGCAAGCGCCCCGTACCCCTTCCCCGCGGTCTCGCACGAGCCGCGGATTCAGCAGCTCTCCGACGACTTCGCGGCTGCAGGCCTGCACCCGTTCCACGCGCCCTGTGGCGTGATGCTCAACGAGGCCGACATGCCCTACAGCAACTGCGTGCGCTGCTCGACCTGCGACGGCTTCCCCTGCCTGGTGCACGCCAAGTCCGACGCCGAGGTGCTGGGTGTGCGACCGGCGCTGGAGCACGAGAACGTGACGCTGCTGACGAACGCCACGGCGGTAGCGCTTGCCACCAACTCCGCCGGGACCGCGGTCGCCGAGGTAGTAGTCGAGCGCGCTGGCGCGAAAGAGACATATTCCGCCGAGATCGTCGTCGTGTCCGCCGGCGCGGCGAACACCGCCAAGCTGCTGCTCGCCTCCGCCAGCGACAAGCACCCCAACGGTCTCGCCAACGGCTCCGACCAAGTCGGGCGCAACTACATGTTCCACGACAGCCAGGCGGTGCTCGCGCTCTCCAAGGAGCCCAATCCCACGGTCTTCCAGAAGACGCTGGGCATCAACGACTACTACTTCGCCGGCGAGGAGTGGGAGTTTCCGATGGGCAACATCCAGATGGTCGGCAAGTCGGTCGCGGACATGTACCGCGGCGAGCAACCCTTGATGACCAAGCTCGCGCCGACCTTCTCCTTGGCCGAGGTCGCGGACCACGCGATCGACTTCTGGCTGTCCACCGAGGACCTCCCGCTGGCGGAGAACCGCGTGAGCCTGGACGGCAAGGGCAACGTGAGGTTGAACTACAAGGCGACCAATGACGGCGCCCGCGATCGGCTGTTCAAGCAGCTGCGCTCGCTGCTCGGTCAACTGGGTATGCACGAGCACCACCTGATCCCGCGCTGGGCCTACCTCGAGAACAAGATCCCGGTCGCGGGCGTAGCGCACCAGGCGGGCACCTGCCGCTTTGGCTCTGACCCCGCGACCTCGGCGCTCGACACCGACTGCCGGGCGCATGAGGTGGACAACCTGTACGTGGTCGACACGAGCTTCTTCCCGAGCATCGCGGCGGTCAATCCAGCGCTCACGGCGATGGCCAACGCGGTGCGCGTGGGCGATCACCTGCTGGAGCGCCTGGGCGGAAATGCCGGCTGAGATACGAGCTGAGATGCAGGCCGGACGCCACAGGAAGGGTGCTGGCCGGTGACGAGTGAGGCAACAGCCGGACCCCGGCGCAAGGTGGTGGTCGCTCGTGGTGGGTAAGACAAAGGCGGGACGCCGCAAAGTGGTGATCGTTGGCGGCGGGTTCGGCGGCCTGACGGCGGCACGCGAGCTGAAGGGCGCCGATGTGGAGGTGACGGTGGTGGACCCGACGAGCCACCATCTGTTCCAGCCGCTGCTCTATCAGCTGGCATGTGGCGGTCTGTCCACCGGCGAGTGTGCCTCGCCGATCCGAGCGGCGGTCAAGCACAGCTCGAACACGACCGTCCTGATGGCCAAGGCCACCGGCCTGGACGCCGAGCGCCGCCAGATCATCCTGGACCGCGGCGAGCGGCTGGACTACGACAGCCTGATCGTTGCCTGCGGGGCGGAAACCTCCTACTTCGGCAAAGACGAGTGGCGCGATGTCTCCTGCAGCCTGAAGACGTTGAATGACGCGGTCGAGCTGCGCAATCGGCTTTACAGCGCCTACGAGGAGGCCGAGCGCGCCGAGGACCCCGTCGAGCGGGAACAGTGGCTGACGTTCGTCGTGATCGGCGGCGGCCCGACGGGAGTCGAGCTCGCCGGCGAGATGGCGATCATCGCCAGGCACACGATGAAGGGCTACTTCACGCGAGTCCAACCGGCCAAGGCGCGGGTGATCCTGCTCGACGCCGGCGAGCGCGTTACCGCGGCCTTCAGCGAGAAGCTGTCCGCCAAGGTCGCGGGATATCTGGCCGCACTCGGCGTGACCGTTCGCGAGGGCGCTCGCGTAACCTCGATCGACGCACTGGGGGTGACGTTTCAGGTTGCGGGTGCGCAGGCGGGAGCGGCGGCACCGGAGGGAGGGGCCGATGCGTCGCAGGAGCGGATTGATGCGAGGACCGTCGTTTGGGCCGCGGGTGTCCAGGCCGTTGGCTTTGCCGCGACGCTCGCCGAGGCGACGGGGGCGAAGACCGACCGGGCGGGCCGCGTACAGATGCAAGCAGACCTGACCGTACCGGGACATCCCGAGATCTCGGCGATCGGCGACGCGACGCAGGTTCCGGGTCCCGGCGATCGTCCGCTGCCGGGGCTGGCGACCGTCTCTATCCAGCAGGCGCGCCACGTGGCCAAGGCGATCCGGTCAGGTTCGCCGGGCGCGAGCACGCCGTTCAAGTACTTGGACAAGGGTGCGCTGGCCGTCGTCGGCCGGGGTAAAGCGGTGTGTGAAATCCGCGGCCACAGGCTCTCGGGGCGGCCGGCGTTCTTCACCTACCTGACGGTGCACATGTACTACCTCAGCGGTGGCGGCCCCGGGCACCGCGTGAAGGTTCTGATCGACTGGATCAGCGCACGCGTCGGAGACCCCCAGAACCAGGTGATCGACGGCGGGCTCGCAGACTCCTGACTCGGTCATGATTCGGTCGTGAGAGCACTCGATCGGAGACTGCTTGCGTATGCGCGTGCGACCCGCACGTTCCTGTTCGTCTCGATCGGCCTTGGTGTCCTCAGCGCACTGCTGATCGTCGCCCAGGCGTGGCTGCTGGCGAACGTGGTCGCGCGCGCATTCCTCGGCGGCAGGAGCCTCGAGCAACTGCAAACTCCGCTGATCGCGCTGTTGCTGGTAGTTCTCGCTCGTGCGACTGTGGCTTGGGTAGCCGAGCTTGCCGCGAGTCGCTCCTCTGCTCGCGCGAAGTCGCAGCTGCGCGCGGCGCTGCTGCGACGCACCGCGGCGCTCGGCCTGGAGCACTCCCGCGAGCAGAGCACCGGCGCGCTCGCGGTCCTTGCCACCCGCGGGATCGACGCGCTGGACGGCTACTTCTCGCTGTATCTGCCGCAGCTCTTCCTCGCCGTGATCGTGCCGATCTTCGTGATCCTGGTGGTCCTCTGGAACGACTGGATCTCGGCGGCGATCATCGCCTGCACGATTCCGCTGATCCCGCTGTTCATGGCACTGGTGGGCGCGGCGACGCGGGAGCGCATGGACAGCCAGTTCCGCACGCTGGAGCGACTGGCCGGTCACTTCCTCGACGTCGTCGCCGGCCTGCCCACCCTGAAGGTCTTCGGACGGGCCAAGGCCCAGGCGGCGGCAATTCGCGAGATCACCGAACGCTACCGCCTGGCCGCGATCGCGACGCTGCGCATCACCTTCCTCTCCTCGCTGATCCTCGAGCTCGTCGCGATGCTCTCGGTGGCGCTCGTGGCGGTCGCTATCGGCCTGCGGCTGATGAACGGAGCGCTCGATCTGCGCACCGCGCTGTTCGCGCTCGTGCTCGCCCCCGAGGCCTACCTGCCGCTGCGCCAACTGGGCGCCAACTACCACGCAAGCGCCGAGGGCATGGCGGCCGCAGAGCAGGTGTTCGCCGTACTGGAGGCGCCCGAGGCGCCCCGTGGCACACGCATGAGCTTCCCCGACCCGGCGCTCGCGGGGCTCACCGTCGAAGGGCTGCGGGTCAGCTACCCCGGTCGCTCCGAGCCGGCGCTCGACGGCGTTTCGCTGACGGTCGGGGAGGGAGAGGTGCTGGCGCTCGTCGGACCCAGCGGCTGTGGCAAGTCGACTTTGCTGGGCGTTCTGCTCGGGCTCGTTACACCCGAGCTTGGGTCGGTTTGTGTCGGAGACGTCGACCTGGCCGAGATCGATCTCGATGCTTGGCGGGCCCGGCTCGCGTGGGTCCCCCAGCGGCCGCATCTGTTCAAAGCGTCGATCGCGCAGAACGTTCGCCTCGGTCGCTCAGGCGCGTCGACCGAGGAGGTCTGGGCCGCGATCTCGGCGGCCGGGCTCACAGACGCGGTGCGAAATCTGCCCGAAGGTCTGGACACGGTCCTGGGCGACCGCGGCGCCGGGTTGTCTGCGGGGGAGCGGCAGCGGGTCGCACTGGCCCGCGCGTTTCTGCGCGACGCGCCGCTGCTGCTGCTCGACGAGCCGACGGCCAACCTCGACGGGGAGACAGAGCGCGAGGTCGTGCAGGCCATCAGGCGCCTTGCCGAAGGACGCACCGTGGTGCTCGTCGCACACCGCCCCGCCCTGATCGCCATAGCCGACCGTGTGCTTTTGCTCGGCCCGATCGAGGTCGCCGCGTGAGGACACTCGAGGACGATCACGGGCCCCAGGCCCCGCTGCTGCGAACGCTTGCGCTCGCCCGTCCCGCCGCCGGGCGGCTGGCGCTGGCGACGCTGCTCGGCGCCGGCGCGGTCGGCGCAGCGATCGGCCTGATCGCCACCTCGGCCTGGCTGATCTCGCGCTCGGCCCAGCGCCCGCAGGAGTCGGCCGTCGCGATCGCGATCGTCGGCGTTCAGTTCTTTGCCCTGTCGCGCGGGCTGTGCCGCTACGCCGAGCGCATCGTCGGCCATGACGCGGCGTTCCGCGTGCTGTCCAACCTGCGGGTCAACGTCTACGAACGGCTCGAGCGGCTGGCTCCCCTGGGCCTGCCGGCGTTCAGAAGCGGCGATCTACTCGCGCGCTTGGTCCACGATGTGGATTCCCTGCAGGACCTGCTGCTGCGGGTGATGCCTCCGTTCGCAATCGCGATCGTCGTTGGAGCGGCGACGGTCGGGCTCGTGTGGTGGATGCTGCCTGCCGCGGGGCTGATCCTGCTGGTCGCGCTGTTGCTCGCGGGGACGCTCGTCCCCTGGCTGACCGGGACGCTTGCCGCGCGCACGGAGGCTCGACAGGCGGCGGCGCGAGGGGAGTTGACATCGTCGGTGGTCGACCTGATCGAGGGCGCCCCCGAGCTGGCCGTCAACGGGGCCACCGCGGAGCAGCTGGGGCGGGCGATGTCGGCTGACGCGGAGGTGACGCTCCTTGCCGGCACAGCCGCCCGCACCGCGGGCATCGGCCAGGGCCTGACGAGCCTGTGTATCGGCCTGGCGATGTGGGGCGCGCTCGTGGTCGGCGTCTCGGCGGTTCACGAGGGACGGTTAGACGGAGTGCTGCTCGCCGGGATCGCGCTGATTCCATTGGTCGCCTTCGAGCTGGTCACCGGGCTGCCGAGCGCAACCCAGACGCTCCAGCGGGTACGCCGCTCGGCCGCGCGGGTGTTCGAGGTGATGCATGCACCGCCGCCCATCCTCGAGCCGGCGCATCCGATCGCGCTCTCACCCCGGCCGCATACCCTGCGGGTGCGAGATCTGCGCTTCTCCTACCCGGGTGATGACCGCTGGGCGCTCGCCGGGGTGGACCTAGACCTGAGCCTGGGCCGCCGCGTAGCGGTGGTCGGACCCAGCGGCGCGGGCAAGTCGACGCTTGCCGGGGTACTCCTGCGATTCCTTCCCTACGAGAGCGGATCGGTCACGCTCGACGATGTGGAGATCGCCGCGCTCGACGGCGATCAGTACCGACTCGTGATCGGGCTCGTCTCGCAGGACGCGCACGTCTTCGACAGCACGCTCGAGGAGAACCTCCGCCTGGCCAAGCGCGACGCCACCGTGCAGGAAATCGATAACGCCCTCGCCGGCGTGCGGTTGCTCGACTGGACGAGAGAACTGCCACACGGCTTGGCCACCGAGGTCGGCGAGCGCGGGGCGCGCATGTCCGGTGGTCAGCGCCAGCGCCTGGCGATCGCCCGTGCGCTGCTCGCCGACTTCCCTTTGCTCGTCCTCGACGAGCCCGGCGAGCACCTCGACACGCTCACGGCGGATGCGATCGTCGCCGACCTGCTCGCGATCACCCGCGATCGGGCGACGCTGCTGATAACGCACCGGCTGACCGGCCTGCAGGACGTGGACGAGGTGCTCGTGCTCGACCACGGCCGCGTGCTCGAACGCGGCACGCACGGTGAGCTGATCGGTCTCGGCGGGCGCTACGCGGAGCTGTGGCAGCGCGAGAACGCGATGTCGCCGCAGGGTGTGTGACCATTTCTCAGAGTTAACCTCGGCCGGACGGAGCCCAGATGCCAGATGACACCGCTCAAGAGCACGGCGTAGGGGCTGGATCGGGGCGCACGATTCCGAGCGGCGGCGCCCACCGTATCTGGGTGCGCGTACTCCTCGGGCTCGCCACGGTGCTCGCGATCCTGTCGATCGTCTCGATCTGGGCCAACCGCCAGCTGATGAATCCGACGAACTGGTCGAAGACGAGCACGGCGCTGCTGGCCAAGCCGACGATCCGCTCCGCCCTGTCCGGCTACCTGATCGACCAGCTGTACGCGAACGTCGACGTGCCGGGCCAGCTCAAGTCGGGGCTGCCACCGCAACTGGCGCCGCTGGCCGGCCCGATCTCGGGCGCGCTGCACAACCTGGCCGAACAGGGCGCTGAACGGGCACTGGAGCTGCCACGGGTGCAGGACGGCTGGAGGACCGCCAATTACGCGGCTGACCAGGCGCTCGTCACGATCATCAAGGGTGGTGGCTCGCGCGTGCAGATCAACGGCGGCACGGTCTCGCTGAACCTGCGCCAGATCGTGGCCGATCTCGCGCAGCGCCTCGGTCTGCCGGCGAGCGCCGCCGAAAAATTGCCTGCCTCGGTGGCGAACCTGAAGGTGGTCACGTCAAGTCAGCTTGGGCTGGTGCGCAATCTGGCCAAAACGCTCCACGCGCTGGCCCTGTGGCTCACGATCCTCACGTTCGCGCTCTACGCGCTCGCGGTCTTCCTTGCCCGCGGACATCGGCGGGCCACGCTGACGTGGGTCGGCTCGAGTCTTGTGTTCGCCGGCCTGTTCGTGCTCGTGGGCCGCAAAATCGGACAGGGTCAACTCGTCTCGGCGATCACCAGCAACGCTTCGATCGAACCCGCTGCCAACGATGCCTACTCGGTGGCCACCTCGCTGCTGGTGCAGGTCGCGAGCGCCTCGATCATCATCGGCATCCCGGTGATCCTCTCGGCGTGGTTGGCCGGGCCGGCGCGCTGGGCGATCGCTGCTCGCCGCTTCTTGGCGCCCCACTTCCGCGAGCGCCCAGGCCTGGCCTACTGGATCACCGCAGGGCTGCTCGCCCTGGTCTTCCTGTGGGGACCGATCCCGGCAACCCGTAACCCACTGGAGATGCTGCTGTTCACAATCCTCGCCTTCGTGGGCGCACACGTGCTCCGGGGCCAGATCGCCGAGGAGTTCCCGGACACTGCCGCTGCTGCCGGGCCTTAAGCTGCTACGCAGGCGGCGCGGCCGGTTGCCCCGCGACAGGCCGATCGGCCTGCGCCGGTGATTTGAGGCGACCGCGGAAGACGTGGAAGGACCAGCCCTGGTAGATCAGCACGAGCGGGAAGAAGATCACGGCGACGACCGTCATCACCGTCAGCGCGTAGTTGCCGGAGGCCGAGTTGTTGACCGTCAGGTTGTACGCGGCGCTGGTGCTCGAGACCATCACGTTGGGGTACAGGTCGATGAAGACCGAGCCGATCGTCGCTGCGATCGCGACAGCGGAGGAGGCGAAGGCCGGGCCATCGTGGTCGGTCATCGCCAGCCGCGCCGCGAAGATCGCCGCGAGCACCGCGAGGATCTCCACGGGCTGGGGCACGTCGGGTCCGCCCGCGACGCTGCGCGTCCAGACCACCCAGCCCACCACGAATGCGATCGCCGCCCAGCCCAACGGCCGCGCGACGGCGCGCGCTCGCTCGCGCACGAGATCGGTGGTCCTGAGCTTGAGAAACGTGGCGCCATGCAGCAGGCACAGCGCGAGCAACGTCAGGCCGGTCCACAGGCCATACGGCGTGAGCAGGTCGAAGAAGTTGCCGGTGAACTCATGGCTGGAGTTGATCGGCAGGCCGTTCAGCAGATCGCCCAGGCCGATGCCGAGCAGCAGCGGGATCAGCAGGCAGCCGATCGTCATCGCCCACCGCCAGGTCGCTCGCCAGCGAAGGTCCTCACTTTTGTCTTTGAACTCGAACGCGACGCCGCGCGCCATCAACGACACCAGCACGAGCAGCAGCGCCAGGTACAGCGCCGAGAACATCGTCGCGTACCAGCCGGGGAAGGCCGCGAACATGCCGGCGCCGGCGACGATCAGCCACACCTCGTTGCCGTCCCACCAGGGGCCGATCGTGCTCAGCGCGAGCTTGCGCTCGTCGTCGGTGCGCCCGACGATCGTGTGCAGCATGCCGACGCCGAAGTCAAAGCCCTCGAGCACAAAGAACCCGATCCAGAAGATGCTGACGATTACGAACCAGACGGTGTGAAGGTGCACAGGACTCCTAGTAGCTCAGAGCCGGGGTCGCGGTCTGTGTGCCTGGGCTCGACTCGTCAGGGCCACCCTCGTCAGGATCTAGGCCCTTGCGGGCATAGCGAAGCATCAGGATCAGATCCGCGGCGCCCAGCGCGACGTAGATCCCCACGAACGCGATCAGACTGATCCAGATGTCCGTCGAGGTGACCGACGGAGAATTGGCGTTGATCGTCTTCATCAGGCCCTGCACAATCCACGGCTGGCGCCCGTTCTCGGTCAAGAGCCAGCCGGCGGTGTTCATCACAAAGGGCGTCACAACGGCCGCCAAGCTCGCGCGCAGGAACCACTTCGAGCGATCGAGCGTGCCCCTGTGCACGAGCCATGCTCCCCACAGGGCCAGCAGCGCGATCAGCGAGCCGAGGTAGGCCATCACGCGCATCGACCAGTACTGGATGAACACGTCGGGTATGTAGTTGCCGGGTCCGTATTTCGCGACGTCTTCCTTCTGCAACTGGTTCAACCCAATCACTGCGCCGCTCCAGGTCCCGGTCGCGAGGATCGAGAGTAGATGTGGGATCAGGATGACCTGGGTCGGAGTCTGGTCGTTGTTGCCTCCCCCGATCTGAAACGCGGAGAACGAGCACGGCTGGCAGTTTTCCCACTGCGCCTCCGCGGCCGCGATCTTGACCGGCTGATAGGTATTCTCGATCTCGCCGAGCTTATTGCCCACGAACATCTGCACCATGATCGCCGGCAGCAGCACGAGCACCGACAGAACCGCCGTGCGGTGAAAGGCCTGAGTTTCATGCTGCTTGCGCAGGTACCACGCGGAGATCGCGAGCATCACCAGCGAGCCCGTGACGAGCGAGGCGAGGATCACGTGGACATATCCCCACAGGAACGTCGGGTTCGTGAACAGCGCCCAGACGTTGTTCAGTTCCGGCTGCCCGTGACGGTTGAGCACGTAGCCGACCGGGTGCTGCATCCACGAGTTGGCGGCCAGGATGAACATCGCCGAGAGCATCGCGCCGCCGGCCACCAGCCATATGCAGGCCAGGTGGACGCGCTTGGGGAGCCGATCCCAGCCGAATATCCAAAGCCCCAGGAAGGTCGACTCGAGGAAGAACGCCGCCAGGCCCTCCATCGCAAGCGGACCGCCGAAGACATCGCCTACAAAGCGCGAGTAGGCCGACCAGTTCATCCCGAACTCAAACTCCTGCACGAGGCCGGTGACAACCCCGATCGCGACGTTGATCAGCAAAAGCGTGCCGAAGAAGCGGGTCACGCGCTTTAATTCGGGCCCGCCCACCCCCTGGTTTCGATACCAGGCCGTCTGCAGGAGAGCCACAAGGAACGCCAGCCCGATCGTCACCGGCACGAACAGGAAGTGGTAGATGCTCGTCGTCGCGAACTGCCAGCGCGCAAGATCGTTGGTCATCCGCCGATCAGTCTACGCCTGTACCCCCTGGTCCGGGAGATCTCTCTCTGGGCCACGGAAGTGCCCCCATTCTTAGGCCGTGAGGTCTTCGGCCCGCAGCGAAAATCCGGCGCGATAGCGTTCGCCAGGATTCAGCAGCGGCAGGCCGTCACCGCTGCGTAGAGCATTGGCGGGCGCGGTCATCGGCTCGAAGCAGATAAATGCCCCCGTCAGGGGCGCGTAGACCTGCGCGCACGGATAGCCGTGCAGGAACTCGAGCTCGATCCGTCTGTCACCGGCCGCGACGCTGAAGCGGGCGGGTTCGGCCACCGAGTCGAACCCGTCGTCGAACTCGCGCTCGCCAAGCTCGAAGCGCTGTGCGGAGGATGCCTGATCGGCGTCGGTTGGGTCGGGTCCGATCGGAATCTGGTTGGGATCGAGCGCCAGGTGCCGCATCGCCGGCAGCTCGATCAGCCACTGCTCGCGCGGCACGCCCGCCGGCGACAGATACGGATGAAAGCCAAACGCCAGCGGCACGATGTCGGCGCCGCACGCGTGCACAATCACCTCGATCTCGAGCCGCCCATCGACCAGGCGCGCTTCGTAGAGGAGGTTATGACGGAAGGGAAACAACTCAAACAACTGCGGCTCAGACTCGCTCCAGGTCAGTCGTGCGGCCAGCGACCGCGCATCGGGACCCGGCGTGTCTGTCAGTTTCCACTCGAGCTGGCCGCCGATCACACCGTGGATCGGCAGGCCGTTGTCGTCGAGCGCGATCCGGGATCGGTCGTGCGGGACCTGCACCGTCCGGCCGGCAACACTGTAGTCAAAGGCGGCGAGCCGGTTCGCCCACGGATAGAGCAGTGGGATGCCCATCGTCTTGCCGTACTGGGCGTAGGCAGCCACGCCATCGTTCTGGGCGAGCAGCTCCTCGCCCCGGTGACGCAGCGAGCAGCAGAGCATCCCTGCACCAGGAACGAAGGTCGCATCGAGCCCCGACCGCTCGTCGGACAGCTGCGCGGTCGTGAGGTTGGCATCGGCCACTGACACCAGCCTACGCTGCACCGCGAGCGCGATGTCCGGTTTGGCAGATATCTGGGTTGGAGTGGAGTTGCCATAAACTCGACACGCGTGGATCTATGGATACCGGACAAGCCCGGCCACGACGCAATCGGGAAGCTGCCGGAGAGCGTCGCGCTTGGCCTGATCCCGCGTGATGGCCGGCTGCCGGACGCGATCCTCGACGCGGAGTTTCTGGTGCATCCCTCTGGCGATTCCCGCCTATATGAGCTGCTGGGGCAAATGCCGGAACTGCATGTGCTGCAAACGCTCTCGGCGGGTGTCGACTGGCTGTTGCCGTTCGTCCCTTCCGGCGTGACGCTCTGCGACGCGGGCGGAGCCCGCAACGTCGCCGTTGCGGAGTGGGTGCTGGCGGCGATCCTCGCGTCGACGAGGACACTGGGAGAGCTGCGCGATCGCCAGCGTGAGCACGATTGGGAGTGGCGCCAGTCCCGTGAGCTTGCCGGCAGCACCGTGATGATTCTCGGCGCTGGCAAGATCGGCGCGGCCGTCGAGGCAAGACTCGCCCCGTTCGATGTCGATCTGATCCGCGTCGCCCACCACGCGCGTCCCGGCGTGCACTCGGTGGACGACCTTGGATCGTTGTTGGGACGCGCCGAGATCGTCGTCGTGCTGCTACCGCTCACACCCGCCACCACCGGGCTACTCGACGGCGATCTGCTCGGGCGTCTACGCCCGGGCGCGCTGCTTGTCAACGCCGCTCGCGGACCGATCGTCGACACTGACGCGCTGCTCGAGCTGCTACGCGCTGGACGTGTGCGCGCGGCGCTCGATGTGACCGACCCGGAGCCGCTGCCCGCCGACCATCCCCTTTGGGATGCGCCCGATGTTCTGATCACTCCCCATTTCGCGGGAGATACCCTCCCAGCGGACCGGCGCGCGTTCGCGCTCGTCGGCGAGCAGGTTGGGCGCTACGTCCGCGGCGAGCCGCTGGCGAACGTCGTAGAGCACGGGTACTAGCGCGACCCGTCGCACCGTCCGTGGCTTTACATCAGTCTTTGCTCAACTGGCGCTCGTATGGCCCGCTGCCGGTGAGGCAGATGGCGCCGCAGCGAGCCGCGAGGGCCAGCGCGGCCGGCACCTCCAGGCCGGCGCCCAGCCCATAGGTGAGGCCCGCCGCGAAGGAGTCGCCGCAGCCATAGGAGTCCACCGCGGCGGCGGGCAACGAGGCGGCCGTCCACGTCCCCGATCTGCCCGATCGCTCCCGATAGGCGCCGCCGCCGGCGCCTTCGGTGAATACGACCAGTTGGGCCTCCTCCTGCGCGCGCGAGGCCTGGCAACGCTCGACCGCGTCATCACCGCTCAGCACCAGTGCATCCAGCTGGACGCCCTGCCCGAGAGCGTCGCCCGCGCGCGGGCTGGCCACCAGCACCCGCGCCTCACGCGCGGCGCGTAGGGCGCCCAGATCGCCGGCGGTGAAGTAGACGGCATCCATTCCCCGCAGTGCGCCCCACGGCAGCTCCTCGTCCTCCCCCAGCGGCTCGAGGCGCGGTCCGAGCGTGATGATCGTGCGCTCGCCGGCGTCGTCCACCAGCGTGCTCGCCCTGCGCGTGGCAGCTCGTTGGGTTGCGTGCACATCGACGCCGAACTCCTTCAGACGCACCACCGAGCGCTCGCCGAGCGCGTCCCGGCCCAGAGCGGTGAGGAACGTGGCCTCGCCGGCCAAGCGCGCCAACTGCACTGCGGCAACGCCCCCACCTCCGGCCGGCTCCTCGAAGGGGTCGTGCGCATGAACCACCTCACCCGCACACGGGACGTGGGGCACGCGCGCGAACTGCACCCACTCGACATGGCCCACCACCGCCACCCTCGGCCGGCTCACCCGCATGGCGGCAGTCTCACACAATCCACACGGAGGGTCATCGATCTGGCAGAGTGCAGCCCGTGGCGTGCCCTCACCTGATCGACGCGCCGCATCGGCGTTCCTGACATGCCCGCCCAAGCCTTGGAGCTCGCGCTCGCCGCCTCAATCTACCCGCCGGCGGTCGTGGCGATCATCGCGCTCGGCCGCGGCCAGCAGCTGAAGTCGCGGGTGGTCCTGTTTGTGCTCGGGGCATTGGTGGTCACCTACGCGCTCGGCGTGCTGATGCTGTTCGTGCTGGGCGAACTCGGCGCGACCGGCCCCCATCATTGGACACCCGGTGGGGCCTTCGACCTACTGCTGGGGGTGGTGCTGATCGGCCTGGCCGTCCATCTGCGTCGCAAGCGTCCCGACACTTCCAACGCCCCCGACACGACCACCCCAACCGGGCCGTCCAAACTCGAGCGCTACCTGGAGAGCCGCCGGCTGGCGTTCCTGCTCGGGGTCACCCTCTACGTGATCCCGTCGCCGATCTATATCGCCGCGGTGAAGACGGTCGCCGACGCGCAGCTCTCGACGAGCAGCGAACTGCTCTCACTCGCCGCGATCGTCGCGGTGATGCTGTGGCTGATCGAGGTGCCGATGCTGATGCTGCTAGCCGTTCCCGACCGCGCGTCCGGTCTGCTCGAGGACGCCAATCTGTGGTTCACCGAACATGGACGGCTGCTGGCGGTGATCGTGTCCGCCGGGGTCGGCCTGTACCTGGCCATCAAGGGCCTCGTCGATCTGATCAGCTGAATCCGCTTATGGGACCGGGCTCGAGGTGGTGGTGTTCGGTTTGGCGGCGCCGGTCGTCGGGGCGCCGGCGGGTGGGGCGGTAGTCGTTTGTGTGGGCGTGGTGACGGTCGTTGTGTTGGCAGGCGCGGTCACGGTCGGCGTGGTCACGGTCGTTGTCGGCGTGGTGATCGTCGTCTGATTGGTCACCGTCGTCGTCGTCGGGGCGACCGTCGTATGGCCAACGCTGAGCGCTTGGCTGGTGACCGACGGCGTGTTTTTGGAACCGTTGTTCGAGACCAGCAGGATGACCACGACGATCAGCAGGATCACAAGCGCGGCGCCGAGGCCGACCACCCAGCTGTTGCTGGCATTCTCGCCGTTCGGCGGAGCTCCGCCGGCGGGCGGCAGACCGCCAGAGCCCGCGCCATAGGAGCCAGGGGTGCCGGGGCTGCCGGGGGACGACGGAGTGCCGGGGCTTCCAGGCGGCGGCGGGGCGCCGGGGCTCGAGCCGGACGGGGGAGGCAGCGGCAGGTCGCCTCCGGGCTGGTCATACCCATCGTTCATCGCTGGCTCCTTGCTCGTAGCGGGCTGGCGAATGCACCGCCCAGACTATCGCCCTTGACAAGTGACCAAATGGTCACGTATAATCGATAGATGGACGCGGTGTTCAGAGCCCTCGCAGACCCGACGCGCCGGAGCCTGCTCGACGAGCTGTACAAGCAGGACGGGCAAACCCTCAGCGCACTCGAGCAGCGGCTGCCGATGACGCGCTTCGGCGTGATGAAGCATCTGAAGGTACTCGAGCAGGCAGGTCTCGTGACTACCAAACGACGCGGGCGCGAGAAGCTGCACTTCCTGAACGCCGTCCCCATCAGACTCGTCCACGACCGGTGGGTGAGCAAGTACTCAGAGCCCTGGGCCGCGGGGCTCAGCGGACTAAAGCAACGAATCGAGGAGGAATCGTGACGAACGCGGACATACAGATCAGCGGTAAGCGACCCTGGACGGCCGAGCCGACGGAGAAGGTGTTTGAGATTTTCATCAAAACGACGCCGAAGCGTCTGTGGGAGGCAATCACCGACGAGGAGCTGAGGCGCAAGTACAACTTTGGCGCAAGCGCCAGCTCCGACTGGACACCCGGCTCCCGCTATGAGCTCGCGAGCGGCAGCATGCTCCTCGCAACAGGCGAGAACCTGGAGGTCGATCCGCCGCACCGGCTCGTCCAGAGCTTCACGGCAGTGTGGAGCGAGGATGTCAAGCGCGAAGGGACCTCGAGGGTCACTTGGGAGATCGAACCGGTCGGCGACTCGTGCCGGCTGACGGTCACCCACGACCAGCTGAGCGAGGACGCCCACGGCGAGATCTACGGCGGCTGGCCGATGATCCTCTCCGGCCTGAAGACGCTGCTCGAGACCGGGGAGACGCTCACGACGCCCGGCTCACTGCTCTATTCACAAGCCCCGTAAGCCGCCGCGCGAAGCTGCCATAGGCTTACGAGCATGCTCCTGGGCGTAGACGTCGGCGGCACCTTCACTGACGCGGTTCTGCTCGACGACGACGCGACCGTGTACACCGCCAAGGTTCCCTCGACGCCCTCCGAGGAGGCCCTGGCGGTGCTCGAGGCGGTGCGGACGGTGCTCGCGCTGGCCGGTGCTCGCGCGCAGGACGTCGAGCGCTTTGCGCACGGGATGACGGTGGCTACCAATGCGCTGCTGGAGGGCCGCACCGCCCGCACGGCGCTGCTCGCCACGGCCGGCTTCAGCGACGTGATCGAGCTGGCGCGCCAGAACCGGCCCCACCTGTACGAGCTCTGCATCGCTGCGCCGGCGCCGCTCGTGCCGTCGGAGCTGCGCTTCGCCGTGCCCGAGCGTATGGGGCCGGACGGCCCGCTACGCGCGCTGGATCCCGCTCTCGCCGGCGAGCTCGTGGAAGCGCTCGCGGCAAGCGAGCCCGAGGCTGTGGCGGTCTCGCTGCTGCACTCCTACGCCGACCCCACCCACGAGCGGCTGCTCGCGACGCTCTTGGCGGAGCTCGCGCCCCACATCCACGTTTCGCTGTCCTGCGAGCTGGTCGGCACGTTCCGCGAGTACGAGCGCACGGCCACGACCGTGCTCGACGCGGCGCTCTCTCCCCTGCTCGCCTCCTACCTGGGCCGGCTCTCGCACGACGCGCGCGCGCTCGGGCTATGCGAACCGCAGATCATGCAGTCCTCCGGCGGCCTCACAGACCCCGCGCATGCGGGCGCGCATGCGGCGTTGACGGTGCTCTCCGGGCCGGCCGGCGGCGTCGGCGGCGCACTGGCGCTGGCGGCGCTGGCGGACGAGACCGACGTGCTCTGCTTCGACATGGGCGGAACCTCGTGCGACGTGTGCGTGATCGAGGGATCGCAGGTCCCTGAGACCGCTGAGCGGACGATCGCCGGCCGGCCGCTGGCGCTGCCCGCGCTTGACATCCACACCGTCGGCGCCGGCGGCGGCTCGATCGCCTGGCGCGACGCCGGGGGCGCGCTGCGCGTGGGACCGGCCTCGGCGGGAGCCGACCCCGGGCCCGCCTGCTACGGACACGGCGGCCCCGACGCGACCGTCACCGATGCCAACCTGCTGCTCGGCCGGCTGCTCGAGGACTCGCCCCTGGCGAGCGGCCTTTCGCTGGACCGACATGCGGCCGAGCGCGCGATCTCACGCTTGGGGCGCGAGCTGAATCTGGAGCCGATCGCATGCGCGCTGGGAATCGTGCGCGTCGCCGAGGCGGAGATGCTGGGAGCGCTGCGCGTGATGAGCGTCGAGCGGGGGATCGACCCGCGCGGCTTCGCCCTGATGCCCTTCGGCGGCGCCGGCCCCCTGCACGCGGCCGCGCTTGCGCGCGAGCTCGGCATCTCGCGAGTGCTCTGCCCGCGCGCCTCCGGCGTGCTGTCCGCGCTCGGCCTGGCCGCCGCCGCCCCGCGGCGCGATGCCGCCCGCACACTCATGCTGGACGGTGACTCGCTATCGCCCGAGCGCCTGTCGCGCGAGCGCGAGACGCTGATCGCCGAGGCGAGCGCAGCGCTGTCCAGCAGGCCCTGCCGCGTGCGTGTTCGCCACGAGCTGCGCTACCGCGGTCAGTCCTTCGAGCTGCCCATCGACGAGGAGCTCCGGCCCAACGCGCTCGCGTCCACGTCCACCGGCGCCCAGCCAGCCGGCAATGCGCTCGCGTCCACGCCCCCCGCGCCCACCGGCGCCCAGCCGGCCGGACTCGATCCCAAGGCGCTGCGCAAGGCGTTCGCGCGGGCGCACGAGCTGCGCTACGGCTACCAGGACGACAACGCTGCCGTGGAGTTGGTCAACATGCGCGTCTCCGTGTGGGGACCGTCCCCGTCGCTGCGCCCCCGGGTCGAGGACGAGCGCGCCCCGGTCGCCGACGCGCGTCCGGTCGTCTTCGACGCCGGGCCACTCACAGCGAGCGTCCTGCGCGGCGAGCCGGCGCCGGGCACGCGCGTGTCCGGACCAGCGCTCTGTGCCCTGCCAGAGGCCACCCTGCTGATCCCGCCCGGCTGGTCCGGGGAGGTCGATGCGCAGGGCACGATTCACCTGATGGCTTCGGCTCAGAATGAGTAACGAAATGAGCACACTCGACCCGATCGAGCTGCAGGTCGTGGCCGGCGCGCTGCGCGCCGCGTGCGAAGAGATGGGCGTCGTGTTGATCCGCTCGGCGCACTCCTCGAACATCAAGGAGCGCCGCGACGCCTCCACGGCGCTGTTCGACCCCGCCGGGCAGATGGTGATGCAGGCGGAGCACATCCCCG
>DATCBT010000030.1:0-34243 GCA_036511695.1 Solirubrobacteraceae bacterium | reverse complement strand
GTGGCTGTTGCACAAAGGGGTGCCGTCCGGTGGGTTTAAGAGGATGCGGGTATGCCCCAGAACTTCATAGCTTGTGACCGTGAGCAGGAGCTGTTGTTGCCGCCGAGTTTGAAGGAGTGGCTGCCGGAGGATCACTTGGCGTGGTTCGTGCTGGCGAGCACCGAGGAGATGGATCTGTCGGCGTTCTATGGCGCTTATCGTGGGGATGGTCACGGTCGTGCGGCGCACGAGCCGGGGATGATGCTCGCGCTGTTGCTCTACGCCTACTGCAAGGGGCAGCGCTCCTCGCGGGTGATTGAGCGCGAGTGCGTGGAGGACGTGGCCTACCGGGTGATCGCGGCGAATCAGCGCCCGGATCACACGACGATCGCGCGCTTTCGCCAGCGCCATGAGGCGGCGCTCGCTGATCTGTTTGGTCAGGTGTTGGGGTTGTGTGCGGAGGCTGGTTTGGTGAAGGTCGGTGTGGTCGCGATCGATGGCACGAAGGTGCACGCGAACGCTTCTCAGCACGCGGCGCGTGACTATGAGCAGCTCGCCAGGGAGATCCTTGCCGAGGCTGGGGAGGTGGACCTGGAAGAGGACGAGCAGTATGGGGAGAAGCGCGGCGATGAGCTGCCGCCGGAGCTTGCCACCGAGCAGGGCCGGCGGGGTTGGTTGCGTGAGGCTAAACGTCGCCTTGACGAGAAGCGTGCCGCCGAGGCCAAGCCGATCCCGCGTTCGCGTCCTGAGCGCCTTTCCCAGTCAAAGCGCCGGCTGGAGGAGGAGCTCGCTGTCGAGCAGCGCGCGAATGATGCTTATGAGGCTTACCGGGTGCACGGGCGCGCGAGCGACGGCAAGCGACTCGGGGCTGCTCCAACTCCATACGTACCGCCCGAGACGCCGGCTGGGAAGGTCAACGTGACCGATCCTGACTCGAAGAATGTGAAGACGCCACGCGGGTATATGCAGGGCTACAACGCGCAGGCGACCGCGACCGAGCAGCAGATCGTGATCGCCGCTGAGGTGAACGTCGACTCCTCTGATTTCGGGCACTTGGCAGGAATGGTCACCGCCACCGAGACCGAGCTCGAGCAGGCGGGTGTGACCGATACCGTCGAGGTCGTCGTCGCGGACGCTGGCTACTGGCATCAGAAGCAGATGGAGAGCGTGATCAACAAGGGGATCCAGGTCTTGATCCCGCCCGACGCCGGCAAACGCCGAGGCACCCGACCGGGATGGGATGGTGGCGTTTACGCGCACATGCGGCGAGTGCTCCAGACCGACCTTGGCGGCGGGCTCTACCGAAAACGCAAAGCGATGATCGAGCCAGTGTTCGCGAACACGAAGTTCAACCGGCGGATCGACCGCTTTCAACGCCGAGGAAGATCCGCCGCACGCTCCGAATGGCGACTAATCACCGCCACCCACAACCTACTGAAGCTCCACAAGCACCAGACAGCCGCCGCAGGGTCCTGAAAGGGCTCCAGCCGGCCAACCGAGCGATGCCGGCGCCGTCCCCGCGGAACCATCAACGCTCTGGTGGACGCGATCACCACCACCCGGGCCGCAAGACCCCGCGCGCCGCACCCTTTACGCAACAGCCACTATCCGTGAGCGAGCGTGGATGGAACTGGGAGGTTCGCCGCGAGCTGTGACCAGGTGCCGGCCCAGTTCTGAGGTGGCGTTGGTAGCTTCGTGGGAACGGCGTGGGTGGCTCGCTCGGCGAAGAGGGTGTCCAGCGCCGCGCGCAGGCGGTCTGAGTCGATTCGTGTCGTGGCGGCGATGACGTCGATGTCGATGAGGTCCTTGACGCGTGAGCTGGGTCGATCGCCCGCGTATGTGCGTGTGTAGGCGTGGACCTTCTCGGCGAGGTGTTGCTCGATCGCGAGCGTCTTCACCTGCACCCGATCCAGGCCGGCGAATGCGAGCAGCCCGGAGGACATCACCGTGTCTGGCTCGAAGATCGGTTCTGCCGCGAACGTCACGTCGATCAGGATGCGCTCGAACTCGCGTCCGTCCAGCAGCGCCGTCGCCTTCCAGCGTTGCCCGCCGCCGTCGAGCTCTTCGGCTGGGTCGGCTCGCTGCAGGCGAAACTCGAACATGTCTCCGATGTCGAGGTCTGCCGCGTCGAGCAGGCGCTCGGTCGCGTCCTCCTCGCCGATGCTCCAGTCGACGTCGATGTCCTTCGTGCTTCTGGATAGCTCGTCGAGGCGCAGCTCGAGCGCGAAGCCGCCCTTCAGGACCCACCCGCCTTCGGCCTGTGCGGTCAGGCGAGCGAGGAGCCGCTCGAAGGTCACGCGCTTGCGTAGCCGCGATAGGCCGACCGTCTCGTTCTGGGCGTCCTTGAGGCGGTCCTCCAGCGCGGCGCGGAATGCTTCGGGTGTCGCGTATCTCACGCGCTCGTCGTCTCCAGGATCATGGCGAGGTGGTGTTGGACGGTCTTTGGGAATGCCTCGGCGGTGCGGATCAGTCGCCGGCGGGTACTAAGGCCGCGCCGCAGTGCTTGGGCGATCGCGAGCTCGACCTGCTCGTTCGGGCCGCCCTCGCGCAGAACGTCGAGGATCGTGCGCTCCGGGGAGGTGACCGTTGCGCCGAGGATCTCGCGGCGTTCGTTGGCGAGGATCGGCAGCTGGGTGACGTGCAGCGTCAGGCCGGGCACGGCCTTACGGCGGCGGTTGCGGGGAACGCTGACGTGGATCTGGTCGGCGATCACGTCCGAGAGATCGTGCAGCTCCAGGGCGCTCTGATGGGAGACGACGGCGTCGGCGGAGGGGGGTGTGCGCAACCAGCCCGCCACGATCTGCTCGTGTGGGGACGGCGGGAAGTTACGCAGGCGATACACGCCCCTTGAAACCGGCTGCAGCCGCCCACCTGGACGGGCGTGATGAGCGAGGGTCGAGCGAGGCATCCCTGTCGCCACAGCCTGGCGCGCGGTCAGATAGCCGGCCTGGCGCTCGGCCAGCCTGTAGAGGACATCGGGGCCGAAAAGGTCACCGATAGGTTCGACTTTCCCGCTCATTACGGTGACAGTATATAGAAAATGGAGGCTGTAGGTCCGCGCGCTCCAGGCTGAGCGGGGCACCATCGCGTTGCCTCCACGGTGTTGGGCGTGGTGGATGTTCAGGCGGCGAGGTCCAGGGCGTCGCCTGTTCCTTCGGTGACGGCGAGCGTGTCGATGTGGGCTTGCGCTGCCGCTATGAAATCGCAGAGCACGCCAACGCGCTCGACCTCCGCTTCGCATTCCGACGCCAGACCCCGCCCGTCGTGTTCGGCATTGCCGCTCGCTCGCTCGCTGACGTCGTCGTCGGCGAACTCCAGCGCCGCTGTCAATGCCCGCATCAGGGCCCAGCCGTCCTCGCCCAGGTCGATCTGCACGTCCTTCGGTGGGAGTGTCCCGGACCAGCCGATGGCGTCCAGTAGCGCGTAGGTTTCGCGCAGGCTCTGCGCGGGTGCGCGGAACCACTCGGGGTGTGCTTCTCGGTCGGTCGCGAACGCAACGGCGTCGAGTGCTTGCGCCGCCAGGCCGATCTCTGCGTAGGCGGCGCTGCGCAGCCAGTCCACGGCCTTCGCCGGGATCGTCAGCTGGGGTGCGTTGCCCGGCACGAACGCCTGGTGGGGATTACGATGGTCTTGCATGGGAGTTCATTCCTCCTGTGCCGGGCCCTCGGCTGTTAGCGCAGCGCGAGGGTCATTTTCTGTTTTGCTTGTCCCCTCATTTTAGCTCCAGTACAGGGGAAAGTCGAGGTTTTCAGCGAAAGTTGGCGGGAAATCGCTCATGGATTTCGCGGTCGAGTCCGGGGGTCGGCATCTGTCCCGGTGTCCTGGCTGTGGCGTTCGAGGTTGAGGCGTTCAGGGTTGCCGCTTGAGCCGGGTCAAGGCTGACCCGTGTTGGGCGTTGCGCGGAGAAGCGAAGGGCCTTGACGCGGCGGCGCCGACCCTGCCTGCTGCCCCATCATTGGTCGAGTTGGCAGACTTGCCAACCTAAGCGAGGATTTTTTCGTTCGCGCCTTCGCTGGGCTGCTCGTGCCATGAGGGCTCCCCCTGCGCAGTGGGTTGGGGTGGGAGCGTCCAGAGAGCGCCCCAGGGGAGTCCCGAAGGGACTGGGGGCCGCGATTCCGCGGCGTAGCCGCCGTGACCGGTTGTTTGTTGTCGTGTCAGGTCACGAGAGCCGGCTGCGTGCCGGTGGTGGCCTGATCGCAGACTTGCCGCAGCCATGACGCGGGTGTGATCGCGCCGCTGAGGAAGTGGACCTGTGTGAAGAGGAACGCTTGGGGGTGGGGCGGGTTCTCGAACTCGTAGTCGTCCTCGTCGGGCTGGCCGGCGAGGTGGCGGAAGAGGGCGTGGATCTCGCCGTTGGTCAGCCAGCGCTCGCGTTCCTCGGCGCCGGTGTGGAGGTAGGCGAGGCGCCGGCGGATGACAAGCGTCCAGATCTCGTCTCTGTCCTTGGATAGCTCTAGGTACAGCGCTGTGGGGTAGCTGACTGTCTCACCCGCGGCGAGCTGGGCGTCGTTGATCTCCCAGATCTCAAGGGCGCCGTAGATCGCGCGTGCCCACTCGTGAGCGTCCTCGTCCGCGCGCGTGCCCCACGGCAGCAGTGCGCTCTCCGAGGAGCGAGCGTGTTGCTCGATGTCGGGGTAGAGCGTCTCGGATTGCCGCAGGCGCTCGGCGTGCTCGTAGCCGCGGTCGTGCGCGTCATCGAACGCGCACAGCCAGAGCAGAGCGCGTGGCTTGTCGTGCCAGCGGACGCCGCGGCCTTTGCCGAAGTGGTAGGTGAAGGTGTCGGGGCGTGCGGCGGCGGCGAACGGCTCGGTCCCGGAGGCGCGCTGATCCTGCTGTTCGAGGAACTTGAGGATTGCGCCACGGGCCGTCGTGAGCGCGGGGGCGTCCTCGCGCCAACAACGGCTGGTCAACCAACGTTCGAGCACGCCGGGAAGATACGGGGAGCTACGGTCGTCGGCGCGTCTGCCGGCGAGCTATGCGGCGCGCTGCTTGGCGCGCTGGCGCAGGCGCTGCTTGGCTGCTCCGGGCTTGGGCGCGTGGTGGCCATCGGCTAGCGCGTTCTCGATCGCGCTGGTGAGGCGGGCGACGGTATCGCCGACATCCTCCGGCGTGGTGTGCGCGAGCTCGCGGGCCTCTTCCAGCACGCTCCCGTAGCCGAGGGAGCGGATCTGAAGGTAGGCGGCGAGGGCGTCCTCCACGATCGCGCCCTCGGTGCGATCCTCGAACGCGGCCACGAGCCGCAGGAGACGCTGGGCGTCCTCGGTGATGCGGATGCTCTTGGTTGTGCGCTCGCTCATGGCTCCTCCAGAGTCGTGCTTACTTGCTTACAAAATTACTCTAGCAGGTGGCTCGGGCCAGCGCAACAGCTCTCAGGCGGACAGCGGGCCACCGTGGGTCTTCTTTGCAGACGGTGGTGGATTTGGCGAAAGGAGTCGTGAGCCAGCAACGACCTTCGACCATCGCCTCGTCGCAAAGCGAAAGCGCGCCTGGAATATGACGGGGTCGTGGGTGCGCGCTCTCGGTGTGCAAGAGGTGGCATCGCCGCGTGCCACCCCGCGGTTCGTTAGTTGTCGGCCGCTTGTTGGGGCTTGGTGGGGGCCGACGTCTGGAGTTTTGAGAGCGCTGAGCGGAGAAAGGAGTCTGCGCCGTAGCCGGCGAGGAACGCTGTTCCCAGGTCCTGGAACGAAGTCGGGATGTTGCCAGCGCCCCACAGGCATGCGACAACGACCGCGACCGGTACGTACATCCTCAGCACCGCGACCCACCTCAGCGACAGCCACTCGATGATATTGCCGGCGTCGTAGACCTTCATCGGGTCGTCGAAGTTGACGTCAAGCGCTCCTCTCGCGCCGATGTGGGCAATGGCGCCGAGGGACACGAACAGGAGCAGCACCAGCATCTTCCACTCCCATCGGCTCGGCCATGAGGTCAGTCCAGCCCGGTGCAACAGCGCAAAAATCGAAACGACGAGTACGAACACGAGGACTGCGGCCCACACCAGAGCCGCAGCCGTGAACCAAGTGAATGCCTTACATTCGGACCTCCGATAGGCGCAGCGATTCACGCTGTCGGGCGCTATCGGCAGTTCCTCGCCGTCAAACTCCCTCGGGTCCTGAAGCAGCCACGCCCACAGCGTGTCGATATCGCCGCTGCTGAGGCCCCACCCTTGTGCATAGTCATCGATGCGCCGGCTCTGTGCGGTATGTCCCTTCCGCACATCATCGAGGAAGGTCAAGAACAGCGCATGCTGCATCGCCGCGTCGAGTGCTTTCATCGCAGACCGTGCGCTCCATTGGACGTCAGAGGCGTCGTTGTTCGATACCGCCTCGATTGCGCTGTCCCACCACTTCGCAGCCTCGTTGAGTGCGTGCTTCAAGAGGTGAGCGTGCTGCCCGAGTGCCTCTTTAGGAGTTGTGCCCGCGTCCTGAGCGACGGCTTGCAGATTCGTCGCGAACTCACGCGGTGCGGAGCTGTCGGGATCGTGAAGCAACCGCCTAAGCTTTGCGTAGTCCGGTGTCTTGTCCGTGGCCTCCGTGGCCGAATCCGACAGCGAGCGCCTCCAACCCGGGATATGCGAGCGGATGTCCTGCACCATCAGGAGCGGTTTCTCGCTCGCCGGGGGACTCGTCGTCGCGTCAGACATGCCCTGGATGGTCGGAGATGGGGTGGACGGAAAGGGTGTTCACCTTCCGCCTGCAGCGAACTGGCGCCGTGGTCGCGGCGCAAGACTGGACTGCGTCCTACGCAGACACGATCGCCGGCGCCCTGAGAGTGACGTACCCGCGGCAGGACATCCAGCTTCGCGACCCGACCGGCAACTCGCGACACAAGCGAGATCACGAGCATGCACAAGGAGCCGAGGGCCGCGCGGTGGCGATGGATCGTGGTGGACGGATTCGGCGATGCCATTGCAAGCCGATCTGGCGTAGAAGGTGACGGATGCGCGTAGGCGCTCGCGGCGCGGGAGCGAAGATCGTCGTGGCCGCTGGAGGTGCGGTCCCTGGCGCATAAGAACGTATTCAGAGCTCAAGCTAGGACTCGATCGGGCCATGGCGGAACGCCGCAAAGAGCACGGCGACCAGGCCCATCACGATCGCTCCCACAGCCAATTTCGCGTTGGCATGCTCATAGGTGCCTTCAGCAACAACTTTGAGGGCCGACAGCTCTCCAAACAGGAGAAGGAGAGCGGTTATGCCGGCATACAGTCGGACGATTATCCGGTACCTGCGCATGCCCGGACGAGCCCGTTGCAGAAGCTCAAGGTGGCCAGTTGTTGCTTCCTTTTGCTCGGTGATCTTGGCTCGCAATTCAGCTGTCTGTTGGGGGAGTCCTGAGGCAAACCTTTTGCTTCGGTCTCGATCTCGTCCAGCGATTTCAGGGAGTCCCGGATTTCGGCGATCAACGTCGCAATGTTGGGAAACTGAACGCTTAGCAGTCGCGCCTCCAGGGCGATAGCGAGGAAGAGCAACGGGATGATCTCGGCTGCGACCACGTAGAACTCGTTGGTGGCATGTTGTGGTCCGAGGTACGAAGCGATGAGGCCAGCGAGCACAGCCGGTATCAGGGGGGCTTTGCGTATGAGGTCAGTCATTGACGCCAGGGCCGAGTTCTTCGTGAGCCATAGATTGAGCACCCCGACAGAATACGTGTGACCGCAGGCCTATCAGGCGGGCCTTACTCGATGCCGTACCCGCGGTTGTTGTCGCGGGCCGGGTCGATGCCCTGCTCCCATGCCTGCTGGCGCTCTTGCTCGCGCTGGATGGCCTGTTCGATGTAGGGGTCGCGCTCGACGGGTTCACGGCCGGGCTCGGGATCGGGCGTGCAGTCGGGGGGTTCGAGCTGGGCGGGCTGGTCGGGTTGGGGCTCGCGGTCTGCCTCGGGGCTGCTGGGCTCGTGGGTGGGGCTGGCTGCTTGGCTGTGGCTGCGTTCGATGACTTGTTCGATGCGGTGGTGTAGCTCGGTTTGGATGTCTCTGCCTTCGCGGTCCTCCGTGCTCATGCGGACGTCGGTCTCGCCGCGGGCATGGACTGTGGCGACGAACCCGAGCTGCTGCTCGGTTTGCCATCCGCCGAACAGGACGTAGGTCGGCTCGCCGGTGTGGGCCTGGAGGTCGTACAGCCCGTTTGAGTAGGCGAGCTTGATGTCTCCGAGGTCGCGTACCTCCAGGCGGACGTCCGCCGGGTCGGCGTGCTGGATGTTGACGGGGGTCGTGTTCGTTTCCAGCTCGTGCTGCTCGATCTGCTCGCGGGCGTCGTTCTGCACACGGTCTTGTTGGGCCTGGTCGGGTTGGCCGGGGGCGAGGAAGTCCTGATCGTCGCGCCTGTCCCGCGCGCGTCCGCGTCGTGGGTTGAGGAAGTCCTCGATCTCGTGCTCGCGGGGGCGTGTCTGTTCGCCTGTGTGCTGGCGCTGCGGTTCGCGCTCGGCGGTCGTCGCTTCCTGGGTGGGGCTGCGGTCGGGTGCGAGCGGCTGGTCGCGCTCGGCGACCTCCTTCGTGATCGATGCCTCCTGGGCGCGGCTTTGTTGCATCCGTTCGGCGAGGCGTTCGATTGCGTCGGTGTCGAGGCCTTGTTCGCCGAGGTCCTCGCGGGCGAGGTAGATCTGGGTTTGCTCGCGGGCGCGGCTGATGGCGACGTAGGTGTGCTCGCGGTCTGTTTGCCAGGCGCCGGTGAGGATGCCGCTGGTCTCGGTGGTGAGGCCTTGGCCCTTGTGGACGTGGACGGCGTAGGCGAGGCTCAGGTCGCTGAACTGGTCGGTGTCGATCTGCACGTCGCGTGGTTCGCGCTCGTTGGTCTTGATCGTGACCTTGTTCTCGTCGCGGCCTGTGCTGGTGATCGTGCCGGTGATGCCGTTCTCCACTCGCTTCTGTCCGGGGATGCGGTGCTGGGCGGTGAAGATGATCTCGTCGCCGGCGGCGAGGCCGTAGGGCTTCTCGGAGAGGTTGACGCGGTGGGTGCCGAGCTCGCCGGCCTGCGCTCGGCGTTCCTGGGCCATCGCGTTGATCTGATCGCGCTCCTTGTTGCTCGCGTCCGTGATCATCACCGCCTGGCCGTCGGGTGAGCTTCTCCGGGTTTGGTCCCAGTTCTCGACCATCGCCTCGGCTGCTTGTGCGCGGGTGTCGTGGATGTGCAGGCGGTCGTGGGCCTTGTATTGCGCGAGCGCGGGTCCGGGTTCGCCGTTGCGGATTTGCTCCCATGCGTTGCGCTCCCACTCGTGGTTGGCGCGGTGGACTTCGGTCAGCTCGGCGGTCGGGGCCTTGCCCTCGAGCTCTTTGAAGAGGCCGCCTGCGCCGATCGGGGAGAGCTGTGCGGCGTCGCCGGCGAGCACGAGCTTGCTTTCGCGTTCGGCGGTTGCCTGGGTGAGCCGGGATAGGCGGTCGCTGTCGGCCATGCCGGTCTCGTCCATCACGACGACCGTGTTCGAGCCCAGCCGTATGTGCCCGTTCTCGACGCCATTCAAGAGGCTGTCGGTTGTGTAGGAGCGGTCGAGCTTCGCGTCGTCCTTCAACCGCTGTGCGGTGGCGCCGGCGATCGCGGTGCCGATCACCTCGTTGCCCTCCAGCTGCCACGCCCGCGCGGCGGCGGCGATCGTCACGCCCTTCCCCGTCCCCGCCCGGCCGACCAAGACGCTGACCCCGCCCGGCCCGGTGATCGTCTCCAACGCTTCGCGCTGCTCCTGGGTGAGGGACCCTTTGATCTCCTTCCCGATCTCCCGCCGTGCCTGCTTCAAGGAGTCCTCGCTGACGGGTGCGGCGTGCTCGTTCGCGCGGCCCTTGGCGATCTCGAGCGTCGCCTGCTCCTGCTCGCGGAGGTGCCGCGTCGTCCACGTCCCGTCCTCCAGTTGCAGCAGCTCACCGGAGCGCGCGAGGTCGTCAACGAGCCGGTCCGCGTCGGCGGGTCGGCCGGCGCCGGCGCTCAGCTCATATGCCTTCGCGCGCAGTTCGCGCTTGGTGACCATTGCGCTGTCGCGCGCGACCTCCGCGAGCAGCTCCTTGGCGAGATCGTTCTTGGGTTGGTTGTGTAGGCCCCAGTCGTTGAATAGTTCCTCAGAGCGCTGCTGGGTTTGGTTGTGCTCGGCGCCGAGCGCCTGCCATGCCGCGTTGACGTCGGCGGGGGTGGCGGCGGACTTGCTGCCGCGGGTGCTCAAGGTGAGGCTGTCGAGCTCCCCGGCCTGGGGCTCGCGGCCGTAGCGTTGGCGGAACGTCTGCGCGGCACGGTCCACGTCCTGGCTGCGCGTCGACCAGTGCTCCGCCAGCTCCCCGGAGAAGCCTTTGATCTCGAAGTAGCGCTCCCTGTTACCCGTCCGGCGTTCGATCGGCAGACCGAGGCTCTTGAGGTTCTCCGCTAGCTCCGCCCTGTACCACGCGCCGTTCTCCCTTGCGGCGCGGAACAGCTGCTTGGATTCGACCGCCGCGACCTGCCCGTCCTTGCGTTCGGCGGCGATCACCGCGACGTGGCTGTGCAGTTGCGGGTCGGGGATGCCCTGCGTGTCCCGGTCCTTCGCCAAGCGGCTCGTGGTGTGGACGGACTCGACGGCGAGCAGCCGCTTCGGCTTCTCGTAGCGCACGACGCCGTCGGTCTTGCGGCGGACGACCTCGACCTCACGCTCGGTGCGCTCCAAGGCGCTCTTGACGGCCTCGCGGTGCGCGACCTCGATCTGCGCGCGACGGTACGGGCCGGAGGTCGCCCACAGGGCTGAGACGGTCTTTGGCGGTGAGAACGTCAGGTCGATCCCGGCGACCCTTGTCTTGTCCGAGCCCGCCGGGCGGATCGGCTCGCCGTCCACCGGCGAGAAGCCGTGCATCAACGAACGCAGATCCCGAAGCTCGACGGGCTTCGCGGGGTCGATGCCGTAGGAGCGCAGCAGCGCCTCGGGTCCGTGCCACTTCGTCGGCGCGGCCTTCCCGCCCTGTCCGTCGTGGGTGTAGTAGTCACCCCTCGTCGCCTGCGTCAGCAGATACTTCGACCACGTCGTCGCGGAGCTGCCCGGGATCTTGTGAGTGCTCTGCACCACGCGAACGTAACTCCGTGTGATTCATACCTCAAGCAATTAGAGGGTATTGTGTGAATAGCTGACTATCACCAGCTATTTACGTCTATATAGCTCCCCTGGGTGCGTATGGTCTGCGCTGTTTTGGAGGTAACTGCTTCAGCAGTTACCGTTATCGGCCCGGAGGGCCGTACCTTGTCGTTTGGAGCCCCGTAAGGGGCGTGTTTTTCTTCGCGTTGTAGGCCATGTCACTCGGGGTCGTAGAACCGTTGTCTTGGGTCGCGTGTGTCCCTGCGCGCGTAAACCGTCCCACCCTCGGCGTAGCTTTCCTCTGTGGGGGGTCGATACCGATCCGAGGAGCAGCGATGTCTGAGCATGAGATCAACCGTGTGCTGTTGAGTGGGCGTCTGGTGAGCGACCCCGACCTACGCGAGTTGGCCGACGGCACGCCGGTGTGTGTGCTGCGCCTGGCGTCTGCCGCCGGGCGGCGTGTGCCGGGTGGTTCGCGGCGTGGCGCCGGCGAGCTGGGCGTGCTCGTTGTCGGCCGGCGGGCGCGGCGGGTCGCGCCCTATCTCTACCGCGGGCGCTGCGTGGTCGTGCAGGGCCGCTTGGAGGCGGAGCGCTGGGAGGACGGCGAGGGTCCGGAGCGCGAGGCGATGTGCGTGATCGCCGAGTGCATCCACTTCGCCGGTGACGCGCCCCGTGGCGCGCAGGCGCGGATGCCGGGGTGGCGCGTTCGCGCGGGCGACGCAGCGCTGGAGATGTCGGCGGCGATCGGGTTCAGCGAGCAGATCTGGGGGTGAGGTTGCTTCCGTGGCTGGAGTGTTGCTTCACGCAGCCACTCCTCGTACCCCCGCTCCGTAGATCAGCTCCAGTACGTCCTGGGCGTCCGCGACGGGGTGCGCGCCGTCGCGCAGGAGCTCCAGCAGCCAGCGGCCGCCGGGGTCGGTGACGCGCCCGGGGACGACGGCGACGTCGTGTCCGAGGTCGGTGGCGATGTGTGTGGTGAGTAGCGCGCAGGAGCGTCCCGCGGCCTCGACGAGGACGACGGGGTTGGTGAGTGCGGCGATGGTGCGTTGGCTTGCGATGAAGGGCCAGGCGCAGCCGCGGTGGGGGGTGAAGCCGGGTGGTAGCTCGGAGATCGCGGCGTCGTGAGCGAGGATGCGCTGGTGCAGGTGGTCGTGGCGGATACGCGGTGAGCTGTCGGGGGAGCACGCGATGACGGCGATTGTGCTGCCGTGGGTGTGTAGGGCGCCGTGGTGGGCGATCCCTTCGAGGCCTTCGTTGACGTCGCTGAGCACGGTTACACCGGCGCGGGCGAGGTCGCGGGCGAGCTCGAACGTGATCTGCCTGGCGTAGGGGCTGTAGTCACGGCTGCCGAGGAGCGCGATGGTGGGCCTTGCGAGCAGCTCGCGTAGGCGCTGGGTGGTGCAGGTGGCGTAGAGCACGGCGGGCGCGCATGGCAGCTGCGTGAGCGTCTCGGGGTAGTCGGGGTCGTGGCGGCAGAGGGCGGTGGGGACGCTCCGGGTGGGGTTGGGCAGTTCGAGGGAGAGGGGGAGAGAGGGATCATCGTCGTCGCGCGAGACCCCGCGGGGGTCTTTGAGCTTGGCTGCGTGGAGCAGCTGCTCGTTTGGTAGCGCGAGCAGCGCGAGCAGCGCGTGGTGGTTGAGCTGAAGGCGCGCGATCGTGGGGGCGAGCGTGGCGATCAGCGCGGAGCGTCGTAGGCATGTGGGGCACGCCATCGCGCTCAGCGCCCGGAGAGCGGCACGGGCTCGCGTGCGGGGTAGCCCGTGGTCGTGATGCGGTTGGGGTTGACCGCCATGCGCGTGCTCCTTGCTTGGGATTGGTTGCCTGTAGAGCAGGCTAGGCCGAGCTTGGGACGGGAGGCTCGATCGGGGCCCTCTTGACAACCGTGGCGGGTGGCGCTATGTTCTTCAATGTCATGGCTTCCCAGGGTGGGTTGCCGGGCACGATAGATCAGGTTTGGGTTGGTCTTCTGGGATCGACGTCAAGCGCTTAGCAGGGGATTGTTGGGGAGAGGGCCGGATCGCATGAAGAGGGGTTGTTTTCGCGTGAGTCCGATAGGGACAGATGTGGTGGGGATGGCTGCGCCCTCGGGTGGGGCCGTATGTAGATGCGTCAGCGCTGCTGACACATCTCTCTCTCTCTCTCTCTCTCTCTCTCTACTCCGGGTTTAGCTGGCAAAAAGCCTGATTTCGGCGCCGGTTTTGGTGCCGGGCACCAACTTCTAGATCGCTCTCGTCGCGGCGTTGCTCGCGGCTTTGGTTGTTCCCGGCGCTGGTCAGACGCGGGTGTACGCGAGGCAGCTCGCTCGGCGGCTGGTCGCTCGTGCGAGGCCTGTCCGAGCGCCACCACTCCCTCTCCGGTGGTGCTCGCAGAGGCTCCGACGATGGGAGCTCCCTCTCCCCTCGCCTCTCCACGGGGGCCGTGGCGCATCCCTGCCGCGGCCTCTGTGAAGCGGCGCGCCGGCCGCGCGGCCACGGTGCGCTCGCCCATACCTTTCGCTGGACCGCATGCGCGTCTCACGCTCATGTGCGTATTCGCCAATCGTCATGCAAGCGATCGAGGGGTTCTTCCCTCTCTATTCGAGGAGACGGTTCAATGAAGACTGTCCGCAGATTGGCCCTGACGCTTGCCTGCACGCTCGCGGTTCCCGCCCCGGCGGCCTCCGCCGACCCTCCCCGCGCCTTCGAACAGGTTACGCCCGCGGATGGTGGTGCCTACGGCGTAGTTTCTCCCCAGCTACAGACGGAGTATCCGGGTACCGCAATTGGGCTAAATTTGGGTGGAGAAGCGCTGGCGCGGCACGTGGAGCCTCTCGATTTTGTCTCGGGGGACGGTAGTCGTGTGGTGTATTCCAGCACTGGGGCCATCGCGGGCGCCGACCCAAACGGATATGAGGTCTTCCGTGCGTCACATGGAGTCGCGGGCTGGTCGACAACCTGGGCCGCGCCGCACACGCCGGCGTCGACAGATCAGCTTCTATTCGACATGTTTGAGGGGGCGAGTGCCGATGGCTCTACGGTGATTTTTTCTCCGGAAGGTGCATCCCAAGTTAGCAGCGGCGGTGTGAGTTTCGATTCGCTCGACCCCACCACGCTGGACCCTAGCTCTCCAAATGATCTCTATCAGCAGTCGGGTCCGGGCTCGTCGGAATGGGTCTCCCGCGGCCCGCAACCGGCGGTAAGCGAGCGCCCGGTCCCTGCTCTTTCAAGTGGAAATACTAATGGGGACATACTCGATGGGATCTCGGCCGATGGCAAGATCGTCGTGTGGGAGTCGCCGGAGGCGATCATGCCGAGCCAGCCCGACAAGGGTTTCCTCAACATCTACGAGCGCTCAAATGGTGTGACGACGCGTGTCTCGGTCACTTCTGCCGCTACGAGCCCAGACACAGGTGACTCACACCCAGACACAGGTGACTCACATATTGTCGGTAGAGGCGCAACGCCATCGGTGCGTACGCGGCACGCGGTCTCACTGGATGGCTCGCGGATCTTCTTTCTGTCGAGCGAGCAGCTTACACCCCAGGCGCCTGCGGATGGCGCCACAAGCTTGTACCTGCGTTCAGGTAACCAGACGATCTTGGTCGCCGCGGGCAGCGACAAGGCGCCGGTGAATCCCATCGTGGTCGGCTACGAGGACGCTGCGCCGGACGGTTCGCACGTCTACTACACGCTCACCAATGGCAGCAGCAGCGAGCTGTATGACTACAATGTGGCTACGCAGACGTCCTCGCTTGTGTCTGCCGATCAGAGTGGCAACCCGAGTAACGATCCTAATCAGACAGTGGGCTATGTGACCAGCTCTGCGGATGGGTCGCATGTGTATTTCGTCAGCGAGGCTCCGCTGGATCCCGCCAACCAGGGGCCGGCCCAGCAGAACTATGGTCTGTTTGAGCGAGTGGGTGGCGTAAGCGGTCATACGCGTTTCATTGCCAGCCTCAGTGAACTCTCTACATTCAGAGGTTGTGAGGCGGAATATGGTAACGGTACCGGCTGCCCGATTCCGGTGTATAGCGCACGCGCCTCGGTTGACGGGTCGCGGCTGTTCTTTACTGCTACAACGCATTTGACCGAAGACGATCAGCGTCCCGCGACCGATAGCAAAGGCAAGCCTCTCTTCGATGTCTACGTCTACGATGATACGACGGGGCAGATCGTTCGTATCTCGCAGGGACCCGCCGGCGGCAACGGACCCTATAGCGCGACGATGGGGATCGGTCCGAGCGGATTGCTCGGCAGTGGTAGTAAGCCTTTGGGGGTCGATCCGCGCGACATCAGCTCGGACGGTAGTCGGGTTTTCTTTTCGACCGCGGAGAGGCTGACATCGGATGCGGCGGATAATGGCAAGATCAAGATCTATGAATGGCAGAATGGCGCCACGACGCTCGTCTCTCCGTCTAACGCGGGCGGCGCGAATCCCTCGGACGCGATCTACGCGGATAACAGCACCGACGGCTCAAACGTCTTCTTCAGCTCGACGGACTCGCTGAGCTGCGGCGACACCGATGGTGGTTTCTCGGACATCTATGACGCGCATATCGGCGGCACAGCCACAGCTTGCCCTCAACCGCCGGCGCCGTGCCAGGCGACCAACACGTGCGCGGCGGCTGCGCTCGAACCCGGCGTGACGCCCGGGAGCAGCGTGTTCTCAGGACTGGGTGACCAGCCGCTGGTCGTCAACCGTCTCAGCACGGCCAAGATCACGCCGGCGACACGTGCGCAGAAGCTGGCCAAGGCACTGAAGGCGTGTAGGAGGAAACCGCACAAGCAGCGGCGCGTTTGCGAATCGCGGGCGAGGAATTCGTACGGCAACAAAGCCAAACCCACGAAAGGTCATCCTGGCCACGTGAACGGAAGGACGGGGCGCTGATGAGGCTCTTTTGCCGCACCTCTCTTCTCGCTGCGCTTGCGGTGCTGGCGCTCGGCGCGGGGTCCGCCCAAGCCGATTTCGGCGTGTCGAGCTTCACGACCGCCACGAGCTCGACTCAGGCGGGTGGTCATCCCGATGTGACGACCACGTTTACGTTCCATAGTCATCCCGATCCGTCCGATCCGTTTGGGGGTCAAGCTCCTGATGGGCTTGTCAAGGACATCATTCTCAAGCTGCCGCCCGGTTTGGCGGCCGACCCGCATGGTGCGGCGACGTGTCCGCGGGCAGTTTTCGGCCTCGCTGCACAACAATGCCCTCCTTCCAGTCAAGTGGGAGAAGTAAACCTGGTATTGCCAAGACTTGGTCCACAAGGGGGCGCCGTCTTCAACATAACCCCCTCGAGCGGCGAGCCGGCCGCTCTCGGGATTTGGACTCCCGGTGCGGACCAGGTCATCGACGTGGCTGCGGGTGCGGCGGACGGCTACGCGATCAGTGCGCTTGCCCAAGATGTTGCTACTCAGCCATCCGGACTGCTGAGCGTGTCTGTAACGCTCTGGGGAACACCTAACTCCCATACCCGGAGCAACATCATCAGTGGCGGGACGATACCTCCCGATCCACCGAGTCAGTGGAAGCCGTTTATGATCACGCCGACCAACTGCGTCCAGCCGGCCACGACCACGCTGCAGGTGGACTCCTACGGAGACCCCGGTCATTTCTTGACCTACACATCGACGCTGTCACCAGCGACGGGTTGCGAGAAGGTGCCGTTCAATCCGTCGATCTCGGTGACACCCGACAGCACCCAGGCGGACGCTCCGGTTGGCGACACCGTCAACCTTGCGCTGCCGCAGTCCTCTGATTCCAACGGTCTGGTTTCCTCGAATCTGCGCAAGGCGGTCGTGAGCTTCCCGGCGGGGGTATCGATCTCGCCGTCGGCTGCCAACGGCTTGCAAGCTTGCACGGACGCTCAGTTTGGGGCGGGGAGCGACACGCCGGCTTCCTGTCCCGCGGGGTCTCTGATCGGCACCACCAGCGTGAAGTCGCCGCTGCTCGATAACCCGCTGACGGGCTATGTCTATGTCGGCGCGCCGCCGGCGCCGCCCGCGAGCCCCAATCCCTTTCGGGTCTTCCAGGAGATCAAGGGCTACGGCCTGGATATCAAGCTGCAGGGGTCGGTCGCCGCCGATCTGCACACGGGCCGGTTGACGGCGACGTTCGACAATCTGCCGCAGCTTCCGTTCTCGTTGTTCACGCTGAAGCTCAACGGTGGGCCTGCCGCGCCGCTGGCTAATCCACAGACATGCGGGCCGGCGACGACGACAACTGCACTGTCGCCGTGGTCGGGTCAGCCGGACTCGACCCCGTTCTCCTCGTTCAACGCGGACTGGGATGGTGCCGGGGCGCCGTGTCCCGCGATCGCGCCTTTCGCCCCCGGCTTCAGTGCGGGCACGGCGACCCCGGCCGCCGGCGGGTTCAGTCCGTTCACGCTCACGCTCTCCCGCCAGGACCGCGAACAGAATCTCGCGGGGATCACGGTGCAGACCCCACCCGGGCTGCTGGGGGTTCTGCGCTCGGTGACGCTGTGTCCCGAACCGCAGGCCGCCCAGGGCTCGTGTGGCCCCGAGAGCCTGATCGGGCACACCACGGTCGGCGCGGGCCCTGGTCCGAGCCCGTTCTTCGTTGGAGGCAACGTGTTCTTGACCGGACCCTACAACGGCGCCCCGTTTGGCCTGTCGGTAGTGGTCCACGCCGTCGCGGGGCCGTTTGACCTCGGCAACGTGGTCGTCCGCGCCTCGATCGCGGTCGACCCGACCGACGCGCACCTGACCGTCAGGAGCGGTCCGCTTCCCCAGATTCTCGACGGTGTCCCCTTGCGGCTGCGGACGATCGCCGTGACGGTCGACCGTCCTGGCTTCACGTTCAACCCGACGAGCTGTGACCCGCTGAGCGTGGACGCGGCGATCTCCTCTGCGCAGGGCTCGAGCGTGCCCGTATCCAGCCGCTTCCAGGTCGGGGGCTGCGCCGCGCTCCCGTTCGACCCGTCATTCAAGGCCTCGACGCAGGCAAAGACGAGCAAAGCGTACGGGGCGTCCCTGACCGTGAAGGTCGGCTCGGGCGCCGGACAGGCGAACATCAAGTCGGTCAAGGTCGACCTGCCCAAGCAGCTGCCCTCGCGCCTTACGACGTTGCAGAAGGCGTGTCTGGCGAGAGTGTTCGAAGCGAACCCCGCGGCCTGCCCCAGGGAATCCGTCGTGGGTACAGCGACCGCCCTAACGCCGCTCCTCGCGCACCCATTGGCCGGCCCGGCGTACCTGATCAGCCACGGCGGCGCGGCGTTCCCGGACCTTGAGATCGTGCTGCAGGGCGAAGGAATCACGCTGATCCTGGACGGCCAGACAGACATCAAAAAAGGCGTCACCACGAGCACGTTCAGGACGGTCCCGGACGCGCCGATCAGCGCGTTCGAGCTGAAGCTCCCCACGGGCCCGTACTCCATCCTCGGGACGTACCTCCCCGCGAGCGCGAAAAACAGCTTCTGCGGGCAGAACCTCGCGATGCCGACCACGATCACCGGCCAGAACGGCGTTCAGATCCGCGAGAGCACCCCCCTCACCGTCACCGGATGCGCGGCCAAGCCCGCCACGCGCGCACAGAACCTTGCGAAGGCGCTGAAGGCATGCAGACGCAAGCCCAAGACGCGGCGTCCTGGCTGTGAAGCGCAGGCTCGCAAACAGTACGGCCCGAGCAAGAAGAGCCAGAAGGCGCGCAAGGGCAACAACAACAGGAAGCGGGGTTAGATCATGAACCTAAAGAGCTTCCTGCTCGGGACGGCCGGCGCGCTGCTGCTCCTCGCCTCGCCGAGCGTGGCCCAAGCCGACACTGGTTTCGGCCAGGTCGGCAAGTTTGGGAGCTTTGGCTCAGGTGACGGACAGTTTAGGTCCCTTGCGGGAGTAGCAGTGGACCCGGCCTCAAACGACGTCTACGTTGTCGATAGTGGCAATAGCCGCGTGGAGAAGTTCGACTCGTCTGGTGTCTTTATCGACGCCTTTGGTGCGGATGTGGGGGGGACAGGAGTAAACATCTGTACGACGGCGTGTCTGTCCGGCACCAGCGGTTCCGGCGACGGCCAGTTCTCCGCTCCCACTGGTATCAGTGTCGACTCCTCGGGGAACGTATATGTGGCCGATAGCGGCAACAACCGCGTCGAGAAGTTCAGTTCTCAAGGAGTCTATCTATCCCAGATCACCGCGAGCGATCCGAGTTGTGTCCAGGCCTTCTTGGATCCCACCGCGGTAGCGCTCGCCCCGGCATCTGGCACCCTCTACGTGGCGGACACCGGCAACAATCGCGTCGTCAAGGTCGACCCGGCTACCGGGCTCTGCGACGGCGTCTTCGATAGCAGCATCGCGGCCAGCGGAACGTTCAACGGTCCTAGCGGGATTGCAACGGATTCCGCCGGTACGATCTATGTCCTTGACTCGGGTAACGCCCGTGTCGAGAAGTTTGACTCCGCTGGCGCGTTCCTCTCGGTGCTCGATAGCGGTGGCTCGCCGCTGGCGGTAGCCGTCGATGCGACGAGCAAGGACGTATACGTCGCTGACGGATTTTTCAGTGAAGGCCACATCATCGAGTACGACTCGACGGGCGCCGTACTGGCAACGTTTGGCTTTGGCAAGGTCACCGAACCACGTGAGCTCACGGTCAACGACGCCTTGACGAAGGTCTTTGTCACCAACGGGGGGGGGTTCTTCTCTTTGCCGGAAGTGCTGATCTTCGGTCAGACCACGCTGCCGCACACGGTGACCGGCGCCGCCTCGAGCGTGGCGGCGATCAGCGCGACCGTGACGGGCACGGTTAATCCCGAAGGCACGGAAACCACCTACTTCTTCCAGTATGGGTTGGACACGACCTACAGCACCGGATGCTCAACCCCGCCCTGCAGCTCACCCTCCACCCCGGCCGGCTCAGGGGAATCGGCAGTCGAAGCGTCAGCCGGCCTGACCGAACTTCAGCCCAACATCATCTATCACTATCGCCTCGTCGGGACGAATGACTCCGGAGGACGTACTTTCGGCGCCGATAAAACCTTCACGACCGAAGGCGAAGCGCCTGCGATCCTGGGCGAGTCATCCTCGGGCGTGGGGCCGACTGCGGCGACGCTTGAAGCACGGATCAACCCCAATAACCAGGACACCACCTATAAGTTTCAGTACAGCACGAGCCCGACGCTCGAAAATCCGACTCTGGTGTCGGGCGCGAGCGCTCTCTCAGGCTTCACCTTGGGAGGCCAGTCGGGCAGAGTCGAAGTGGGCGGCCTGACGGCGAGCACGATCTACTACTACCGTGTCATCGCCGAAAACGGGACGGGGGAACGCGAAGGCGCGATCGAACAGTTCGAAACGCTCCCGCCGCCGCCTTCTGCGACGACCGGCGGCGTCTCAGGCGTCACTCGTACGGGCGCTACCCTGGTGGGAACGGTGAACCCCGAGGGCTCTGGGCCGAGCTCGGAAACGACGTGGTGCTTCCAGTACGGGACGGATACGACCTATGCCTCCGGGATCGCCGGCGCCCCTGGGAATGCCGGCCAAGGTACCAGCCCTGTTGACGTAACAGCCGCGCTGAACGGCCTCGCGCCCCACACGACCTACCACTACAGGTTGGTCGCGGTGAACAACGTCAACACCACGGGCAGCTCTACGGCGTGCAACACGAGCGGCGGCTATGAAACAGACGGGGAAGACCAATCGTTTACGACTGTCGCATTGGTGCCGGCGGTGACTACCGGACTTGTCGTGGAAGCGACGGCGACCACGGCCATCCTCGGCGGAGGGATCGTCCCCCAGGGCGTGGACACGAAATATCACTTCGAATGGGGAACGACGACGGCGTACGGCAGCAACACTCCGATGCCTGACGGCGACGCCGGGTCTGCCCTCAACACCCAATACGTGACCGCCGGCATCGCTGGTCTGGCGCCAGGAACGTCCTACCACTACAGGCTCGTGGCGAGTAGCAGCGGCGGCACGACCTACGGCTGGGATCAGCTGCTCACGACCTCCGCGCCGGTCCCGGCAGCCTCGACGGGCGGTGCGCTGCCGGGGGGCGGGGAGAGCGCCCCGATCATCCCGTTCCCGAATCTCTCCGGCTTCGCGCCGATGCCACCGGCAAAAACGACCATCACCCCGAAGACGCTGACGAACGCGCAGAAGCTCTCCAAGGCACTCAAGAGCTGCCGCAAAGACAAGAGCAAATCCAAGAGGAAGGCGTGCGATGTCAAGGCTCGCAAGCGGTATGGGCCGGTCAAGAAGGCCAAGGACAAGCGCAAGGGCAAGAAGTAGTAGCGGGCATCGTCTTTCACGAGTCTTGTGCGCTGCCCCGATTCTACGGTGGTGTTCACAAGGGAGGCTCGGCGTTAGCACCCCTCTCGCGCCGGTCCTCACGGGCGCCGCGGCCCATTGATACGGCCGCGGCGCCCGGTGGCTCGGAAACCGTGGCTCGGCCTGTGCTCGATCGGGGGCGTTCACGGGTGAAACCGGGTCAGAGGACATGACCAGCATCCTGAAGGCGGCGTGCATGGCGGGCCTCCTGTGCCTTGTGCTGGCACCCGGCGCGAGTGCAGGTGAGTACCACGTGTACTCGTGTCGTACGCCGTCGGGGGAAGTCGCGCCGGTGGATGGGTGGAGCGGGTCGGTGGCGGCGGGTGGCGACTACGCGACGGACACGTGCGGGGAAGGCGGCGCGCTGGTCGCCGCGCTCCGGGGCGCGATGGCCCACAAGACCAACGTGGATCTCGCGACGTGGGAATTGAGCACGCCGGCGTTTGACACGATGCTCGGCGCGACGTTGTGGCGCGCGGCGGACGCGGACGGCGGCGCGATCGTGAACGCAACGTATGAGTCCTGGCTGGCAGGCCCGACGCAGAGCAGCCCGTTTGGTTCTTGCGTGTACCAGTTCGGTTGCACGACGGGCGTGGGCGACCCCGCGCAGCCGCTCTCGGAAGCGAACCGGGTGGTCGTGCCGGCCGCGAACCTGGGCGCGCACCTGTACGTGAACGCGGCGTGTGAGGGGCCTTTCTCCGGCCTTGAATGCCCGGCCGGAGCCGGAGACGCGAACGGCTATGCCGCGGCCGTGTACCTGTACGCGGCCGACATCCTGCTCGAACAGAGCGCCGGTCCGACGGCGGATAATGTCAGCGGCGAACTCGGCGCCCGTGCTTGACAGGGAGATCAGCGTGGAGAACCTGGTCCCGGCGCAGACGGGCGTCGGCGCGGCTAAGCCGGTTGTGAAACGCACGCTGACGCGAGCGCACCTCACGCTGAGGGTCTCGCCACGAAGGGTGGGCCGGAACCGGCGCGTCTACTTCTCCGGGCACTTGTTGGGTGGTTCGATCCCGAAGGGCGGGAAGCTGCTGGTGGTGGAGGGGCGGCGCTCGCGGCGCGGGTCGTGGTTGAAGTTCGACGTGATCCGCACGGGCGCTCGCGGTCGTTTCCGCGCGGGATACCGCTTCACGTTCCTCGGCCGCGGGGAGTGGGAGATCCGGATGCTCGCGGAAGCCGAAGCGGGCTATCCGCTCACCGCGGTTGCAGCGTCGAACGTGGTGAAGGTGCGGGTGGGGTAGCTGCCTGGGTGAGCTCGATACCGACGACCCCTCTTGGCCCCGGCGCCTATCCGACTTGGGACGGAGTCCCTCGCGACGAGCTGGCGCTGCGGTTCCCCTTCGGTCTTGCGCTGATCGCGCTGCTGAAAGACCGGCGCGGGTTCCCCGCGGGCGAGATCCTGGTGGAGACGCTCAACCGCGGTGCCGTCAGCTACATCCGCGGCGGCGTGATCGAAGCCGACGAGCGGGGCGACACCTCCGTGACCCTGTGGGTACCCGCATTCGCCGATCAGCAGACCGACGCGCGCGAGCGCGAAGAGCCCGCCGAGCACGTCCCGCTCGGCGAGGACGAGCGGTGGGAGATCGCCGAGCTGGCGTTCGTCGCGCTCGGCGCCGCGAGCTCCGACCGAGTCGTCCACTTCGGCTTCCTCACCCCCGAGAGATCGTTCGCGCTCGACTGGCACGAGTACTGCCGGCACTACCCTTATCCCCCCGAATTCGCGCTTGGGTACTGGGAGTACGAGGACTCACGGTCGGGATCGTCCTCTGCGGCATGAGAGGCTGGTCGAGGCGCAGGCCGGTCGGCCGCGAAGATGGCGAGTACATCGTGGCGCGCTGCCCTCGCGATGTCCTCGTCTCGACACCACAGTCGCTGTGGGAAGAAGACAGGGCGAATGTCGAATCGTTCGGGTTCACGCTCGGAAGGCGGGTCACGCCAGCGGAGACTCGCAACCGGACGCGGCGGTTGGCGAAGCTCCCCGGCCGGGTGGCGCGGGAGGCCGCATTGGATGAGCGTGACCGGGCGATCGTCCGGGAAAGCGAAGCCGAAAGAACGTATGAGGCGATCGGCCAGGAGCATGGGATCTCCGACCAGCGCGTGCGACAGATCGTGGATCGCGAACGGAAACTCGCGGCCCGATTTCGCTCCGGGAGCCCGTTGAGTGCCCGGCCGGGGTGGTGGTAGACGAGGCGGAGGTTATGGGCGGGCGCTGTGAGGGCTGGTGTTCGCGACCCGTCGCCACGGTTCGCTCTCGTGCCACTTGGTGAGCTGGATCAGCTCCCAGGCGGTGCCCTGCAGCAGCAAACCGCGGCCGGCGGGGAGTTTTGCGATCTCGCCGGGTGTGAGGACGCGCTGGCGTTGGGTTTGGTAGCTGACGGTGTCGGTGTGTGTGGGGTCGGCGAGCCATTCCTGCGGCTCGCTGCGGCCGAGCGAGCGGCTGGTCATGTCGCGGTCGTATTCGCCGAGCGCCAGGGAGATCGCTTCGAGCGTGCGCGTGTCGGCGATCCCGTTGAGGATCAGCTTCGCCTGGAAGAGGGAGAGGAACCCGTCGGCGGCGTCTTGGCCCCAGCGGGTGCGGGCCTGGGAGAGGTCCTGCAGCCCGACCACGACCTGCAGGCTCTGTCCGCCGGCCTGGGAGACGAGCGCGGGGAGGTCGTGGATCGGGGCGATGTTCGCCACCTCGTCCAGCAGCCACAACATCGCGCTCGCGGGACTCTCGCCGGTGCGGGCACGGGCGTAGGCGGCGTGGCGGATCTGCTCCAGCAGCCCGACGATCAGCGGCGCGCAGGCCGCCTGACGCTGCTCGGGTGAGGTGATGTAGATCGTGTCCGTGGAGGAGGCGAACTGGTCTGGGTTGAAGTTGGGGTTCGCGGCGCTCTCCCGCGCGCCGTCGCTGTTGTACGCGCTGAGCACCCCGGCGGTCGCTGAGAAGATGCTGGATCGCTCGCGTGCGTCGGTGCGCTCGATCCCCACCAGCACATCGGCTGCGATCTCGCTGTCGGCATCGGCGAGGACGTCCAGGGCGGGCGCAAGGTCTTGGCGCAAGGTCCAGCGCAGCACCTCTTCGATCGGGCGGTCGGTCAGCTGCGCCGCGTAGAGCAGCGGCGCCAAGAGCGCCGCTGCGCGCTCTGACCAGTGGTGCTCATTCGTCGTCCCGGCGCCGGCGCGGGAGGCGGCGCTCATCGCGCGCGCCGTCACGAGCGCATCGTCCCAGCTCGCGGCGGCGCTGACCGGGGACCACGAGAGGCGGCGAACGCCATCCGGGAGTGGCTCGGTGGCGGAGGGGTCGAACAGCCAGACCTCGCCTATCTCCGCGCGCGCGTGCATCGTGGCGTCCATCACGTCGGGCTTGGTCGAGGTCGAGACAGCTGGACCGGAGCAGGACATCAGCGCGGGGATCATCACGGCGCTGGTCTTCCCCGACCGCGGCGGCCCGAGGATCATCGCCGCGCTCTCCGGGTCAGCCGTCGCCCATTCCTGGCTCTCACGGACGCCGAGGTACGCGCCGTCGCCGACGCGCAATAGCCCTTCCCGCACGCGCGCGGCAGGGCTCACGGGTATGTGCGCCACCGGCTCGCGGGTCGCCGGTGCGAGCGGCGCTGGGCGGGTGGGAGTGCGCGGGGTGCGGGTGAAGATGCCGACGCCGAGCATCAGGAGCAGTCGCCCTGCGACCAGGACGATCGCTGCGCCGATCGTCCAGCTGATCGCGCTGCCAGATTTCAGGTTGAGCGCGATGCGGATGACGCCCACCACGAAGAAAAAGAGCACGAACGCGAAGCCTGCTCCCAAGCACGACGCGAACGGGTGGCGGCGCCGGAACGGAGGCTCCATCTGCTGATGGGAGGGCCCCCACGCATCCTCTTCGATTTCTTCCTCCAGGCGCCTTGACATGATCGATACCTTACACTAGGCTCTGCAACATGACAAGTATGTTAGCTCGGAGGAAATGAATGCCACCACGTAGACAGGTGGGCCTCGGCGCGATGCGCCAGATCCGCCAAGAGCTCAAAGAGGCTACCGCGGAGCGCAAAGACGTCGACCAAAGGATCAGGCGCCTGCGCGCCGCCGAAGCCGCGCTGTACGGCCGGCGCAGCCCCAACGCGAAGGTCCTCAACCGCGACCAGCTGAAGTCCTACCTCGCCGAGCACCCCGGGTCGCGCAGCATCGAGATCGCCGACGCGCTCACCGTCCCCGCGAACAACGCGCGAACGCTGCTGAGCTCGCTGAAGAAGGCGGGCGAGGTCACAAACACAGACCAACGCTGGTATCTCGCCGAGCACGCCAGCTGAGAGAACACACGGAGGCCCACCCCATGAGCATCGCAAGGATGAGCAGCGTCGCAGTCGGACTCGTGCTGTACACGATCACGCTCGCCGGACAGGCGCTCTCCGGGTTCGTGCGAGTCCTGAGCGCCTACATCGTCCTCGCCCTGATCGCGCTGATCACCAGCTGGCCGATCCCGAGCAACCCGATCGCGCTCGCGATCGGCTTCGGGCCGCTCGTCATATCGCTGCTCGCCCTGATCTGCCCCCCGCTGATCCTGCCGATCGACGGCCGCTGGTGGGAGATCAGCTCCGGCGGACGCCCACCCGAGCAAGACGAGCAGGAAGCATTCGAGCGCGCGATCGACGAACTGCGCGAGTACGACCGGAAGCTGCGCGTGCCCAGGCACTGGTTCGTCGCCGAAGAGCCCGACCGCAACGCCGCCGCCTACGCCTCGACGATGCGCGTCGACCGCGGCCTGCTGGAAAGCCCCTACGCGATCGCCGCGGTGATCGCGCACGAGCTCGGGCACCTGAACTCCAGCGACGGCCGGCTCGCGAGCGCGGTACGGCTGATGCTGCTCAAAGAAATGCGGACACCCGCGCTCTACCCCCTGTGGTCGCTCCCGTTCCGCGGCCTGGCATGGTTCATGAGCGGGGAAGCGGTGCTCAGCTTCATGGTGAACCCCTGGGAGATGTACTGGCGCTCGCGCGAGTTCGCCGCCGACCAGTACTCCGCCCGCCTCGGACAGGGACCAGCGCTCGCGAGCACCCTCGAACGCGACTCCATGCCATACGAGCGATCGATACCCCGGATGCGCTACTCACGCGCCACGCATCCATACACCAAGCAACGCGTCGCAAAGCTACGCGCACAACCCCAGCCACACCCAGGAGACCAGCAATGAGAACACCAACCACCACCCCGACAAGAGCACCACGCGACACCTGTCCGACACGACCGCGAGGGCTCGGCGCGATCAGCCGCCGCGTCTCCGTCGATCTCACGCCGCAGGCCGTCGAGCAGGTCGCGCAGCGCGTCGCGCAACTGCTGGGAGACCGCGCGCAACGACAACCCGACCTGATCACCGCCGGCGAGCTCGCGCGCCGCCTGCGCGTCGAGCGCCCCTGGATCTACAAGCACCGCCACCTGCTCGGCGGACAGCGCATCGGCGACGGGCCAAAGGCGCCCTGGCGGTTTGACCTGGAGACGGCCACGCAGGCGCTCGCGCGCCATCGCGCGGTCCAAACACCGAACGGAGGTGCATGATGCGAGGGCTTTCAACGATGCCGGCGCGGCGACCGGCGGGTACAGGCGAGAGCCGGCGGCGGCTACATCTAGCGGCTCCTGGTGCGATCGGACATGATCGGAGGGGCATGGCGGCGTCGAGAGGGCGCTTGCGTGGTCGCATGGCGATGGACACACGATCGGGCAGGCCGTCGCTGATCCGGCCGTGCGATGTCGCCAAGGATCTGGCGGTCTCGCGTACCTGGGTGTACGACGCGGCGAACGCCGGTCGGATCCCATCGATCCGGATCGGGGGAGAGGACGGTCCGCTGCGGTTCGTGCCGGAGGACATCGATCGGTGGATCGACGAAGCGCGGAAAGCGTGGCGGCCGGGCTCCGGGAGTGTGGCTACGCAGCAAGCCCAGTGAGGCGCTCGATCTGCTCCTCGGTGATCGCCGCGCCGGCGGCCAGCACGTTGCGCTCGAGGTGGCCGTAGTAGCGCTGAGTCGTGGTGATGTTCGCGTGGCCCAGCTGATGCTGCACATAGGCGAGCGTGTTTCCGCTCGCAAGCCAAGCCGCGGCGGCGGTGTGACGCAAGGCATGGAGAGGCATGTGGCGCAGGCCGGCTTCGATGAGCGCCGCCTTGTGCCAGTCCCTGCTCACGGTGTTGCGGTCCATCGGCCCCCAAGCGCCAGCGCCCTCCCAGCGGCCAGTAGAGCGCTTCGTGGTTCGTGCGGGCATCACGAACACGTGGGCCTTCGGAGAGTCACCGCCGGGCTGGGTAGCTCGGTGAGCCAAATGCTCGCGCAGCATCAGGGACTGGCGGGGGCCGACCTCGACGCGGCGAAACTTGTCGGACTTGGTGGAACCGACAACCGTCTTGTGGTTGGCTGAGCGCTTGTGCGAGCGGTACACGACAATCGCGCCGCCGCTGTCGTCAAGTTCGAGGTCCTCGATCTGGAGCGCGATGGCCTCCGATATCCGCAGGCCGTCGCGGACGAGTACCTCGGCCAAGGGCCTGTAGAGGTCCGAGCAGCACGACAGATACGTCGGGATCTCGGACAAGCGCAAGTACTCGCGCTCGACGTGACCGAGGGGGAAACGCTCGATCTCCAGGGCGGGGTTGCGGGGGATGAGCTTCTCCTTGACGGCTCCGCTGAGGCAGACAACGAGCGTGCCAAGGGCGTTGTTCGCGGTCTTTGGCCCCAGCTCCTCGGCGTCGATCTGTTCGGCCAAGACGTCCACGAGCTCGTTGAGCGGACCGTCGTCGAGGCGTTCCAGTCGGATCGACTCGAGGACGGGGAGCAGGCGCTTGCGGCCGTGCACCTCGTAGTTGGCCCAAGATCCGGGCTCGAGATACGGCTTGCGGCGCGGCAGCCACTCCCGCCACCACGACCCGAACGTGTGCTTGGTGTGGCGCAGCTCGCCGCGCTCGACCTTCTCGGTGAGCCGCCGCTTGGCGTCTCGCGCCGCTCGCGCGCTGGTGAAGCCGCGCTTGCTCGTGAGCGTGCCGTCTGAGCGCCTGGCGACATAGCGCCAGCGGGTGCCTTGCTTGGTCTCGTACGGATAGACGCCGCCGCCCGCACCGGGGAGCTTGGCGGCCACTTTGCGATCGGTCTTGCCTACGTCGTTGACGGCCTCGTCGAAGATACGAGCGGTGCGCTCGTCGTCGCCGAAGCGCTTGGAGCGCCGACGACCGGAGGAGTCCCGCCAGCGCACTTCCCAGGCTCCTCGGTGGAAGCTGGCGCTCATCTCGGATCGGTCCCTTCGCCAGAGAAGTACGTCCATTGGCAACGCGGTGGACGTACTTGGACGTACAAGTGGACGTATTTGTCACGTGGCAACATTACGTCCATACCCAGAGGATAGCAAGATATTCGACTTAAACAAGAAAAGCCCCGATTTCCAGGGCTTTCCCAATGCGCCCAAGTGGACTCGAACCACCACGGGGAAATCTCCCCACAAGGCCCTCAACCTTGCGCGTCTACCAATTCCGCCATGGGCGCAGAGGGGGCGAGTATAGCCCCGGGGCACCGCCCTCGGATGACCCCGACAGGCGACGACGGTTGCATCCGTCCACGCGCGGCGCTAGTCTACGAACACATGTTCGTTCCAGGTCATCGTCAACCCGAACAGGGAGCCCAGCAGACATGGATCTGACCAAGCGCCAGCAGGAGATATTCGACTTCATTCGCAAGTACTCGGCCAAGTACGGCTATCCGCCCACGGTGAGGGACATCGGCAAGGCGGTGGGGCTCGCATCCTCCTCGACCGTGCATGCCCACCTGGCCAACCTCGAGAAGATCGGCATGTTGCGTCGCGATCCCTCCAAGCCGCGCGCGATCGAGCTGCTCGACCGCGCGATGGGCAGCGCGGTGGAGAGCGTGCGCGGAATCGTGCGCCCCGAAGGCCTGCCGGTGCTGGGCTCGGTGGCCGCGGGAGCGCCGGTGCTCGCCGAGGAGAACATCGAGGACTATGTGTCGGTGCCTGACGTCGCGGGTGGCGGTGACGGCCAGTATCTGCTGCGAATTCGCGGCGATTCGATGAAGGATGCCGGCATGCTGGAGGGCGACTACGTGGTGGTGCACTCGCAGGACACCGCGCAGAACGGCGACATCGTGGTGGCGCTGCTGGGCGAGGAGGCGACGGTCAAGCGTTTCTTCCGCGAGTCCGATCACATACGCCTGCAGCCGGAGAACGAGACGATGGAGCCGATCCGCAGCAAGGAGGTCAAGGTGCTCGGACGCGTGGTGGGGCTGCTGAGAAGCGTCTGAGCGACCTTGGAGCGAGCTCTGACTGAGCCGGCGCGCGGCGGCGGCGGTTCGGTGCGAGCCTTCACGGCGGGCGCGCGACGCGGTAACGTGGTTCGTGCAGGTCAGGCAGCCGCGGAGGTGAGAGCCTTCGAGGAAAGTCCGGACATCACAGGGCAAGGTGGTCGAGATATCGACCCGGGGAAACCCGCGGGAAAGTGCCACAGAAACAAACCGCCTACGTTCGCCGTCCCACGTGAACGGCGGGCCGGCAAGGGTGAAATGGTGCGGTAAGAGCGCACCAGCGTCGCGGTGACGCGGCGGCTGGGCAAACCCCACCCGATGCAAGGCCAAACAGGACCGTTTGCAGGTAGCCCGCCGAGGTCCAGGTAGGCCGCTCAGATGGATGGCTGCTCAACGACAGGATCCGGCTTATCGATCTGCTAAGGAAAAGCCCCGCTAAAGCGGGGCTTTTCTATGTGTCGATCAGCTGGATTCGCGTTCAGTCGACCGAGCTGGCGGGAACGACCCACTCGCAAGTCTGCCCGTTTACGCCCTCGCGACTGGGCCTATGCCGCGACTGGGCTGGGTTTGCGCCCGAGTCCCTCGAGCGCGACGAGCATCGCGTCGAGCTCACAGTCAACCTTGGCGGGCCAGGGCTTGGGAGGGTGCTCGTCGAGCGTCTTCAGGCCATTGCCGGTGATGATCGCGACGACGGTGTCCTCAGGTGCGAACTTGCCTTCGCGGGCGAGCTTCTCGAGCACGGCGATCGTGGTGCCGCCGGCGGGCTCCGTCAGCAGGCCCTCGGTCGCCGCCAGCAGGTCGATGCCGGCAAAGATCTCCGGGTCGCTGGCGAAGCCGCCCGTGCCGCCGCGTTTGCGCACGGCGTCGATCACGAGATAGCCGTCGCCGGGGTTGCCGATTGCCAGCGAGTGCGCGGCGGTCTCCGGCCTTACGGCGTGGATCTCAGCCTCGTCGGCGAGGATCGCGGTGGCGATCGGGTTGCAGCCGCTGGGTTGGGCGATATGGATGCGCGTGGCGTCGGTCTCTGAGAGCCCCAGGAGCTGCAGCTCACCGAGGCCCTTGTGCAGGCGCGAGGAGAGCGTGCCGCCCGCGCAAGCGGTGACGATATGGTCGGGCGATTGCCAGTCGAGCTGCTCGACGATCTCAAACGCGGCGGTCTTCGCGCCCTCGGCGTAGAAGGGCCGCAGGGTGATGTTCGCGAACTCGAGCCCGGTTGCCTCCGCGACTTCGCGGCAGCGGCGGTTGGCTTCGTCGTAGTTGCCCTCCACCTGGCAGACCTTCGCGCCGAGCGCCGCGCAGGCGCGAGCCTTCATGTCCTCGAGGCGGTTGGGGTAGAAGACATAGGCCTCGACACCGGCCTTGGCTGCGAGCGAGGCGACGGCGGTGCCGACATTGCCGGTGGAGACGCAGCCGATCTCGTCGCGGCCGAGCTCGAGCAGCCGGGCGACGGACATCGATACGACGCGGTCCTTGTAGGAGAGGCTGGGGCGCGAGGTGGAGTCGTCCTTGAGGTAGAGGTTCGAGAGGCCGAGCTCGGCGCCGAGCCGATCGGCGTGGATCAGCGGCGTGTAGCCGGCATAGCGGCCGACGCGCGCCTGCGCGGAGGCATCGACGATCGGCAGGAGCTCCTCGAAGTGCCAGATGTTCTGAGGACGCTCGGAGCCGGGGATCTCCTTGAAGTGTCGGGCGGCCAGCTCGTAGTCGTAGGCGACGTCGAGCCCCTTGCCGCAGTCGGGACAGGCAAATACCGCCTCGGTCAGCGGATACTGGCGGTCGCAGCGATGGCAGACGAGGCCGGTGGCGCAGGAGCGCGTCCGCTGGCGAGTTCCCTGGGGAGGGCTCGATGTGGTGCTCAGGCTCATGCGGTTACCGGCAACGATACGCCCGGCCAAGGCGTTTGTGTGTCGGCCTCGTTACCAAAGGCGATCCAGAGCTCCTCTGAGAGGTGCGGCGCGAAGGGCCCGAGCAGCTGGGCGAGCAGCGTGAGCGCCTCGATCAGCGCGTCGCTGTCGGCTTGGCTGAGTGCCGGCTGGCGCGCGAGAACGCGCTTCTCGAAATCCTTGATGCGATCGAACAGGCGCATGAGGTTGCGCACGGCGCTGTGCATCTCAAGGCTCTCCAGCTCCTCGGTGATCTTCTCCACGGCGGCCCCGCACCAGGTGGAGAGTTTCAGCCTGAGGTGCTCCGTCGTGTCTCTCGCCGGCTCGCGCTCCGCGGTCGATCCAGCCACTGCGCCGGCGCCCTTCGAATCGCCCTCGGAATCGGCGCCCTCACCGCCCTCGGAATCGCAGCCCTCAGAATCGGCGCCCTCGGCGACCGATCGAAGCTCGGCCCGCGCGAGCGAGGTGAGCGAGAACTCCCACACCTGCGTGAGGAAGCGATGACAGCGCAGCACGGCGGAGTCACTCCAGTTGAGCGAGCGCTGAGGCCGGGCCGCATAGAGGGTCGCCAGGCGCACGGTGTCGGCCCCGTAGGAGGCGAGCAGCTCATCGGGGTCGACGACGTTGCCGAGATGCTTTGACATCTTGCGCCCGTCGCGGATGACCATCTCGTGAAAGAGGCAGCCGGCGAAGGGCTCGCCATCTGCGAGGAAGGCGAGCGGTCCGATATCGCGCAGCGCCTTGGTGACGATCCGCTGGTCGAAGACGAAGTTGCCGCTGTCCGAGCCGGCGACGAGCCGCTCGGAGGGCAGCCACTGGCGAAGGTCATCGAGCGCGAGGATCTCCTCCAGCGGGCGTCCGCGCTGCTCAGCGGGCACACACGCCGGGATCCACAGCCAGAGCGCATCGAAATGGCAGTCGAGCGTGTCGGTCTCGCGCTGGGCGGAACCGCCGCAGCGGGGGCAGTCGACCTGCACGAAATCGGCGCGCTCCGCCAGCGGGTTGCCGGCGCCGGTCGGCTTCAAGTCGAGCGGCAAGAGTACGGGGAGCTGCTCGAAGGGCACGGGCACGGCGCCGCAGGCGTCGCAGTGGACGATCGGGATCGGCGTCCCCCAGGAGCGCTGGCGTGAGATCGAGAAGTCGTTCGCGCGGTAGCGAACCGCCGGGCGCAGTCCCTCGATCAGCGGGGCTGCGTCATGCTCGCCAGTGCTGTCGCCAGCATCCTTACCTGAGTTCATGCCCGCGCCATCGCTCTCGCCGGTGCTGCCCGCCTCGCCCGCATCCCCGCCGGAGACGACGACATCATCCACCTGCAGCGAGAGCCGGGCGGCGATCAGCGCGTCGGTGTGGTCGCGCGCGGGGATGCCGAGGACGGCGGTCGCGCCGAAGCGCCCGTCGACGACCGGGGAGACCAGTACCGGCAGAGGCTCACCGGTGGAGGGCGAGGGCAGCGTATGGCCGGTATCGATCAGCGGGATCTCCTCGGCGTTGCGCGCGTCGCGCTCGAGACCGACGGAGCGCAACTCCTCCAGCTGCTCGAACACGGCGGGGTCGGAGACCCAGCGCTCGACCTCGGGGTGCCTGGGCGAGATCGCGACGAAGCGCGCCTGTCCCAGAGCATCTGAGTGGGGCGTGAAGACGGTCAGCGTGGCGCCGTCGGGCGCGGCGAGGTCGAGCTCGATCCCATCGACGCGGCCGAGGACGAAGCGTTGTGAGGCGAGCGAGCTCTCGTCCCAGATGCCGCTGTCGGCGAGCTCCTGCAGGCGCAGGTCGTTCTCGGGCACGTGGGCGCTGATGCGCAGATACCACTGGGTGCGCTGGATCAGCTGGACGGGGTTGTGGCAGCGCCAGCAGCGGCCGTCCTCGACCTGGATCGTGGCGAGCGTGGTGGCGCAGTGCTCGCACCAGTCGACGCTGCCGGTGTCGCGGTAGATCAGGTCGTGGGCGAGGAGCGTGAGGAACAGCCATTGCGACCAGCGATACATCAGCGCATCCGAGCTGAGGAACGAGCGCGACCAGTCGAAGGAGAACCCGAGGCGCTCGAGCTGCCCGGTCATGTGTGCGGCGCAGTCGCTGACCCAAGCGCTCGGGGACTCGCCGCTTGCGATCGCGCCGAGCTCGGCGGGGAGGCCGAAGGCGTCGAAGCCGAAGGCGAACAGCACGGCGTCGCCGCGGGCGCGCGAGAAACGCGCGTAGGTGTCGCCGATCGAGTAGGAGCGGACGTGGCCGATGTGGATGTTGCCCGAGGTGAACGGGGCGGAGGGCTTGATGTACTTGCGCGGCTGTCCATCCGCCACTGCCGGAGTCTGGAAGGCGTCTCGCGCGCGCCAGGCAGCCTGCCGGCGAGCCTCGATCGCCTGCGGGTCATAGCGCTTGGAGATCTGCTCGGACATGTCAAGCGAGCATAGCCAAGGGCATAAGTCCCGGCCGGGCCATTGCTATGCTCGAAACACTTGGCTAAAGCCCCAGATATGTCCGCCCCGAATGCGAGGATGAAGCGATGGAGATAGAGATCGGACGCGGCAAGAAGGCGCGCCAGGCATACGGATTCGACGACATCGCAATCGTTCCCTCCAGGCGTACGCGCGACCCGGACGACATCGACATCTCGTGGAAGTTGGGGCCCTACCAGTTCGAGCTGCCGATGATGGCCTCGGCGATGGACGGCGTGGTCTCACCGCGGACGGCCGGCATCGTCGGCAGCCTGGGCGGTTTGGCCGTGCTCAACCTGGAGGGCATCTTCACGCGCTATGAGGACGCCGAGGAGCAGCTCGAGCGGATCTCGGGGCTGGGAAAGGAGCAGGCGACGCGCGAGATGCAGGAGATCTACGCGGAGCCGGTCAAGCCCGAGCTGATC
>DATCBT010000029.1:0-5104 GCA_036511695.1 Solirubrobacteraceae bacterium | reverse complement strand
GAGACGATCAGATAGACCGCCGTCAGCGGCAGCGCCACCGCCAGCGCGAGCGCCCAGGGATGAGCGGAGGGACGGTCCATCCACATGTCAGGTGGCGAGGATCGTGAAGAAGTCGCGAGAATCTGCTCATGGTGACTACTTAATCGGATACCTGCGTGGAGGGCCGTCCCGATCGAGGACGAATAGACACAACGTATTGGCGCGTGCATTGCACATCGACCCGGCCGACCGCGGGAGCATCGCCCGCTACGAGGCCCGGATCGCCGCTTACGAAGCCGGCGGTCGTGCCTTGCCGCGACGTGCGACGACACCGAGGGCCGTGCCGCGACCGCGACCCCGTCCTGTTCGCCGGCGTCGCCGGCCCAGCCGGCGAAGGCTGGCCATCCGCCGGATCGTCGCGCTCGCCGTCCTCGTCCTCGTGGCCACCAAGCTGGTGTCATACACGAGCGCGATGCTCGTACCCTCGAATGTCGGCTTCGGTGTCCGCTCGATCGAGTGGCTGCGAGACAATGGCGGCGCGTGGCTCGTGTCCGATATCGAGCGTGTCTACTACTCCGTCAACGCTCCCGCAAAGGGCGGGCCGCCGCTGAAGGTTCTGCCCAAGCTCGGTCTGCAGAACGGCGGATCGGAATCCCTCTACGCGCCGCCGCCGATCGCGCCCACCATCAACCCCCCGCTGCCCGGCGAGGGCCAGTGGCGGCGGACGGGACCGCTGGTCAATGGTGCGCCGCCCGTGCTCGTGACGACGTTCCGCCCCGATCCAAATTATCCCCAGATGGTCGCGGGCGTCGCCTGGATCGACCGCTTGCGCACCTCGCTGCAGCTCTACCCGGGTCGCTACGAGCCTCCGGCCGGGGCTTTTCGCGGGCCGACGGAGGTCCCCCCACAGTTGCGGGGAGGCCTGCTCGCGACCTTCAACAGCGGCTTCAAGCTCGAGGACTCCGGCGGAGGGTTCGCGGCGCTTGGGCAGGTGTATGCGCCACTGCACGACGGCATGGCCACGCTCATCGGCCTCCGCGATGGCAGCGTCGACGTGCGTGAATGGACCGGCCCGCCACAGCCGGGACCATCGGTGCTGTTCGCGCGTCAGAACCTGCCCTTGATCCTGGAGAGCGGCCAGCTCAACCCGAACCTCAGCGACGGCTCGCTGTGGGGCGCCACGCTGGGCAACGCAATCCGGGTCTGGCGCTCCGGTATCGGCGTGGACGCCCGCGGCGACCTCCTCTACGCAGCCGCCGACAACCAGACCGCAGAAAGCCTCGCGCTGATCCTCCAGCATGCGGGGGCTGTACGGGCAATGGAGCTTGACATCAACTCCGAGTGGGTAACCTTCAATTTCTACGGTGCTCCCGGCGCGAGCGAACCATCGAAGCTGCTGCCCGATATGACTCGGGAAACAACCCGCTACCTCGAACACGACGACCGCGACTTCTTCGCTGTCTTCAGTCGCAGCGGCGGCTGACCCGAATACCGTGGTCAAGCGCTTCACCGTGTCCGAGCGAGCCATCCACTGGCTCATGGCGCTCGGCCAACATGAGCTCCAGAAGTGTGCTGATCCTTGCTGCCGGTGTTGGTCGTGGTCACCAGAGCGCCGCGGATGGTCTGCGTGACGAGCTGCTTCGCATCGCGCCTGATGTGCTGGTGACCGTACACACCGGTCTCGGTGCAGCGCACGGTCCACCGCGAGTCTTCCTCGAGCCGGTTCGTCAGTTGGCGAGGACGGTGAAAAAGTCGCGACCGTAAGTATCCTCGCGCCGATCTCACCGGCGTGACGATGATCGCGGCACTCGCCGCTCGTGGCGGCGTAACGGCCTACGGATAAGGTGGCGGCATGTCCGATTACGCCGCATTTCTCCGCGGGATCAACGTTGGGGGGCATCGAATCTCGAGCGTGGAGCTGCGCGCGCGGTTTGAGGAGCTCGGATTCCGCGCGGTGAGCACGTTCAGGGCGAGCGGCAACGTGATCTTCGCCGCCGCTTCTGGAAAGCCGCCCGGCGAGACCGAGATGAACGCGCGCATCGAAGCGGGGCTGGCGGCGGCGCTCGGTTACGAGGTCCCCGTCTTCCTGCGCACCGCAGAAGAGATCGAAAAGATCGCCGCGCACCAGCCGTTCGCCCAAGCTCTCATAGAGGCGTCGAAGGGCAAGCTCCAGGTGGCGATGCTCTCCGCGCGACCGACCGCGGGCGAGCGTAAGGAGATACTCGCGCTCGCCGACGACGAGGACCGGCTCGCGTTCGGCGCGCGTGAGCTGTACTGGCTTCCCAGCGGCGGGATCCTCGACTCCGCGCTGGACCTCAAGGTGATCGGCAAGCTGCTCGGTCTGACTACGACTCGGACCAAGAACACCGTCGAGCAAATCGCGACCAAGTACTTCGCCGCATGAACCCCGCGCGCTGGCCGTGGAGCACCAGGGTGCAACGATCGTCAGTGCAACTGGTCGACGAAGGTGTAGATGACCATCATGCTGACGAGGACGACGAAGACTCGCAGCAGCCATAGCCCCGCTGTGGCGCGTGCGCTGAGTGCGGCTCGCGGCACGGGCCGGGAGGTTTCGGCTACGAACTGGTCGCGCTCGAGGTTCATGATCAGCTCGTCCTCGAAGCGCTCCTGCGGCTGCAGGTCCTGCTCTTGGATGCTGGAGCTCGGATGTATGGAGCTCGGGTGTGTGGAGCTCGGGTGTGCGCCAGAGCTCCGGTGTGCGTCGTTGATGAGTGGCGCTTTTGTCTTCATGAGCCGATCAGATGGATCGTTTGTAGAAAGGAGTCGATGCCGTACGCAGCTCCACAGAGTCCGACGAACGCGATCACGGCGATCCCGATCGCGTTGGTCGAGCGCTTGTTCGCCCACTCACCCATCAGTCCCTTGTCGTTGGCGAGCATGACCATGAAGACCAGGCTGACGGGCAGGAGCACGGTGGCGAGCACGTTGGCGTTGAGCGCGATCGCGAGCAGCGGAGCGCCCGGGATCAGGATGACCGTCGCCGCGAGCAGCGCGATGCCGGCGTTGGCGGCATAGAACACGCCGGCCTTGCGCGGCGAGCTGTTGAAGCTGTGGGATACCCCGACGCATTCTCCGGCGGCGTAGGCGGTGCTGGCGGAGATCGTGAGGATGGCCACCGCGCCGGCCTCAATCAGCCCCAGCGCGAACACCGTGCCGACAGCGCTGCCGGCGACACGCTTGAACGCCTCGGGGAACCCGGCGCCGGCGAATCCCTGGATACCCGATCCGTTATGGCTGAGCAGCGCCGCCCCGGCGATCAGCGCCCCGACACCGAAGATCGCGGCCAGAACGGCGCCGGCCGCGGTGTCATAGCGGCCATGTTTGACGTCACGAGGAGTCATGCCCTTGTCGGCGGAGGCGCTCTGCTGGAAGAAGATCATCCACGGCGTCACCGTGGCGCCGATCGTGGAGGCCAAAAGCAGCAGCAGCGTGTTGAAGCTCCCACCGGGAAACGGGCTGAAGTCAAACGAGCCGGCGATCGCGCCGACGTGGGGTTTGACAAGGACCGCCGCCACCAGGAACAGGCCGTTGAAGAGAGCCATGCCGAGCACGATCCGCTCCCAGCGCCAGTAGCGGCCGCCGCTGAGGGTGAATGCGACCAGCGCCAGCCCGAGCGCGACAGCCACTCCAGAGCCGAGGTGGAAGTAGGCCAGCCCGACACGGATGGAGACGAACTCGGCCACGAGCGTGACGAGGTTGGTGAGGGTGAGATCGCCGGCGCCGAACCAGCCCCACACGCGGCCGTAGCGCTGCAGTACGAGCTCGCCATAGCCACGGTGGGTGACAGCGCCAACGCGCATGCACATCTCCTGGCAGATGAACGCCATCGCGAACAGGACCGGGATGAACGGCACGAAGAACCCGAGCCCGTACTGCGCGCCGTCGGCGGCGTAGGCGATCATGCTCGGCCCGTCGTTCTCCCCGAGCATCGCGAGGATCCCGGGGCCGACGAGCAGCCACAACAGCCGCCAGCGCTTGCTGTGCCTGCGAGCGTGATGAACGCGTGAGCGGTCGTGCGAGCGCGCGAGGTCCTCGTCGGTGATTTGCGGCCCACCCACCCGGCCGAGAAGTGGGGCCGCTGCTTCAGGCGTGCTCATCGGGCGAGCCCTCTGCGCTGGGGACTGCAGGCTGTCGGGATCGGCGCTCGTCCGGCAAGCCCTCTGCGCTCGGGACTGCAGGCCGTTGGGATCGGCGCTCGACTTCCACACGCATCGCGCCGGCGAGCTGGCCGCCGAGCGCGTGCGGTGGGGCATCGCCCGCGAAGCTCACGAGCAGCGGGCCGCCGAACGGCTGACACTCGAGCACCTCGAGACGTTCGCCCGGAGAGATACCGCGCTCGGACAGATACCGGAGCATCTCCGGGTCGGAGTCGGACACGCGCACGAACACCCCACTGTCGCCCTCGCGCAGGCTGTCGAGGGGGAAGGTCTCGCGCTCGCGCAGCTCCAGCTCGACGGTGGGGATCGGGTCGCCGTGGGGATCGAGCGTGGGATCACCGAGCTTGGCGGCGATCAGCTGCTCAAGATCCTCCGAGATCACGTGCTCGAGCACCTCGGCCTCGGCGTGCACGCGATCCCACGGCATCTCCAGGGCCTCAGCGAGGAACAGCTCCAGCAGACGGTGGTGACGGATCACCTCGAGCGCCACCTTGCGGCCCTCGTCGGTCAGCCGCACCCCGCGGTATGGGAGGTGCGCGATCAGGCCGAGCTCGTCGAGCTTCTTCAACATCGCCGACACCGACCCCGGCGTGATCGCCAGCCTGTCGGCGAGCGCGTTGGTCGAAACCGGCTCGCCGGCACGAGACTCGAGCGAGAAGATCGCCTTGCAATAGTCCTCGACCGCGGGCGTCCGTGCCTGCTCTCTCGTCGACATGAACTTATCTTATGGCATGTCAAATCTTTTTTCAAGGCATGGCCGGGGCGAGGGGCGCACTGCGGCGATGGCCGTCCATCGGAGAAGATGCCGACGGATGGAGCGGGAGTACGAGCTACAGACGCATCGCGCCGAGGACCGCCACTGGTGGTACCGCGGGCGGCGCAGCGTGCTGGAAGGCGTGATTGCGCAACTGCGCCTGCCCGCCCGTGCGCGAATCCTCGACGCCGGC
>DATCBT010000028.1:0-36548 GCA_036511695.1 Solirubrobacteraceae bacterium | reverse complement strand
TGGAGATCGGCACGGGCGTGCAGTGCCTGGCGACCTGCTTCACGCCGGGCTTGGCGTAAGGCCGGCGGCCATCGCCGGTGCGACCTCAGCGTGCGAGCGATCGAGGAGCAGGCGCTTCGGGGTGGGCGGGCCTTGATCATCGACGAGCACACACGTCCCGGGCCAGTAGGGGCTCTCGCCGGGAGTCGAGGTGAGGAAGATCGAGTCATACGTCCAGCAGCCCGCGTTGACCAGGCGCGCGCCGCCGCGTCCGCGCCACTCCTGCTCATCGTCCCCGGGCAGCGGGCCGGCGCGATGGGTGTGGCCGAAGACGACGTAAGCGTCGCCCAGCTGCAGACGAACCGCCACCTCCCCCATCGCCAGCAGCCCGGCGCGGCGTAGCTCGGCAGCGGAGATGTTGGTCCGCAGGGGCCCCAGTCCGGCGCGGTTGAGGGCGGCTACGGCGAGCGGGAAGGCGCCCGCGAGCGCGAGCTTGCGCAGCTTGCGGGCCGGCGAAGTGCGACCGCTCCCGGCGCCTCCGAGCGCCCGCCAGGCCCGCATCGTGTCGACTCGCTGCAGGGCGCCGCCGCCACGGGCTCCCCTGGCCACCGCGTCCCTCCACGCGAACACCGGACCGGCCACCGCCTCATAGTCCTCGACTCGGTCAAAGTCCGCGGCGGGGCGCCCCAGCAAACGACTCATCGCGCCCACGCTCAGGCGCTCGAGCGTCGGCACCGTCAGATGGCAGTCGAGGTAGTGCCCGTGGGTGGCGTATACGTCAGGGCGCACCCACAGGCCCGGGTAGGCGATGCTCACGCGCGCCGGAGATACCCACGCGGCGATCCGCTCGAGCATCGGCGAGAGTGCCCCGTCGAGGCGCTGCTCGAGGCCGAGCGGCTCGGGTGCCTGCAGCGCGCGCTCGCTGAGCCAGGGGTCGACCAGCTGGTGGTCGTGGTTGCCGGCGCACACCACGATCTCGCGGGCGGGCGGGGCTCCGAACTCGCCGCCGAGAGCTTCGAAGAACGGCCGCGCGACGGCCATCGCCTCGCGCGGCGGTCCGTGGCGCAGCTCGAGCAGATCTCCGAGGAGGACGAGACGGTCGACATCCCGCAGGGCTTCCAGCAGCGCGGCGCGCGGCTCGGGGCGACGCAGCACGTCCGTGCCCGAGCCGCTGCCGAGGTGCAGGTCGGAGACGATCAGCGTGCGCATGGCAATCTGGGCAGGGTGGCTCCCGCGATCTGCGATCGCCGCGGGCGAGAGGCCTCCCGGGCTTTCAGGAGGCCCCGACCACGCCTTCCGCCCGCGGGGTGGGCCGGGTGGGCGGGTTCCTAACAGCCTCGCGAATCTGCTTGGGGAGCATGAAGCGGACGTCCTCGCGGATCACGTCCACCTCGGAAATGTCTTGCACGCCTCGCGCCCGGAAGAAGTCGACCAGTTCCGTCACCAGGTTCTCGGGCGCGCTGGCCCCGGAGGAGATACCCACGACGCGCCGGCCCTGCAGCCACTCCTCGCGCACTTCGCTCGCGTTGTCGATCAGGTGAGCGGCCGCTCCGCAGTCGCGCGCGACCTCGACCAGGCGCACCGAGTTCGACGAGTTGCGCGAGCCGATCACGAGCATCAGATCACAGCTGCCCGCGAGCTGCTTGACGGCCGCCTGGCGGTTGGTGGTGGCGTAGCAGATGTCATCCGTGCGGGGTCCGACCATGCTCGGGAAGCGCTCGCGCAGACGGGCGATGATCGAGCTTGTTTCGTCGACCGAGAGCGTGGTCTGGGTCACGTAGGCGATCCGCTCGGGGTCCTGCACCTCCAGCTGATCGACGTCCTGCTCGCTCTGCACGAGCACGATCTGGCCCGGCGCCTCACCCATCGTGCCTTCCACCTCCTCGTGGCCGTCGTGGCCGACGAGCACGATCGTGTAGCCATCCTCGGCGAAGCGCAGGGCCTCGCGGTGGACCTTCGTCACGAGCGGGCAGGTGGCATCGACCGTGCGCAGCCCGAGCGCCTGCGCGTTGGCGTGCACGCTGGGGGCGACGCCATGCGCGGAGAACACGCACACCGCCCCCTCCGGCACTTCGGTCTCCTGATCGACGAAGATCACGCCGAGCGCGCTCAACCGCTCGACGACGTGCTTGTTGTGGACGATCTCCTTGCGCACGTACACGGGCGGGCCGTGGATCTCGAGCGTGCGTTCGACCGTCTGCACCGCGCGATCCACGCCCGCGCAGTACCCGCGCGGCGCCGCGAGCAGGAGCTTTTCGACTGTGTTGGACACTACGAGCATTGTAGGCGTACAGGTACGCTAAGTCCGATGGCGCAACGTCACCTCGACAGGCTGACCCCGATCGATGCGTCCTTCCTGCACCAGGAGGGGCCGACGTCGCATATGCACGTGGGCGGGTTGACGATCGTCGAAGGCCCGGCGCCGAGCATCGAGGAGTTCCTCGAGCAGATCCGCCGGCGGCTGCACCTGGTGCCGCGCTACCGCCATAAGCTCGCGCACACGGCGCTCGACAGCGGGCGCCCGGTGTGGGTCGACGACCCGAGCTTCAGCCTCGAGTATCACGTCCGCCACACCGCGCTGCCCTCCCCGGGCGACTGGGAGGCGCTGAGCAGCCTCACGGCGCGGATCTTCTCGCAGCAGCTCGACCGCTCCAAGCCGCTGTGGGAGATGTGGCTGATCGAGGGCTTGAAGGACGACCGTTTCGCGCTGATCTCGAAGACCCATCATGCGCTGATCGACGGCATCGCCGGCGTCGATCTGGCGACGGTGCTGTTCGACCTCTCGCCAAAACCGCCGCCGCTCAGGCACCCTGGGCGCGCCTGGCAGCCACATCGCGAACCGGGTGTCGCCGAGCTCGTGGCCGCGGGCCTGCGCGGCGCGCTGCGCGCCGGGATCGAGCTGGCGGAGGGCGCGCTCGACGCGGTGGCGCACCCGGACCGCGCGCTCGCCCGCGCACGGGAGGCCGCGGAGGGCGTCGGCGAGATCGTCTGGGCGGGCTTGAACCCGGCGCCGGATACGCCGCTGAACGTCGACATCGGCCCGCACCGGCGCTTCGTCGGCGTCGCCAGCCAGCTCGATGACTTCAAGCTCGTGAAGAACGCCTTCGGTGGCACGGTCAACGACGTGGTGCTCGCGGTCGTCGCCGGCGCGCTGCGCTCGTTTTTGATCTCGCGCGGGGTGCGGACCGAGGGCATGGAGCTGCGCGCGCTCGTGCCGGTCTCGGTCCGGGCCGAGGACGAGCACAGCCAGGGAGGCAACCGCATCGTCGCGATGCGCGGGCCCCTGCCCGTCTACATCGCCGACCCGGTCCAACGTCTGCGCTTCGTCTCGCACGCGATGGACGGCCTGAAGGAGTCAAAGCAGGCGCTGGGCGCCGAGGTGATCGCCGGCGCCCAGAACTTCGCGCCGCCGACGATCCTGGCCCAGGCGTCGCGCCTGAACTTCTCAACGCGCCTGTTCAACCTGCTCGTGACGAACGTGCCCGGCCCGCAGTTTCCCCTGTACGTGCTCGGGCGCGAGATGTTGAAGGCCTACCCGGTCGCCTTCCTGCCCGAGAACCACGCGCTGGCGATCGCGATCATGTCCTACAACGGCCAGATGAACTTCGGCCTGCTCGGCGACTTCGACGCCCTGCCCGACATCGACGCGATCGGCGCAAGCATCGCCGAGGAGCTCGCGACGCTGGTCTCGCTAGCCCGCGAGACCGCCGCGACGCCTGCCTGATTCCGTACGCCGGCCGCCAACATCGACGGCGTCCTCACTTCCCGACGTCTAGTACCCGAGTGCGAACTTCGCGTCCTCGGACATCTTCTCGGGCGACCAGGGCGGCGTGAAGACCATCTCCGACTCGATCGTCCGCACGCCCTCGAGTTCGCCCACGAACTCCTCGATCTGCTCGGTCACCTGCGGACCGATCGGACAGCCGGGCGTGGTCAGCGTGAAGGTGACGTTCACGTTGCCGTCGTCGACTGCGACCCCATAGATCAAGCCGAGCTCGACGAAGTCAAGCCCCAGCTCGGGGTCGATCACGTTCGAGAGGGCGTCCATCACATCGTCGACGGTGGGGGCGACCATGCTCCGAGTCTACCTCGTCAGAAAGTAATGCCGACCTGGGTGTCGAGGACCAAGGATGGCAAGGACGCAGGGAGCGTGGCGTGCAAGTAGCACGCGAGCGACTGAGGACGCCGCCAGCCGCCGGTCATCGGCGTCCAGGTCAGTTGTCGCAGCCGAGGCGGTCCCACATATAGAGCTGGATGCACTCGCTCGCGAGCTCGATCGCCCGGTCGCGTGAGAGGCGGGGGAGCACGGTGTCGAGCGCCTGGTCCTCGGAGACGCCCGCCTGAAAGGCTTCCTCGCCGCGAAAGCCCGCCGCGATCTTCAGCGCCTCACGCCGGTTATCGCCCAGGCTCGCGAACACGCCGACGAGGAACTCCGTGTTGGGGATCGGCTGGCCGACCTCCAGCGAGGCGTGCCAGGCGGCGAGCAGATGCAGGTCGTCCTCGTCCAGGTCGGCGATCGCCTTGGCGTAGTGGACCGAGAGCTCCTGGTCGGGAATGTCGTCCACCCACGCGCGCACCACCTCGCCCACCAGCTGGCGGCGGGCCTCCCGGCCGACCGACTCGGCGATCACGCGAATAGCGTCCTGGGGCTCGATGAAGCAGAGCGGCATTACGGAAACTGTAGGTGGCGGTGTGGACGGTACTTTTCTACAGTTCAAACGCCTGCCGGCAGCGCTCGAGCGCGTGGTGATCGCACGTCTCAGGCCGGAATCCGAGCGTCGCCCGCATGCCGGGGGCGGGCGGGTTCCAGTTCGCGAGCGCCAGGTCGAGCGTTTCGACCGGCACCGAGATCGCCTCGGCGAGCGTCCGCGCGCGGCGCTCGAGGTTCAGCGGGTCGCCGATCGCGAATGCCCGCTTGGCGGCCAGCGTGGCGAGGTCGCCGGCGGGTGACTCGTGCGCGCTGGTGAGGTGCAGCGAGTCGGCGCGCAGCTCGTACAGGCCGAGGCGTCCGAGCGTGACGAGCAGGTCATAGCGCCCCATGCGCGAGAAGCCGGGCAGCGCGAGGCGCTCGAAGGACCGCTCGAAGCGTCGCTGCGGGCTCCACGCGGCGTCGCCTTCAAACCCGCGCGCCTGACTCCCGGCGCGCTCGGCCCAGTGCCGGTAGGCGAGCAGCGTGCTCGTCCCGCGCGCGGGGTCGTGTGAGGTGCGTGGGCCGCGCGGGATCTCGCTGAGGTCTCCGAGTCGGTCCAGGTCCTCGGCGCCACCATCGCGGGTGGCGGCGAGGGCGATGCGGATGCCGGCAAAGGGCTCTTCGTCCTCGAGCGGCGAGAGGTAGGCGATCAGGAAGCACATCCAACTCGCCTGCTCGATGTCCTCCTCAGCCCGCGCGCGAACATCGGCGTAGAGGTCGGGGGGCGCCGCGCCGAGCGTCAGCAGCCGGCCACTGGCGAAGGCGATCTCCTCCGCCAGCAGGTTCGCGTCCTCGGAGGCGCGCAGGCCGGGGAGCAGCGCGGAGCGATAGCCGTCGTCCCCAGCGCGATCCTCGCGACGGACGCGCACCTCGTGGCCGCCGGCGCGCAGACGCGGGTGGCGGGGCCGGACGGGCGCGCCTTTGGTGGCCGCACGCCTGGGTTTCGTCGCCGGCGGCGCGGCGCCGGCGAGCGTCTTGCTGCAGATCGGGCAGCGCTCGATGAAGCGGTTGTGGCGGCAGAAGGTGGGCACTCAGTCCAGTTTAGGAGCGACGAGCGCGCTCGTCGCCCTATCGACGGTGCCCTCGACTTGAGCGACGCCCTAGTCGATCGACCCGGGCTTTGCGACCCACACGCTTTCGATCCGGAGCGCCCGACAGAGGATGTCGAAGTGGTGGTCGTAGTGCAGCACTCCCGCGCCGCGCTCGGCGGCCGCGGCGGCGATCAGGTAGTCGGCGGCGGGGAGGCGCCGCTCGCCGCGCAGCTCACGCGAGGCGCCGATGGCTGCCGCACCGGCGCTGCGCGTCACCGGCGCGGCCAGTAGGGCGGTCAGGGTTCGATCGAGGTCGGCGAACGCCTCCTCGTCAGGGGCGGCTGCGAACAGCTCGAGCGCGACGACGGGGCACGCGGCGAGCAGGTCAGAGTCTGCGGTCGCGAGCCAGCGTGCGAGCACTGCCGGATGCCGCTGCCGGTTCCAGGCCGAGGTGTCGAATACGAGTGGTCCGCCAGAGCCGTAGGGCTCAGCGGGAGGCATGCATACGCTCGGAGACCGCGAAGTCGTACCGGTCATCCTCGCCGCTGGCGATCCGCCGCAGGTGCTCACGCGCTTCACTGCGCGCGCTTCGCTCCGCGCGAACCGCCTCGGCGCCGCGGAGCGCCAAGTCGCGCACGGCGCGCGAGCGCGGCGTTGCACCACCTAGCTCGGTGAGCGCGCTAGCCAGCTCAGAGTCGAGCGTAACCTGGATGCGAGACTTGGTCGGCGGCATTATCGCAGTGTATCACGGTGGTGGTACACCATCGACTGACCGCAACCTCGCCTGGGGCCCGCGTCGCGCGCGCGAGGTCTGGCTGCTCGGTTGAGGTACCGACACCGCGCCCGTCCCTCGATCAAAGAGTCCTGGACACCCGGCTACTTACGCTTAGCCTTCTTCCTCGCAGACGGGGCGTATTTACTCTTGGCCTGCTTGATGCAGCCAGCGCGCTGCTTCTTAGGCTTACGCTCGCACGCCTTCAGCGCCTTCACAAGCTTCTGTGCCTTGGTCAACGCCTTCGGGGTGATGGTCGTTTTCACCGGAGGGGATGGCAGCGGCGAAAGGGTCGACAGGTCGGGGAAGACGAACGGCGTTGGGCCCGCGAGCGGGGGGCCAGTCAGCGAGAAGCCGGCGGACAGCGGGCCGGAGGCAGGCTGGCCCGAGGCGTTGGTCGTGAATGTGCGGTCTTTGCCCTGGGTTTCCCCGCCGCTGTTGGTCGCGTCCAGGCGGTAGTGGTAAACGGTGTTCGGCAGCAGGCCGGCCAGGGAGGCCGTCACGGCTTCGCCGCCGGTGGCGCAGCTGGAGGCCGCGACTGCCGCTTCCCCGCTACTGGTGCCGTAGGCGGTGCTCGTGCCGAACTCGAAGCGGTAGGTGGTCGGCGGGTAGCGGCCTTCCACGCATTGCGGCACAACTTCGCCGGCGATCGTCGCCGAGGTGGGGGTCACACTTATGGGTGGGTCGGTGATCACGGCCGGTGCTTGTGGCAGCGTCGTGACTTCCTCTTCCGGGCCGTACGCCGGACCGGTGGAGTTGGCGACCACCAGCCTGTAGTGATAGGTCGTGAGCGGCTGAAGTTTGGTCAATGCGCCCTTCGGTTCGACGGGGCTCGTGCCTGCTCCCCCGTCTTCTGCGGTGGTCCTTTCCCCGCACGATGTGGGCGCACATGCAGCGGTGCCGTATTCGAAGTACCAGTGTGTGTCGTGTCCGCCCGGGTTGAAGCTGCCCGCCACAGTCGCGGTGCTCTGGGCGACGTCCGATGCGCCGCCGGTGGTCGGCGTCGCCGGAAGCGTCAGGAACGATTCGATCGTCCCTTGCCGTGTGCCGCCGCCCGTGTTGCTCGCGACCGCCCGGTAGTAATAGGGAGTGTTCGGCGCCAGGGGGCTCAGCGGCTGGCTGATGGGCACGTTGCCGTAGCCGGCCACGATTACGCCACCCGGTAGCGCCGGCACGGTCGTCACGCCGCTGCTGAGGGACGAACTCGTCGAAGAGTATTCGAAGTAGTAGTGAGCTTCTTCGTTGTTGGGGTTGACCTGTGCTTCCAGCGTCGCAGCGGTCTGCGTGAGCGAGCCGGCCTGCTCGCCCGACACGAGCGGGGCTTCGGAGAGCGTTTTGAGCGTCTTGTCGCCGCACGGACTGCTGCCGTTCGTGTTGGTCGCCACCAGCTCGTAGTGGTATTCCTGGTGCGGCTGCAGGCTGCTGACGGCCTTGCTGTGCTTCACGCCGATCGCGCCTTCCCCGGCGGGTTCCAGGGGGGTTTCACCACCGTAGCCGGTGGTGGTGCCGTACTTGAACTGGTATTCGGCCGGGAGCCCCAGCGGGTTGACGGTGCCTGTGAGCGTGGCGCCGGTCGCGGTTTCGCCTTCCGCTGATTCCGTCGTGCATTCGGGGGTGATCACCGGCCCGAAGATCCAGACCTTATGGAATTCGCGGTCCGTGACGTACACGCGCTCGCTGGTGCCGCTGCCAGTCGTGGCGATGCCGGCCGCTTTACCAATCGTTTCGTTTCCAAATTCGGCGACCGGGGCCGTCAGCGATACGGCGGGATCGAACTCGACGATTTCCCTACCGAAACGTCCTGCCGCGAACACGTCCCCCGAGGAGTCGACCGCGACGGCGCGCCCCCCTTCCCCGAGCGTGAACTGCTTGACGTATTCGCCCGACGGCTTGAACTCGTCGATAACGTCTGGACCTATTCCAGTCTCGGCGACGTAGAGGTCGCCACTCGAGTCCACGGCGAGGTTGGCACCGCTGCGGCTGGCTTCATTGGAGACGTTGAAGCCTTCCTGCGGGGTTGCGCTGCCCGCCGTGTTGCACTCGGTCGCCGAACCGGGTGTTTTGCCCGTGATCTGGCATTCGTATGTCCCGGTTGAGCTGAACCTGTCGACCACCTGGTGTCCCGCATCCATGACGTAGACATGCCCGGAGGAGTCGACCGTCACTGCCCGCGGAGATGCGAATTCAAGCGCCGGCGTTTCGTGGCCGTTGAATTCCGAAAAGTATTTACCGTCCGGTTCGAACTTCTCGACTCGCTTGTTGGCGGTGTCGGTCACGTAGAGGTCGTGTGGCGCGCTGGGTTCGACCGCGACTCCGCTGGCAACGCCACCCCCAAAGAATTCGGGACCGAACTCGCCTGCTCCTTCGCCGAAGTGGCCTTCTCCGCAAGAGCTCGTGCAGATCTGGAATTCTTCGTTGTGGTTTTCCTGAACGCCCCACCCGAACGTGAACAGGAAGCTCGCGGAGCTCGCGGAGGGTTCGAGCTTCTGCACGCGCGCGTTGCCACCGTCGACAACCCACAGATCGCCGCCGGGGTCGACCGCAATACCCCGTGGGGATTCTTCTCCTACTTCGGAGAACTGGCCACCTGCCGTGCCTGCTTCCCCGAATTCGCCGAGCTTGCCGAAGCTCGCCGCCTGCGCCACGCCGCCACCGACGCTCAACACCAGAAGACAAGCCAGCGCGGGCAGGATCGCCCACCGGCGCGGGCGCCGCACCGTGCTCTTCATCTGGAGGATGTGATCGCGCATGACGGGCCTCCTACCTGAACGTGACGGTCGTGGACACGGACGAGCCAGAGCCACTGCTGGGCGTGAAGGACGCCTTGAGCCTGACTTTCAGCCTGTGATGGCGGTGCAGCGAGGCGAGCCCGGCCGTGGTCGGGCCGATCTGCACCGTGACATTCCCGGCCCGCCTCACGGTCATGCCGGCATGCTTCAGCCCGGACCCCGAGACGGCCAGCCTGCCCGCCGCCGGCACCCGCACCGTGAGCGAAGCTGTGGCGCCCTTGACCTTCGCGGAGATGACCTTGACCTTCGGACACCCGCTCACGGCGATCCGGGTGCTCTGCTTGACCACCACGCCATTCTGGCCAGTGACGGCGGTCGGCATGATCAGCTTCTGGGCGCACATGCTGCCGTTTTCCTTCGCCGGGATGTACGCCCCCAGGATGGAGTACGGGCCCTCGGGCAGCGTCAGCTCGAAGCCCGAGATCGGAACGTCGGGCACCGCGGCGAACGTCGAGCTCGTGACGCTTTTTTTGATGTCGGTCACGCCATCGAGGATCACTGTGACTCCTTCTCCCTGGAGGACGATCTCGAGGTCGGGGAACGCAGCGCCGCCGTGGGAGACCAGGATCGCCGGGCCGGTCAGCGGCGAGGACAGGGTGGGTGTGATCGCGGTGGCGGTGCCCACGACAGAGCCTGGCGGGCAGCCAGCCGGGTTGCTGTTGAACTGCGCTGCGGTACAAGCCTTCTGCAGCGTGGTCAGCCGCGATGGCAGCTGGATGGGTAGTTCCACGTGCACCGAGTGGATGTCCGCTTCCCCTGGCTTCTGCGCGACGCGCACGGTCAACGACGCGCCGTTGGCTTTCGAGGTCGAGCCCTGCGTCGCGACCGTGAACGATGGCGCGAACGGCAGGCTTCCACAGCCCGAGGCCTGGAACGGCGCGGAGATCGGGGCGAGGGTACCCGACAGCGAAGTGAGGGTGCCGCTCATCGACAGCGGGGCGCAGTTCGTCGGGAGGAACGTGAAGCCCGGTCGGTCCGTTGTAAGGGTGACCGAACGGATGTCGAGCGGGATGCCGTCGAGGATCGACGGAAGCGGACCTGAGACCGCGGTGATGCTCCCGTCGCTATTGACCTGGAGGTTGACTAGCACGACCACGTTACCAAGGTCGTATGGGCCCGCGACCGCCGGAACGACCACAGACAGCGCGAACGGATAGCCGCCGGTGCCCTGCGCGAGATACACGGTCCCGGGCACCGTGAGCGGGTTGGAGCCCGCGCCAGCGGTCGTGCTGACGACGCCGACGCGGCTCGAGGCCGGACAGCTGCCCGCCGCTGCGTCTGTCGGGTTGCAGAGCGGCACGCCCGAGACGTAGCCGAGCAGGCCCGCGGGGAGCTTCGCGTCGATCCGCCCCAGCGGCTGGGTCTCATCCGCACGCGAGAAGGTGACGCTCAGCGGCGAAAGCGCACCGGCCTGGCTGGAGGCTGTCGAGACCGCCGCCGAGGGCGCGAACGGCAGCGAGGCGGGACACGGCGCGCCATTGCCGTCATAGCTCGTCGCAAACGACGCCGGCGGAGTCGCCGGCGAGTTGCCCGAGTAGGGGTAGAGCGTCGTCGCCGTCGCGTTCTGAGCGCAGACCGGCGGGTTCACCAGCACGGCGTTCGGGCCGCCCTTGAAGCGCAGCCTGAAGTCTTCGAAGGGCAGCTCCGGCAGGTTCGCAAACGTCGCCGTCAACTGACCGGTACTCGGGTCCGCTGTCACGGAGCCCTGCAGCTTGATGTCCAGGCCGAAGCCCTGGAGCTCCTGGAAGACCCGGAACATCCTGCCCGACGTTGGGTCGGTGCTGAGCGGCTGACCCAGATACACGTTCCCCTTCAACGGGGCGGAGAGCACCAGCGGGGATTCCACTTCGTCTTCGCCGATAACCGAGCCCGGCGGACACGCAGCGGGGGAGTCAGACTTCGCGGCGAACTGCACGTCCGTGCACGCTTCAAGACCTTTAGATGCCGCCGAGGGAGAAACAGTCATACCGGCCGGCAGCGTCACGACGGCCTTTTCAAGCTCCGCCGTACCACGCCCGTTTGGGTCATTGCCCTGCGGCAGGTGCAGGTCGACCGACAGCCCCGTGGGGGCGCCCGCCTGCGTCGTGCCACCTTCGGAGGCCGGGCTCGGTTGCAGCGAGATAGACGGCGCGAACGGCACATGCGCGCAGTCGGTAGGGATCGGCGAGGTCGCGAGCGCTTCAGAGAAGACTTCGGGTTCTTCGTAGGTGTTCACGCGCAGCGTCGTGAGCGGCGTCGTGGAGCAGCCGGTCGGGTTCTCCATAAACGGCTTCCACTGCGAAGGCGGAGCAGGCGGCGTGGCTTCATCTTCGAATGTAGGTTCACCCGCGTTTATAACGTTTGGATTGGAGTTTCCGTCGTAGCGCTGGTGCGCCGCCGGCACACCCCACAGCGTCAGCGACGAGGCGAGCGTGACGGCGGCGTAGGGCATCCGTGGCACCTGCGGCACCGTCGCGGTCAGAGCGTAGTTGTCAGCCGCGCTCGCCGAGACTTGGATCGGCACCGTGATCGGCACGACCCCGTCGATGCCCTGAATGCCAAGCTCCGCCGGTTCACCGGGCCCCGGCTGGACGTTATAGACACCGAACCTGAGTGGCGTGACGACCACGGGAGCCTGCGCCGACACCAGCACGGTCGCTTCGCCCACCATCGTGGACGCCGGGCAGCCACCTAGGGTCCCAGGCGCCCCTACAGCGACTATGGCGCTGTTCGCGAAGAGCGCACGCAGACACCGCGCGACGTTCTGCGGGTCGCCGACGACCCCAGGCGGCAGCTTGACGACGATCTGCGCCGGTTCGCCGCCCAGCGGACGCGGTTCGCCAGTGCCGGTGTACACGTTCTCGAAGTGGAACGCGGTGCTCGCGTCGGCGTGCGCGCCGGCAAGCGTCGAGGCGGCTCCGGCGGTGAACGATTCGATCGTGACCGCCGCCTGGGCGGAGGGCGCCATGACCGCAAGCGCTCCCAGGGCGATGAGAACGGTCGTTCTGCGCATCATCACTTGCCCCCTTTTGCCGTCTTCTTCGCCTTTGATTTCGGGGCGTAGTTCTTCCGTGCTTCCTTTTCACACTTTGTCCGCTTCGATTTACCCTTGTCCTTCTTACATGCTTTCAGCGCCTTGGCGAGCTTCTGTGCGCGCGTCAAGGGCTTGACGGCGGACGCCGGGTGGGACGTGTCCGCCGGCAGCGGCGCCACGCCGAACGCCGCGTGCCCCGGGCCGGCCGTGTAGGGAGACGGCGACGGCGCCTGCGGGTTGGGCGTACTCGTCGCCGGCGAGCAGCTCGAGGAGCCCGGCGACGGATTCGGGTTGCCCACCGTGCACGGCGAGAAGCCACCCTGCACGCGCGCATCGTAGACGTCCTGCGTCCCGCCGTTGCGATCAGCCGCCACGAGCGGTTCGTGGGCGGCGAAGAAGACGTCTTCCAGTTCGGGGCCGGCCGTGCCGAGCACATAGTAGGAGCTCGTGGCGCCGAGCGGCGAGAGCTGGACCGTTGCGCCGCGCGTCCACTCCTGCAGCGTTTCGAGCGAAGTTCCACCCGGCAGCGCGTCGTAGACGACGCGCTGCCCATCGTTCGAGACGCCCGCGGCGGTAGGCGGGGAAAAGTTGAAAACCCCCTCGAGCCTGTAGGTGTCGGCCGTGACCCCGGAGGTGATCAGGTGTTGTTTTTCCGGGGCGGAGAACTCGTACACGTCGGCCGTCCCTTCCGGGTTGTTCGCCAGCTGTCTGGTCAGGCCGGCGGCGTACTGCCCGTTCTGGGAGACGATGAGCTGTTGAACATCGGTCGCCGCGGTCAGCCGAGCCGCCGTTTTGCTACTGCGATCCCAGCTCCACAATCCCCTGTAGGGGTGCCCGGCGGATTCGCCGACCGCTCCGCCGACGTTGAAGAACACGTGCGAGCCGTCCGCGCTCTGCCCCGCGAACGTCGCCGCGCCGCCGCCGCCGAGCTGGCAGGAGAGGCAGACGACGGTGTTTTCACCTGCTCCCGGCGTGCCAAGAGTGTGCTGGGGGAACGCGGGCACGGTCACGGCGTAGACGTCGGGTTCGCCCCCGCGTTCTTCGTTGCCGAGCGGGTAGGCGGTCGTGACATACGCGAGGCTCCCGTCGGGCGAGAGCGCGTCGAACATCGTCGCGGTCGAGGCCGGCGCGGAGAGCTGCACAGGTTGGACCTTGGGGGCTGTGCTGACGCCGTTGCCGACGAAGATCAGCCCGACGTAGCCGTCGCCGCTCAGGTCCCTGAAGATCGGCCGTCCGTCGGGCGTCATCCCAAGCAGTTCGCAGTTGCGTTCGACTGTCGACCCTTTGTCGGGGTTGGTGAGCGACGCAAGATGGACGCCGACATCGGCCCACGCGTAGCAGTCTTCGAAGCCCGGAGACGCTTCCTGCGCCGAAGTTGATTCGTTCCCAGTCAGCTGCGCGTTGGAAACGAAGGCGACCGCGGTAAGGGACGCGTTGAATGCGAACGCACCGAACGCAAGCACCTTAAGTCCTTCGCCGTGGGGCGGGACGGTGCGCGGTGCCGTGCCGTGGCTGACCAGCATCGGCGCTTCGCCTTCGCTCACCCGGTAGACGTCAAGGGCGCTCCGCGATCCTGCCTGCCCATCGAGAGGATTGTCCTGGTCTTCGGGGACCAAGCTCGTCCGCGTGAGGATCAGCGCCGCCGAACCTTCGGGGGCGCCGGCGATCAGTGCGTTTGTGCCGATCAGCGAGAACGGCGTCAGATCGCGTGTCGTCCAGCCGCCGGTCGCGCGCCTACTGACGAACACGTCCAGCGAGCTGCCATTCGGCACGGCACCGGTTCCCGCCGGCGTCGCGCGCGATATCCAGTAGAGCGCCCCGCCGGGCGTCACCTGGTCCCACTCTGTGCCTTCTTCTGGCAATTCGCCGACGCTCGAGTCGCCGGACACCGCCGGAATTCCCGCGGTGTCCGGCGGCGAGACAAGCTCGTATGCGCGGCAATCGGGGAGCTGGGTGGAGTAAGGCTGGCTGGTGGTCTGGTTGAGATTGGATTCCGTGCGCGCCTGGGCGTTGGGGCAAGGTTCGGCGGCGCTGGCGAGGGTCGGGAGCGCGAGCGCGGACAGGACACCAGCCAGGATTGCCAACAGCGCGAGCGCGAACCCGTAAGCGCGCGAAGACAATGACATTCTCATCTGGCCGTCTCCTCTAGGAAAGAGGGGAGAGCCCCTCGTATGTTGTATGGCGACACGCGCAGTCTCGCGGCGCAGTAAGGACTGCCGTCCGCAGTCAGAGATGCAGCGATCGGGGAGCGCCGTGGCTCTGGGTCGGAGCCACGGCGCTCAGCGCTACTAGAGCCATCGCGTGTGGGAGCACGCGACGGAGCCTCCTCGAACGTCACCACCAGATGAGGGAAATGGCAGCGGCGCTCGAACAGACCCCGGCCAGCCAGCCGAGAACGACAAATACCGCACCCTGAAGCGCGGCAGTTACTGCTTAGAGAATGATCAAAGGCGCCGCGACGGGCGCCAAAAGCGGCTCTAGAGCCTAGAAGACCCGGAGTAGAGAGAGAGAGAGAGAGAGAGATGTGTCAGCAGCGCTGACGCATCTACATACGGGCAGCCTCTGGGCCGCAACGATCCCCATCACATCTGTCCCCAATGGACTCACGCGAAAACAACCCCTCTTCATGCGATCCGGCCCTCTCCCCAACATCCCCTGCAAAGCGCTTGACGTCAACCCAGAAGATCGACCCAAACCTGATCTATCGTGCCCGGCAACCCACTCTGGGATGCCATTGCCTATCCAACGTACCTCCCCGGTAAGCAGATGTCAAGCCCCAACCACAAGAACGCGCCTTGGCGGACCGAACAAGCTCTGTAGAGCCGATCTCCGGACCGAACGGATGGCCGCATATGAGACGCGCTGGGCGGCCTCTTCACTCCCCAGCCGCCGCCTCAACCCTCCCGCTGAACCCCCTCCCCCTTGCCGGTCACCCACCAGGCTTTTGCTCCCCGCGGATGCCCCTTGCTGTTATTGAGGATCAGCCCTTGGTCGCTGAGGAGCAGCAGCAGCCGTGAGATGTGTCCCGTGTCGCGTAGCCCGACACGCTCGGCGATCTGTCCGTTACCGAGCCCCGGCTCGGTGGCGATGACACGGAGGATCAGCAGCGCACGGTGATTCAGGCGCGGGGCCGGGGAATCCTGCACCGGACGGGGCGACGCTCGCCGCGCCTTCGGTACGGGCCGCTTGAGCTCTTTGGCTGCGGCGGAGCGTCCGAGGTAGGGCAGGACGATCATCGCCATCAGCGGGTTGCACAGCTCCTGCAGCGAGTCGGAGTCGGCTGCCGGGGGCACACCACGCGCCGCGGCATTCCGCGTAGCGACAACCCGTTCGAGGACACGCGCATGGAGGACGCTGAATACCGCTCCGACAATGCCCTCGGCGGTGACAGGCGGCGGCTCACGGCCCTCTCTCCCCTCCGGGCGCCCCCGATCGACCACGCCACCCAACACGTCGAGCAGCTCACGACGACGCGCAAGCACCCGCGGCCCGACCGTGAGCGCATCGACAACCATCAGCGAGCAGAGATCGGGCTCGCGATCAAAAAAGGAAAGCAGCACGGCCAACCCAGCCCTTATCCCCTCCCGCCAGCTCTTACCCTGAAGATAAGCTGGGGTGACCTCCACGGCGATCTGAGTGACCGCTTGGTCGAACGCCGCGAGAAAACAAGCTTCGCCGCCGTCGAAGAGCTCATAGAACGTAAGACGGGAGACGCCCGAGCGGCCCGTCACGAGACCCGCGAACACCGATGAGTACCCCTTCTCCGCGAGCACATCGACAGCCGCGCCCAGCACACGCGCACGCTGCGCCTGCAGACCCCGCGCCCGCCTCCCAGACGTTGCCACCCGAGGGCGCGCCTTAACGCTAGACATGGGCGACCTGCGGATCGATCGCACGCTGCACCTCAACACCCTTCGTGGTGAGCGCCCACGCATTGCGCTCTCCCCTGGCCTGACCCCACCCACTGTTACGGGTCAGCCCGAGCTTCGCGAGCCGCGCGAGGAGCTTTGAGATCTGCGCCGCGTCTCGAATGCCAGCCCCATCCGCAACCTCACGATTACTGGCACCCGGATGCTCAGCAACCGCCGCCAGGACACGCAACGTGCGATACGTGACGCGTATATCGAGATCATCCAACGGAGATCGCGCAGGCCGGGACGACGCACGACGCGCTCTGGGCAGCGGACGCGCAAGCTCCCTCCTGGCAGCCTGCGGCCGAGGTAGGGCAACACGATCAACGCCATCAACTCGTTGCACAACCCAACCAACGACCCGTCATCACGCTCAAGCAACCGCGCATGCAACACGCTGAGAACCGCACCCACCACACCCTCAGCCGTCAATGCCGATCGTCCGAGATCGGCCACCGGCTCCCGACTCCTTTTCACCTCCAGGCGCCCCCGGTCGACGATGCTGGCCAATGTTTCGAGCCACTGCGCGCGGCGCTCAAGGACCCGTGGCCCGGCGCTGAGCGCGTCCACGACTAGAAGCGATCCCAACCCACGCTCATCCCCGATGAACACAAGCAGCGCAGACAGGCCGGCCCTGACTTTCTCCCCCCAGCTTTGCTCACTTTCATATCCAGGCACGGCAACCGCGGCGATCATGTCCACAGCATCATCGAACACCGCGAGAAAACAATCTTCGCGATCCTCAAACAGCTCATAGAATGTGCCACGCGCAACACCCGCGCGACTCGTCACCCGCGCCATCGACATCCCCGCATAACCCACCTCAGCAACAACCTCACCAGCCGCCGCGAGCAGCCGCCCACGCTGCACCTCACTCATCCGCACACGCGACGCGCCATTGAGGCTCGCACGCGCCTGGGGCCCGCGTCGCGCGCGGGGGGTCTGGCTGCTCGGTTGAGGTGCCGACACCGCGCCCGTCTCCCGACCAAAGAGCCCTGGCATCCGGCTACTTACGCTTAGCCTTCTTCCTCACCGCCGGGGCGTATTTCTTCTTGGCCTGCTTGATGCAGCCCGCGCGCTGCTTCTTAGGCCTACGCTCGCACGCCTTCAGCGCATTTGCGAGCTTCTGTGCCTTGGTCAACGCCTTCGGAGTGGTGATCGGTTTCGCCGGTGGCGGCGGCGTGGGGGTAAAGCCGGTCAGATCGGCATAGGCAGGTGCGGCGGCGCCGGACGGCGCTGTGCCGGTCAGCGAGAAGCCAGATGGGAGAGTCGAACTCGGTTCGCCGGCGGCGTTCGTCGTGAACATGAGGTCTTTGCCATGCGTTTCCCCGCCGCTGTTGGTGGCGACGAGTCGGTAGTGGTAGGTCGTGTTCGGCTGCAGGCCGGTAACGCTCACAGTCACGTATTGGCCTTCGGTGGACGAACCCGCGTCGCCTTCCGGCGCTGGGACGCTCAAACCATAGGCCATGCTGGTGCCGTATTCGATGCGATAGGTCGTCGGAGCGCCCTCGGGGACGACCCCACCGGCGAGCGTTGCCGAGCCGGCGCCTACGCTCACGGGCGGATCGGTCGTGACCCCGGGCACAAGCGGCAGGGTCGTGAGTTCCCGTTCCGGGCCGTAGGACGGGCCGCCACCATCCCCGGCTGCGTTGGTCACGACGAGCCTGTAGTGATAGATCGTGAGCGGCTGCAAGACCGTCAAGCCGGCCGTGGGTTGCACGCCGCTCGTGCCCGACCCGCCGTCTACTTCTGGGGTCCTGGATTCGCACGACGTCGGAGTGCATGCCGCGATGCCGTATTCGAAGTAGTAGTGGGTGTCGTGGCCGCCAGGGTTAAACGTCCCCGTGAGCGTCGCTTCCGTCTGGGTGATGCCCGAGGTTGCGCCCGTCGCCGGGGTCACGGGACGAGTCAGGAACGATTCGATCGGGCCTTCGCTCGTTCCGCCTCCCGTGTTGCTCGCCACCGCGCGGTAGTAGTAGGTCGTGTTCGGCTGAAGGCCGCTCACCCCGTGGCTGGCCGTCACATCGCCGTAGCCCGCGGCGATTTGTTCCGTCGGCCCGCTGGAGGCGCCGCTGAGCGACGGGCTCGTCCCGTATTCGAAGTGCCAGTCGGTCTGTTCGTTGTTGGGGTTGATCTTGGCTTCAAGCGTTGCAGCCGTCTGCGTGGCGTTTCCGACTCCCCCTTCAACTGTCTCTTCGCCGATCGATGGCTTGGCCGACTGCGTTTCGAGCGTCTGATTGCCGCACAGGCTGCCGCCGTGGGTGTTGCTCGCAACCAGCTGGTAGTCGTAGGTCTGATGCGGCTGCAACCCGGTCAGGGATTCGCTGACTCCCTTCAGTTCCGTGCCTTCGTCGCCTTCCCATGAGCTCACTTCCGCGGTCTTTTCCCCGTAGGATTCGCTGGTGCCGTACTCGAAGTAGTAGGTTGCCTTGATCCCTTCGGGGTTGATCGCGCCCGGCACCGTCGCGCTCGTCGCGCCCAAGCTGCTCGGCGGGGTACCCGTGGCGCACGTGGGCGTCACGACAGGCCCGAAGATCCAGACCTTGCTGTTGCCGGCGTCGGCGACGTACACCCGCTCGCCAGAGCCGCTCCCGATGACCGCTATCGCGGCCGGGTTGCCGATTTCCGGCGATCCAAATTCGGTGAGCTTCGTCCCCGAGGGTTCAAACTCAACAATCTTGCTGTGTTCGGAGGAGACGAACACATGTCCCAATGAGTCAACAGCAACCGCAGACGGTTCGCTCACGGGAAACTGCTTCAGGTAGGCGCCGGCCGGATTGAACTCGTCCACCATCCCGTGGCCGCCATCGACGACGTAGAGATCGCCGCTCGAATCAACAGCGAGATTGGCGGTACGCTCTCCTCCTCCTGAAATAGAAAAGCCTTCCTGCGGGGTTTTGCTGCCCGCCGTTTCTCCGTTGCACTCGCTCGCCGACCCCGGCTTTTTACCGGTGATCTGGCATTGGTAGACACCGGTCGCGCTGAACCTGTCGACCACATTGTGTTCGGAATCCATCACATAGACATTGTCAGTAGTGGGGGCTATCGTGACCCCGGTTGGTTGGCTGAGGGGTTCCGGAGCGCCGGCACTGCCATTGAATTCGCCCACGTATTTTCCGGCCGGTTCGAACTCCTCAACGCGGTTATTCACGGTGTCCGCCACATACACATCTCCAGTAGTCGGGGCGACCGCGACACCCGTGCTAGGGAAAAGACCGAGGAAACCAGCACCGAACTGACCTTCGCCGCTACCCGAGATGCCTGCCCCACAGAGGCTCGTGCAGATCTGGAATTCTTCTGCGTGGTTTTCTTGGACTCCCCAGCCGAACGTGAACAGGAATTCACCAGAGAGGGAGGCGCCGAACTTCTGCACGCGAGCATTGGTGCCGTCGGAGACCCAGACTTCCCCGCCTTCGTCGACCGCTATGCCCCTCGGAGAAGAAGCGCCTTCCGATTTGCCGAACTTGCCGGCTTCCGTACCTGATTCTCCGAATTCGCCGACCTTGCCGAAGCTCGTCGCCGCCTGCGCCACACCGCCACCGAGTGCCAAAACCAGCCCGCACGCCAAGGCCAGAAGAAGGCCTTTTTGGCCCGCGGTGCGCCTGCCGGTCGTGAGCCTGTTGTGGTCGCGCATTACAGGTCTCCTACCTGAACATCAGGGTTGTGGATACCGACGAGCCAGAGCCCTTACTCGGCGTGAAGGACGCCGTGAGTCTGACTTTCAGCCTGTGGTGGCTGTAAAGCGAGGCGAGCCCGGCCCTGCTCAGGCGCACATCAACCGTGGTCTTCCCGGCCTGCTTCAGCATCCTGCCGGCCTGCTTGAGCCCAGACCCTGAGATCGTCAGCCTGCCCGCCGCGGGCGCCTGCACGGTGAGCGAAGCGGTGGCGCCCCTGACCTTCGCGGAGATGACCTTGACCTTCGGGCAGCCGCTGACGGCGATCCTCGTGCTCTGTTTGAGCACGACGCCGTTCTGGCCGGTGATCGTGGTGGGCATCAACAGCTTCGAGGTACACAGATTCCCGTTGGCGCCGAGCAACGCGTAGGGGCCCTCAGGCAGCGTCAGCTCGAAGCCAGAGATCGGCACGTCTGGCACCGCGGCGAAGGTGGAGGACGTGACGCCTTTGTTGATCTCGGTCTGACCGTCGAGGATGACCGTCACTCCTTCCCCTTGGAGGATTATCTCCAAGTCGGGGAACGCTGCCCCGCCATGGGAGACCAGGAACACAGGTCCCGTCAGCGGCGAGGACAGGGTCGGCGTGTACGCCGTGGCCGTGCCGACAACCGAAGCAGCGGGGCACCCAGCCGGGTTGCTGTTGAACTGCGCCGCGGTACAGGCCTTCTGCAGCGTGGTCAGCCGTGACGGCAGCTGCCTGGGAAGTTCGACGTGCACCGAGTGGATGTCCGCTTCGCCTGGCTTCTGCGCGATGCGCACGGTCAGCGACGCGCCGTTGGCTTTCGAGGTCGAGCCCTGTGTCGCGACCGTGAACGACGGCGCGAACGGAAGGCTCCCGCAGCCGCTCACCTGGAATGGAGCGGAGATCGCAGCCACGGCACTCGACAGCGAAGTGACCGTGCCGCTCATCGCCAGCGGGCTGCAGTTCGTCGGGTTGAACGTGAAGCCCGGCCGGTCGAGAGTCATCGTGACCGAGCGGATGTCGAGCGGGATGCCGTCAAGGATCGACGGCAACGGACCCGAGACGGCAGTGATCGAGCCGTCGCTGTTGACCTGCAGGTTGACGAGGACGACTACATTGCCGAGATCGTACGGACCGGCGATAGCAGGGACGACGACAGAGAGCGCGAACGGATAGCCACCCGTGCCCTGCGCCAGATACACGGTGCCCGGGACCGTCAGCGGGTTTGAGCCCGCGCCCGCGGTCGTGCTCACCACGCCGACACGGCTTGAGGCCGGGCACGTGCCCGCGGCGGCGTCGCTGGGGTCGCACAACGGCACGGCCGAGACGTACCCGAGCAGACCCGGTGGCAGGTGTGCGGTGATCTGACCAAGTGGCTGCGTGCCATCACCACGGCTGAAGGACACCGCCAACGGAGAGAACGCACCCGCCTGTGAGGAGGCGGTGGAGATCGAGGAGGATGGCGCGAACGGCAGGACGGACGGACACGGCGCGCCATTGCCGTCATAGCTCGTGGTGAACGTCGAGCTCGGCGTAGCCGGCGGGTTGCCGCTATACGGGGTGAGCTGCGTCGTCGTCGTGTTCGCCGCGCATGTCGGAGGGTTGACGAGCACCGCGTTAGGGCCACCGTTGAAATGCAACCTGAAGTCCTGGAAAGGCAGCTCGGGGAGGTTGGCAAACGTCGCTGCGAGCTGACCCGTTTCGGGGTTGGCGATCACCGACCCCTCGAGCTTTATGTCGAGGCCGAAGCCTTGAAGCTCCTGGAACACCCGGAACATCTGGCCTGACGTGGGGTTCGTGCTGAGCGGCTGACCCAGATAGATCTTCCCCGTCAGCTCCCCTTCGCCTCCGGTCGACGTCTGCGGCAGCAACGGCGACTGCACTTCGTCTGTGCCGACCTGCGACGCGGCGGGACACTGCGCGAGGACATCCGAGCCCGCGCCGAACTGCGCACCGGTGCATCCCTGCAAGCCGCGCGACGCGGCAGACGGCGAGACCGTCATGCCCGCGGGCAACGTCACCACCGCCTGCTTCAGCTCGGAGGTGCCCCGGCCGAATGGGTCATTGCTCTGCGGCACCGACAGGTCAAAGCGCAGGCCCGTCGGAGCGCCCGCCTGCAACGTGTCGGGCGTCACAGAGATCGACGGGGCGAACGGCACATCCGCACATTCCGTCGGGATCGCGCTCGCGGCCGTCGCGGTCGTGAACACTTCCGGTTCTTCAACGGTGTCGACCGACAGCTTCGTGAGTGGCGTCTGCGAGCAGTCCGTCGGACTCTCCATGAGCGGCTTCCACGACGATCGTGGTTCGGGCGGGATCAGACCCGTCAAGAGCGGAGGTTCGGCCCCATTGGAACCCCAGTTGGATCCGCTGTCGGCTCGTTCGTGCGCGCCCGGCACCCCCCATACCGTGACGATCGCGCCTAGGAGATGAGCTTCGACGGGCTTCTGCTGAACGTCGAGGCTCGTGGCAGTCAGAGCGTAGTTGTCCTGCGCACTCGCCGTCAGGTGGATCGTCGCCTTGGCCTGTTCGTGATGGATGGAGCCCTCGATGCCCAGCAGCGCTGGTTCGTTCGGGCCAGGCTGGACGTTGAACACACCGATCGTGTTGATTTCAGGAGCAAGATGTACGTTCAGATGCAGGGTCGCAAGACCCACCTGCGTGTCTGCCGGGCACCCGAGACCGCCGCCGGTTTCGCCGGTCGCCCCGCCAACGTCAAAGAGCGCCCGCGGACACATCGGTACGTTGGTCAGGTTCCCGACCACGCCGGGTGGGAGTTTGAGGACGATGTCCCTGGGATTACCACCCGCCGGGAGCGGCCCCGCCGAGCCCGCCCCGGGGGAATTCAAAGTTTGAAAGGCGAACGAGATCGTCGCGTCGGCGTGCGCGCCTGCGAGCGTGCTCGCAGCTTCAGCGGTAAACGACTCGATCGTGACCGCAGCCTGGGCGGACGCCGCAGCGGTCATCGTCACAAGGGATGCGAGCGCTGCGATCCACAGCGGCTTGCAACGGATCATCACTTGGCCCCCTTCGTAGGCGTCTTCGTTCTAGTGCCGTACTTCTTGCGGGCCTGGGCTTTGCACGCGGCCCGCTTCTTCCTCGGCTGCTTCTTGCACGCCTCCAGCGCCTTCGCCAGCTTCTGCGCCCGTGTCAAGGCCTTTGCTTTCGAGGCACTCGCCGGGTGGGAGGTGTCCGGTGGCAACGGCGCGAGCGAGATGCCAGGAGGCGTCAGGCTCGTCGTGTAGGTCGGCGCCGTCGGGCCGGTCGGGTTCGGAGTCTGGTTGTCGTTGGCGGGAACCGCCGGCGCTGGAAAGCCGCCGTCGATCCGTGCGTCATAGATGTCGCCGGTGCCTGCGTTGAGATCCTGGCCGACCATCGGCTGGTGAGCTTCGAAGAACACGTTTTCCAGTTCGCCGCCGGATGTCCCCAGCAGTTTGTCGGCGTAGGTCGCCCCGGCCGGGGAGATTTGGGTGGTCTGACCGGGCACCCCGGTCTGACCGGTGGCCCACTCCTCGATCGTCGATGGAGCGCCACTCACGGGATCGAGTTGTTCGTACACCACCCGCTGGCCGTCATCCGATACTCCGCCGACCGGAAGATCCTCGCCGCCGCGCCCGCCGCCGCGCCTGCCGACGAGCACATATTCATCAGCTGACGTCCCGGAGGTGATGAGCAGCGGCGCGTGCCCGCCGGTGAAAAACTCATAGACATCAGCCGTACCATGGAGGTTGCCCGCGAGCTGTGAGGTCACGCCGATCACGAACTGGCCGTTCTGGGAGGAGACGACCTGCGAGACATCGGTCGCTTCGGTCAACTTGATCGCTTTCCCGGTCTGCTCATCCCAGCTCCACAGTCCCTGGCCGGTCGAGAAATAGACGTGGGAGCCATCGGCGCTTTGGCCCACATACCGCACCCTTTCGTCGTCGCTGCCCCCGAGACAGGAGATGCAAGTCGCCGCGGGCAATCCCTGCGCAAACGCACCCGTCGTCATGCTCACGGCGTACACGCTCGGCTTGCCTGCGTTTTCATACCCGGGATCCAGCTTGTCGGTGCTCGTGATGTACGCGATCTGACCACCCGGTGAGAGCGCGTCGAAGCTCGCCGCGTGTTCCGTACCGCCCGAGAGTTGAACGGTATAATTAGCTGTGAACTCTCCCGCTCCGGCCGATGCGAAGATGAGACCGGTCCGGAAGTCCCCGCTGGTGTCTTCGATGATGGCGCGACCGTCCGGAGCAACGGCCAAGAAGGTGCAGTTTGGCGATCTGGGTCCCTCGGGGTTGGTGAGGTAGGCAAGACGCGATTCGACGTTCGCCCAGATGTAGCATCCGGCAGAGCTACTCGCGCCCCCTTCGAGGCTCTGCAGCGACACAAGGGATGTGAATCCGACCGCCGACAGTTCGGCGTTGGCGAAAGGAGCTTCCCGTTGGAACGCATTTTGGCCGGGCGTGGCATTGGGGAGTTCCCCCCGGGTGACAAGCTGCGGCGGAGCGTTTTCACTTACCACGTAAAGGTCCATGCCACGATCGATGTACTCAGCTGGATTATCCAAATCGGCGGAGCTCAAAGTCAGAGGCGTTTCAATCAGGATCCGGGAGCCGTTGGCTGAAGCCTCCTTGAGCACGCTATCGCCGGGCACGACACCAAACGCCGTCATGTCCCGCGTATCCCATCCGAAGCCCGTTCGCCGACTGCGAAAAACCCCCAGGTATTCACCCTGCTCGATAGCGCCGGTGCCAGCAGGCGCCGCTCCGGAAATGAAGAAGACCGAGCCGTCTTCTGAAACCAGAAACCTCTTCATCCCCTGTCCAAAGCTGGTGTTTTCGAGAGTGTGGAGAACAGGGACCGGGACCCCACCGGTTTCCGGCGGCGAGACCAGCTCGTAGGCGCGGCAGCCCGGAAGCTGAGCGGAATACGGCTCGCCGGTCGCGGGGTTGACGAGGCTTTCCGCCCGGAGCTGTTCGTTAGGGCAGGGTTCGGCGGCGAGGAGGGCGGTCGGGAGCGCAAGGGCGAACAGGGCACCAGCCAGGATCGGCAACAGCGCAAGCGGGAACCCGTAAGCGCGCGAGGGCAGTGACGTTCTCATCTGACCGTCTCCTCCAGGAAAGAGGGGAGCGCCCCTCGTGCGTTGTATGACGACACGCGCAAAGGCGCAAAACCGCAGGGACTACCGATCGCCGTCAGAGAGACAGCGATCGGGGAGCGCCGTGGCTCTGGGTCGGAGCCACGGCGCTCAGCGCTACTAGAACCGTCACGCGTGGGAGCGCGCGACGGAGCCTCCTCGAACGCCGACGCCAGATGAGGGAAACGGCAGCGGCGCTCGAACAGACCCCGCTGGGACGTCCGCTGGGCTGCACATCTCTGCGTCCTCGGTCGCTCGCGTGCATAGCACGCCACGCTCCCTGCGTCCTTGACCTGCTTGCCCAGCAAACGCCCCAGACGCACCTGAGAAGCACAGATACCGCGCTCAAAGGCACGGTGGTTACTACTTAGAGAATGATCAAAGGCGCCCCGACGGGCGCCGGAACTAGGCTTTTTGCCTAATAGACCCGGAGTAGAGAGAGAGAGAGAGAGAGAGAGATGTGTCAGCAGCGCTGACGCATCTAGCTAAGGGCAACCCCTCAGCCGCAACCAACCCCATCACATCTGTCCCCATTGGACTCACGCGAAAACAACCCCTCTTCATGCGATCCGGCCCTCTCCCCTACGTCCCCTACAAAGCGCTTGAAATCGATCCAGAAGACCAACCCAAACCTGACCTATCGTGCCCAGCACCCACCTGGATGCCATTGCCTATCCAACGTACCTCCCCGGCAACCAGATGTCAAGCCCCAACCACAAGAACGCGCTTTGGCGGGCGGGCGGCTTGTTGAAGGGCGCTACACTCGGGCCTATGACGACGCGTGAGAAGGCCCAGAAGCTGCTGGACGAGCTGCCCGAGGACGAGCTTGAGCCGATCGTTGAGATCCTGGCCTCACGGCGCAAGAAAGGCTCCGGCGGCGAAGCTGGCCGCGGGCGTGATTTCCTGATCAGTGTGGCCCGCGGAACCTCCGGACTCGACCTCCATCGTCTACGCACCGTCCGCGATCGCGCGTGGCGCTGAGCTGGCGCACATCGCGTACGCGTACCCGACGCGCTCACCGCCGCCGCAGCCGCAGAGCGCGGCTTCGCCGTCCTCCACTACGATCACCACTTCGACAAGCTCGCAACAGTCCTCGGCTTCACCAGCCAATGGATCGCAGAGCCCGGCAGCATCGACTAAGCGCACATCATTTCCCAGCCGCCGCCTCAACCCTCCCGCTGAACCCCTCCCCCTTCCCGGTTACCCGCCAGGCTTTTGCTCCGCGCGGGTGCCCCTTGCTGTCGTTGACGATCAGCCCTTGGTCTGAGAGGAGCAGCAGCAGTCGTGAGATGTGGCCCGTGTCGCGTAGCCCGACGCGCGCGGCGATCTGCGTGTTGCCGAGGCCAGGCTCGGCAATGATGGCCCGGAGGATCAGCAGCGCACGGTGGTTCAGGCGCGGGGCCGGGGGATCCCGCACCGGACGGGGCGACGCTCGCCGCGCCTTTGGGATGGGACGCTCGAGCTCTCTGGCAGCTGCCGTGCGCCCGAGGTAAGGCAGCACGATCATCGCCATCAGCGGGTTGCACAACTCCCGTAGCGAACCGGGGCTGGATGCCGGAGATGCGCCACTCGCCGTGGCGCGTCGCTTGGCCATGACCCGTTCGAGCACCCGCGCGTGGAGGACGCTGCATATCGCGCCGATAACTCCCTCGGCGGTGACCGGAGGCGGCTCACGACCCGCCCTCCCCTCCGAGCGCCCACGATCGACCACGCCACGCAAGACATCGAGCAGTTCACGACGCCGCTCGAGCACCCGCGGCCCGACCGTGAGCGCATCGACAACCACCAGCGAACAGAGATCGGGCTCACGATCGAAGAAGGAAAGCAGCGCGGTCAACCCAGCCCTGGCCCCCTCACGCCAACCCTTACCCTCAAGATGAGCCGGGGTGACCTCGACAGCAATCTGAGCGACCGCGCGATCGAAGACCGCGAGAAAGCAGTCCTCGCCACCGTCGAACAGCTCATAGAACGTCAGACGGGAGACACCCGAGCGGCCCGTGACGAGGCCCGCAAACACCGACGAGTACCCCTTCTCCGCAAGAACATCGACCGCCGCGTCCAGCACACGCGCACGCTGCGCCTGGAGACCCCGCCCCTTCCTGCCGGACACCACAACCGCAGCGCGCTCCTTAACGCCCGGCATGAGCCACCTGCGCATCGATTCCCCGCTGCACTTCATCGCCCTTCGCGGTGAGCGCCCACGCGTTACGCTCCCCCTTGGCCTGGCCGTGGCCGCTGTTCTGTGTCAGCCCGAGCTTCACGAGCCGCGTGAGGAGCTTTGAGATCTGAGCCGCGTCTCGAATACCAGCCCCATCCGCAACCTCACGATTACTGGCGCCCGGATGCTCAGCAACCGCCGCCAGGACACGCAACGTGCGATACGTAATGCGTATATCGAGCTCATCCAACGGAAATCGCACAGGCCGGCGTGACACACGACGGGCTCTCGGCAACGGACGCTCAAGCTCCCTCTTGGCGGCTCCCGGACCGAGGTAAGGCAACACGATCAGCGCCATCAACTGGTTGCGCAGCCCGACCAACGGCCGGTCGTCACCATCGAGCAGCCGCGCATGCAACACACTGAGGACCGCACCGACGACACCCTCTGCCGTCAAGGGCGGCATCTCCCGGGCCCCTTTAACCTCCAGGCGCCCCCGCTCGATGATGCCGGTCAATGTTTCGAGCCATTGCGCACGGCGTGCGAGGACCCTGGAACCGGCGCTGAGCGCGTCCACGATCAGAAGCGATCCCAACCCACGCTCATCCCCGATGAACACAAGCAACGCAAACAGGCCGCCCCTGACCTGCTCCCGCCAGCTTCGCTCACGTTCATACGCCGGACGGGCGACCGCCGCGATCTGAGCGACCGTGTCATCGAACACCGCGAGAAAACAATCTTCGCGATCCTCGAACAGCTCATAGAACGTGCCGCGTGAGACACCCGCACGACTCGTCACGCGCGCCATCGACATCCCCGCATAACCCACCTCAGCGACAACCTCCCCAGCCGCCGCGAGCAGCCGCCCACGCTGCACCTCACTCATCCGCACATGTACCGCGCGGTTGAGGCCCTCCCGCGACCCGCCACGAGCGCGGGAGGCTTGTCCTTGCGGCTTGGGTGCCGACACCACGCTCACCTCACAACCAAAGAGCCCGAGCGCCCGTCTACCTCTTCCTGGCCTTAGCCTTTGGCTTTGGCCCGTACTGCTTGCGGGCCTGCCTCACACACGCGGTTCGCTGCTTCTTCGGCCGCTTCTTGCACGCCTTCAACGCATTTGAGAGCTTCTGTGCGCGCGTCAGAGCCTTGGACGTGGTTGATTTCGTGGTCGTCGTGGGCGCGAGGGTGTTCACCGGCGGCGGGCCGAAGACGCTGACCGGCGCGGCGGGTGTGGTGAACGTCTGATCGGCTCCGTAGGTGGTTCCCGCGGCGTTGGTCGCCACCAGCCGGTAGTGGTAGGTCGTGCCCGGCGTGAGGCCTGATAGGCCGCCGGCCGCGCCCTGGGGTTCGGTGCCGGACCCGGCGCTGGCTTCGGGCAGGATCGCACCGTAGGCGGCGCTCGTGCCGTACTGGAACTGGTAGCCGGTCGTCCCGCCGTTCGGGTTGACCGTGCCGGCCAGCGTCGCGCTGGTCGGCGTCAGGTTCGAGATCCCGCCGGTCACGACCGGCGGCGGGCCGCTGGGGGGCGGCGGAGCGGTCATGAACGTCCGGTAGGACCCGAACGTCGTGCCACCCGCGTTCGTGGCGATCAGCCGGTACTGGTAGCTGGCACCCGGCGATAGCCCGTTGACGGGCGCGGTGACCGTCGCGTTGCCGCTGCCCGATCCGGCTTTCCCGCTCACGATCGAGAACGTCCCGGGGCCCGAGTATTCGAAGTAGTAGCTGGTTTCGGCGCCCTGCGAGTCGATCGCGCCGGTCAGCGTCGCCGCGCTCTGCCCGACGCCGGACGCGGCGCCGGTCGTCACCGACGGCCCGTTGGGGAGGGTCGTGAACGTGTGGTCGACCCCTTCGGTCGTGCCGGTCGCGTTGACGGCGACCGCTCGGTAGTGGTAGAGCGTGTTGGGCTGCAGGCCGGACAGTTTGGCTTCCTTGCTCTGGTCGCCGAATTCCGTGCCGATGTCTTCGCCCGGCGAAGCCGGGATGCTGCCGAGCGAATAGGTGATGTCGGTCCCGTACTGGAAGAAGTAGCGGGTGTCCTGGTTGTTCGGGTTGATCTGCGCCGTCACAGTCGCGCCGGTGAGCGTGACGCTCGAGCTCGACTGCCCGTGGACCGATGGTCGCGCGGCGAGCGTGGTGAGGGTCTGGTCGCCTCCTTTCGCCGTTCCGTTCGGGTTACTGGCGATCAGCTGGTAGTGGTAGGTCTTATTCGGCTGCAGCCCCGTCAGCGTAGTCTGCACGGGGGTTTCTATCGCCGTTTCGGAGCCTGGGAGCGCGGGGCTGAATTCGCCGTAGGTTTGACTTGGGCCGAACTCGAAGTACCAGTCCGTAACAGCTTCATGGGGAATGACTGTGCCACTAAGCGTGGCAGCGGTCGCGGTCACCGCTCCTGGGAATCCAGTTTTCGCTTCGGGTGGTTCAGCCGGCTTGAAGATCAGCGCTTGCGCGCCGGGGAAGAGGTTCCCCATCGCCACGTACACTTTGGAGGAGGAGTCGACCGCGATGCCGGTCACGTTTTCACCCGTTAGGCTTCCGGAACCGAACGTGACGCGCAAGCTTCCGGGCACGCCTCCCGCGGAGGGTTCGAACATATCTACCTGCGCTATGCCCCCGGGCCGATCGACTACGAATACGTTGTTGGTGGATGATTCGAACGCACTGTTGGTGAAAGGGTCGACGGTAACTCCCTCCGGGCTAGACAGCCCACTCAACGCTCCCAAGAAGACCGCGGCTGGCGAAAACACCGCCACACGAGCATGGCCGCTGTCCACGACGTAGACGATGCCTGTCGAGTCGACTGCTACCCCGGTCGGATCGCTCAGTTCGCCCGAGCCAATCGTCGTCGGAGCGCTCGTGTAGACGTTGCTGTTCGGTCCCGTCGGCGCGAACTCATAGACGACGTTGCCGCTGTTGTCCGGCACGAAGACATCGCCCGAGGAATCAACCCAGATGCGCGCGCTGTCTCCCGCGGATATCGTCCCGGTGCCAATCGTAGCGATCTGTGTCCCCGTGGCGGGGTCAAACTCATCCACCTGGTCTTCATTTGTTGCAACATTGGTGCCCAGCGCAAACACATCCCCCGTAGTGGAATCGACCGCTACCCCTGAGAAGCTCGTCCCGCTGCCGAATTCTATCGGCGAGGATTCGAAAGGGGGTTTGAATTGAGCTACCCGTGAGTTTGGGGAGATATTAAAAGGGTTCTTCATCTCAGCGTCATAGACATAACCGGAGAATGTCCCCGAGGACTGATCCACCGCCAAGCCCGCCGCCTCAGTGCCGATCGAGAAAGAGCCGGACTGGGCATAGTTATGTTCCGCCTGGGCGATGCCGGCGCCGAATGCCAGCAGCGACCCACAGGCTAGGGCTACCGCCGAGACTGTGATCTGGCGGAGATTGAGCCTCGAAGACATCACTTGCCCCTCCGGTTTGTCTTCTTGGCTTTATGTATCGGGCCGTACTGCTTGTGGGCTTGCTTTTCGCACGCCGCGCGCTTCTTCTTTGACTTCTTGTACTTCGTCTTGCATGCCTTTAGCGCCTTTGCGAGCTTCTGTGCCCGCGTCAGCGCCTTGGCCTTGGCCGCCGTGCAGCCGGACACGGTGATCTTGGTCGTCTGGGTGAGCTTCGAGCCGTTCTGGCCTTCGATGCTCGTGGGAATCACCAGGGTCTGCCCGCACATGCTGCCTTTCGCGTTCGCCGGGAGGTAGGCCCCCAGGATGGAGTGCGGTCCCTCGGGGAGGTTCAGCTGAAATGAGGAGATGGGAGCGTCGGGGACGGTTTCGAATTTCGAGTAGGTGATCCCTTTTTTGATGTCCGTTTCCCCGCGCAGGTAGATCGTCACGCCCTGTCCCTGCAGGACGATCACCAGTTCGGGGAACGTGGCCCCGCCGTGGGAGACCAGGTAGGCGGGGCCGGTCAGCGGTACGTTGAGGATCGGCGTCACCGCCGTGGCCGTGCCCACGTCAGACCCTTCCGGACAGCCGGCGGGGTTGGCGGCGAACTGAGCTTCCGTGCAGGCCTTCTGCAGCGTGGTGAGGCGAGTCGGCAGCACCTTGGGCAGCTGCACGTCAACCCTGTGGATATTGGCTTCCCCCGGTTTCTGCGCGACGCGCACGGTCAGCGAGGCGCCCTTGGCTTTGGAGGTCGAGGCCTGCGTCGCGACCGTGAACGAGGGCTTGAACGGCAGGTACCCGCAGCCGCCGACCTGAAACGGCGCCGAGGGTGAGGCGAGCGCACCAGCGAGGCTCGTGAGCGTCGAGGCCAGGCTGAGCGGCGCGCAGCTCGTCGGGTTGGACATGAACCCCGGCCGGTCGAGCGTGACAGTCGCACCGCGCAGCTGGATCGGGATGCCGTCGAGGATCCTCGGCAGCGGGTCGCTCTGCACGCTGACGCTCCCGTCGTTGTTGACCTGGATCCCGAGACGCACCGTGACGTTGCCGAGGTTGTAGGGGCCGGCGACGGCCGGGACGACCACCGACAGCGAGAACGGGTAAGGGCCGAAGCCCTGGCCGAGGTAAACCGTGCCGGGCAGCTGCAGCGGGTCGCTGCCCGGGCCGGCGGTCGCCTCCACTCCGCCGATCCGGCTGGACGCCGGGCACGTGCCCGCCGACACGTTCGCCGCCGGGCACAGCGGCACCGAGGCGACGTTGCCGAGCAGGCCGGGCGGGAGGTGCGCGGCGATCGAGGAGAGATAGCCCTGCCCGTCGGGGCGCGTGACGCCGACCGAGACCGACGAGTTCGCGCCGGCCTGAGCGGAGGTACCCCAGACCGACACGCCCGGAGCGAACGGCTGCGGTGACGGACACGAAGCGCCGTTGCCGTCAGCGCTCGCCGTGAACGGCGAGGATGGCGTCGCGGGCGGGTTGCCGCTGTACGGCGTCAGCTGCGAGGTCGTCGTGTACGTCCCGCACGCCTGCGGGTTTGAGAGAACGGCGTTCGCGCCGCCGCGGAAGCGCAGCTTGAATTCGCCGAACGGCACCTCAGGCAGCCCTTCGAACGTCGCCGTCAACTGGCCCGTCAGCGGGTCCGCGGCGACATGCCCCTCGACCTTGACGTCGAGCCCGAACCCCTGGATCTCCTGAAAGACGCGGTACATCTGCCCCGAGGCGGGGTCGGTCTGCTCCAGCGGCTGCCCGAGATACACCTTCCCCGTCAACGGGCCGCTCAGCAGCGGCGTGATGACTTCGGTCGTGCCGATCGCCGAATCGGAGGGGCACTGCGCGGGCGCGTCGGACCCCGCCCCGAACTCCGCATCGGTGCAGGCCCCGAGCGGCTGTGCGGCCGCCGAAGGGGAGATCGACATGCCCGCCGGCAGCGTCACGACCGCGTTACGCAGCTCCGAGGTCCCGATGCCTTCCGGTTCTGAGCTCTGCGGCACCTTCAGATCGACGTTCAGGCCCGCCGGCGCACCCGCCACCGCATTGTCCGGCTGCACTTCCAGCGACGGTTCGAACGGGACCCCTGCACAGCCGGTCCCCGCCGCGACCGGCTGGCCATCGGGGCCGGTCGCCTGCGAGCTGTAAGGAAGAAAGCTGCCGAGGTCACCGTAAAAGTCGCTGCGCAGAGACGTTACCGGCATGTTGGAGCAGTCGGTCGGGTTCTCGGTGAACGGCGCCGGCGGCTGGTCGCTGGGGCAGGACGCCGGTGGTACGCGACCCCCCGCTGCGGCGAAGAGGCAGCTACTCCGCAGCTGGTCGTGGCTGGGGTCGGCCGGGACGCCCCACAGTGTCAGCGCGAAGCCGTCGACTGCAGTGTTTTGCCCGAGGAAGTCGTTGGCGACGTCGTCGGTGGTGACCGTGACCGCGTAGTTGTCGGCGGCGCTCGCGGTCAACGCCACCTGGACGAAAGCAAAACCGATGGGCGACAATATTGCGATGCCGAGTCGCGCCGGTTCGTCACCGGAGGGCTCCAGGTTAAAGATCGCCCCGGGCGCCGCACTGTAGCCCAAGCCGGTGTGATACGTGGGCACGTTGGCGAGTACCTGGTTGTTGACGTAGAAAGTGCCGAAGCCGATCTGCGTATCATCCGGACAGCCGGGCCCGATCCCTTCGTCATACACGTATTCGGTGCGTAGGAATTCGGCGCGTGGGCAGCGCGGGACCGCTGCCGGATTGCCGAGGAGGCCGGGCGGCAGCTTGAGGACCAGATCCCCCGGACCGCCGCCGGCGGGGAGGAAGTAACCGGTCGCAAGTGGCCCGATGGCCCCGTTGAGGGAGGGGTCTTGGTAGGTGTTGAAGCGGACCGTCGTGCTAAGGTCGGCGTGTGCGCCGGCCTGTGTGCTGGAGGTGTGGGTGGTGAAGCTCGAGACGCCGGGCTGGGGGCTAGTGGTGATCGTCGTCGGGTCACTTGCCGACGCGGCGGCGCCGCCGCCGCCGGAGACGGTCGCCGTGTTCGAGACGATTCCCAGCGAGGCGCCGGCGGCGACGTGTACTTTTAGTTTGATCGGCGGGTAGGAGGCGCCGGGCGCCAGCGAGTCGCTGCGGGTACAGGCAGGCGTCACGCCTTCGCCGAGTTCCGCAGCGGTCGGACAAGCCCATCCTTCTCCGGACATTTCGAACGCCGTCACGCCCGAGGGGAGGGTGTCGGCTACGCTGACGGTGCTGCCATCGCCGACGGCGGAGCCCGAGTTAGTCAACGTCAGCATGTAGTAGTCCGGGAGATCACCCGGCGTGAAGAAGGTGGGCATGTGGGCGGAGGCGAGCGTCCACACCGGTGCGCCCGCAGCCGGCGCCGAAGACGCCGAGAGCAACACGAGCCCAACGGTCAAGGCGCCCAGACAAGCTGTTCGGAGTCTCGAGACAGCGGACGTCACCGGCTGCCCCTTCCGTTGCCGTTGGACTTCTTGGCTTTAGATTTGGGGGTCGGGCCGTACGTCTTTCGGGCCTGAGCTTGGCAAACAGCTCGCTTCTTCTTGTTGTGCTTGCCGAGGCAGAGCCTCAGTGCTCTCGAGAGCTTTTGAGCTCGAGTGAGGGACCTGGGCTTCGCTGGCATCAACGGGGGCGTGGTGGAGGCAGCGCTCACGCTCACCGCCGCGGCGTTTACGGTGAGCGTCTGTGCGGGGGCTGAGGCCACCGGCTGAGGCGCGGACGGCGGATCAGAGGGTCCCGCGGGCGGCGGAGCGCCGAGTTGGGCGTCGTAGATCGCGACCTGGCCGTGGTTGTCGGCGCCGGGGATCAGCGACTGGCGCGAGTGGAAGAAGACCTGCGAACCGTCGGCGCTGTTGCCGTCATAGACCGCGTCTGAACTCTCATCCGGCGGGGAGACCAACGTCAGCGCGCCCGCCGACCACGCGTAGATGTTCGCCAGGCCCGTCACCGCGCCAGGCACCAACGCGTCCTTGGAGGAGAAAAACACACGGCTGCCATCGCCGGACATCAGCAGCGGCTGGCCCAACGGCGCCGTCTCTTCGTCCTGATTGTTCAAGGCCGGGATGCCGAAGCGCGTGAGGAACGCTCCATAGGTCGTCGCGCCGGGCGAAAGCAGCGTGATCGCCCCCGTCGCATCGTCGTAGACGTAGATGTTGCAGCCGTATTCGGGAGCGCCGCCGGTGCCAAACCCGTGTTCGCTGACGTTGATCGGATGGCCTTGGGATTTGGGGATTTCGTTGTCGGTCACACACCGCAGGCCGCTGGCAGCGCCCGGCGTAAGGGGCTGGGCGGACTCGAACAGCAGCCGTGACCCGTCCGCCGTCGCTCGCATCGTCGCCACCTGATCGCATCCACCCGCGCTGACGTTACCCAGGCCCTCCTGGATGCCGAACGCTGAGTTGCTGCCGGCGCACAAGCTCTGCTGTGCGCCGGTCTCGCCTTCGAGATCTTCGAGCTCGGGATCGAGCGCTATGAAGCGCGTGCGCCCAGCGACACGCTCGTAGAGCTTCCAGGCGCTACCAGGCGGGGCGCTTTCTGGATCCAGGTCGTCGCGGGAGGCGAGATAGACGTGCGAGCCGTCCGCCGAAGCCGTGACATAGTAGGAGCCGGTAGCTTCCACGACCGCCGACTGGGTGTGACCGACGGCCGAGACGAGCGAGACTTGGCCCGTCGGGATGTCGTAGCGGTAGACATCGACACTCGCGTTGCCGTCGCCGTCGGTGAGCTGCGAGGAGGTCTCGAAGAACACGCTCGCCCCGTCAGGGGTGGCATCAGCAAAGAACGATGCAGACGGCGCGACGGTCGGAGGCAGGGTGCGTTGCGCCGGCGAGGAGAGCAGCGTCGTGGTGATGCCCCGGCGCATGTAAACGTTCTCGATTTCGGGGCCCGGGGCAGCTGCCGTGAGCTGGCGCACATCCTGGAAGAAGACCTCCGAGCCGTCGGCGGAGACCAAGTGCGCGTTACGCGCCGGCAGCTGATAGTCGGCGATCGGAACTTTAGCTGTTTCGAGTGGACCCGGCTGAGCGAATTCTTCAACGATGGCGGCGCCGTTGGCAGATAGGCCGCCGGTGACCTGTACGAGTCGCTTGTCGCTGACCGAGCCGGTCGAGCCGGACGGCGCCGAGACGAGCGCGCCAGCGCCTTCCCGGGCGGAGTACACGTCGATGCTGTTCTGGTCTTCCACCCCCGGCGTCATCGCCTCCGGGGTCAGCCACTCCACCGTCCCGAGATCCGCCGAGGCCGAAGCGAAGCGCGCGTCAAACAGCGCTTCGGGCTGCACCTGTGCCCGCGAGATCAGCGACGTACGCCCGCTGGAGGCGTCGTACTCGTAGACCCTCAGATAGCACAGGGTTTCACCCGTGATTTCGGTGAAGTCGCCGCAGTCCGTCCGGGAGGGGTCGAGCTGGTCACGGGACTCGAAGATGACCTTCGTCCCGTCGGCGCTCGCCGCCTGGAAAATACGTTCGTGGGTGTTGGTGCCGGAGATGGTGTCCGCGCCGGGGCTCATCCAGGTCGTGCTCCAGGTCCCATCGGCGGCGCGACTCGCGCGCAGGACATCGAGGCGACCGCCCGTGCTGGGGAGCCCCGGGAACGGCCCGATAGTCGAAAAGAACACGCTCGCGCCATCCGGGGTCACATAGTCCGCGTTGCTCAACGGCGGTCCTGTAAAAGTCTCGTAGCGAGGCACGGCGTCGTAGGCGCCGACGGGCGTGACCTGCTGGTAGGAGACCTGTTCGGCGAAGGCGGACGGGGCGAGGGCGCAGAGGGACAGGGCGCCAAAGACAGCGGAACAGGCGAGCGCCAGCCCACAGGCGCGCAATGGCAGCAATGACATTCTCATCTGACCGTCTCCTCCGGGAGAGAGGGGAGGGCCCCTCGTGTGTTGTATGACGACACGCGCGAGGGCGCGGAACAGTAAGAGCCGCCGAGCGCCGTCAAACAGCAAGCGGTCGGGGAGCGCCGTGGCCCTGGGTCAGAGCCACGGCGCTCAGCGCTACTAGAGCCATCGCGTGTGGGAGCACGCGACGGAGCCTCCTCGAACGTCACCACCAGATGAGGGAAATGGCAGCGGCGCTCGAACAGACCCCGG
>DATCBT010000027.1:0-13979 GCA_036511695.1 Solirubrobacteraceae bacterium | reverse complement strand
AGTACATCGCGCGCGGCAACTACATCTACCCGCCCGTGCCGACGATGCGCCTGACGACCGACCTTTTCCAGTACTGCCACGAGAACGTCCCCAAATGGAACACGATCTCGATCTCCGGCTATCACTTTCGCGAGAAGGGCTGCTCGGCCGTGCAGGAGGTCGCCTTCACGCTCTCCTCGGGCATCGCCTACGTCCAGGCCGCGATCGACGCGGGTCTGTCGGTCGACGAGTTCGCGCCGCGGCTGGCCTTCTTCTTCAACGGCCACAACAACGTCTTCCAGGAGGTCGCCAAGTTCCGCGCCGCCCGACGCATGTGGGCGCACATCATGCGCGAGCGCTTCGGCGCCACCAACCCAAAGGCGACGATGCTGCGCTTTCACACCCAGACCGGCGGCGTCACGCTGACGGCCCAGCAGCCGGAGAACAACATCGTCCGCGTCGCGCTGCAGGGCTTCGCCGCCGTCTGCGGCGGCACCCAGTCGCTGCACACCCACGGCTTCGACGAGGCGCTCGCTCTCCCCACCGAGCGCGCCGCCAAAATCGCCCTGCGCACGCAGCAGATCCTCGCGCACGAGTCTGGCGCCACCGACACCGTCGACCCGTTCGCCGGCTCCTACTTCGTCGAGTCGCTGACCGATGAGATCGAACTGCGCGCGAACGAGCTGATCGCGAAGGTCGACGCGCTCGGCGGATCGGTCAACGCGATCCAGTTCATCACCGGCGAGATCGACGAGTCCGCCTGGGGCTACCAGGAGCGCTACCGGATCGGCCAGGACATCGTCGTGGGGGTCAACAAGTACGAGGAAGAGGGCATCGAGGTCCCCGACCTCCTGCGCGTAGACCCCGAGTCCGAGCGCGAACAGGTCGACCGCCTGACGCGGTTCAAGGCCGACCGCGACCAGGCGCTGGCCGAGCAACGCCTGGAGGAGCTGCGCGGCGTCGCCCGCGGCAGCGAGAACCTGCTGCCGGCGATCCGCCAGGCGTTGAAGGACCGCTGCTCGCTGGGCGAGGTCTGCGGCGCGATGCAGGACGTCTTCGGCAAGTACGCGCCGACGTTCTAATACCCTGAGAACCCTATGAGCAGCGGTTATCGAGTCGCCGTCGTCGGCGCCACCGGGCAGGTGGGCACGCTGATGCTGCAGCTTTTGCGCGAGCGCGACTTCCCCGCGCGCGAGATCGTGCCGTTCGCCTCCGAGCGCTCGGTTGGACGCGAGCTCGAGGGCGGCCTGATTGTGCGGGGCCTCAGCGAGGAGGCGATCGCGGGCTTTGACCTGGCGCTGTTCTCGGCCGGCGGCTCGACCTCGGGCGAGTGGGCGCCGCGGTTCGCCGCCGCGGGCGCGGTGGTGATCGACAACTCCTCGCGCTGGCGCATGCAGGAGGACGTGCCGCTGGTCGTCAGCGAGGTCAACCCCGAGGCGCTCGCTTCTCACCACGGGATCGTGGCGAACCCGAACTGCTCGACCATGCAGATGGTCGTGGCGCTCAAGCCGCTGCACGACGCCGCCGGGATCGAGCGGCTGGTGATCTCCACCTACCAGGCGGTCTCCGGCACCGGCAAGCAGGCGGTGGACGAGCTGCTCGACCAGTCCCACGCGCTGCTCCACGAGCGCGAGATCTCCCCGCCCGCGTCCTACGCGCATCAGATCGCCTTCAACGCGCTGCCCCACGCCGGCTCGTTCGCCGCCGGCGAGGACCACACCGACGAGGAGCGCAAGCTGATCAACGAGACGCGCAAGATCCTCGGCGATCCGTCGATCCGCGTGAGCGCGACCTGCGTGCGCGTGCCGGTGCTCACCGGGCACTCCGAGGCCGTCAACGTGCAGACGCGCGAGCCGCTTTCCCCCGAGCAGGCACGGGAGCTGCTCACGGCTGCGCCCGGCGTGACCGTGCTCGACGACCCCGCCGCGGCGCTGTATCCGCTCGCGATCGACGCCGCCGGCCAGGACGACGTGTTCGTCGGGCGCATCCGCCGCGATCCCGGGCACGAGCGCGCGCTCGACCTGTGGATCGTCGCCGACAACCTGCGCAAGGGCGCCGCTCTAAACGCGGTCCAGTTGGCGGAGTTGCTCTTGCGCCCGAATGCCGGCGCCTCGCGGCGTCCTCGGTCGCTCATGTGCTGAAGCACACTTCGCTTCCTGCGTCCTTGCGAGGCTTGGCCTTCGAACGCAAGAGGAGGGCTCTCCAGAACACGCGGAAGGAGTCGCGCGAGATCGCTCGAAATGTGGAGCGATGATCTCCTCGGAGGTGCAGCGCACTTTGGTCAAGTCCCCGCCCGAGCTGTGGACGGAGCTGAGCGACCCCGACACGCTGGCCCGCCATCTGGGCGAGCTGGGCGAGATCCGCATCACCCGCGTCGAGCCGGAGAAGACGGTCGAATGGGAGGCCGCCGACACGACCGGCAAGGTGTTGCTCAAGCCCTCCGGCTGGGGCACCAAAGTCACGCTCAGCGCCGCGCGCGAGCTCCCCGCGCCCGCGCCCGCTGCGTCCCCCGAGCCTGTAGTCATCGACGAGCCCGTCTTGGAGCCAGAGCCCGATCCGGAGCCAGAGCCGGAGCCGCGCATCGGCTTCTTTGCCCGCATCTTCCGTCGCCGTCCCGCAGCGCAGCCGCAGCCCGAGCCGGAGCCGGAGCCGGCGCCCGAGGTCGAGGTCGAGGAGGCAATCGACATCGCGGCCGAGCTGGCGGCGGCTGAGGAGGTAGCGACAGAGCAGGTGACCGCCGTGCTCACCGCGGCGCTTGACCGGCTGGGCGCCGCGCACCACCGGCCGTTCTCGCGCGCCTGAGAATCGCCCCGGCGCGAGCCCGCGGATAAGATCCGCGCCGATGGCCGCGAGCTCCCACGATCGACAGAACGACGCCGCGCTGCTGGCGGCCTCCCGCAGCGGCCACCGACGGCCGCCGCGCCAGAAGGCGCCGGAGACCTATGAGGAAAAGCTCGCTCAGCTGCAGGAGCTGCGCGAGGCGGCGATCCACTCCTCACCCGAGGCGGAGGAGAAGCAGCACGCGCGCGGCAAGTACACGGCGCGCGAGCGCGTGGAGAAGCTGCTCGACGAGGGCTCCTTTCAGGAGCTCGACACGTTCGTGCGCCACCGCACGTATGACTTCGATATGCAGAAGAACCGGCCCTGGGGCGACGCGGTGGTCACCGGCCACGGCACGATCGACGGCCGCACGGTGTGCGTGTTCAGCCAGGACTTCACCGTGTTCGGTGGCTCGCTCGGCGAGGTGATGGGCGAGAAGATGTGCAAGGTCATGGACCTGGCGGCCAGGATCGGGTGCCCGGTGATCGGCATCAACGACTCCGGCGGGGCGCGCATCCAGGAGGGCGTGGTCTCGCTCGGGTCCTATGGCGACGTGTTCCTGCGCAATGTGCGCTGCTCGGGCGTGATCCCGCAGATCAGCCTCGTGATGGGCCCGTGCGCCGGCGGGGCGGTTTACTCGCCGGCGATCACCGACTTCATCTTCATGGTCAAGGAGACCTCCCACATGTTCATCACCGGCCCCGACGTGATCAAGACGGTCACGGGCGAGGAGGTCGGCTTCGAGGAGCTGGGCGGGGCGATGTCGCACAACACGAAGTCCGGCGTCGCCCAGTTCGCCTCCGAGGACGAGGACGCCTGCTTGGAGGACTGCCGCTATCTGCTGAGCTTCCTGCCTCAGAACAACCTGCAGAGCACGCCCCGCGTAGCGCCCACCGACGATCCGCAGCGGATGGACGCGGAGCTCGATCACGTCGTCCCGGAGAACCCGAACAAGCCGTATGACATGCGCGAGGTCGTGCGCTTGATCGTCGACGATCAAGATTTTTTCGAGGTGCATGAGCACTACGCGAAGAACATCATCTGCGGCTTCTCCCGCCTGGACGGCCACGCGGTGGGCGTGGTCGGCAACCAGCCGGCGCAGCTCGCCGGGGTGCTCGACATCGACGCCTCCGCCAAGGCCGCGCGCTTCGTGCGCACATGCGACGCGTTCAACATTCCGCTGATCACGTTCTGCGACGTGCCGGGGTTCCTGCCGGGCACCGCCCAGGAGTGGGGCGGGATCATCAGGCACGGGGCGAAGCTGCTGTATGCGTTTGCCGAGGCGACGGTGCCGAAGATCACGATCATCACGCGCAAGGCCTACGGCGGCGCCTACGACGTGATGTCCTCCAAGCACCTGGGGGCCGACTTCAACTTCGCCTGGCCCACCTCCGAGGTGGCCGTGATGGGCCCGGAGGGCGCGGTCAACATCATCTACCGGCGCGACCTCGCCGCCAGCCCCACGCCCGACGAGCGCCGCCAGAAGCTGATGGACGACTACAAGGCGCGCTTCGCCAACCCTTACACGGCGGCGGAGCGCGGGTACATCGACGACGTGATCGTCCCGCACGAGACGCGCCCGAAGCTGATCACCGCTCTGCACACCCTGCTGACCAAGCGCGAACCGGGCCCGAAGCGCAAGCACGGCAACATCCCCCTGTGAAGAGCGCCTCGCCCGAGCAGGCCGCGGCGATCGTGGCCGCGCTCGAGCGGTTCATGCGCGATACGGCGCCGCGCCCGAGCGCGAGCGATCAAAGCCCCGATCCATGGGTGCGCGCGGCTATCCTCGAAGGGGTCAGGCGCGAAGAGCCGGAGCTCGTGTTTCCGGTGCTGGAGTAAGCAGCCCCGTCGCCCGCCTGGATAAATACCCGAAAGCCGCTAGCCTTTAGGGCAATCCCTTGACCACCCGCCTTATCGCACGTCAACTCGCCCCGGGATAGCCCCCGGTTCAGGAGGTTTCGCCACATGGAGCCAGTTTCAGCCCCCGCCCCGCGCGGCACACTCTCGGACCCCGAGGTCCTCCAGAACGTGCCCGGGCACGTGATCCCGATCCTGCGGCGGGAGTACGACGACTTCAAGACGGAGTCGACGAAATTCCTGGTCGGGGAGACGCCCGAAGACGAGTTCATCAAGTTCCGCCTCAAGCAGGGCGTCTACGGCCAGCGCCAGGCCGACGTGCAGATGATCCGCGTGAAGCTGCCGTTCGGCGGGGTGACGCCGGAGCAGATGGAGGCGTTCGCGGACGTGGTCGAGAAGTACGTGCCGCTGAACAAGGGCCACATCACGACGCGGCAGAACATCCAGATGCACCACGTGCCGCTGATGGACTCCGAGAAGCTGATCCGCGAGATCGGCGAGACGGGGCTGTCGAGCCGCGAGGGCTGTGGCAACACGATGCGCAACGTGACTGGCGACCCATGGGCGGGCGTGGCGCAGGACGAGCTGTTCGACCTCACGCCATACGCGGGCGCGTACGTGCGCTACTTCGTTCGCCACCCGACCACCCAGGCGATGCCGCGCAAGGTCAAGACGTCGTTCGACGGCGGCCCGCGAGATCGCGCGATCAGCGGCATCCACGACGTCGCCTTCCGCGCTCGCGTACGCGAGTCAACCGATCCCGCCCGCCCCGGCGAGGTGCGCGGCGTGGAGATGCTCGTCGGCGGCGGCACGTCGATCATGCCGCGCAAGGCACAGGTGTTGTACGAGTTCCTCGAGGTCGACAACGGCGAATACCTGAAGGTCACCGAGGCGGTCATGCGGATCTTCGACCGCCAGGAGTGGCTGCGCGTGAACCGCGCCCGCGCGCGGATCAAGGTGTTCGTCGACAAGTACGGCATCGAGGAGCTGCGCAAGCAGGCCGAGGAGGAGATGCAGGGCGAGTGGGTAGCCGAACGTGACTTCTCGATCGAGGATCGCCTGTTCTCCGACGACGAGCGCGAGAGCGCGCCGGCGGCGCCACAGAGCCACGGCAGCCCGAACGGCGACGTCTCGGAGTTCGAGCGCTTCCGCGTGGCCAACGTGCGCGAGCAGAAGCAGGACGGCTTCGTGACCGTCGAGGTGAAGGTCACGCGCGGCGACCTGACGCCCGAGCAGTTCAGGGGCCTGGCGGCGATCATGCGCGCATACGCCGGCGGCTATGCGCGCACGACGGTGCAGCAGAACTTCGTCCTGCGCTGGGTGCGCGAGGAGTGCGTGTATGACCTGTGGCGGGCGCTGTCGGAGCTCGGCCTGGGCGATCCGGGCTCGCGCGAGATAAACGACGTCGTGTCGTGCCCGGGGACGGACTCGTGCAAGCTCGGAATCACCAGCTCGATGGGTCTCAACGAGGCCGTGCAGGAGCGCATCGAAGCGATGAACATCACCGACGAGCTGACGCGCAAGCTGAACATCAAGATCAGCGGCTGCCCGAACGGCTGCGGCCAGCATCACGTCGCCAGCATCGGCTTCACCGGCGCGTCGATCAAAGTCGGCGAGCACACGATTCCGGCCTACATCCCGATCATCGGCGGCGTGTTCGAAGGCGGCGACATCGAGTTCGGTACCCGCCTGAAGCTGCGCTTGCCCTCCAAGCGCGTCCCCGACGCGATCGAGCGCTGGATCAAGCAGTACGAGGCCGACCGCGCGGACGGCGAGGAGTGGAACGAGTACCTGGCGCGCGTCGGCGCGGCCGAGCTCGAGGCGCAGGTCAAGGACCTGTCGATGCCCGTGGACTTCGGGCTGGAGACGATGAACACGTTCATCGACTGGAACCGTCAGGTTCCCTTCGAAGTGATTCGCGGCGAGGGCGAGTGCGCGGTATAGCTCAAGCAAGCAAGGAAACGAGACGACCAGATCACATGCATCCACGCGACAGCGACATAACCGCGGCCCCCTCTGAGCTCGACCCGGCGCTCAGCCTGACCCACACCCTGCGCGAGGCGGCGCGCCACGGCGAGCGGGCTGTCCTGCTGTGCTCCTTCCAGAAGGAGGAGTCGGTGCTGCTCGACGAGCTGCTGCGCCTGAATGAAGAGATGACCCCCACCGCCCCCGGCGAGGCGGTGCGGATCGTGACGATCGACACCGGCGTGCTGTTCGGAGAGACTTTGCAGACCTGGCGCGCGTTCGAGCAGCGCTTCGGCGTGAAGATCGAGGTGCAGGACGCGAGCAATCCTGACCAGCCGTGGAGTGGGCCGGAGCACTGCTGCTCGGTCGCGAAGGTCGCCGCGCTCGAGAGCTCGCTCGCCGGCGCCGAGGGTTGGATCACGGGCATCCGCCGCGAGCAGGGCCCCACGCGCGCAAAGACGGAGCTGATCGAACGCGACGAGGGACGCGGCCTGTGGAAGTACAACCCGCTCGCCCACTGGAGTGACAAGGACCTGTGGCGGCGAATCAGCGAGCGCGACCTGCCGTACAACCCGCTGCACGACCAGGGCTACGAGTCGATCGGCTGCGCCCCGTGCACCCAGCCGGGCAGCGGACGCGAGGGCCGTTGGGCAGGAACAACAAAGACCGAGTGCGGAATCCATGAACACGCATAGCGGCGCTGGATCGGCGTCCTTACCGATTGTCGACCAGATGCGATCGACTAATCGGCCAGCTCGCGTGCGCAGCACGCCACGCTCACTGCGTCCTTGCCCAGCTTGCTCTGCGTGCCCTGGATTACTTTATTTCCGCCCGATAGAGCATTAACCAGATGAGCGTCGCGGCCCGCCCACAGCTCAGTCACCTGCGCGCGCTGGAGTCGGAGGCGATCCACGTGATGCGCGAGGTGGCGGCCGAACTGGAGAAACCGGTGCTGCTGTTCAGCGGCGGCAAGGACTCGATCGTGCTGCTGCGCCTGGCCGAGAAGGCGTTCCGCCCGGCGCCGTTCCCGTTCCCGCTGATGCACGTCGACACGGGCCACAACTTCCCCGAGGTGATCGAGTTCCGCGACCGCCGCGTGGCGGAGCTGGGTGAGCGATTGATCGTGGCCAGCGTGCAGGAGTCGATCGACAGCGGCCGCGCGGTCGAGGAGACGGGACCCAGGGCGTCGCGCAACCGGCTGCAGACGGTGACGCTGCTCGACGCGCTCGCCGAGCACGGCTTCGACGCGGCCTTTGGCGGCGCGCGGCGCGACGAGGAGCGCGCGCGCGCGAAGGAGCGGATCTTCTCCTTCCGCGACGACTTCGGGCAGTGGGACCCCAAGCGCCAGCGCCCGGAGCTGTGGAACCTGTACAACGGGCGCATCAAGCAGGGCGAGAACGTGCGGGTCTTCCCGATCTCCAACTGGACGGAGCTCGACGTTTGGGAGTACATCGACCAGGAGGGCCTGGAGGTGCCGTCGATCTACTTCGCGCACGAGCGCGAGGTGTTCGGGCGCGACGGCATGCTCTACGCGTGGCGCGAGGGCGTCGAGCTGATCGACGGCGAGCAGGTGATGAGTGAGACGGTCCGCTACCGGACGGTCGGCGACATGACCTGCACCGGGGGCGTGCGCTCGCGGGCGACGACGCTGGAGGAGGTCGTGAGCGAGATCGCGGCGACGCGGATCACCGAGCGCGGCGAGACGCGCGCGGATGACCGGGTGACGGAGGCCGCGATGGAGGACCGCAAGAAGGCCGGCTACTTCTAGTGACCCTCGACCTGCTGCGCTTTACCACCGCGGGCTCTGTCGATGACGGCAAGAGCACGCTGATCGGCCGGCTGCTGTACGACACCAAGCAGGTGTTCGAGGACCAGCTGGAGCACGTCGCACAGGCGAGCGAGCGGCGCGGCGGCGAGGGCGCGCTCGATCTGGCGCTGCTGACCGACGGGCTGCGGGCCGAGCGTGAGCAGGGGATCACGATCGACGTGGCCTACCGCTACTTCGCCACGCCCAAGCGGCGCTTCATCATCGCCGACTGCCCCGGTCACCGGCAGTACACGCGCAACATGGTCACCGGCGCCTCGACCGCCGATGTCGCCGTGATCCTGCTCGACGCGCGCAAAGGGGTGCTGGAGCAGTCAAAGCGCCATGCGTTCATCAGCGCGCTGCTCGGTATCCCCAAGCTCGTCGTTGCGGTCAACAAGATGGACCTCGTCGGGTACTCCCAGGAGCGCTTCGAAGAAGTCGTGGCGGAGTTCGAGGGCTTTGCCCCCAACCTGCGCGAGGGCGGGCGAAGGGCGGGCGATCAGTACGAGATCATCTACATGCCGATCTCGGCGCTCAACGGCGACAACGTCGTCGAGCGCTCGCAGGCGATGGCGTGGTTTGACGATCCCGCCCACCCCCCGACGCTACTAGAGCTGCTGGAGCAGGTCGAGGTTGCCTACGACCATCCATACGACAGGCCCGCGCGATTCCCCGTGCAATGGGTGATCCGCCCCGGCGGATCCGCGGCGGCCACGGCGGCGGAAGCGATCAACGGCGGCAGCGCGACGACCGCGAACGACTACCGCGGCTACGCCGGCCAGCTGGCAAGCGGTGCGCTGCGCAGGGGCGACGAGGTGACGGTGCTGCCGAGCGGCCGCACGACGCGGATCGCCGCGATCGACACCTACGACGGCGAGCTGGAGGAGGCGATGGCGCCGATGTCGCTGACGCTGCGCCTGGAGGACGAGCTCGACGTCTCGCGCGGCGAGACGATCTGCCGCCCCGACGAGGCGCCGACGGTCGCGCGCGAGCTGGAGGCCGACGTCTGCTGGATGGCCGAGCGCCCGCTGCGCCCCGGCGGCCGCTACGTGATCAAGCAGACCACGCGCAGCGCGACGGTGATCGTCGACGCGATCGCAGACCACGTCGACGTGGATACCTTGGAGCGCGCCGCACCGCCAGCGGAGCTGGGCCTGAACGACATCGGCCGCGTGCGGTTGAGGACGAGCGCGCCGCTCGTGTTCGACCCTTACGCGAGCAACCGCCGCACGGGCAGCTTCATCCTGATCGACGAGGCCTCGAACGAGACGGTCGGCGCCGGGATGATCGCCTAAGCTACCGGCCGAATGTTCTCGAAGGTATTGGTCGCCAACCGCGGTGAGATCGCGGTCCGCATTGTGCGCGCGCTCGATGAGCTCGGCGTGGCGAGCGTCGCCGTGTACTCCGAGCTCGACCGCGACGCCCTGCACGTGGCGCGCGCCGGCGAGGCGTACAACCTCGGCGAGGGCCCGGCCGCGGAGAACTATTTGAGCATCGAGAAGATCCTCGACGTGGTCAAGCGCTCGGGCGCGGAGGCGATCCACCCGGGCTATGGCTTCCTGGCCGAGAACGCCCCCTTCGCCCAGGCCTGCGCGGAGGCGGGCGTCGTGTTCATCGGCCCGCCGGCGAGCGCGATCGAGGCGATGGGCTCAAAGACGAAGGCGCGCGAGCTGATGCAAGCTGCCGGCGTGCCGATCGTGCCGGGCACGACCGAGCCGGTGGCCACGGTCAAGGACGCCCTGAAGATCGCCAAGCGCGAGATCGGCTTCCCCGTCGCCGTCAAGGCCGCCGGCGGCGGCGGCGGCAAGGGCTTCAGGGTGGCGCTGAGCGAGGACGAGCTCGAGGGCGCGTTCGAGGGATCCAGCCGCGAAGGCGAGAAGTTCTTCTCCGACCCGACCGTCTACCTGGAGCGCTACCTGCACGACCCCCGTCATGTCGAGGTCCAGATCCTGGCCGACCGCCACGGCAACGTGATCCACCTGGGCGAGCGCGACTGCTCGATCCAGCGCCGCCACCAGAAGGTAATCGAGGAGTCCCCGGCGCCAGAGTGGGTGGTCGATGAGGCGATGCGTGCGCGTATCGGCCAGATCGGCGTGGAGGCGGCAAAGGCGGTCAATTACGTGGGCGCGGGCACGATCGAGGGCCTGTTCTCGGCGGGCGACGGTGCGGAGCCCGAGTATTTCTTCTTGGAGATGAACACGCGCGTGCAGGTCGAGCACTGCGTGACCGAGATGACGACGGGCGTGGACATCGTCAAGGAGGGCATCAAAGCGGCTGCGGGCGAGGAGCTGGCCTACCGTCAGGAGGACATCCAGCTGCGCGGTCACGCGATCGAGTGCCGGATCAACGCCGAGGACGCCTCCAAGAGCTTCGCCCCGGCGCCGGGGAAGATCGGCGCCTACAAAGAGCCGAGCGGACCGGGCGTGCGCGTCGACTCGGGCGTTGGCGCGGGCGGAGAGGTCTCGCCGATGTACGACCCGATGGTGGCGAAGCTGATCGTCTGGGACGCCGACCGCGAGCAGGCCACGCGACGGATGCTGCGCGCACTGGAGGAATACGAGATCGAGGGGTTGAAGACGCTGATCCCCTTCCACAAAGCGCTGCTGGCCACCGAGCAGTGGGCGAAGGGCGAGACCTGCCGCGACCTGCTCGAGGACAAGAGCTGGCTGAAGACGCTCGCCTTCCCCCCACCACAGATCCCCGGCGACGCCGGCGGCGAGGAGGAGGAGCAGGTCGAGCAGACCTACGCCGTGGAGGTCTCGGGGCAACGCTTCGACGTCAGGGTGCTCGGCCCCCCGTTCGCCGGCGGTGGCGCCACCGCGACAAACGGCTCGACGGCGGGCGCTCGCCAGGCGCCCAAGCGGGCCAAGCGCGAGTCCTCGAGCGCCGGCGGGGTGGGTGGGGGAACGGATCTCCTGCCCTCGCCGCTACAGGGAAACATGTGGAAGGTGCTCGTCAAGCAGGGCGACACGGTGGCGGAGGGCCAGCTGCTGTGCATTATCGAGGCGATGAAGATGGAGAACGAGATCACCGCGCACAAGGCGGGCACGATCACCGAGCTGCCGATCGAGGAGGGCGCCCCGATCCAGGCCGGCGCGCCGATCGCGACTATCAAGTCGCCTGAGGCCGCTTAACCGGGCACGCTCACCCGCCGGGCGCCGCCACACGCCTCCCTGTCAAGAAGTCAGCGCGGCGACGTTCTCCTCCAAGACCCCGAGCGCGCGCTCGGGGTCCAGCACGGGCCCGTGGCCGGGCACGACGTGATCCGCTGAGGCGATAAGCGGGCGCAGACGCGCGAGCGTGGCGAGATAGGCGTCGCGATCTCCCCCATCGTTCAGCGTCGGCGGCTCGACCGTCGAGAGGTAGTCGCCGACGACGAGCACGCGCGCCCAGGGAATCACGATGGCCATGCCGTCCGGGGTGTGTCCCTCGGCCGGATGCAGCTCCAGCTCGTAGTCGCCGACGGCGCAGCGGCCAGGGACGGGCAGCGCCTGGACCGACCCGAGCGCGAGCGGCCGGGGCCGTTCGATCAGCAGGTCCTTGTCGAACGCGCGCAGCTCGCGCTGGGCTTCACCCGGCGAGGCTCGCAGGCGCTCGACGGTGCTCTGCGCACAGCCGAGCGCGAGGCCGGGGAAGGCGAGCCGCCCGAGCAGGTGGTCCCAGTCGCCGTGTGTTGCGAGCAGCCCGCTGGGAGCTGGGAAGCGGGCCTGCTCGAGCAGCGCGGGCAGCGTGGCGAGCTCGTCGGGGAGGACGGGCGAGTCGAGCACGAAGACCTCGGCGGTCTTCTGAGCACCGATGCCCTCTCCAGGGTCCACGGCTTGCTCCGCGCTGCCGGCCGTCTCGATGTTCCTCTCCCCTTTTTCCTCCACAGCGATCGTGCCGCGGACGATCACACAGTTGACCTGGAGAACGGCGCTGGTCGCGACGAGCACATCGGCGTGCAGGGCGATCGCCCGCACGGGTCAGGTGATGCCGAGTAGCTTGGCGGCCTCTTTGAGGTTGGGCACTTCGGCCGTCGGTTTTTTCTGGGAGGAGTCGAGCGTCTCCTTGTTGCGGTTGACCCAGATCACGGGCACCCGCTGTTTGACGCACGGCGCGACGTCGTGGTAGTGGCTCGCGGCGACGTGCACCCAGCCGCGCTTGCCGCCCATGCGTCGGGCGCACTCGGTGAAGTGGGCGAGTTCGGGCTTGTAGGAGCGCACCTGCTGAGCGGTCACGACCAGGTCGAAGTCGGTGGGGATGTGGCGGCGGGTCTGGCCGAGCAGCTTGTCGTCGATGTTCGACAGCAGGCCGAGCTTGTGCTTCTTGGCGAGCTTGGCCAGCTGGATGTTGGTTTCCTTGAAGGGCTTCCAACGCTGGACCGAGTCGGGCAGGAAGCCCGAGCGCGAGGGCTCGAGCGACCACTCCAGGCGTTTGGCGATCTCGATCGCCGTGCGGCGAAGCACCTCCGCGTAGAGCTCGTAGGAGCCGCCCTCGATCTCGCGTGAGATCTCGTGGAAGAGCTGCATCAGCACGGCGCGGTCGATCTCAAAGCCATCGCGCTGGGCCTCTTTGGCGAAGGCTTCGTAGATCCCCGTCTCCCAGTCGATCAGCGTGCCATAGACATCGAATGTGACGAAGGTGATGTTCTTCGGGATCGGCATGGGCTGGGCATTATGCCCTGTGCGGGCGGCGCCTGCCTTGCGCCGCGCAATCAACAGTCGACGAACGGGTTCTCCACTCGCACCCCTGCGTAATCTTGGCCGTCGTTGAGGTCCTCGGAGAGCACGACCTCGCAGCCCAGCGCCCGGGCTGCCTCGAGGATCGCCGCATCCCAGTAGGAGATCCCGCATTGCTGCCGCGTGGACATGGCAGCGAGCATCACGCCGATTGTCGTCTCTTGCAGAGGGAAGCGCCGGAAGGAGTCGATGAGCGCAGCGGCCTGCTCGTGGGTCAGACGGTCTGCTCGACTGTCGCGGACTGCCTGGACGTAGAACTCCTGGAGCACCTGGACTGACAGCCCCACGTCTCTGGAGGAGAGGAGCTCGTTGGCTCGTGTCGCCTTCTTTTGCTCCTCGGGGTCGCCAGAGATCGCGTAGAGCAGGACATTGGTGTCAACGAACCGCACGTGTGTGCAGCTCCTCGCGATCGAGACGGTCGCGAGCGCTGAAGCAAACGATCTGCTCTTGGATGCGTCTCTGCTGAGCCTCGAGCCTCGCGAACTCGGCCTTCCGCTCAGACAGCGAGCGCAGGTACTCGGCGACGAGTGCGCTTACGGAGCTGCCCTGCTCGGCCGCACGGATTCGTGCGGCGCGGTAGACGTCGTCGGGAACGGAGACAGTGATATTCGTCACTGTGCTTCACAGTATCACAGATGCACAGCCGAGCGGCTACCTGGCGGCGCTACGCTTTTCTCACCCGATGAGCGTCATCAGTCAGCCGAGGACGGGGAGTGCGGAGCGATCGCGAGGCGCCACGAGCTTGGCTACGGTCGTGGGCTTGTGTTCATTGGTGCTTGCGCTGTCGCTTGGTGCGACTCCGGCGGGGGCCGTCATTGCGAAGATCGGCGGCC
>DATCBT010000026.1:0-10913 GCA_036511695.1 Solirubrobacteraceae bacterium | reverse complement strand
GCCGTGCTCAACCTGGAGGGCATCTTCACGCGCTATGAGGACGCCGAGGAGCAGCTCGAGCGGATCTCGGGGCTGGGAAAGGAGCAGGCGACGCGCGAGATGCAGGAGATCTACGCGGAGCCGGTCAAGCCCGAGCTGATCGCCCAGCGGATCTCCGAGATCAAGGAGCAGAAGGTCGTGGTCGCCGCCTCGCTGACCCCGCAACGGGTGTTGAAGTACCACGAGCTCGCGCTGGAGGCGGGGCTGGACGTGCTTGTGATCCAGGGGACGGTGGTCTCCGGCGAGCACGTGTCGACTGTCAGCGAGCCATTGAACTTGAAGGAGTTCATACCGACGCTCGAGGTGCCGGTGGTCGTGGGCGGCTGTGCCTCCTACCACACCGGGTTGCACCTGATGCGCACGGGCGCCGCGGGGGTGCTCGTCGGCGTGGGGCCGGGCGCTGCGTGTACGACGCGCGGCGTGCTCGGCATCGGCGTGCCGCAGGCGACCGCGATCGCCGACGTGGCGCACGCCCGCTCGACGCACATGCTGGAGACGGGGGAGTACTGCCAGGTGATCGCCGACGGTGGGATGCGCAACGGTGGCGACGTGTCGAAGGCGATCGCGCTCGGGGCCGACGCCGTGATGATCGGCTCACCGCTGGCGCGCGCGTACGAGGCGCCGGGGAGGGGCTTTCACTGGGGGATGGCGACCTTCCACCCGACCCTGCCGCGTGGGGCGCGGGTGGCGACGACGCAGAACGGCACGCTCGAGGAGATCCTCGTCGGTCCCGCGCGCGAGAACGACGGCACGTTCAACCTGTTCGGCGGGCTGCGCACTTCGATGGCCACCTGTGGGCATAAGGACCTGGCGGAGTTCAACCGCGCGGAGGTAGTGATCGCGCCGGCGCTGCAGACCGAGGGCAAGGCGCTGCAACGCGATCAGGGCGTGGGCATGGGCTCGAACGGGCAGGCCGCCGTTCTCATCAATGACTGAAGAGGTCGTCGTCCTCGACTACGGCGGCCAGTACAGCCAGCTGATCGCGCGAAGGGTGCGCGACTGCGGGGTGTTCAGCGAGCTGCTGCCGAGCCATACGCCGCTGGCGGAGATCGAGCGGCGCAAGCCACGCGGGATCATCCTGTCGGGCGGCCCCGCGTCGGTGTATGCCGAGGGCGCCCCGCGACTGGAGCGCGGCCTGCTGGAGCTGGGGGTGCCGGTGATGGGCATCTGCTACGGGATGCAGCTGCTCGTGCACGAGCTCGGCGGCCGGGTGGAGGAGGCCGAGGTGGGGGAGTTCGGCCGCTCGGATCTGACGGTTATCGAGCCGGGAGTGCTGTTGAAGGGGATGCCGAGAGAACAGACCTGCTGGATGAGTCACAGGGACACTGTGATCGAGCCGCCGCCGGGGTTCACGGCGCTTGCGTCATCGAGCGTCTCGCCGGTGGCCGCGGTGGAGGACGCCGAGCGGGGTATATACGGAATCCAGTTCCATCCGGAGGTGGTACACACGCCGTACGGGCAGGAGATCTTGACGAGGTTCCTGACGGAGGTGTGCGGCTGCGAGCTGACATGGTCGGCGGCGGGGATCGTTGAGGAGCAGATCGAGCGGATACGGCGGCAGGTGGGTGACGGCAAGGTGATCTGCGGGCTGTCGGGCGGAGTGGATTCCTCGGTGGCGGCGCTGCTGGTGCACCGCGCGGTGGGCGATCAGCTGACGTGTGTGTTCGTGGATCACGGGCTGATGCGCAAGGACGAGGGCGAGCAGGTGGTGAGCGCGTTCCGGGACACGTTCAAGGTGCCGCTGGTGGCCGTCGACGCGGAGCGAAGGTTCTTGGAGAAGCTGAAAGGGGTGACCGAGCCGGAGGCCAAGCGCAAGGCGATCGGCGCGGAGTTCATCAGGGTCTTTGAGGAGGAGGCGGCGAAGCTCGCCGGGGGAGACAGCGACGAGGGAGCCCTCCCACCCGATGGCGCCCCCGATGGCTCACCCGATGGCTCACCCGCCCTCTCGCCGGATGGCCCGCCCACCGGCGCGCGGTTCCTGGTGCAAGGCACGCTGTACTCCGACGTGATCGAGTCGGGTGGAGGGACGGGGGCGGCGACGATCAAGTCCCACCACAATGTGGGCGGGCTGCCGGACGATCTCAAATTCGAGCTGGTGGAGCCGTTGAGGGCGCTGTTCAAGGACGAGGTGCGCGCCGTGGGCGCCGAGCTGGGGCTACCCGAAAGACTGGTCTGGCGCCAGCCCTTCCCAGGCCCGGGACTGGCGATCAGGATCGTGGGCGGCGAAGCGACGAAGGAGCGGCTGGACGTGCTGCGCGAGGCCGACAGCATCCTGCAGGAGGAGATCCGCAAGGCGGGGCTGTATCGCGAGCTGTGGCAGTCCTTCTGCGTGCTGCCGGACGTGCGCACGGTGGGTGTGCAGGGGGATGAGCGCACGTATGGCTACGTGGTGGTCGTGCGGGCGGTGACGAGCGACGACGCGATGACGGCCGACTGGGCAAGACTGCCGTACGACCTGCTGGAGACGATCGCCTCGCGAATGATCAACGAGCTGCGCGAGGTCAATCGCGTGGTCCTCGACATCACGAGCAAGCCTCCGGGGACCATCGAGTGGGAGTAATCGCTGTTCTGGCCGGTACATGTACCGGCCAGCCGGGCCGTGCATGCACGGCCCGGGACCATGCCGCATGCGGCATGGTCTTCCTGAAGATGTTCTGACCCGACGCCGCGAACCGGCGTGACTTCGCCTATGATGGTCCGCTGCGCCGCGCGCTATAGCGTGGCCTTTTTTACGCTATGACACCGTCTACATCTACACCTTCGGCCAGGACGTACGTGGCCAAGCCCACCGAGCGTGAGCGCAACTGGCTCGTGGTTGATGCGAACGGCAAGACGCTGGGCCGGCTGGCGACCCAGATCGCCGATCTGCTGAGGGGCAAGCGCAAGCCTGAGTACACCCCGCACATCGATACGGGCGACTTCGTCGTGGTGATCAACGCGGAGAAGATCGCGGTGACCGGGAACAAGCGCAAAGACAAGCGCTACTACCGCCACTCCGGCTACCCAGGGGGGCTGCGCTCGAGAACCTTCGAGGAGATGCTGGCGCGGCGCCCGGAGGAGATCATCAGGCTGGCCGTGAAAGGCATGATGCCCCGTAATCGCTTGGCACGGAGGCAGATCACGAAGCTCAAGATCTACGCTGGGCCAGAGCATCCGCATGTGGCCCAGAAACCGCAAACTTTGGAGATCGAGGCCTGATGGCCGACGACGAGCACACCCCCGAGACCCCCGCCGAGCCTGCGACCCCCGCCGAGGTCCCGCCCGCAGCGGAGGAGACGCCGATCGCGGAGGGGCACGCCGTGCCGACCGAGGACGCGACCGAGATCGCCGGGTCCGCCGAGGACGCACCGCTGGAGGCTGCGCAGGAGGCAAAGGAGCACGGCAAGAGCGAGCCGGTCGGCGAGGCCGAGCAGTTCGGCCCGATCGCCGGCAACGCCGTCCCGACCGACGAGGCGACGGAGATCGCTGGGTCCGCCGAGGACGCGCCGCTGGAGGCCGCGCAGGAGGCGAAGGAGCGCGCCGAGGCTGAGGAGTTGGCCGAGGCTTTCGAGGAGGTTGTCGCCGAGGAGATCGCCGTGGAGGTCGTGCAAGAGGCCGTAGTTGAAGAGATCGAGGCGGAGGCGGAGATTGAGGCCGTGGCGGAGGTGCTCGCCGATGAGATTGTGGCCGAGGCGGTTGAGGCGGAGATTGCGGAGGAGGTCGTCGCCGAGGCGGAGGCCGAGGCTGAGCTGGAGGAAGAGATCGAGGAGGAGCCCGTCCCGCGCGTGAAGCCTTCGGTGCCTGGAGCACACCTCGAGGTGGACATCGTCCCGGAGGGCGTCGATCCGCTGGGGCGGAGTGAGGCTTATGAGGATCCGTATGCGATCGAGGGCGAGGAGCCCGAGCAGTCCGGCGATGGTCAGGGAGGAGAGGGAGAGGCCCTGAGTGAGCCAATCGCCACGGCGGCGATCGATCTGGCCTCGGGCGCGCGCTACCGGGCAACGGGCAAGCGCAAGACGGCGGTCGCGCGGGTGACGCTGCGACCGGGGAGCGGCACCTATCTTGTGAACGGGCGCGCCCTGGAGGAGCACTTCCCGCGGGTGACGCTGCAACGCAACATCCGCCAGCCGCTGGAGACGGTGGGCTACCAGGAGCGGATGGACGTGGTCGCGCGGCTGCACGGTGGCGGTATCTCCGCCCAGGCCGGGGCGCTGCGCCACGGCGTCTCACGGGCGCTGCTGGAGGCCGACCCGAACCTGCGCGGCGAGCTCAAGCGCCGGGGCTTCTTGACGCGCGATTCGCGCGCGAAGGAGCGCAAGAAGGCCGGGTTGAAGAAGGCGCGCAAGCGTCCGCAGTTCTCCAAGCGCTAGCGCAGCGAGCGATAAGTGCGCCACCCACCCGAATGACACGCAAGCTGTTCGGGACCGACGGCGTGAGGGGTGTCGCCGGCGAGTTGCTCACCGCCGAGCTGGCGCTTGGTCTGGCGCGTGCGGCGACACGCAAGACGGGCGCGGAGCGTCCCCAGGTGCTGATCGTGCGCGACACGCGCGAGTCGGGCGAGATGCTGGAGGCTGCCGTGGCGGCCGGCGTGAGCGCCGCCGGCGGAGACGCCCTGCTGGGGGGCGTGCTGCCGACGCCCGCGGCGCCCTTGCTGATCGCGCGATATGGCTTTGACCTGGCGGTCGTGCTGTCGGCTTCGCACAATCTCTACCGCGACAACGGGATCAAGTTCTTCGCCGGTGACGGGTACAAGCTGTCCGACGAGAGCGAGCTGGCGATCGAGCGGGAGCTGGAGCGGGCCGGCAGTGATGCGGGTGTGGCCGGCAGTGCTGCGGGGAGCTCCTCAACCGATACGGCCATCACCCCCTCGGCGATCACCCCCTCGGCCATCGCCCCCCAGGCGATCGGTCACGTGCGTGAGCTGAGGGGCGCGGGCGAGGACTACCTGCGCGAGCTGCATACGCGCTTCGCGGGGCTCGACCTGGGTGGGCTGGACGTGCTGCTGGACTGTGCCAACGGCGCCACCTATCGTGTCGCGCCGGAGATCTTTCGCCGGCTGGGCGCGAAGGTGAGCGTGATCGCCGATCAGCCGGACGGGCGCAACATCAATGCGGACTGCGGCTCGACGCACGTCGAGCAACTGGGCGAGCGGGTCCGCGATGGCGGGCACGGGGTGGGATTTGCGTTCGACGGCGACGGCGATCGTGTGCTGGCGGTGGACCGCACGGGGGCGGTCGTGGACGGCGACGAGCTGATGGCGGTCGCGGCGCTGCACCTGCGCGAGCAGGGGCGCTTGAACGGCGGCGGGGTGGCGGTGACGGTGATGACCAACTACGGCTTTCACTCGGCGATGGAGCGGGCGGGCGTGGCGGTGGCGATCACGAAGGTCGGGGATCGGTATGTGCTGGAGGAGCTGCGCGCGCGCGACTGGGTGCTGGGCGGCGAGCAGTCCGGCCACATCATCGACATGGGCTTCAACCGCACGGGCGACGGGATCGCCGGTGCGCTGCTCACCCTGGAGGCGTTGGCCGGCCGCGATCTGTCAGAGCGCGACGCGATGGAGAAGCTGCCCCAGCGCTTGGTGAACGTGCGCGTGCGCGACCGCGAGGCGCTGGCCCGCGCGCAGGGCGTGAGCGACGCCGTGGGCGCCGCCGGTGCGGAGCTTGAGGGGCGGGGACGCGTGCTGGTGCGTCCGAGCGGCACCGAGCCGCTCGTGCGGGTGATGGTCGAGGCGCCGACCGACGAGGAGGCCGATGAGGTCTGCGCGCGGTTAGTAGCACTCGTCGAGCACGAACTAGGCTGAGCCGTCCCCGCCTTCGTTTGGCGGCGTCCTCGGTCACTCGTGTGCTGGCCGATCGGAGATTCCATCGATCTTCGATCGGCACACTTCGTTCTCTGCGTCCTTGCCAGCCTCGCCGGGAACGACTCAGGCGGCGCTGGTAGGAAGGGACATTCGTTCGAGCGTCCCCTGGGCCGCTGGTATCTTCGAGGGCGTGTGCGGCATCGTTGGCTACGTCGGCTATCGGGTGGGGGGGCCTCCAATCCGTGAGCTGCTGCTCGATGGGCTGAAGAAGCTCGAGTATCGCGGCTATGACTCGGCGGGAATCTCGGTGATCGACGGGGACCGGATCGAGACCGTGCGGGCGGTGGGCAACCTCGACGCGCTGCGGGCCAAGCTCGACGGTGCGGCCGCGGTCGAGGCCGCAAGATCGGGATCCCGCCCACCCGCGGCGGTCGCGGTGCTGGACGATCCCCTGTCAGCGCCGACGATCGGCATCGGCCACACCCGCTGGGCCACGCATGGGCGGGTGACCGAGGAGAACGCCCATCCCCACAACGACTCCGCCGACCGCTTCCATGTGGTGGTTAACGGGATCGTCGAGAACTACATGATGCTCAAGGAGCGCCTACAGGCCGCGGGGAGCGTGTTCACCTCCGAGACGGACGCGGAGGTGATAGCGCACCTGATCGCCGAGCACTACGACGGCGACCTGGCCGACGCGGTGCGCGGCGCGTACGGCGAGCTGGAGGGCCACTTCGCGTTCGTCGCGATGTGCCTGGAGGAGCCCGAGACGCTGGTGGGAGCGCGGCGGGAGTGCCCGCTGATCGTCGGCCGCGGCGAGGGCGAGCAGTTCGTCGCCTCGGCGGTGCCGGCCTTCCTGGCGCAGACGCGTCGGGTGCAGTATGTGGACAACGGCGAGATCGTCGTGCTGAGGCCCGATGGCGTGACGATCACGACACCCGCCGGCGATCTGGTGGAGCGTGCGGTGGAGACGGTCGACTGGGACGAGGCCACCGCCGAGAAGGGCGGGTATGAGACGTTCATGCTGAAGGAGATCCACGAACAGGCGGACGCCGTCGCCGAGACGATCGCCGACCGCACCGCGCGGGGCAGCGGCGTCGATCTGGACGAGCAGGGCGCCCTGGACGAGGCGATCCTGGCCGACGTGAAGCGAATCGTGGTGGTCGCCTGCGGCACCTCCTACCACGCTGGCTTGATCGGGCGCTACGCGATTGAGGAGTGGGCGCGCGTGCCGGTGGAGGTGGACGTCGCTTCGGAGTACCGCTATCGCAACCCGGTGGTCGGGCCGGGGGATCTGGTGATCGGGATATCCCAGTCGGGCGAGACGGCCGACACGCTCGCGGCGATGCGCAAGGCGAGCGAGCGCGGCGCGGCGGTGCTGGCGATCACGAACGTGATGGGCTCGCAGGCCACACGCGACGCCGACGGCGTGCTGTTCACCCGCGCCGGACTTGAGATCGGGGTGGCGGCGACGAAGACGTTCCTTTGCCAGGTCGCGGCCATCTATCTGCTCGCGCTGCGTCTGGCCGAGCTGAGGGGCACGCTCGAGCCTGAGCGGATCGCGGAGCTCGTGGGCGAGATCAAGCGTTTGCCGCACGGCATCGAGCAGGTTCTCGCGGGCATGGGCGAGCAGGTGGAACGCGTCGCCGATGCGTACTGGCAGAGCGAGTTCTTCCTGTACATCGGCCGCCATGTCGGCCTGCCGGTTGCGCTGGAGGGGGCGCTGAAGCTGAAGGAGATCTCCTACATCGCCACCGACGCCTACCCCGCGGGCGAGATGAAGCACGGCCCGATCGCCCTGCTGGACGAGTCCACGCCGGTGGTCTGCGTGGCGACAGATTCGCCGGTGCTCGAGAAGATGGCGTCGAACATGGCGGAGGTGCGCGCCCGCGGCGCGCACGTGGTCGCGGTTACGACGGCCGGCAACGAGCAGATCGCCAGGCATGCCGACTCGGTGATAGCGGTGCCGGCGATCGATTGGATGCTGCAGCCGATCCTCGCGGTGATACCGCTACAGCTGCTCGCGTATGAGATCGCGCGCAAGCGGGGGCTGAACGTCGACCAGCCGCGCAACCTGGCGAAGACCGTCACGGTGGAGTAGTCATCTAGCATCGCTGGTCGTGGACCATCTTCCGGACTGGCTGACTCCGCTGCTCGACGCCGAGGCGATGCGCGCGGTCGATCGCTGGGCGATCGAGGTGCGGGGGGTGGGCTCGCTCGACTTGATGGAGCGCGCCGGCGCGGAGGTTACGCGGGCGGTCGAGCGAATCGCTCCGGATGGGCAGGTGGCGGTGGTGTGCGGGAAGGGGAACAACGGCGGCGATGGTCTCGTGGTCGCGCGCCTGTTGCGCGAGGCGGGTCGTGAGGTGAAGGTGGTGTGCGTGGCGCCGCCCGAGGACTTCACCGGGGACGCGCGCGCAAACCTGGAGCGGTTGCCGGGCGCGGAGCCGTTGGTGGCGGCCGCGGGCGGGACACTCTTGGAGGACGCGCTCGCGAGAGCCGCGGTGGTGGTGGACGCGCTGCTGGGCACCGGCTTTCAGGGTGAGCCCCGTGGTGCGGTCGCCACGGCGATCGAGGCCGTGAACGCGGCGACGGCGCCGGTAGTGAGCGTGGATCTGCCCAGCGGCGTGAATGCCTCCACGGGCGTCGCCTCGGGAGCGGCCGTGCGCGCGGCGGTCACGGTGACCTTTCACGCCGGGAAGCCGGGGTTGTGGATTGCACCCGGTAAGGCGCACGCGGGTCAGGTGGAGCTGGTCGACATCGGGATTCCGCACCGATCTGAGGTCGCTGCTGGACGATCGGAGATCGCATCTGATCGCCAATCGGTCGATCGGCCGGCGCCGGCAGCCGCGACGATCGGTCTGATCGAGCCCTCGGTGCTCGCCGCGCTGCCACGGAGGCAGGCGTCCTCGACCAAGTTCTCAAGCGGGCACGTGTTGATCGCCGGCGGCTCGCGCGGGCTGACGGGCGCGCCGCGGATGGCCGCGCAGGCCGCGATGCGCGCCGGCGCGGGCTACGTGACGGCCTGTGTGCCCGCCTCTCTGCAGGCGATCCTGGCAAGCGCCGGTCCGCCCGAGCTGATGACACGGGGCTTGCCCGACGACGACGGCGGGGTGACGGCCGCAGGGGTGGCGGACGTGCTCGAGGCCACAGGGCGCGGCGGGGCGCTGGCGCTGGGACCGGGGCTGGGGCGCGGCAGCGGCGCGGTCGCGTTCGCGCGTGAGCTTGCCCGCGCGGCGGAGGTCGCGCTGGTGCTCGACGCCGACGGGCTGAACGCCCACGCGGGAGCTCTCTCCGCACTCGCCGCACGGGAAGCTCCGACGGTGCTGACCCCGCACGCGGGGGAGCTGGGACGGCTGCTCGAGGTGGGCAGCGAGGAGGTTGAGCGCGAGCGGCTGCGCCACGTGCGCGTGGCGGCCAAGCAGGCGCAGGCGGTGGTGGTGTTGAAGGGGGACGACACGCTGATCGCCGACCCATCCGGACGGGTGGCGGTCAGCCCGGGAGGCGCTCCGGCGCTGGCCACGGCCGGTACCGGTGACGTGCTGACAGGTGTGATCGCCGCGCTGCTCGCCGCTGGGCTCGACCCCTTCACAGCCGCCGCCGCGGGCGTGTGGCTGCACGCCGAGGCCGGCCGGGAGGCGGCGCGCAGGCAGGGCGCGGCCGAGAGCGTGGTCGCCTCCGATGTGATCGCCGCGTTGCCCGCGGCGCGTGCGGGCGTGGGCGGCGGGTGCCGCGGGCGTGCTCGCGGCGAGGGCAGGCGCCACCCGCATGGGTCCCACGCGCATGGGCCTGAGGACGCCGAGGAGCGAGATCGAGGATGACCGCGCGCCGCGCGCTCGCGCGCGTGAACGTCGCCGCGATCGAGCGCAACTGCGCTCGCTTGCGCGGCGAGTTGCACGGGGCCACGGAGTTGTGCGTGGTCGTGAAGGCCAACGGCTACGGCCACGGCGCGGTGCAGAGCGCGCGCGCAGCGCTTGCCGGCGGCGCGAGCTGGCTGGCGGTTGCGGGCGCGAGCGAGGCGCGGGAACTGCGCGAGGCGGGGTTGCGCGAGGCACGGGTGCTGGTGATGGGAGCGTTGAGCGCGGTCGAGTTGGGGGAAGCGCTCGCGGCGGATGCGGATGTGGTCGTGTGGAGTGAGCGGCAGGTGGCGGCGGTCGCCGCCGCCGGCGGTGGGCGGGTGCACGTGAAGCTTGATTCCGGTATGGGGCGGCTGGGCACGCGCGACCCGGCGGTTGCCTCGCGCGCGGTGGCGGCCGCGCGGCAGGCCGAGGGGGTGGAGCTGGCGGGGGTGATGACGCACTTTGCCACCGCCGACGATCGGCATGACGGTGGGTTCTTCGCTCGCCAGCTGGAGACATTTACCGACTGGGCGCGGGCGGTGAAGGCCGAACAGCCGCAGATCGTCGTGCACGCCGCGAACAGCGCCGCGGTGCTGCGCGAGCAGGGCGCGCATTTCGACCTGGTGCGCTGCGGGATCGCGGCCTATGGCATGGATCCCTTTGGCCATGACCCGGCGGCCGTTGGCTTGGAGCCGGCGCTCGAGCTGGGCTCGTATGTGGCCGAGGTGAAGCTGCTCGGCGCGCAGGAGAGCGCCGGCTACGGACGGCGGTTTGTGGCCGAGCGCGATACGTGGCTGGCGGTGCTCCCGATCGGTTATGGCGACGGCTGGCGGCGTGGCTGTTCGAACAACGGCGAGGTGCTGATCGACGGACATCGTCGGCCGGTGGTGGGAACGGTGAGCATGGACAACCTGACCGTCGATCTCGGCGTCGATCTCGCCCCCGAGGGGGTCGGCGAGCTGCTTGGCGAAGAGGCGATCCTGATAGGCGCGCAGGGCGCGGAGCGGATCACCGCCGAGGAGGTCGCCAGGCGCCTGGCGACGATCAACTACGAGGTGACCTGCGCGCTCACATCCCGAGTGCCACGGCTGTACCATCGCGACGGCGAGCCGGCATGAGACGTCCTGTGTCAACCCTTTTGTGCGAGGAGTGTGTTGAGGGCGTTGTGTTGGGTGGGGTTGTAGGGCGTGTGGTCTTGCCAGCAGCGCCAGAGCACGCGGCTCCAGGCACGGCCGAGGATGCGTATGGCGTGG
>DATCBT010000025.1:0-64590 GCA_036511695.1 Solirubrobacteraceae bacterium | reverse complement strand
GCTCATAGGGCAACCTCTGGTTGCTGGGTGGTGAGGTTGTTCTCGTTTTCTTTCCGAGAGAGGGAGATCTCGCTCGACCGCTGGTTGAGCGAGGCCTGAGACTCAGCGCACATAGCTGACCACCACCGGGAGAGCGCCAGGTTCGCTTGCCGCTTAGACGGCCCGCATGAGACAAGCGCCTCCCGGTGGTGTGAGGCACCCAGAGCGGCAACAGGGCGTCGCCCCACCGAGGGCCTGCCTATGAGCACCCGCCACGGTACCTCCTGGCCAGCGTTTTTCAAGCGAACCTCGACCGAGGAGGAGAACCTATGCGCGCAACCTGCGGGATCGACTGGGCCAGCGACTGGCACGACGTTCACATCAGCGACGAGCACGGGCAGCTGCTCGTGGCTGAACAGTTCAGCCACGACGAGACCGGCATCAGCGCACTGATCAGGCTGCTGCTCGCTCACCGTGTGGAATGCTGCGCGATCGAGCGACCCGACGGACTCTTGGTCGGAAGGCTCCTGGCGGCCGGGATCGTCGTGCTCGCCATCCACCCCAACCAGGTCAAGGCAGCACGTGACCGCTACCGTGCGGCCGCGGGCAAGAACGACCGCTTCGACGCGTTCGTGCTGTGCGAGCTGGCCAGAACCGACCGCCACCGCTTCCCCGTGCTTGCGCCCTCCAGCGACGAGACATTGGCGCTGAAGGCGCTCGTGCGCACCCGCGAGGACCTCGTCGACGCACGCGTTGCCTTGGCGAACCAGCTGCGCGCCCAGCTGCAGGCGTTCTGGCCCGGCGCCGAACGGATCTTCGCCGACATCGACAGCCCGATCGGACTCGCGTTCCTCGAGCGCTACCCCAGCCCCACCGACACTCGTGGTCTCGGCGAGAAGCGCCTTGAAAGCTTTCTTGCGCGTCACGCCTACTGCGGCCGACGCGCCCCCGCTGAGCTGCTCGCCAGGCTGCGCAACGCACCCAACGCCGTCGTCGGAGAGCTCGAGCAAGACGCACGACGCTCCGCCGTGATCGGCCTCGTCGCTGCTCTGCGTCCCATCGTTGAGCAGATCAGCCAGCTCACAAGCCAGATCGCCGGAGCCACCCGTGCACATCCCGACGGGGCGATCTTCCTCGCGTTCTTCCGTGACCCCAAGAGTGTCGTGACCGCCGCCGGGCTGCTCGCCGAGATCGGCGACAACCGCGCCCGCTACCCGACCAACGACTCGCTCGCCGCCGACGCCGGCCAAGCCCCAGTCACGATCCAGTCCGGCAAGCGCAGCAACGCCACCTTCCGCTGGGCCTGCGACAAGCGCCTGCGCAAGCACATGAGCGTCCTCGCTGACAGCACTCGACACTGGCACCCCTGGGCACGAGACGTCTACCAGCGCGCCCGCGCCCGCGGCTGCACCCACCCCCACGCCATACGCATCCTCGGCCGTGCCTGGAGCCGCGTGCTCTGGCGCTGCTGGCAAGACCACACGCCCTACAACCCCACCCAACACAACGCCCTCAACACACTCCTCGCACAAAAGGGTTGACACAGGACGTCTCATGTCAGCTCGTCGACGGCCTTGCGCGCGGCCTCCTGCTCGGCGTGCTTCTTGCTCCTGCCGCTCCCGTTGCCCAGCACGCGCCCGTCGACCAACGCCTGAACCTCGAACGTCCTGTCGTGGGGCGGCCCCAGTTCGCCGGTGATCTCGTAGCTCACCTCTGCCCCGCGCCGCGCCAGCATCTCCTGCAAGGCCGACTTGAAGTCCAGCGGATGCTCCAGCGCCTGCTCGATCTCCGGTTCGAAGGCCTCGACCACCGCCGCCGCGGTGCGCTCGTAGCCGGCCTGCAGATAGCAGGCGCCGATCACCGCCTCGATCACCGATGCCAATACCCGCTCGGTCTCCACCAGCGCCGTCGCCGCGCTCGCCTCGACCGCGGCGGGCGCCGCGGCGCGCAGGCGCCGGGGCACCTCCAGGCGTTCTGCCACCACCCTGCACGACGCCCCCGATACGGCCTGCGCGCGAATCTTCGTCAGCCTCCCCGCGCCGAATCGCTCGGCCTCCAGGCGTGGGTAGAGGTGCGTCGTCACCGCCAGCGCCAGCACGCTGTCGCCGAGGAACGCCAAGCGCGTGTAGGAGTCGCTCGAGCGCTCGCTCCACGACGCGTGCGTAAAAACCTGTCGCTCCAGCTCCTCCGGCAGCTCGTCGAGTAGTTCGCCCAGCAGCTTCATTGCAGATCGGTCTCATCGCACATCAGCCGTCGGTCTCGGCATGGCTCAGCACGAACTCGACCGCCTGCCCGACCGTCAGGATCTTTGCCGCCTGCTCGTCGGACATCTGCACGCCGTAGGTGTCCTCCAGCTCCTGCACGAGCGTGTACAGGTCCAGCGAATCGGCCTCCAGGTCCTCCTTGAAACGGGTCTCGCTGTCGATGATCTCCGGATCGACATCCAGCTCGTCGGCGAGATGGGCCCGAATCAGGGTGAAGACTTGCTCGCTGGTCAGAGTCATCTCGCCTGCGGCAGGCTAGCGGCAAGCGCGGATGCTTGCCCACCCACGCCGCCGCGCAGCGCGCCGGCCTGTTCGAGCGCGACCTGGGTCCGTCCCACGAGGTCCTCGCGGGCGCCGCGCTGCGCGCGCAGGATCGCCTGCGCAAAGCCTCGCCGCGTGAAGCGTCCGTGGGGAATCACCCCCAGGCTACGCAACCCCAGCAGGTAGGCGCCTCCATGCCCCTCCGGGTCGAGCTCCGCGCGCACCTCCCGCAGCGCGGGCCGCAGCAGCGCACCCCCAAGCTTCGCCCGGGTCGATGCCATCGCGGCATCCCGGACCGCGCCGAGCAGCGTCTGCGAGACCCCCTCCATCAGCTTCAACGCGATGTTCCCCGTCAGCCCGTCGGTCACGATCACATCCGCCACGCCGCTCACGAGATCGCCCCCCTCGACGTTGCCGACGAACACCAGCGTCCCGTCCCTCCCCGCCCTCGCCGCCAGCTCCTCGCGGGTTTCCACGACCAGCCGGCCGCCGCGCGCGGCCTCCTCGCCGTTGGACAGCAACCCCACGCGCGGACGCTCCACCCCGAGCACCGTGCTCGCGAGCGCCGCGCCCATGAACGCGAACTGCACCAGGTGCTCGCGCCGCGCCTCGGCGTTCGCCCCCACGTCCAGCAGGATGATGGATCGCCCGCCCGGGCGGGCGGGCTCGCGGGCGGGCGGGGATCCCGGAATCGGCACCGGGATCGCCAGCGCCGGGCGGTAGATGCCCTTCGCGCGCTTGATGTTGAACAGCCCCGCGGCCAGCGCCGCGCCCGTGCCGCCGGCGCACACCAGCGCCTGCGCTCTGCCCGCCGCGACCGCTCGCGCGGCCAGCACGATCGAGGCGTCCGGTGTCGCCCGCGCGGCGCTCACCGGGTCCGCGCTCTTGGCGATCGAGACCGGCGCGTCGACGACCTCGACGCCCTCCCCTTCCAGCAGGATGGACGGGATTTCCATCTCCTCCGCCGGCCCGAACAGCAGCACGCGCGCGCCCTGCTCCACAGCCAGCCTCGCGCCGGCGGCCACCTCGGCCGGGCCCAGGTCCGCCCCATTGCAATCGACCGCCACGATCGGAGCCCCGGCCGGGGCCAGATCACCGGGGCGGGCCGCCGCGCGCGATGAGGAGCGGGGCGGGAGGCGGGACGGGGGGCCGGGCGGGGACCCCATCATTTACTACTCGTGATCGTGGTCGTGCTCGCCGTGGTCGTATGTGCTCTGCACCACGACCTCCTTGCCCTTATAGGAGCCGCACACCGGACACACCCGGTGCGGCCTGCGCGGGCTGTGGCATTTCGGACACGCGTTCACCGCGGGCGTGCCGATCTTGTGCTGCGCACGGCGCTTGGCGGTGCGGCTGTGCGACTGCTTTTTCTTGGGGACGGCCATCGGCCGAACAGAGTACCAGCCCTACTCCAGCTTCAGCTCCCGCAGCTTTGCCCAGCGCGGATCCGCGACAGGCTCGTGGCGGTGCTCGGGGCCGGTGGGGTCCAAATCGTTCAGGTCCACCGCGCAGATCGGGCACAGTCCCGCGCAGTCCTCCCTGCACAGCACCTTCACCGGCGCCGCCAGCGCGAACGCGTCGCGCGCCCAGGCCGCCAGGTCGAGCTTCTCGCCGTCCACATACGGGCTCTCCAATTCCTCACCGCCGCCCGGCCGGTCGACCTCGCGCGCCTCCACCTCCACCGTCGGGCTCGCCTGCTTCAAGCAGCGCATGCACGAGCCCTCAAGCGTCGCCCGCAAGCGCAGTCGCAGCGCGTATCCGCTGCCGGTCATCCGCGACACCTCCAGCTTCACCGGAACCGCCTCCGGCCTCACCACATAACGCTCGCCGCCCAGCACCAGCGGGTCGATCCCCACGCTCAGCTCAATCCGCCGTCCCTCGCCGACGCTCAGCTTCAGCCCCCCCAGATCGAACTCCTCAGCGGTCGTACTCATCATCCCCAGGCTAGCGAGCGCGCGGCCCACCCCCGCCTCGCTGCGCAGGGGCTGAGCCGCTGTCGAAAGCGCTCCTCGCCCCGCCCAGACTCCTGCGGGCGCTCCGCCCGCGGACACCGCGCCCGCCGGCTCGAAATACGGTTGTTCCTACTGCTGTTCTTTCAGCTCGCGCTTGAGCACCTTGCCCGTCGCGTTGCGCGGCAGCTCCGCCAGGAACACCACATCGCGCGGCACCTTGTATCGCGCGAGGTTCTCCTTCACGTAGGCCTTCACCGTCGCCGCGCTCAGCTCCGCGCCGCCGCGCGGCACGACAAACGCCTTCAGCCGCTGGCCGAACTCGTCGTCCGCGACGCCGATCACAGCGGCCTCCTCGATCTGCTCATGGTCGGCCAGCAGGTCCTCGACCTCGCGCGGGAACACGTTCTCGCCGCCCGACACGATCATCTCGTCGTCGCGCCCGTCCACGAACAGCCGTCCGCCCGCGTCGAAATGGCCGACGTCGCCGGTGCTCATCAAGCCCGCCACGATCTCCTTGCTGCCGCCGCCGGTATAGCCTTCGAACACCAGCTCGTTCGCGACGAAGATGCGCCCGCTGTGCCCGGCCTCGACCTCCTGTCCGTCGCCGTCGAGCAGCTTCACGACCGTCCCCAGCGGCGGCCGGCCCGCGGTCCCCGGCGCCGCGCGCAGGTCCTCCGGCGTGGCGATCGTCGCCCACGCGACCTCGGTCGAGCCGTACAGGTTGTAAACCACCTCCCCGAACGCGTCCATCGCGCGTGTCGCCAGCTCCCCCGGCAGCGCCGAGCCGCTGACCGCGATCACCTGCAGCGCGTGCGTGTCATAACGCCCGATCGTCTCCGGCCCCAGCTCCAAGATCCGCTGCAGCATCACCGGCACGACCGCCAGCGCGCTCGCGCGGTGCTGGGCCACCGCCCGCAGCGTCTCCTCGGGATCGAAGCGCCGGCGCAGCACCAGCGTGCTCGCCAGCGGCAGGCCGAGCGTGAAGTGCGCGAACCCCCACGAGTGGAACATCGGCGCGGCGATCATCGTCGTCTCCCTCGCCTTCAACGGGATCTTCGAGAACAACGCCGCGGCCGGATCCAGCGACTCCGGCTGTTTGCGCGCCGCGCCCTTCGGCGTCCCCGTCGTGCCCGAGGTCAGGATCACCACACGCCCCTTCTCGCTCGGTGGCTCCAGTTCGGCGTCACCCTCCCGCGCGATCAGCTCCTCCAGCAGCGGGCCCGATGGGCGCTCGCCCGGGTCGCGCCAGGCGACGAACCGTTTGCGTCCCGTACACCCCTCGCTCACCAGCCCCGCGAACTCCTCGTCGTAGATCAGCGCGCTCGGGTCCTCGCGCCTCACCACGTCCGCGATCTGCGGGCCCGCGAACGCCGTGTTCAGGTACAGCGCGTTCGCGCCCAGCTTCGAGCACGCAACCGTCGCCTCGATGAACCCCCGGTGGTTGCGACACATGATCGCCACCCCCTCGCCCTCTCGCACGCCCTCCGCCCGCAGCCCCCGCGCCAGCGAGTTCGTGCGCCTCTGCACCTCAGCGAAGGTCAGCGTCCCCCGCTCGTCGACGATCGCCGCCCGCTTCGGATAGCGCGCCGCCGAGCCCGTGTACGCGGCCGCCGGCGTCGGCCCCCAGCGGCGCAGAGCCCTGACCGCGCGCACGGCCCTGTCCGGGCGCGTCGCCTGCATCATGCCGGTGCCAAGCAGCGTCCTCACCACATGCAGCTTGTGCTTCGCCTCTCCCGCGTTCACGCGCGGACCCTACTCAAAAAGGCCCACGTCACGCCCCCCCCGCCGTCTTCAACGCACTACGCCGATAGGGCGTCGCTGGTCAAGCGAGGCAAGGACGCAGTGAGCGAAGTGTGCTGTGCACACGAGCGATCGAGGACGCAGCTTCGCGCCGGCCAGCGGCGTCCTATCAGTTGACTTCGGCGGGCTCGTCCTTGCCCTGTAAGCGCTCGCGGCCGCGTTGCACGGCGGCGATGAACTTCGACAGGTTCACCTCGAGCGTGTTCAAGATCTCATCCGCATAGTCCTCGGCGCCCAGGCGAATCTCGCGCTCGCGCGTGCGGGCGTCCTCGACGATGTCCTCGGCGGCGCGCTCGGCCTGCTTGGTGACCTCCTCCTCGCCCACCAGCCGCTCCTGGCGCTCCTGCGCTTCCTTGACGATCCGCTCGGCCTCCTTCTTGGCCTCCGCGAGCATCTCCTGACGCTCCTTCACGATCCACCTGGCCTGCTTGATCTCCTCAGGGATCGTCGCGCGCATCTGGTCGAGGATGTCGTAGATCTCCTCCTTGTCCACCCGCACCTGATCGGTCATGGGCACAGATTTGGCGTTGTGCACCAAATCATCCAGCTTGTCGATCAGCACTAGAACATCCATTGCGTCTCCAAGTTCGTCAGCGTCTCAGCTCTTCCTGCAACCGTCTCGCGACCTCGTCAGGGACGAGATCGTCGATCCTGCCCCCAAATGTCGCGAGCTCCTTCACGCCACTCGAGGACAGAAAACTGTACTGCGGGCTGGCCATCAGGTAAACCGACTCTATCTCCGGGTCCTGCCGGCGGTTGAGCTGGTTCATCTCCAGCTCGTACTCAAAGTCCGAGATCGCGCGCAATCCCTTCACGATCGCCTTCGCCCCAACGTGTCGCGCGAACTCCACCACGAGCGTGCTGAACGGCTCGGCCCTGACCCCCTCCAGCGGCGCGATCGCGCGCTCGATGAAGGCCATCCGCTCGTCGATCCCGAACAGCGCCTTGTCCTTGCGCACCGAGCGGTTGACGACCGCCACCACGACTTCGTCGTACAAAGCCGCGGCCCGCTTGATCACGTCCAGGTGACCGTTCGTGATCGGATCATAGGAGCCCGGGCAGATCACGATCGACTTCTCGCGCGCGCTCATCGGCTGATGCCCCGGTCCTCTGCGGAGGCGATCTCGACCAACCAGGCCACTACCGGCATCTCGCGACTCCGCGACGAGGGGTATCGAAGTAGGTCATCCCTGACGGTGGATTGTGATCGATGTGTCGCCATAGCGCCGCTCCTTCACGATCTCCCACGGCAACCCAAGCGACGCGCGTCGATCGCTCTCGACGACCACGCGCGCTTTTGGCGCCAGCAGCGGCTCGAGCGCCGCCGGCAACTCGCGTCCCCAGGCGCCCGCCCGCCTGTAGGGGGGATCTATCAGCACCAGATCGTACGTCTCCGCGCGCGCTCGTGCACTGCGCAGCGCGTCGAGCGCGTCCGTGCGCCGTACCTCGGCCTCGCCCGCCTCCAGTCCCAGCACCGCCAGATTGCTCCTCAGCGCCTCCAGCGCAGCGGCGTCGCGCTCGACGAACACGGCCCGCTTCGCGCCCCGCGACAGCGCCTCGATTCCCAGCGCGCCGGTGCCCGCGAACAGGTCGAGCACCTCCTCTCCCGCGATCGTGCCGAGCATCGAGAAGACCGCCTCCCGCACGCGGTCGGACGTCGGCCTGGTCGTGGCCCTGCCCTTTGGCGCCTGCAGCCGCCTGCCGCCGAAGCGTCCGGCGATCACCCTCACGCCGGAATCGGCTCCAGCGCCTCGGCGCCAAACGCCTGTGCAAGCGCCTCGCCCAGCAGCACGTGCTCGGGCCGCGCGAGCTCGGGGTCGGTCGCGACGATCGCCTCCGCCTGTGCGCGTGCGCGCTCCAGCAGCGCCCCGTCCTGCGGCAGGCACGCCACCGCGAACTGGCTCAGCCCCGATTGCCTGGTCCCCACCAGCTCGCCCTCGCTACGCAGCTCCAGATCGATCTCCGCCAGCTTGAAGCCGTCTCCGTGCTCCACCATCGCGCGCAGCCGTCTCGCGCCGGGCGGTCCAACGAGCAGGCATTTGGAGCTGTGCTCGCCGCGCCCGACCCTTCCGCGCAGCTGGTGCAGCTGCGAAAGCCCGAAGCGCTCCGCGTTCTCGACCAGCATCACCGTCGCGTTCGCCACGTCCACGCCGACCTCGATCACCGTCGTCGCCACCAGCACGTCCGCCTCCCCCGCGGCGAACCTCGCCATCGCCGCCTGCTTCTCGCGCGGGCGCATCCCACCGTGCAGCAGCACCAGCTCATACCCCTCAAGCTCGCCCTTCGCCAGCCGCTCGTACTCGGCCGTCGCGGCGCGTAGCTCTCCCACCACGCCGACGGCGAACCCTCCCACCTCGGTGGACTCTCTCACCCCGGCCGCTCGCTCCTCCTCGGCGCGGTCGGGGAATCCGGGGGATCCAGACTCGCGCGCGGCGGCCTGACCGGGGTCGGGCCGGTCGAGTGGTGCGTGGCCGGGGTTGGACCGGTCGGGCGGCTGGGTCTCCTCGACCAGCGGACACACCACGTAGGCCTGCCGGCCGGCGCGCAGCTGCTCGCGCAGCTCCTCATACGCGCGCTCCCGCGCGCCATCGCCCGCCACGATGCGCGTCGCGATCGCCTGCCGTCCCCGCGGCAGCTCCCGCAGGCGGCTCACGTCCAGGTCGCCATATCCCGCCAGCGCGAGCGTGCGCGGGATCGGCGTGGCGGTCATGTGCAGCACGTGCGGCGCCAGCCGATCTCCGATCGGTCCCCCACCAGCCGCCGCCACGGCTCCCTTCCCGTCCAGCGCCGCCCGCTGGCGCACGCCGAAGCGATGCTGCTCATCGACCACCGCAACCGCCAACGAGCGGAAGTTGACATCCGGCTCGATCAGCGCGTGGGTGCCGACGATCAGCCCCAGCTCGCCGCTTTCGAGCTTGCCCAGGATGTCCGCGCGGCGGCGCGCCGCGGTCGCGCCGGTCAGCAGCGCGGCGGGCACCGGCTCACCGCCGATCAGCCTCTGCAGGGTGGCGAAATGCTGCTCCGCGAGCGTTTCCGTGGGCGCCATCAGCGCGGCCTGGCGCCCGTGCTCGACCGCGCGCAGCATCGCGTACAGCGCGACCACCGTCTTACCGCTGCCGACCTCTCCCATCAGCAGCCGCTGCATCGGGCGCGTGCTCGCCAACTCCGCACGAATCGTCTCCACCGCGCGGCGCTGGTCGCCGGTCAGCTTGAACGGCAGCTCGCGCTCCAGCCAGCGCTCGCTCAACGACGGCGGCTCGCTCAACGCAAACGCGTCCCTGCGGGCTCTCCGCCACGCGCGACGGCGCAGGAACACCAGCTGCGCCAACAGCAGCTCTTCAAACGCCAGCCGCGCGCGGCCCGTCTCGCGATCCTCGGCCGTCCGCGGGAAGTGCATCGCGGCGAGCGCGCTCCTGCGGTCGGGCAGCCCCTCGCTCACCCTCGTCGCCGCCGACAGCGCCTCGGGCACGTCCGCCAGCGCATCCCTCACGCCTTGCACGAGCGTCAATATCTGCGTCGAGCTCACGCCCTCCGTCGCCGGGTAGTGGGCGATCTCGCCCGGCGCGTCTGCCTCGCCCGCGGCCCGGTGAAGTGTCGGGTCGACGGGCGAGTTGGCATTCAAGTCGCTGCCGAGCGCGTGGTTGGCCACGTTGAACGTCCCCCTCGCCGTGGTCTTGCCGTGCAGCACCAGCCGCGTCCCCGGCTCGTAGCGCTGCACCAGCCATGGCTGGTTGAAGAACATCGCGCGCATCGTCCCCGTCGCGTCGAACACCGTCGCTTCGACCAGCGGCTTCATCCCGCGCCTTCGCACCGGCCGCGCGGCGATCGCCCGTACCTGCACCGCCACCGTCGCCCCCTCGCCCGTCTTCAGAGCGCTCACCGTACGCGCCTCGCGGCTGTCCCTGGGCAGGTGCTCCAACAGCGCGCCGACGCTTGTCAGCCTCAGCGTCGCCAAGCCGTCGGCCAGCTTCCCGGGCGCCACATCCAGCGGATCCCTCAGCCGCGATGGTCTCGGCCAGCGCACCGGTGCGCTGAGCATCTCCGCCCAGTCGAGTTCACCCGCAGACGCGAACGCGCGCTGAGCGATCTTCAAGTGATCCAGCGAGGACGGCGCGGTGGCTGTGCCGGCTGCAGACATGACGATCCTCCCATCATGCATCCTGCCGCGGCGTCACTCCGCGGCCAGCAGCCACCAGTAGGCGGGCTGGCCGCCGTGGTGAAGCTCCAGCTCGACCCCACCGTTCACCAGCCCGGCGACGTCCCGCGGCTCCAGTGGCGCACCCTCACCGGCGAGCACGCTGATCAGCTCCGCACCCTCGGCGAGAGTTGTGAGGACCGCCTGCAGGGTCTCCTTGGGGTCGCCCCACGCGATCACCTCGTCCGCCACGAATCCGACCGCCTCGCCGCGACCGAAGCGTCCCCGCGCATCGTCGCGAGCCGCCTGCGCGACCGCGCCCGTGCGCAGGCCGGCAAGCGCTTCGCTCAGCGCCCGCGCGTTCTCCTCCACCGTCCGATCGAACTCCAGCGCGACCGCGGCGACGAGACCCGCCTGCTGGCTGGTGGCCGGCGCCACGAGCACCTGCTTGTCCGACAGCTCGGCCGCGTGCTCGGCCGCCATGATCACGTTGGCGCTGTTCGGCAGCACCACCACCTCCTCGGCCTGAACCTCGTGGATCCCCGCCAGCAGGTCGTAGGTGGAGGGATTGAGCGTCGGACCGCCATCGATCGTATGCACGCCCAGCTCCTCGAACATCGCCGCCAGCCCATCGCCGCTGACCACCGCCACCGCCCCGCAGCGCACTCTCTGCCCGACGTTGGTTGACCGACCGCCGGCCGATTCCCGCTCGGCTCCCTCGGCCTCGGCGCCGACGCCCAGGCCGCCGTCCCGCAGCCGCTCCTCGCGCTCGCTCACCTGCAAGCGCATGTCCGCCACGTCCAGACGCGAAACCTCCCCCGCCGTGGCGAACACCGCGGTCGCGCGCTCGGGCTCATCGGTATGCACGTGCACCTTCAACGTCGTCGCATCGCCCACGACCAGCACCGAGTCGCCGAACTCCTCCAGCGGCGCGATGAAGCGTCCCGAACTCAGCCCGGTGCCGGTGACCGCGAAGTTCGTGCAGAAGCGATACGTGCTCGACTGATGCTCGGGATGGCTGATGCGCGCCGGCGCGTGATGATCGAGCTCCGGCGGATCATCGCCGCGCAGCGCCGCCACGACGCCGGCGAAGATGATCGTCAACCCATAGCCGCCCGCGTCGACCACGCCGGCGTCGCGCAGCGCCGCCAGCAGCTCGGGACCGCGCTTGACCGACTCCTGTCCGGTCGTAACCGCCCGCTCCAGCGTCGCGGCGATCGCCGCGTCCTGCAGCCCCGGCGCCGCGTCGGGATCCAGGCGCGAGCGCTCGGGACTGTGCGCGAGGTCGGTCATGATCTGGTGGGCCATCTCGCGCGCCACGGTCAGGATCGTCCCCTCCGCCGGCTCCCGCACCGAGGAGTACGCGCGGTCCGCCGCGTTGGCCAGCGCCGCGCCGATCAGCGTCGCGTCGATCAGCTCGCCCGGGCGGCTGACCAGCTCCTCGGCGGCGCCCCGGATCAGCTGCGAAAGGATCACGCCCGAGTTGCCGCGCGCCCCCAGGAGCGCCGCGCGCGCCACCGACTGCACGATCTCCTCACGCCCGATCTCGTCGATCGTGCGCGCCTCATCGCTCCCCTGCAAGCGGTCGAGCTCCGCCAGCACCGCGCGCAGCGTCAGCGCCATGTTGTCGCCCGTGTCCCCGTCGGCGACCGGGAACACGTTGAGGTCGTTGACCTCCTCGCGCCGCGACTCCAGGTGCGCCAGCGCCCCCGCCACCGCAGCGCGAAAGCGGACCAGATTGGTGTCGGTCACGCCCACACCTCTATCACCTCATCCGGGCGACACGCCACCCGCTCGGAACGACGGTCCTTCAGAGGGCCTTCGTTACCTTGCCGGCTTTTAGACAGCGAGTGCAGACGTAGACGCGCTTTGGCGCCTTGCCCACGAGGATCCTCACCTTCTGCAGGTTCGGATCGAAGCGCCGCTTGGTAGCGACCATCGAGTGGCTGCGGCTCTGACCGAACGCCGGGCCCTTGCCGCAGCTGTGACATACCTTTGCCATGCGCCCGCAGTCTAGCCGCTTGAAAGCTCGCGCCGCAGCGCCGCCATGCGCAGCACAGCCTCGGCGGCGTGGCGACCTTGATCGCGCTTGCCGCCGCCCGCCCGCGCGAGCGCCTGCGCCATCGTCGCGCAGGTCAACACGCCGAACGCGCACGGCACGCCCGTGTCGAGCTGCACCCGCATCACCCCGCGGGCGGTCTCGGCGCAGACGAAGTCGTAGTGGTCGGTCTCGCCTCTGATCACCGCTCCCAGGCAGGCCACGCCCGCGAAGCGCCCCGACCGCGCCGCGTAGCTCGCGGCGAGCGGCAACTCGAACGCCCCAGGCACATCGAACACCTGCACGTCGGAGTGCCCAGCCGCGAGGAAAGCCTCGGTGGCCCCTGAGACCAGCCGCGCGGCCAGCTCCTCATAGAAGCGCCCGACGACGAGCGCGTAGGAGTCGCTCACCGCTTGCCCTCGTCGTGGCCCTGTGCGGCACGGTCCTCGGCTACCGCCCGGTCATGCTCGCGCTCGGTGTGCAGCAGCTCCTCGTCGAGGTTCAAGCCCTGGTGGTGCAGGGTGTGCCCCATGCGTCGCGCCTTCGTGCGCATGTACTGCTCGTTGTGCTCGTTCGGGGCGTGCTCGATCGGAATCTGGGCGCTGACCGATAGCCCATAGCCCTCCAGTCCGCGGATCTTCTTCGGGTTGTTCGTCAGGATCCTGATCGAGGAGAGCCCGAGGTCGGCGAGGATCTGGGCGCCGATCCCGTAGTCGCGCAGGTCCGCCGGCAGACCGAGCTCGAGATTCGCTTCCACCGTGTCCATACCGTCCTCCTGCAGGCGATAGGCCTTCAGCTTGTTCAACAGGCCGATGCCCCGGCCCTCCTGGGCGAGGTACAGCAGCACCCCCTCGCCCTCGGACTCGATCATCGCGAGCGCCGACTCCAGCTGCTCGCCACAGTCGCAGCGCAGCGAATGAAACACGTCGCCGGTAAGGCACTCCGAGTGCACCCGCACGAGCACGTCGCTGCGCCCGGCGACCTCACCCTTGACGAGCGCCACGTGATGCTTCTCGTCGACCAGCGAGCGGTAGCCGACGACCTCGAACTCCCCGAACGCCGTCGGCAGCTTCGCCTCGGCCACGCGTTCGACCAGCTTGTCGTGACGCCGGCGGTAGGCGATCAGATCGGCGATCGTGATCATCTTCAGCTCGTGCCGCGCGCAGTAGCCGGCGAGATCGCCGACACGCGCCATCGTGCCGTCGTCGTTCATCACCTCGCAGATCACCCCCGCGGGGTTCAGCCCGGCCAGCCGCGCCAGGTCAACCGCCGCCTCGGTCTGTCCGGTGCGCTCGAGCACCCCGCCGGGGCGAGCCTTCAGGGGGAAGATATGCCCGGGCTGGACGAGGTCGCGCGGATGGCTCGCGGGATCGATCGCCACCTGGATCGTGCGCGCGCGATCGTGCGCGGAGATCCCCGTGGTCACGCCCTCACGCGCCTCGACCGAGACCGTGAACGGCGTCTCGAACGACGATTCGTTCTTCGCCGCCATCAACTCCAGGCCCAGCTCCTCGCAGCGCTCGGGTGTCAGCGACAGGCAGATCAGCCCCCGACCCTCCTTCGCCATGAAGTTGATCGCCTCGGGCGTCGCGAACTGCGCCGCCAGCGTCAGATCGCCCTCGTTCTCGCGGTTCTCGTCGTCGCACACGACGACCATTCGCCCGGCGCGGATCTCCTCCAGCGCCTCCTCGATCGTCGCGAAAGGGGTGGCTGTCTTGGGCTGGCCTGTCTTGGACTGGCTCATATGGTCCGCTCCTTCGATTCGAGTAGTCGCTCGACGTGCTTTGCGAGCACGTCCACCTCCAGATTGACCCGATCTCCAACAGCCACCCCACCCAGATTGGTGCGCTCCAGCGTCTCCGGGATCAGGGAAATCTCGAAGCCCCCCTCGTACAGCGCGCTGACGGTGAGGCTGACGCCATCCACGGCGATCGAGCCCTTCTCGACCAGGTAGCGCCCCAAGCCCGGCTCGCTCTCCACGCTCAAAACGCGCGCGAAGCCCTGCTCGCGGATTTCGCCAACGAGGCCCGTGCTGTCGACATGGCCCTGTACCACGTGTCCCCCCAAGCGGTCGGTGGCCCGCAAGGGCAGCTCCAGGTTCACGCGCGCACCCGCCTCCAGCGCCCCCAGCGAGGAGCGCTCGAGCGTCTCCTGCATCGCCTGCGCCGCGAAGCTCCCCTCCCGCACCTCGATCGCGGTCAGGCACACGCCGTTGACGGCGATCGAGTCGCCCTCGCCCAGCTCGCCCGCCAGCCGCGTGGCGATCCTCAGCGTGGCGCCCTCTGGAGCGTGCTCGACGCTCCGCACGCTGCCCAGGTCGGCGATCAAGCCGGTGAACATCAGCGCATTCCCGACCACGTCGCGCCCATCAGCTCACCATTCCCGCAGGCGCGCGGAAATCAACAGGTCCTCGCCGACGCGCTCGCAGTCGAAGGTGAGCGCGCGCAACGCCTCGGAGATCCGCTCGACGCCCTTCCCCTCCAGGGGATCGCGCGCCGCGCTACCGCCCAGCAGCAGCGGCGCCAGGAACAGACGGATCTCGTCGATCTCCCCGGTATCGAGGAACGCGCCGGCGAGATGGGGGCCGCCCTCCAGCAGCACCGAGGCGATACCCAGTGCTCCCATCTGCTCGAGCGCGGAGCGCACCCTTGCCGGCTCATTCTCGCCGGTGGCCACGAGCACCTGCACCCCGGCCGCCTCCAACGCGTCGGTGTCCGCGCGCGCCGCCGCCCGCGAAACCACCACCGTGAGCGGTATCTCCGCGGCCGCGGCCACGAGTTGCGACGTGGGCGGCAGGCGCGCGAGCGAGTCGAACACGACGCGTCGCGGTTGATGGGGCAGCTCCGCCGCCAGCCCGTCGGGCCGCGCCGTCAGCCGCGGGTCATCCGCCAGCGCCGTGCCGATGCCCACAACCACGGCGTCGACCGAGGCCCGCCAGCGGTGGGCCAGCTCGCGGCTGTCCTCACCGCTGATCCACTGGGAGTCGCCGGTCCGCGTGGCGACCTTGCCGTCGAGCGTCATCGCGGACTTGAACAGCACCCACGGTCGCCCAACGCGGGCGTGCTTGCGAAAGGCCTGGTTGAGCAGCCGCGCGCGCGCCGCGAGCTCACCGTCGGCGAGCAGCACCTCCACGCCCTCGTCGCGCAGGATCCCCAAGCCGCGACCCGATGCCTTCTCCGTGGGGTCGTCGGAGGCGACGACCACACGCCCGATTCCCGCCTGCAGGATCGCCTCGGTGCACGGCGGTGTCTTGCCCTCGTGACAGCACGGCTCCAGCGACACGTACAGCGTCGCTCCGCCCAGGTCCACCACACCGCACGCCTCGATCGCGTTGACCTCGGCATGTGCTCCCCCGAACTGCTCGTGCCAGCCCTCGCCCAGGACCTTGCCGTCGCGCGCGACCACGGCGCCCACCACCGGATTGGGCTTGACCGCACCGGCGCCATTGCCCGCCAGCTCGATCGCCCGTTCAAGGTGCGCCCGGTCGGTATCCGTGCAGGTCGTCATATCCGCTCAGGATAACCCGGGCTGGTTTTTGCACCGGCCCCCACGCAGGCGATAGATCGTCATTTCCGGCCCCGGACGCCGGTAGGCGAGCGGGTAGTAGTCAAAGCTCCAGTCGAAGTTGAACGCCACCGGACTCTGCCCGCGCGTGTACGGCGAGACGCGGTAGACGACTTCGCCCCGCTGTGCCAGCGCGCGGTAGTAGGCGCGCGCAAGTGGCACCGCCTGCTGGCCGATCTTCGATCGGTCGGCGAGTGCCCGCCCGGACTCGGTCGAGCCGCTCACCACCCAGCAGTACCCGTGCGCCTCGTAGTATCCGATCAGCGCCGGGGCGAGCGTGCGCTCGTAGTCCTCGATCCCGATCACATGCGCGCCCTCCGGTTCGAGCTTCCCCGCGGGGGAGATCCGCGACAGCAGCGACGGGTACTTGTTCCAGCGCAGACCCCAAGCATCGGGCGCGACCGGCTCGACCACGATCGGCCTACCCGCCGGGATGTGCGCGACCATCCAGTCCCGTGTCAGGTTGCGCGTGTCGGCGCGCGAGAGCGTGAGACCGGAGTGGACGCTGTACACCAGCCCCTGCGCGAGCAGCGCGGCCACGAGCAGCGCGCCCGCGGCAACGCGCAGGCGTGGCAGCCGGCGCGCGAGCATGTCCGCCAGCTGCAGCGCGAACAGCGCGGCGAGCAGACACAGGATCGGGAAGATCGGTAGCAGCCAGCGCCCGAAGTAACGGCTCTGGAGGCCCATGAACAGGAGAAACAGCAGCGGTGCGGGCACCAGGATCCAACCGAGCCGCTGACTCTTGCGCCATACCGTCAGCGCCCCGCCGAGCGCGGCCAGGGCGGGGATCCAGCCGAGGCCCCAAGTGAGCGACCACAGGTAGTAGGCGAGCCCGCCGTCTTTGGGCGCGCCGAGCTTGCCCTGCGCTTCGGCGGAGAGCGTCGACTGGTGGACCAGTTGCGCGTGGAAGCTTGAGTAGTCGAGCGCCGCGTAGGGGTTTGCGAGCAGGAAGGCCAACAGCGCGGCCGCCCCGGCGAGCGCGATCCCGCTCAGCGCGCGCCTGCCGGCGCCGGGCTGCGCGTCCAGATAGCGCGCCGCGGTGGCCGCGGCGAACGGCACGATCACGATCCCGGCGGTGTACTTGCTCGCGCAGGCGAGACCGAGGCCCACCCCCGCGAGCACGTAGTCGCGCCTGCGGCCTTTGCGCAACACCCCCGCGGTCCCGAGCAGCGACAGCGTCAGCGGCGCGAGCGTCGGCACGTCGTTGAGCGCCAGATGCGCATAGAAGACGGGCAGGAAGGCGACCGCCTCGATCGCCGCCGCAAGCAGGCCGACCGACCGGCTGAACAGACGCGCGCCGGTCGCGTAGAGCAGCCACAACGCCGCGACACCGAGCACGGCCGCGGCGATGCGCGCGAGCGTGTACACGTCTTGCGGATGGGAGGCGAACATGTGGCGCACACTCGACTTGCCCCCGTAGGCGACGGCGAAGAGGTAGTGCAGCAGATAGGTGAACCCCGGCGGGTTGGCGAAGTAGTGCGGGTTTAGAGAACCCCCGAACATCTTGACCGCGCGCGGCACAAAATGGTCCGCCTCGTCGCTGTTGAACGCGTATGGCAATCCCTGCGCTACGCCCCACAGCCGCAGCGCCAGGCCGCCCACGAGCACCGCCGCAAGTCCCGCCCACGCCCAACCACGCGACAGCTCACGCCCGTCCGCTCGCCCTTGGCCGATCGTTGATCGCTCAGCAGTTGGCATATACCGCGTAGTAGCGGCTGGAGTACACACGCCTGAAGCCGGCGAGCGGGACCTGGTCGCGCGGATCGTCGCCGACGTCGACGATCGCCTCGAAGAACACCGCGCTGCCCAATGGATAAATAGCGATGCTGCCACGGCGGATGCGATCCTCAAGCGCATGGGATCCTTTGCCGACATCGGCCCGCGCCTGGCTGCGCGCGACGATGTTGTGCTGCCCGACGCTGTCGAGGATCCAGCGCGCGTCGGGAATCAGCTTGTTGTTGGGCAGCGAGACCAGCGGACAGCGCCTCAGCTCGGCCTTCACCTTTGGGTTCGCAAGGGCAACCGCGAGACCCTTGTGGAAGTCCTCGTGGTAGGCCAGCGTCGTGCGCAGGCTGGAGAGGCTCAGCGTGGTGGCGGCGGCCACCGCCCCATAGAGCACCAGCGCCGCGGCCCCGACCATCCATGCGCGGCGCAGTCGCGATCCCCGCTCCAGCATCGACCAGCCCCCGATCGCCACCGCGCAGAAGACGACCAGCACCGCCCCGGCGCCCATCAGGTAGCGGTCGATCACCGACGCGCCGACAGCGCCCTCCGCCACGAATACGAGCACCAACAGGACGAGCACCACGAGCGGGACCATCACGCGGCGCGGGACGAGCCATACGGCGATCGGCACGCCGATCAGGCCACCGAGCACGACCGGCAGCTTGTCAATCCGCAGCGAATACGTCCATACCGATGCAACCACGCTTGACAGCCCCTGCGTGCGCCCCAGTTCCTGGGCCAACCCGGCGGTCGAGTGCAGCGAGTACAGCGGGTTGTGGGTGACCACCGCGTCGGCACCAACCCACACCAGCGGCCCGATCGCCGCCAGGCCGAGGAACCAGAGGCGCGTCCGATTGCTCATGCGCATCCGATTGCTCGTGCGCGTTCGATTGTTCGTGCTGGCCGATTGGAGGTCTCTGCTCGTGCCGGCCGCTCGGGGATCTCCTCGATCTCCGAGCGGTGGCCAGGCGCACCACAGCCAGTAGACACCGCTCAGCACCCATGCGTCGGGGCGCAGCAGCCCGGCGGCCGCCAGGATCGTGAATACCAGCGTCCCGCGCCGCGGCTTTTCGACCTCCAGCGCCACCGCCCAGACGATCAGGGCGATGTAGGAGATGTCCAGGTAGCCCTGCGCCGCGAGGTTCTCGTCGAAGAAGCGGCTGAGCATCAATAGCCCGGCGAACATCCCGACGACCGGCCCGAAGCACAGCCGCGCGAGCCGGTACACGCCCGCCACGAGCGCCACGAACGAGGCGATCGAACCGAGCACCATCAGACGCGCGCCGCCCTGGCCGAACAGCGAGCACAGCGTGCCGAAGGCGATCGCCAGCGGATGCTCGGTCGGGCCACGGTAGACCCTGAAGTCCGGCAGGTGCAGATGCAGCAGATCGCGACCCCAGAGCAGCGCGTAGAAGGAGTCGTACGTCGGGTATGTAGGGAACGCGAAGTACCCGAACAGCGCCACCACGCACAGTCCCGCAAATGCAACCTTCGCCCAGGTCGAGGCCTGCACCGTGCGCAGCCGCTGCAGCGGGGTAGAGTCCTGCCGCGACTTGCTGAGCGTGGCGCTGGCCATTGGTCGCAGAGCCTATCCTTGCAAGCACAAAATGAAGCTGATCATTCAGATCCCCTGCTGGAACGAGGCAGATCAACTGCCGGCGACGCTCGCCGACCTGCCGCGCGCGCTCGCGGGCTTCGATCTCGTGGAGTGGCTGGTGATCGACGATGGCTCGACCGATGCGACGATCGAGGTGGCGCGCGCGCACGGCGTCGACCACATCGTGCGCCTGACGAACAACAAGGGCCTGGCGGCCGGCTTTCAGGCGGGCCTGGACGCCTGCCTGAAGCTGGGCGCCGATGTGATCGTCAACACCGATGCCGATAACCAGTACTACGGGCCGGATATCTCCAGGCTCGTGGTACCGATCCTCGACGGGCGGGCCGATATGGTCGTGGGCGACCGCGAGGTCACGAGCATCGAGCACTTCTCGCCGCTGAAGAAGGCTCTCCAGCGGCTCGGCTCGTGGGTCGTGCGCCAGGCCTCCTCCACCTCGGTGCCGGACACCACCTCCGGCTTTCGCGCCTACAACCGCGAGGCCGCGATCCAGATGCTCGTGGTCTCCAAGTTCACCTACACCTTGGAGACGATCATCCAGGCCGGCAAGCAGCTCGTCGCGATCGATCACGTCCCGATTCGCACCAACTCGAAGACGCGCGAGTCGCGTCTGTTTCCCTCGATGGGCGCCTATGTGAGACGCAACGCGGTGTCGATCTTCCGCATCTATGCCCAGTACGAGCCGCTGCGCGTGTTCTGGAGCCTCTCCGCGCTGATCGGCGTGGGGGCGCTCGCGGTCTGGATTCGCTTCGTCGTCGCCTACGCCGACGGTAGCGGCAAGGGCCATGTGCAGTCGCTGATTCTCGGCGCGGTGCTGTTCATCGCCGCGGTCGTGCTGTGGGCGCTGGGCGTGATCGGCGATCTGCTCGCCGCACAGCGCGTGATGACGCAGAAGACCTTCGAGCGCGTGCGGCGGATCGAGCTCGAGTTGAAAGTGGCGCCCTCTCACTACGAATCCAATACCCCGTCCACGTCGCCGCCCGCCCCAGCGCACGCCGGGAATCCGAGCGAGGAGAGCGCAAGCGAGGAGAGCGGCCCCGCAAACGACAAGAGCGGGTCAGAGCAGCATGCGCAGGGAGACCCGGCAAAGCGAGGAGCAGGGACCGAGGAACACGAGGCGGTGAGGCTATGAGCGAGGTGACCGTCTCGGAGGAAGGGATCATCACCGGCAATACCTACGACAAGTACGGCTCGACCAACCCCGTCGTGCGCCGCCTGATGAGCGCTTTTGAGCGAACGCTCGATCAGCTCTTTGCGCAGTCAGATCCCTCCTCGGTGCTCGACGTCGGCTGTGGTGAGGGAGTGCTCGTGCACCAGTGGGCGCAGCGCCTGGGCGAGCGGCGTGTGGTCGGGATCGATCTGCAGGAGGAGTCGATCCAGGCCGGCTGGGCCGAGCGTCAGGCGCCCAATCTCGAGTACCGGGTGATGCACGCCGAGAACCTCCCCTTTGCCGAGAATGAGTTCGACCTCGCGAGCGCGATCGAGGTGCTCGAGCACGTCCCCGACCCCGAGCACACGCTGGCCGAGATGGCGCGCTGCGCCGAGCGCCACCTGCTCGTCTCGGTCCCCCGTGAGCCGCTGTGGCGGATGCTGAACATGGCGCGCGGCGCCTACTGGCCGGCGCTCGGCAACACCCCCGGGCACCTCAACCATTGGTCGCGGCGCTCGTTCGTGGGCTTGCTCTCACACTACGGCCAGGTCGTCGAGGTCCGCTCGCCGTTTCCCTGGACGATGCTGCTTGTCCGGCTCTAACCGCTCGTCGCGCTCCTACGGGAGTGGCGCGAGGATCCTGTCAATCGGGATCGCCTCCACAGGCCTGTTGACGTTCGCGTATTTCTCGATCGCCAGCCATGTGCTCGGGGAAGAATCGGCTCAGCGCTTGGACGTGCTGTGGTCGGTGATGTTCGTCGTCATCTCGGTGATCTACAGGCCGATCGAACAGCTGCTCTCGCGCACGATCGCCGACCGCCAGGCGCGCGGCCAGGCCGAACACTCGCTGCGCGTACCGATCGCGATCCAGACGAGCTTCGCGCTCATCTTCCTGGCGGTCGCGCTCGCCCTGCACGAAGAGCTGGTGAACAACGTCTTCGACGGCTACAGCGCGCTCTACGACGTGCTGCTGGTGGGCACGCTCGCCTACGCGGCCAGCTACTTCGCCCGCGGCTGGCTGGCTGGACACAAGTACTTCGCCCTGTACGGCGGCCTGGTGCTGATGGAGTCGGTCTCGCGCATCTGCTTTGCGATCGCCGCGGCGCTGGGGATCACGAGCGGGCAGACGGCGGTCGCGCTCGGGATCGCCGCGGCCCCGTTCGTCTCACTTGTAGTCGTGCCGGCGGCCTTCGCGCGTCGCGGCGGCGAACGACGGGCGCGCTCCGACTCCACCCCGATCGCGGTCGATCCGACCGATGCCGCGCTCACGGCCGGGGCGGGTGGGGCGGGTGGGAGCCTCATCACGGTCGACGAGGCCGACGCGGCGCTTGCCGGTCCGGGCGCCGAGGGGGTCCAGGAGACGGCCGCCCACGACGGGGGGCTGTCGCTGCGGCGGGGCGCGGGCTTCGCGCTGGCGGTGTCCGGGATCATGTTCTCCGAGCAGACGATCCTGAACGCCGCCGTGCTGACGGTGGACGCCACCTCGACCAACCGCGCGCTCGCGGGAATCGTCTTCAACGTGCTGTTGATCGCCCGCGCGCCGCTCCAGCTGTTCCAGGCGATCCAGACCTCGCTGCTACCCCATCTGACGGGCCTGGAGGCGACCGAGGGCCACGCTGCGTTCGCCCACGCGATTCGCGTGACGATCCGCGCGATCGCGGCCTTCGCCGGGGCGGTCGCGCTCGGCCTCCTGGCGATCGGCCCGTTTGTGATGGAGCATCTGTTCGGGCAGCATTACGCCTACAACCGCTTCGGCCTGGCTTTGATCGGGCTCGGGATGGGCATGCACCTGGCTTCGGGAGCGCTGAATCAGGCCGTCCTCGCGCGCGATCAGGCCCGCGTTGCAGCCATCTGCTGGGCTGTTGCGGCCGTTGTCTTCGTCCTCTGGATGTTCTCGCCGATCGTCGGCGAAGAACTGCTGCGGACCGAGATCGGATATCTCGGCGCGACGAGCCTGCTCGCGCTGATGCTCAGCGTCGTCTACAAGCGCGGCGCGCGAATGTCTCAGGCGGCGCCGGCGGCCGCGGCGATCGCCAGGTAGGCGTTCCCCGGGTCGGGCGAGCCGAAGATCGCCGAGCCGGCCACGAACACGCTCGCGCCCGCCTCCCTGCACTTGGGCGCGGTGCCGGGGTCGATCCCCCCGTCCACCTCGACCGCCACGCCGGCGCCGACGATCGCGCGGACGCGCTCGATCTTTTGGGGAGAGTGCGCGATGAACGGCTGCCCGCCCCAGCCGGGGTTGACGGTCATGCACAGCGCCATGTCCAGCAGATCCACCACCTCGGCCAGCGCGCCGACCGGGGTCGCGGGGTTGATCGCCACGCCGGCTCCCGCGCCGCTCGCGCGGATCAGATTCGCGGTGTAGGCAACGTGCGGGGTGGCCTCGGCGTGGAAGGTGATCGAGTCGGCGCCCGCCTGCACGAAGTCGGCGACATGCCGCTCGGGGCGCTCGATCATCAGGTGCACGTCGAGCATCGCGCCGGCCTGGCCCACCTGCTCGCGCAGCGCCGCGACGACCAGCGGCCCGACCGTGATCGGCGGCACGAAGTGCCCATCCATCACGTCCACATGGATGATCCGCGCACCGGCGTCCAGCACCTCGCCAACCTGCTCGCGCAGCCGCGCAAAGTCGGCCGACAGGATCGACGGCGCGATACGCACGCCCTTCAACAAATCGAGGCTCATATTGGTTGGAGCATCGAGTCGCCGCAGTTATTGCACTTGACGAGCGCGGTGTCGGCCATCCGCACGATCGTCGAGTGCTCGCCGCAGTTCGGACATACAGAGGTGAGCTCGAAGCGGTGCAGGCAGTAGACACAGCGATAGCGTCCCGGCAGGTTCGTGGGACGCAGCCACGGCTCGCCACAGTTCGGGCACTTCGGCCCGAGATCGACCGGCGCGCTGCTGGAAGCTCCTGGATCGTCAGCCATCACACCGGCTCAGCTCGATGCAGCCGGGCGATAAAAAACCCGGCCGTGTGGTCGCGGTGCGGCAGCGTGGTGATGAAATCATCGCGGCGGAAGTCGGGATTGGCATCCAAGAAAGCGGCGATCTGGTGCTCGTTCTCGGTTGGGGAGATCGTGCACGTAGAGTAGACCAGCACGCCGCCCGGACGGAGGGCCGCCGCGCCCGCCGCGAGGATCGCCGCTTGCGTGCGCGTCATCTCGCGGACGTCCTCTGGAGTCACCCGCCAGCGCAGGTCGGCGCGTGCCTGCAGCGTCCCCAGCCCGGAGCACGGCGGATCGACCAGCACCCGGTCGTACACCGCCCCCTCGGGGCGCGGCGTGGCCGCGTCGGCGACCTCGACGCGGACATTGGCCGCGTGCAGCCGCTGCGCGGTGCGCGTGAGCATGCCCGCCCGCCGTGAGTTGCGCTCGACCGCCACAACCTCGCCCTGACCCTGCATCAGCGCCGCCAGGTGGGTGCTCTTGCCGCCGGGCGCCGCGCACAGGTCGAGCACCCGCTCGCCCGGCTGCGGGTCGAGCGCCCGGGAGACACGCATCGCGCCGCGCGATTGCGCCAGGAACGCCCCGGCGCGCCACGCTGGCGAGTCGTGCGCGTCGAACGGCCCCTCCAGCACGAGGGCCTCGGGCAATTCCGGGTCGCTATGGGTTGCGACCGGCAGCTCACGCGCGAGCGTCGCGGCATCGGCGAGCAGTGTGTTCACGCGCAGCGCCACCTCGCCCGGCTCGTTGTCATAGGCCATCAGCGCGCGGGCGTCACTCGCCCCCAGCTGTTCCCACCACAGTTGCGCGATCCACTCCGGGTGCGAGTGCTTGACGGCCGCCTGCGCAAACGTCTCGTCGCTCAGCCCGTCCAGCAGGGCGGGACCCTCGCGCGCACCGCGGCGCAGCACCGCGTTGACCAGTCCATGACCGCCGCGCGCGCCGCCCTTCGCCAGCTCCACCCCGTCGGCCACGACGGCATGGTCGGGTGCGCCGCTCAGGTACAGCAGCTCATATAGCCCCAGCCGCAGCGCCGCCAGCAGTCGCGCGTCCAGCTTCCGCGGCGAGCGCTCGGCGAGCTGCTCGATCAGATAGTCGAGCGTGCCCTTGCGCTGCACAGTCCCATAGACGAGGCGCATCGCCAGCGCACGGTCGCGCGCGTCGAGGCCCTTGGCCTCGCCCTGCAACGCGCGATCGACGTAGGCCCCGTCCTCGAAGACCCTGCGCAGCACTGTGTAAGCGCAGACTCGCGCCCTAGCTGGCATGGCCACGCAGGTAGGCAGCCGCGTCCATCGGACGTCCGCCCGGCGGTTGCACTTCGAGCAGCTCCAGCGTGCCGGCTCGGCAGACGAGCAGCAGGCGGCCGGCGTCCGCCGTCACGCCTACGCCCGGCTGGTGCAAGCCGGCCGGGGCGCCCTCCTCCGATCGAGCGCCGTCGATCGGCTGGATCTCCGCGACGCGCGCGCGGTGGACGCCGAGCAGCGTCCCGTCCGCGAGCGCGACGCGCGCGCCGATGTGCGGATGGAGCGCACGTACGACGCGCTCCAGCTCGCTCGCCGCCCTGGCCGGATCGAGCAGGCGATCCTCGGCGCCGATCTTCTCGGCGTAGGTCACGCCCGCCTCGTCCTGCTCGGCGAACGCCGGCCGCTCCTCCGCGACGATTAGGTCGAGCGTGCGCACGAGCAGCTCGCCGCCGGTCTCTTGCAGGCGCTTGGCGAGCGATCCGTAGGTGTCCTCCGGGGCAATCGGCTCGGCGGCGGTGAGGCACACCGGCCCGCTGTCAAGACCGGCGGTGAGGCGCATGATCGACACGCCGGTGCGCTCGTCGCCGGCCATGATCGCGCGCTCGATCGGAGCCGCCCCACGCCAGCGTGGCAGCAACGAGGGGTGCACGTTCAGCAGCTCATGCGCGGACAGCAGCGGCTCCTTGATCAGCGCGCCGAAGGCGCAAACCACCACCGCATCGGGCTGGGCCTCCGCGATCCGTGCCGTGACCGATGGCTCGTTCACGCTGCCCGGCTGCTCCAGCGCGATTCCCAGCGAGCGCGCACGCTCGGCGACCGCTGGAGAGGCCACCCGCCGCCCCCGGCCCTGTGGCCGGTCGGGGCGACTCAACGCCAAGGCCGGACGGTGCTCGCTCGCGGCCAACCGCTCGAGCACGGCGGCCGCGAACTCGGAAGTGCCGAGGAAGACGGTGCGCAAGATCGGGACCGTCGCGACCCGCCGCTAGTGTCCCGAATCAAAAATTCGGTCAGTGTTTGCCGGATGGATGGTCGTGATCTGACGTTCGATGGTGTCGGCCAATGTGCCGGTAGCACATGGACCGACGGCGGCGGGCGTCAGGCGCGTCCAGGCGCCGGGAAACGCCAGCGAATTTTTGATTCGGGACACTAGGCGAGACTAGCGTCCGGGACGGCCTCGTCCGCGCCGGTATGCGCCTCGTCGGCGTCGCTCGCCGCGCGCTTCGGGCCGCTGCCGGCCTCGCTCGCCTCGGTCTGTGCCTCGCGCATCGCCCGCATCGCCTCTTTGCGCTCCTCACGCGAGATCCGATCGAGTATCAGGATGCCGTCGAGGTGGTCTATCTCGTGCTGGATCACCCTCGCCGTCAGCCCACTCGCCCGCAGCTCGAGCTCCCCGCCCTGTGCATCACGCGCGCGTACCTGCACTTCGGCGGGACGCTCCACCTCAACGTGCACGAAGGGCAGGCTCAAACAGCCCTCGCTCGCGGTCTCGGCCTCCTCACTGGACCACTTGAGGACCGGATTGACGAGCGCCGTCAACGGGTCCTCGGGGTCAGCGCGGTAGACGAGCACGCGGTGCAGCACCCCAATCTGGGTGGCCGCCAGCCCGACGCCGAGCGCGTCGTCCATCAGCATGCCCATGTACTCGATCTCAGCCCGCAGCACATCGTCGAAGCGCTCCACCGGGAGCGCGCTCGCACGCAGCACCGGGTCGCCGAGCTTGCGCACGCGGAGCAGCGCCGCATCGCGCCGCGCACGGGATTCGGGGTCGAGTTCCTCGACCCGCCCACCCTCGACCTCGACCCGCCCACCCTCGACCTCCTTGGGCGGCTCGTCCGGCTCGAGCTCATCCTCCCGCTCGGACTCCTCCATCTCGTCTCTCTTCTGCTCTGCCTCGGCCATCGCGCCTTGAAGTTTATTGCGGGTCGACGTCCACGCTGAATTATTGCGGGTCGACGTCCACGCTGAAGCTCACGCCCGCGTGCTCCCGTGCAGCCGCCACGCGCCGCACGGCCTCCCCCACTGCGTGTACGGCGGGGCGGCGCTCGCCCGTCTTCACAACCAGCACCTGGCGTTCGCGGCCCCGCAGGCGAAACAACGCCGCAGGACCAAGCACGCTCGCGTCGGGGCCGGGGGGCGAGGACCGTAGACGCTCACGCAGCGCGTCGGCCGCCGCGCGCGCCGGGGCGGCGTCCACGGCGGCGCACACGATTCTGATCAGATGCGAGAAGGGCGGGTAGCGGAGCGCCTCGCGACGTTCCAGCTCGCCGGCGAGGAAGCCATCGCTGTCGTGGCGTGCGGCGTGCACGATCGCGCGTGCCTCGGGCGCGATGCTCTGCACCAGCACGCGACCATCGCCGCCGCGCCCGACGCGCCCGGCGAGCTGTGCGATCAGCGCGAACGTGCGCTCCTCCGCGCGGAAGTCGGGAAAGCGCAAGGTGGCGTCGGCGTCGAGCACGACCCCGAGCGTCACGTCGCGGAAGTCGTGGCCCTTGGCGACCATCTGCGTGCCGATCAAGACCCCCGACGGAGCCGCCTCGAAGCGGCGTAGCAGCGCGCCCACGCCATCCTGCTCGCCGCCGGCCACGTCCGCGTCGAGGCGGAACACGGGGAAGCCGCCGTCGTCGAGCGTGGCCGCGAGGTCGTGCTGCACGCGCTCGGTGCCCGCGCCGTGGCGCGCCACGGCCGTCGAGCCGCAGTCGCCACAGCGCGCCGGGGCGGACTCGCGGTGCCCGCAGTGGTGACAGGCCACATAGCCATCGCGGCGGTGCAGCACGAGCGCCACGTCGCAGTCCGGGCAGCTCCACACCCGCCCACAGGAACGGCATGAGAGGAAGTTCGACCAGCCACGGCGGTTGAGCAGCACCATCGCCTTCCCACCGGCGCTGCGTACCTCGGCGAGCGCCTGCGCGGTCAGCGGGTGCAGCCCCTGTTGGCCGATCTCCGATCGGTCGCCGCGCATGTCGAGAATCTGGACCTCCGGCAGCGGGCGTCCGTCCACGCGACCGGGCAGGCGTAGCACGGGCCGGGGGCCGGCGTGCATGCTCTCAGGCCGCGGTGTGGCGCTGCCGAGAAGGAGCAGCGCCCCGCAGCGCGCGGCGCGCTGCACCGCGACATCGCGGGCGTCGTAGCGTGGATCACCTTCGTGCTTGTAGGAGGCATCGTGCTCCTCATCGACGACGATCAAACCGAGGTCCTCGATCGGCGCGAACACGGCCGAGCGCGGGCCGACGCAGACCCGCGCCTCCCCGGCGCGCAGGCGTCGCCACTCCTCGTAGCGCTCGGCCGGGCGCAGTTGCGAGTGCAGCACCGCCACGGTGTCACCGAAGCGTTCGACGAAACGCCCCACGATCTGCGGGGTCAGGGCGATCTCCGGGACGAGCACGATCGCCCCGCGTCCCTGCTCCAGCGCGGTCGCCGCGGCGCGCAGATAGATCTCCGTCTTGCCGGAGCCCGTAACCCCGTGCAGCAGCCGCCGGGCGGCCGTGCGCGCCGTGAGCGCGGCCGTGATCGAGTCGAGCACAGCGCGCTGCTCGCCGGTCAACGTGGGCGGCTCGGGACTGCGAGCGCCGACGGGCAGGTGCACGCGACGGGTGACGGCGCGGCGTTTGCGCCCGCTCAGGCGGCGCGCCGCGCCGGGCGGCAGCACGAGACCGAGCGCGCGTGAGATCGTCGAGCAGTACTCCGCCGCGATCCACTCGGCCAGCTCCACCAGATCGCTTGGGAGGGCGGGCGGGCCTTCATCAAGTGCGCGCAGGGGCGCGAGCAGCTTCTGCTCGGCTACCTCGCTGCTGTCGGCCAGGCCGACGACCACGCCGAGCACCTCGCGCCGGCCGAAGGGCACGACCAGCATCGAGCCGACCTGGACGATGCCGCCGCGCAGCTCCAGGGGCAGCCGGTAGTCAAACGGCCCGCGCAGCGCGCGGGCCGTCGTCATCGGCTCGACCTGGGCGATGGCGGACACGCCGCCACATTAGACGCGCCCGCGGTCAGAGGCCGGCGGCCGAACGCAGCGCGGCGGCCTTGTCAGTCCGCTCCCACGTGAAGTCGTGATCGTCGCGGCCGAAGTGCCCGTAGGCGGCGGTCTTCTGGTAGATCGGCCGGTGCAGTTTGAGCTCCTCGCGGAAGGCGCCGGGACGCAGGTCGAAATGCTCGTCCACCAGGCGGGCGATCTGGCCGCGGCCAATCCGCTCGGTGCCGAACGTCTCGACCATCACGGAAACGGGGTGCGCCACCCCGATCGCATAGGCCACCTGAACCTCCGCGCGCTCGGCGAGAGAAGCGGCGACGATGTTCTTGGCGACCCAGCGCGCCGCGTAGGCCGCGGAGCGGTCGACCTTCGAGGGATCCTTACCCGAGAACGCGCCGCCACCGTGGCGGGCCATGCCGCCGTAGGTGTCGACGATGATCTTGCGTCCCGTCAGGCCACAGTCGCCCATCGGCCCGCCGATCACGAAGCGCCCCGTCGGGTTGACGAGAAAGTTCTTCACCAGCTTGCCCTCGTCGTACAGATCGCTCGGCAGCACCGGGCGCAGCACGTGCTCGAGCAGGTCGGGCTTGATCAGCGCCTCGGCGTCGATCCCGTCGGCGTGCTGGGTGGAGATCAGGATCTTTTCGATCTCGACCGGCTTGCCGTCCTGATAGCGGACCGTGACCTGGGTCTTGCCGTCCGGGCGCAGATAGGGCAGCACCTCGCCCTTGCGCACCTCCGACAGACGCCGCGCGAGCTTGTGCGCGAGCGCGATCGGCAGCGGCATCAGCTCCTCGGTCTCGTTCGAGGCGTAGCCGAACATCATCCCCTGATCGCCGGCTCCCGCGATGTCGAGCACGTCCTCGTCGGCCGGGTCGTGGCGCGTCTCGTACGCCGCGTCGACGCCCTGCGCGATGTCCGGGGACTGCTTGTCGATCGCGTTGATCACGGCGCACGTGTCGCAGTCGAAGCCGTAGGCGGCGTTGTCGTAGCCGATCCGGCGGACCGTCTCGCGCGCGATCTCCTGGATGTCCACGTAGGTGTCGGTCGAGATCTCTCCGGAGACGACGATCAGGCCGGTGTTGACGAGCGTCTCGCAGGCCACGCGGCCGTAGGGGTCGTCACGCAGCACGGCGTCGAGCACCCCGTCGGAGATCTGGTCGGCGATCTTGTCCGGGTGTCCCTCGGTGACCGACTCGGAGGTGAACAGGTACTCGTTGTCAGGAAGCAGGCTCATGGGTTCGGGAATCGCTCCAGGGGTCGCAGGCGAAAAGTCGATAGAGAATAGGTGAGCTAGGAGATCGGGGCACTTCTGGCCGAGGAGCGGGCGCCCGCCGGTGCGCGCTTGGCGGCGTCCTCGCGGGGCGGGCGGGACGGTATCTCACGCCCGCGCTGGCCGCGCTCGACGAAGTCGATCACGAGCGGCACGCCGTCCATGCCGTAGCGGGCGCGCAGGCGGTTCTCCAAGAAGTAGGCGTAGTCGCGGGTCACACGTGCGCGCGAGTTGATCTGGATCGCAAAGCGCGGCGGGCGCTCGCCGATCTGGGCCATGTAGATCAGCTTCAGCCGGTGCTGGCTGGAGCCCCGGCGCGTCCCGACGGGCGGCTGACGGGCCTGGACGGTCTCGGCGAGGAAGCGATTGAGCTCGGCGGTGGGGATGCGCCCGGACATGCGGTCGCCGAGCGCCAAAGCCTCGGTCAGGAGACGTGCGACGTGGCGACCGGTGAGCGCGCTGGCGGTCAGCACGCGCGGGCGCAGGCGGAGCTTTTCGGCGACGCGGGCGCGCTCGTGATCGAGGTCATCCTCGGAGCCTTCGCGCACGTCCCACTTGTTCAGCACGATCGCCGTCGCGCAGCTGGCCTTCATCGCCAGCTCAGCGATCCGCAGGTCCTGGGCGGTGACGCCTTCGCGCGCGTCGCACACGACCAGCGCCACGTCCGCGCGCTCGGCGGCGCGCTGGGAGCGCAAGGCGGTGTAGTACTCGATCGAGTCGGCGACCTTCGACTGGCGGCGCATCCCGGCGGTGTCGACGAGGGTCAGCTTGCGCTCGCCGACCATCAGGGGCATGTCGATCGCGTCGCGTGTGGTGCCGGCGACGTCGGAGACGATCACCCGCTCCTCGCCGAGGAAGCGATTTACGAGCGAGGACTTCCCCACGTTGGGCCGGCCGATGATCGCCAGACGCACGGTGTCGGTGTCGGGCTCCTCGTCACTCGCGGGCAGCAACTCGACGATCCGGTCGAGCAGATCGCCCGTGCCGAGGCCCTGGGCGGCCGAGACGGGGATCGGCGTGCCGAGGCCGAGGCGGTGGAACTCCGCGGCCTGGGGAATCTCGGCGACACCGTCGCACTTGTTCGCCGCCACGATCAGCGGCAGCGAGGCGCGGCGCAGGAGGTCCGCCATCTCCTCGTCGCCGGGTCGCACGCCGGCGCGGCTGTCGACAACGAGCACCGCGACCTGCGCGTCGGCGAGCCCCGCGCGCGCCTGATCGCGGATCGAGCCGGCGAGGGGATCGTCGTCCTGGAAGTCCACTCCGCCGGTGTCGATCAGCATGAAGCGCCGCCCGTTCCACTCGCACTCGAGCTCCTTGCGGTCGCGCGTGACACCGGGGCGCTCGTGGACGACCGCCTCGCGCGTACCGGTGAGGCGGTTGATGAGCGAGGACTTCCCCACGTTCGGATAGCCGACGACGGCGACCTTCAGCATCTGGCCAGTATGACCGGGCGGAGCAGGCGGGACAGTCGGGCGAAGCGGGCGAGACAGTCGGGCGAGGCGGGCGGGGCCAGATCAGCGGGCGCTCGAGACCGCTCGGGCGAGCGCCGCGAGGTGCTCCACAACCTGCTCGACCGTCCGCCCGCTCGTGTCCAGCACGAGCGCATCGGGCGCCGCCTGGAGTGGGCTGTGCGCGCGCGAGGAGTCACGCTCGTCGCGCAGGGTCTGCTCGGCGAGCACCGTGTCGTGATCGGCGCCCAGCTCGGTGGCGCGTCTGCGCGCGCGCTCCGCCGGGCTCGCGCTGAGGAACACCTTCAGCTCCGCCTCGGGCGCGACCACGGTGCCGATGTCGCGGCCCTCCGCCACCCAGTCGCCGCCGGCGATCAGCGCGCGCTGCTTGGCCACCAGCGCCTCACGCACTCCCGCATCGGCGGCTACGCGCGAGGCCATCTCTGCGACCTCCGGCGTGCGGATCTCCGCGGTGACGTCGCGGCCATCGAGCCGCACCCAGGTGTCCAGAGGGGCAGCGACGGACCCCGTCGCCGCGCCAGAGCGCTCGCCCGGGTCGGCGCCCAGCTCGATGCTCGCCCGGCGCGCGAGCGCGTCCGGCGGCTGACCGGGCGCGGCGAGCGAGAGCAGCGCCACGCAGCGGTACATCGCGCCGCTGTCCAGGTAGGTGAAGCCAAGTCGACCGGCCAGAGCACGGGCGACGGTGGACTTGCCGGCGCCGGCGGGACCGTCGATCGCTACGAGCATGGGGTCGTGCAGGTCATGGGGCCGACATCAGGCGCTCAGCGCCGCGAGATCCTCGACAAACCCCGGATAGGAGACCGCCGCGGCCTCCATCCCGATCACCTCGACGCCCTCGCGCGAGGCGAGGCCGGCGACCGCGCCGAGCATCGCCAGGCGGTGGTCGCCGCGGGCATCGATCGTGCCTCCCCGCAGGCCGCCTGAGCCCCGCACCGCGAAGCCGTCCTCGGTCGCCTCGATCTCGGCGCCGAGGCCGCGCAGCCCCTCGACGACGCCGGCGATGCGGTCGGACTCCTTCACGCGCAGCTCCTGCGCGCCGTGCACGACCGTCTCGCCCTCGGCGAAGCAGCCGAGCAGCGCCACCAGGGGCAGCTCGTCGATCGCCAGCGGCACCTCCTCGGCCTCGATGACCGTGCCCTCGAGCGCCCCGTGGGCGACGTCGAGGTCGCTGCTCGGCTCGTGTGGCGAGAGCTCGCCCGACTCGTCCTCGAGGTCGCCGAGCACGATCCCGCGCATCCGCCGCAGGATGCGCAGGAAGCCGGTGCGCGTCCAGTTGACCCCGACGTCTCCAATCAAAAGGCGTGAGCCGGGGACGAGCACCCCGGCGGCCACCATGAACGCGGCTGAGCTCAAATCGCCGGGCACGCGCACCCGCTCGAGCACGAGCTCATCGGCGTTGACGACGGTCACGTGGCGACCGTTGCGGTGGATGTTCACCCCGGCCCGCAGGAGCATCCGCTCGGTATGGTCACGGCTGCGGGCTGGCTCGCCGATGGTTGTGGCGCCGTCCGCGGCGAGCGCCGCGAGCAGCACACACGACTTGACCTGTGCGCTCGCGACCGGCAGCTCGTGAGAGATGCAGCGCAACCGTGCGCCGTGCACCTCCAGGGGCGGGAAGCGTCCGGCGCTTGCCCGCAGCTCAGCGCCCATCAGCCGCAGCGGCTCGACCACGCGGTCGACCGGCCGGCGGCGGATCGAGTCGTCGCCGTCGAGCGTGAAGGAGCGCCCCTCCTGGGCGGCGAGCCAGCCCGGCAGCAGGCGCAGCAAGGTGCCCGCGTTGCCCACGTCGATCGGTCCGTCCGGCTCGCACGCCTCGCGCAGGCCGGTGCCGCGCACCACGACCTCGTGCTCACGCTCCTCCACCAGCGCGCCGAGCGCGCGGACGGCCTGAAGCGTGGAGGTCGTATCTGCCGCAAGCAGATAATTCTCGATCCGCACCGGCTCTGAGGCCATCGCTCCCAGCAGCGCCGCGCGGTGGGAGATCGACTTGTCAGCGGGGGCGGTCAGCTCCCCGTGAAGCCCGCCGGAGGGCTCAAAGCGCATGTTCATGCGGGGCAGTATGACCGGACGGGTTGGCTATCCACGACTTCTACGGCACGCGCAGAGCCGCGAGGGTCATGCCAGCGGGTACGGGCAGAGCCGCGAAGGTCATGCCAGCGCGCAAGCGCACGGCCGTTACTCAGCGACGCGTCCTGGCGCCTGGCGCGGGGGTGGAGCCCCGGGCTCGATGCCGAGCGCGAGGTGGATCTCCTCGCCGCGCGGGGTGAGGCTCCAGGCGTTGGAGGCGCCGGAGGGTTGGCCGGCGCCATGGTTGTGGATCAGCCCGAGGCTCTGGAGACGACTGAGCAGCTTCGATATCTGCCCCTGGTCAGCCACTTCGGCGCGGTCGGCGATCTCACGGTTGCTGGCCCGCGGATGGTCCGCGATCGCCGCGAGCACGCGCAGGGTGCGGTAGGTGAGTCGCATGCCCAGGCCCTCGAGCGGATCGCCGGGCCGGCGCGTGCGCACGGCGCGGTCGGGCTGAGGCGCCGGCGCGGAGCGAGCGAGCTCTTTGCGCGCCGCGGCGGTGCCCAGGTAGGGGAGCACGATCATGCTCATCATTGGATTGAGCAGGTCGGTGAACGGCGCGGTGGCAGCGGACGACTTCGAGTTGGCGCCCGCGGCGGCCGCGTCGTCTCCCAAGAGGCGCGCGTGGATCAGCGCGAGCACCGCGCCGACCAGGCCCTCGGCGGCGAGTCGGGGCGGCTTGCGCTCCCCCTTCGCTTCGGCGCTGCCGCGGTCGACGACATCGATCAGGGTGTCGAGCACACGCGCCCGGCGCTCCAGCGCGCGCGAGCCCGCCCCGAGCGCCTCCACGACGCATAGCCGCGCCAGCGCTGGCTCTTCGTCGAACAGCTCGAGCAGGGCCGCGAGGGCGGCGCGAATCCGCTCCCGCCAGACTCTCTCCCCTTCATATGCCGGCAGCACGACCGCGGTGGCGTGCGCGATGGCGTCGTCGAACGCCGCGAGGAAGCAATCCTCGCGATCCTCAAACAGTTCGTAGAACGTACGGCGGGATACGCCCGCGCGAGCGACTATGTGCCCCACGGTGGTGGAGCTGGCGCCCTGCTCGACCACCGCCTCGGTCATCGCCGCGAGCACGCGCCTGCGCTGAACCTCGCTCACCTGCGCGCGCGGCAGATCACCGGCCGCCGGCCGCCGGCCCGCGGCGGGCTTTTTGCCGCTGGGGGAAGCCCTTCTTCTACGAGGCATCGTCACACCCTGGACAAGGCATCGTCATAACCTGGGCAGGCCGGAGCCACCCTGGGCGGGCTGGAGCCGCGGGTCGGGCAGGGTCGCGGGCTGACTCGATCGGCCGTCCTGCTCATCACGTATCCCCTTCCCCTTGCCTGCCACCCGGATGCGTTTCGCCGGAGATTCGCCGCTCCCGCCGATCTGTACCAAGGCGTATTAGAACATCTATCTAGCCGCCTTGTCAACCCCCGGAGGCCATGCGAAAAGGCCCAACGTGCGGAACGCTTCAGGCGCGCGCCACCGGGAAGCCGAGGTCGGCGATCAGCTCCTGCGCGCGGGCGGCGTGCGACTCGCCGCTGACCCACAGCGCGACGACGCCCTGGCGATTGTCCTCGGAGGGAGAGAGCGCGAGGTCGACGATGTTCACCCCCGCCTGGCCCAGGGCCAGCGCGAGCTCGGCGATCACGCCCGGGCGGTTGGGCACCGAGGCGCGTAGCTCGAGCATCGGCTCCCCCTCCACCCCGCCGACCAGCCCCGTGCCGAGCAGCGCCTCGCGCTCGACGCGGGCGCGATCGTTCCAGGCCGCCACCGCCGCCGCGTCGCCCGCCTGGAGGGCGGCGCGCACCTCTGCCAAGCGCGTCGTCAGCCCGTCGATGCCCGCGATCAGAGCATCCCGGTTGGAGAGGTAGATGTCGGCCCAGATCGCGGTGTTCGCGCCGGCCACGCGCGTGGCGTCGCGAAAGCTCGGGCCGACGGCCGGCAGACGCTGGTCCTGCTCGGCGCCGAGCGCGCTCGTGGCCTGGGCGACGAGCAGGTTGGCGAGCACGTGCGGCAGGTGCGAGACGGACGCCATCAGGCGATCGTGGGTGGCGGCGTCGATCGCCGCGGGCTGCGCGCCGAAGCTCGTGAGCAGGCGGTGCAGGCGCTCGTAGAGGACGCCGGCGGTGCTGCCGCGCGCGGGCGTCAGATACCAGGTCGCGCCGTCGAAGAGGTCGGCGCGCGCATGCTCCACGCCCTTCGTCTCGGCTCCGGCGAGGGGGTGTCCGCCGATGAAGCGCTCGTCCGCGACACCCACCTCGGCGACGGCGCGCTTGGTCGAGCCGACGTCCGTGATCACGGCATCGGGGCCGGCGGCGGCAAGCGCCGCGCGGACGGCCCGCGGGAGCGCCCCCACGGGCGCGGCCACGAACACGACGTCGGCGCCCTGGACCGCGCCGGCGATGTCCGCCGCCTGCTCGTCGATCGCGCCCAGCTCGAGCGCCAGCGCGCGGGCACGCGCGGCCGGGTCATAGCCGCAGACCTCCGCGCCGGCCCGCTCGCGTGCCGCCAGCCCGATCGAGCCGCCGATCAGCCCGAGGCCGAGGACCGCGATCCTCACGCCGCGCTGAGCGCCTTACCAGCGAGCGCCGTCGCGCGCTCGACCGCCTGCGCGTACGCGGCGAAGTCCTCGGCGCGGAGCGCCTGTGGCCCGTCGCAGATCGCCTCGTCGGGGTTGGGATGCACCTCCACGATGATGCCGTCGGCGCCGACGGCCGCCGCCGCGAGCGACAGCGGCAGCACCAGGTCGCGCCGCCCGGCGGCGTGGCTGGGGTCGACGATCACCGGCAGGTGGGAGAGTTCCTTGAGCACCGGGACGGCCATCAGGTCGAGCGTGAAACGGTAGGCGGTCTCGAACGTGCGGATGCCGCGCTCGCAGAGCATCACGTTCGGGTTGCCTTCCTTGAGGATGTACTCGGCGGCCATCAAAAGCTCGTCGAGCGTCGAGGACAGCCCACGCTTGAGCAGCGCGGGACGGCCGGAGCGACCGATCTCGGCGAGCAGGGGGTAGTTCTGCATGTTGCGCGCGCCGATCTGCACGACGTCCGCCACCTCGAGCACGGGCTCGAGATCGCGCATGTCCATCAGCTCGGTGACGACCGGCAGACCGGTCTCGGCCTTCGCCTCGGCGAGCAGCCGCAGGCCCTCCTGGCCGAGGCCCTGGAAGGCGTAGGGGGAGGTGCGTGGCTTGTAGGCGCCGCCGCGCAAAAGCGTCGCGCCCGCGTCACGCACGACGCGCGCGGTCGTGAGCGTCTGCTCGCGCGACTCGACCGTGCAGGGACCGGCGATCAGCGCGAAATGCTCGCCGCCGACCTTGCGCCCGGCGATGTCCAGGACGGTGCGCTCGCCGTGGGTGATCTGCGCCGAGGCGAGCTTGTAGGGCTTGAGAATCGGCACCACGCGGTCGACGCCGGGCTGACCCTCAAGACCGAGGCCCTCGACGCTGACATCCTGCTCGACGTCGCCGATCGCGCCGATCACCGTCACGCGCGCGCCGCGGCTGCGGTGGGCGAGCGCGCCGGCGCGCTCGATCTTGGCTACGACCGCCTCGACCTCATCGTCGGTCGCGGTCTCCTTCATGACGATCATCATCGATTCATCCTTTCACTGACGCCTGGATTTTAGGGCTGGGCACGTGAGAGGGCGCTATGCACGCCCGTGTGGACGACGCTTGGTCCGAAATCGCGGACCCGGGGCGGCCATCGGGACCCGCTCACGGACGGGCCAAGGCCGAAGCGCCTAGATAAATCGCCAGGCGTAGGAAGACGACCACGTGGCACGCGCGCGGGGCTGAAGCGATGCAGGTACGGATGCGGACATGGTCATCTCACTGGGTTGTAGCACCTTTACAGCACCTCGGCAAGCGCCTCAAGGAAGCGCTCGTTTTCCTCGGGTGTGCCGTAGGTGACGCGCAGCGCGCCCGCGCTGCCGAGGGCGCCGCCGCCGCGCACGAGCACGCCGCGCGAGCGCAGACCCTCCATCACCTCGGCCTCGTCGCGCTCGCCGAGGTGAAACCAGGTGAAGTTGGTCTGCGAGAGGGTCGGGTCGAGGCCGAGCGCGCGCAGCCGCTCGTCGACGGAGATGCGCTCGGCGATCGTGCGGGTCACGCGCTCGGTGACTGCGTCCTGGTGGGCGAGCGCCTCAACCGCCGCGGCCTGCGCGAGCGCGTTGCAGAAGAACGGCTGGCGGACCTGGTCGACCGCGCGCGGCAGATCCTCCGAGCCGCAGAGCGCGAAGCCGATGCGCAGCCCGCAGAGACCGTAGACCTTGGAGAAGGTGCGCAGGAGCACGAGATTGGGATGGCGGTCGAGCAGCTCCAGCGAGGCATCGGGGTCATCGAGCAGGTTGAACTCGCAGTAGGCCTCGTCGAGGATCAGGCAGACGTGCCGGGGGACCTCGGCCACGAACGCGGCGATATCCGCGAGCGGCAACGCTGTCGCGGTCGGGTTGTTCGGGTTGCAGACGATCACGAGCCGCGTCGCGACGGTGATCTCGCGCAACATCGCCTCGAGGTCGTGGCACTCCTCGCGGTCGAGCGGGACGGTCACCGCGCGCGCGCCGGAGGCGGCGGATAGGTGCGGGTAGATCGAGAAGGACGGCCACGCGTACACGAGCTCGGCCCCGGGCTCGAGCAACGCCTCGCCGGCGGCGAGCAGAATGTCGCAGGAGCCGTTGCCGATCGCGATCCGCGTGGCGGGCACGCCGTAGCGGTGGGAGAGACGGGCGCGGAGCACCGAGTTGGTCGGGTCGGGATAACGGTTGAGCGTGCCGAGCGCGTGCTCAATCGCCTCCCTCACCGCCGGCAGCGGCGGATAGGGCGACTCGTTGCTCGCGAGACGCACGAGCGGCTCTTGCTGGGCGTAGCCGCCGGCCGCCGGATAGATGGGGATGCGCGCGATGCGCTCTGAGAACTCGAGGGTCATCTTGACGCCTATTGTGCCGCGCGCGGACCGGCGATGCCGGGCAGGGACGCTACCAGCCTGGTTGGGTCTACTGTGCCGCCTCGAGATCGGCGCGCAGCGCGCTCGCGTCGCCGAGGTAGACGTGCTGAGACTCGTGCTCGTCCTCGGCGTAGTAGTGGATCAGCACCCTGATCACTCGCGGCAAGGCGCGCGGCACGGGGATCTCCCGCGCGCAGAGCAGCGGCACGCGGTCAAAGCCGAGCGCCCGGGCGGCGACGGCGGGGAACTCCGCGTTAAGATCGTTGGTGGCGGTGAAGATGCAGCTGACCACATGCTCCGGCACGAGCGCGTTGCGCTCCATGATCGCCTTCATCAGCTCGGTCGTCGCGTCGAGGATGTCCTGCGCGTCGTTGCGGTTGACGCTGATGGCGCCACGGAGGGCGAAGAGACGTTCGGGCATCGGGGCCGATTGTGTCAGAGCGCGCGCAAGCGCTCGATCTCCTGCTCATCCAACCGCCGGTGCTTACCTGGCGCGAGGCCATCCAGGCGCAGCGGGCCGAACGCAACGCGTTCCAGGGCGATGACTGGCCGGCCGACCGCCTCGCACATGCGCCGCACCTGGCGGTTGCGGCCTTCGTGGATCGTCAGCTCGATCAGGTTCGCGCTCATGCGCCGCACACGTGCAGGGGCGGTGGGGCCGTCGTCGAGCTCCACGCCGCGGCGCAACGACCGTAGAGCGCCGTCTCCGATCGGCGCGCCGCCGAGCTTTGCGCGGTAGGTCTTCTCGACTTCAAAGCGTGGGTGGGTCAGCCGGTTGGCCAGGTCGCCGTCATTCGTCAGCAGAATCAGTCCGCTCGAATCGGCGTCTAGACGACCGACGGGATACAGACGCAAGCCTTCCGCGGGAACCAAATCCACGACGGTGGGACGGCCGTGGGAATCGCTCGCCGTGGACACCACGCCGAGCGGCTTGTGCAACGCGTAGGAGACACGTATCTCAGCGCCGTCCAAGATGCGGCCGTCGACCGTCACCCGGTTGTGCTCGCCCACGTCACGAGCCGGATCGAGCACGATCTCACCATCGACGCTCACCCGGCCGCCCGCGATCACCGTCTCGGCCCCGCGCCGGGAGGCGACACCCGCGTGGGCCAGGTACTTGGCTAGACGCATTGGCTGCCACCATAGGGGCGATGGACCTCGCGTTACTCGATCAAACGCTCGCCGCACACGGTGAGCCCTCCTTTCGCGCCGACCAGATCTGGGCGTGGGCGGCGAAGGGCGTGGAGGGGTACGAGCAGATGACGAACCTCCCGAGTGCCCTGCGCGAGACGCTCGCGCGCGAGCTGCCATTCTCCTGCCTGACCCTCTCCGAGGAGGCCCGCGCAAGCGACGGCACGATCAAGGCCCTGTTCCAGACCGCGGACGGCCGTCCAATAGAGGCTGTGCTGATGCGCTACCGCGACAAGCGGCGCTCGATCTGCGTCTCCTCGCAGTCCGGCTGCCCGCTCACGTGCACGTTCTGCGCCACCGGACAGATGAAATTTGCGCGCAACCTGACCGCCTCGGAGATCGTCGATCAGGCGCTTCACTTCCGCCGGATCGAGGCGATCGACCACTGCGTGTTCATGGGCATGGGCGAGCCGATGCTCAACCTCGACAACGTGCTCGCCGCCTGCGAGCGGCTGCCCGACATCGGCATCACCCACCGCCGCACCGCGATCTCCACCGTCGGCTGGATCCCCGGGATCGAACGGCTGGCCGAGCAGCCGCTGCCACTGCGCCTGGCGCTGTCGCTGCACGCGGCCGACGAGGCGCTGCGCTCCGAGCTGATGCCAGTCAACGAGCGCTACCCGTTGAAGGACGTGCTCGATGCCTGCCGCGCGTTCTACGCACGCAAGCACCGCCGGGTGTTCGTCGAGTACGTGATGCTCGCCGGCGTCAACGACCGCTACGCGCAGGCCATCTCCCTGGCCCGCGCGCTATCCGCCGGGCGGGAGGGTGAGCGGGCGGGCGGGAACTCAATCTTTAAGGTCAACCTGATCCCCTACAACCCCACCGACTCGCCCTACAAAGGCTCCTCGCGCGAGTCGATCGCCGCGTTCAAAGCCGCACTCGAATCGCGCGACATCCCCGTGACCGTCCGCCTGACGCGCGGTCGGGACATAGACGCGGCGTGTGGTCAGTTGGCAGCCAAGGCAAGCTGAGCGTTACTCGGCCGGAGCGCCGTCACCTGCGCGGGCCTCGCCGGCCCGCAAGAGACGCTCGCGCAGCGTCGCCTGCTCCTCCGGGGTCGGGTCCCAGCGGGCGACGTCGGGCAGCTCGTCGAGCGTGCGCAGGCCGAACAGCTTCAGGAACTGCGTTCCCGTTCGATAGAGCACCGCGCCGAACTGGGAGCGCCCGCCCTCCTCGATCAGGCCTCGCTCGAGCAGCGTCGCGGACGCCGAGTCGGCGCTCACGCCACGGATACGGGTGATCTCCGGGCGGGAGATCGGCTGCAGATAGGCGACGATCGCGAGCGTCTCGGCCTGCGCGGGGGTGAGCGTCGCCACGCGCTTGCGGCTGAACAGGCGCCGGGCGGCATCCTCCGCCGCCGGGTCGCTCGCCAGCGTCCAGCCTCCGCCCAGCTCGCGCAGGGTGATCCCGCGCCGCCCGGGAGAGTACTGCTCGGCGAGCCTGCTCAGAGCCGCTTCGATCTCCTCCGTGCCGGCCTCCGTCGCTTCGGCCAGCTCCACCTCGTTCAGCGGATCGGATGCCAGGAAGAGCAGCGCCTCGATCGTGCGCTCGAGTGACGGGACGACCGCTGCGTCGCCCGCGGCGGTCTCGCTCAGCCGCTCGCCCCGCTCCTGAGACAGACCACGCTCGTCGGTACCTCGCTCGTCGGGCAGACCTCGCTCCTCGGACAGGCCCTGCTCCTCGACCACGTCGATCACGTCCATCGTTGGCTCACCCGGCGATTCCCTCGGCGTATCGCTCGATCGGCTCCACCCGGGCGTGGACCGCGATCTCGCCGAAGCTCTCCCCCTGCTCCCAGTCGGCCTCGCCGCGCTTGTACAGCTCAAGCAGCGCGAACAGGGTGACCGCGACCGTCATCCGGTCGGCTCCCTCGACCGCCTCGTCGAAGCTGAAGCGCCCGCGCCTGAGCAGGCCGCGCAGGTGGGTGAGGCGCTCCGCCACGGTGATCCGGGGTGCGCCGATATGGCGCAGGCTGATCGCCGGCGGCATTGCCAGCAGCCGGCCGAGGGCCGCGCCGAGGAGATCCGGGTTCTGCGAGCCGTCGGTCGGCTGGGTGACCGTCCTGCGCAGGCTCGCCGGCAGCGGCGCGGCGCGAAAACGCACCCCTTCCTCGCGCGCGAGCAGCTCGCCGAGATGTCCCGCCGCCGCGCGGTAGCGCCGGGCCTCGAGCATTCGCTCGAGCAGCTCCTCCGCCGCCTGCGCCGGCTCGATGTCGAGCAGCTCGTCCTCCTCCTCGCCGCTCAGCATCAGCCGCGACTTGAGCTCCAGCAGCGCGGCGATCAGGACGATGAACTCGGTCGCGGTCTCCAGGTCGAGCTCCCCCTGCGCCTCGAGGTGGTCGAGGTAAGCAAGCACCACGTCGGCCAGCTGCAGCTCCAGCAGGTCGACCTCTTCGCGCAGGATCAGCGTCAACAGCAGGTCAAACGGGCCGCTGAAGAGATCGAGGTCCAGCTCTAGCGAGGCGACGCTCATCCGCTCACCGTACCGGTCGGGGCGGGTGGGATCTGATCGGCGCGCCCACGCCCATGCGCTCGCGCACGTCGGCGAGCGTCTCGCCCGCGATCTCCCTGGCGCGCCCGGCGCCGTCGGCGAGGATCGCCTCGAGCGCACCCTCATCGGCCCGCAGGGCGGTATAGCGATCGCGTACGGGCGCCAGGTAGTCGATCACGGCTGTGGCGACCGCCGTCTTCAGTTCGCCATAGCGCGCGTCTTTCAGCTCCGCCTCGACCTCCCCCGGGGCCTGCCCGCGGACGGCCGCGAGGATCTCGATCAGGTTGCTCACGCCGGGCTTCTCCGGCGCGCGGCGCACCTCGCTGCCGGAGTCGGTCACCGCGCTCTTGAACTTCTTCTCGATCGCCTTCGCCTCGTCGAGCACGTAGACGGTGCCCTGCGCGCTGGCGCCGGTCGTGGACATCTTGCTCGTCGGGTCCTGCAGGTCCATGATCCGCGCGCCGACCGCGGGGATGCGGTGCTCGGGCACGACCAGCACCTCCTTCCCATCGCCGAAGCGCGCGTTGAAGCGCCGCGCGACGTCGCGCATCAGCTCCAGGTGCTCGCGCTGGTCCTCGCCCACCGGCACCTCCCGCGCGCGGTAGGCGAGCACGTCGGCCGCCTGCAGCACCGGGTAGAGGAGCAGGCCGGCGGACACCAGCTCGCGCTGCGTGATGGACTTGTCGCGGAACTGGTGCATCCGCTGCAGGCGGCCGAGCTCGGTCACGCTCGACAGCAGCCACGTCAGCTCGGTGTGCGCGGGTACGTCGCTCTGGCGAAACAGGATGCAGCGCTCCGGATCGAGCCCGGCCGCGAGCAGGATCGCGGTCGTGTCGTACAGGCGCTGGCGCAACTCGCCCGGCTCGTAGGCGACGGTGACCGCGTGCAGGTCCACGATGCAGAAGATTCCCTCGCCGCGGTCCTGGCTCGAGATGTACTGGGCGATCGCGCCGATGTAGTTGCCCAGGTGCTTGCTCCCGGTGGGCTGGATGCCGGAGAAGATCCTCATCGACGACCGGCCGTGAAGGACCTCATAGAGCCTGCCGGATGACGGGGTGCTTAGCCGCCGCGACCTCGTCGAGGCGGCGCACAGGGGTCGTGTAGGGCGCGTTTTGGGCGATCTCCGGGTCGGCCGCGGCCTCCTTGAGGATCTCCGCGATCGCGTCGGCGAAGGCGTCGAGCGTCTCCTTGGTCTCGGTCTCGGTCGGCTCGACCATCAGGGCCTCCTCGACGAGCAGCGGGAAGTAGACGGTCGGCGGGTGAAAGCCGAAGTCGAGCAGTCGCTTGGCGAGGTCGAGCGTCTTGATTTGCAGCTCGCGCTTCATCGGGCCGCCGGAGAGGACGAACTCGTGCAGGCACAGCTCGCCGTAAGCCAGCGGCAGGTACTCGGCGACGCTTTTCTCCTTGAGACGTGCCAGCAGGTAGTTGGCGTTCAGCACGGCCGTCTCCGAGGCGTCCTTCAACCCGTCGGCGCCGAGCGAGCGGATGTAGGCGTAGGCGCGGACGAAGCAGCCGTAGTTGCCCTGAAAGCCGCGCAGGCGGCCGATCGACCGCTCGCGCTCGTAGTCGAGGTCATAGGCGCCGTCGTCGCGGCGCACGACGAGCGGGCGTGGCAGGTAGGGGGCGATGCGGTCGGACACCGCGATCGGGCCCGAGCCGGGGCCGCCGCCGCCGTGGGGCTGGGTGAAGGACTTGTGGAGGTTGAAGTGGACGATGTCGAAGCCCATGTCCCCGGGCCGGGAGAGGCCCATGACCGCATTCAGGTTGGCGCCGTCGTAGTAGAGCGTTGCGCCCACCTCGTGCACGATCGCGGCGATCTCCTGGATGTTCTGATCGAACAGGCCGAGCGTGTTCGGGTTGGTGAGCATCAGGCAGGCCACGTCGGCGTCGGCCTTCGCGCGCAGGTCGTCCAAGTCCACGCCGCCGTCGGGGTTGGTCGCGAGCTTCACCACCTCGAGGCCCGCCATCGTGACGGTGGCGGGGTTCGTGCCGTGGGCGGTGTCGGGCGTGAGCACCTTGTGCCGCTGCTCGCCCCTGGCCTCGTGGTAGGCGCGCGTCAGGAGCACGCCGGCGAGCTCGCCGTGGGAGCCGGCGGAGGGCTGCAGCGATACGTGTGGCAGGCCCGAGATCTCCGCGAGCGCCGCTTGCAGGTTCCACATCAGCTCGAGCGCGCCCTGCGCGCGCTCGGGGTCCTGCAGCGGATGCAGCCGCGCGTGTCCGGGCAGCGCCGCGACGCGCTCGTGCAGGCGCGGGTTGTGCTTCATCGTGCACGAGCCGAGCGGGTAGAAGCCGGAGTCCAGATCGAAGTTGCGCTTGGACAGGCCCACGTAGTGGCGCACGATCTCCGGCTCGGAGACCTCCGGCAGCCGCGGCGGCTGGGCGCGGCGGAAACGCTTCGGCAGCAGCGCCTCGGCGTCCACCTTGGGCACATCCAGCTCCGGGCAGAGGAAGGCGCGCCGCCCGGGCGCGCCCTTCTCGAAGATCGTCGTCGCGCGCTCACGTTGCAGCGGCAGCTCCAGGTCTGTCACCGGGGTCATACCGCCACCATCTCCCGCTCGGCGGCGATCGCCGCACCGAGCACTTCCGTGAGACGGTCGATGTCGGCCCGTGAGCGCTGCTCGGTGATCGCCACGAGCAGCCCGCCGCGATCCTCCTCGCGCCCGGTGAGCGCCTGTAGGTCGACGCCGGGGTTGACTCCCGCCGCCGCGCAGCGGCGCTTGACCGCGGCGACATCGGCGTCGATCCGCAGCGCGAGCTCGCGGATCACCGGTTGGCTGTGCAGCGGCTCGACGCCGGCCAGCGCTGAGAGCATCTCGCGCGCGTAGTGCGTGCGGGCCAGGAGCAGCTCCCCCAGCTCGACGATCCCGCGGCGGCCGAGCCATGTCAGGTAGACGACCCCCGCGAGCGCGTTGAGCGCCTGGGCGGTGCAGATGTTCGAGGTGGCCTTCTCGCGGCGGATGTGCTGCTCGCGCGTCTGCAGCGTCAGCACGAACCCGCGCCGGCCGTCCACGTCCTTGGTTTCCCCGGCGATCCGTCCCGGCATCCGTCGCAGATACTCCTCGCGCGCCGCGAAGAAGCCGAAGGAGGGCCCGCCGAAGTCGAGGCGGTTGCCGAGCGGCTGACCCTCACCGACGGCCACGTCGACGCCGCACTCGCCCGGGGGGGCGAGGATGCCGAGCGTGATCGGATCGACCTGGGCGATCACGACCGGATTCCCGGCGGACTTCGCGGCCTCGCTAAGGGCTGCGGCGTCCTCGACGGCGCCGTAGAAGTTGGGTTGGGCGAAGATCGCCGCGCTCGTGTCGCCGTCGATCGCCCGCGTCCACGCGTCGGAGTCGGTGACGCCATCGAGCAACGGAACCTCGACGACCTCCATCCCGTAGCCGTGGGCGTGGGTGCGGAGCGTCTCGATCGAGTGCGGGTGCATCCCGGCGCTGATGACGAAGCGCCGGCCGCCGTTGTGCAGCTTCGCCAGATAACCGGCCGCGGCGACGGCGGAGGGTCCCTCGTAGACCGACGCGTTGGCGACGGGGAGCGCTGTCAGCTCGGAGATCGCGGTCTGGTACTCGAACATCACCTGCAGCCCGCCCTGGGAGATCTCCGGCTGGTAGGGGGTGTAGGGCGTCAGGAACTCCGAGCGCTCCATCAGCATGTCGATCAAAGCCGGGACGTAGTGGTCGTACATGCCGGCCCCGAGGAAGCTGAGCTCGTCTTCGGCGGACACGTTTCGCGCGGCGAGCGCGCGTAGGTGGGCGAAGACCTCCTGCTCGCCCATCCCCGCCGGGAGCTCGAGCGGACGGCGCAGGCGCACGGCCTCGGGGATCTGACGGTCGAACAGCGCCTCGACCGAGGGCACGCCGATCGCGGCGAGCATCTGCTCGAGGTCCTGCGGGGTGATGGAGGTGTAGCGACTCAAGTTCTCGCCGTCAGCTTAGGGCGTGTCCCAGAAACGTCTGGGGCTGAGACCGAGGCCACTAGCCGCCGAGGGTGGCGGCGTAGGCGGCGGCGTCCAGCAGCGCATCGCCCTCGGCCGGGTCGGCCAAACGGATCTTCACCAGCCAACCGGCGCCGTATGGGTCCTCGTTGATCGCCCCGGGGTCATCGGTGAGCGCCTCGTTGACCTCGATGATCTCCCCGGAGAGGGGCGCGAGCACGTCGGAGACGGCCTTGACCGACTCGACCTCGGCGTAGGGCTCGTCCTTGACGAGCGTGGTGCCGACCGCGGGCAGGTCGAAGAACACGACCTCCCCGAGGGCGTCCTGCGCGTACCAGGTGATGCCGAGCGTGGCCACGGGTGGGTGGGCATCGTTATCAATTCGCGCCCAGTCGTGCTCGGGGTGGTACAGCAGGTCAGCTGGGTAATGCCCCTCGGCCATCTATTCGCCCTTTCGGTAAAGCGGCTTCTGCTTGACGACAGCCGGGCGGATCTTGCCACGAACATCGATTTCCAGGCGCGTGCCGACCGTGGCCTGCGTGGCGGGAACATAGGCCATGCCGATACCTACCTCGAGACAGGGCGAGAGCGTGCCGCTTGAGACCTCGCCGCCGCCGAGGACGGGGTTGCCCTGACGCGCGATCCCGGGGCCGTCGAGCGTGAACGCGATGAGCTTCTCCGCGGGACCGGCCTCGCGCACCGCGCTGACGGCCTCGGCGCCGATGAAGCCGGTCTGCTCGCGACAGCACCAGCCGAGCCCCGCTTCGATCGGGCCGCGCTCGGTCGAGAGATCGTTGCCGTACAGGTGAAAGCAGGCCTCCAGGCGCAGCGTGTCGCGCGCGGCCAGCCCGGCGGGCGTGGCGCCGCGGTGCACGAGCTCGTCCCACAGCGCGGGGGCATCCTCGGGCGCCACGAGCAGCTCGACGCCGTCCTCGCCCGTGTAGCCGGTGCCGCAGAGGAGCGCCTGTGCCCCCGCCAGGCGCTGCGTGGCGGCTGTCATCCGCGCCGGCAGCGGCGCGTCGGCGATCGCCTGAACGAGCTCGCGCGCCCGGGGACCTTGGACGGCGAGCATCGCGTAGTCATCCAGGCGATCACTCACCTGGACGTCCGCGAAGCCCTCGGCATGCGTTTGGAACCATGCGAGGTCGCGCTCGTGGTTGGACGCGTTCGTGACCGTCAGGTAGCGCTCTGGCGCCAAGCGATAGGTGAACAGGTCGTCGAGCACACCGCCGTCCTCGCGACACAGCACGGAGTATTGAGCCCCGCCGAGCGGGATCGCGGCGAGGTCGTTGGAGAGCAGCCGCTGCAACAGCGCGAGCGCGTCGGCGCCGGCGGTTTCGATCTCGCCCATGTGCGAGACGTCGAAGATCCCGCACGCTTCGCGCACCGCCATATGCTCCTGGCGGACGCCCTCGTATTGGACGGGCATCTCCCAGCCGGCGAAGTCCACGAGCTTGGCACCGGCAGCTACGTGGCGGTCGTAGAGGGCGGTGCGGCGCACGGCGGGCAGTATTGCTGTTCGGAGCCGCACATGTGCGGCTCCGTGACAAGCCGCATGCGGCTTGTCTTCCGATGGGCGCATGCGCCCATCGGCACCCCCACACATGTGCGGGGGTGAACTACATCAACGAAGGAACGGCGGGACGTCGATGTCGTCGTCGCTGATCTCGAGCGAGGAGCGCTGGCGATCGTCGATGCGGGGGCCGCGGTCGGGGCGACCGGCGCGGCTGTCGCGGCGCGCGGAGCGGCCCGGACGGTGGTCGAAGCCGGTGCCGATCACGGTGACGCGCACGTCCTCGCCCATCGCCTCGTCGATCACGGCGCCGAAGATAATGTTCGCGTTCGGGTCGGCCGCGTTCTGGATGATCTCGGCGGCGTCGTTGACCTCGAACAGGCCGAGATCCTTGCCGCCGGTGATGTTCAGCAGGATGCCGGTGGCGCCCTCGACCGACTCTTCCAGCAGCGGCGAGGAGATCGCGGCCTTGGCGGCTTCGGCGGTGCGGTTCTCGCCGCCGGCCGTGCCGATCCCCATCAGGGCCGAGCCGGCGTCGTGCATGATCGTGCGCACGTCGGCGAAATCGAGGTTGATCAGGCCGGGGATCGTGATCAGGTCGGTGATGCCCTGCACGCCCTGGCGCAGCACGTTATCCGCCTCGCGGAACGCGTCGAGCATCGAGGTACGCCGCTCCACGACCGCCAGCAGCTTCTCGTTGGGGATCACGATCAGCGTGTCCACGACCTCGCGCAGGCGCTCGATCCCTTCGCTCGCCTGGCGGCCGCGCTGCGAGCCCTCGAAGTCAAACGGTCGCGTGACGACGCCGACGGTCAGCGCGCCGATCTCGTTCTTCGCGATCTCGGCGATCACGGGCGCGGCTCCGGTCCCCGTGCCTCCCCCCTCGCCCGCGGTGACGAACACCATGTCGGCGCCCTTCAGCGTCTCCTTGATGTCGTCGCGCGACTCCGAGGCAGCGCCCAAGCCGACGTCGGGGTTGGCGCCGGCGCCAAGGCCCTGGGTGGACTCGTGGCCGATGTTCAGCTTCACGTCGGCGTCGCACATGGCGAGCGCCTGGGCGTCGGTGTTGGCCGCGATGAACTCCACGCCGCGCAGCCCCGCGTCGACCATGCGGCTGACCGCGTTGGTGCCGCCGCCACCGACCCCCACGACCTTGATGACCGCCAGATAGCTTCCGCCGCCGCTCTCCATGGTTCTGTCCGAAGCCTTCAGTAGTTATTTAGGGTTCGAGAGACGTGGTCTTCCGAACCGCCCAGATCGGCACGTTATGCAGGGATCTTCGCCCTGTCAACGGCAACCACCATTCTCGCAACAATCGTTGCAGATCGCGGAACTCTCAACCACCACCCGAGGATTGCCTTTCCTGGGTCATCAACCTTGAGTTGAGCCTTAGTGTCTGGCCTGAGGGCGATCAGCCGCCCGGCACTGAGGCCGTCGTTGGGGTTTCCGCTTCGCTCGTGCCCGGCGATTCCGCCGGGGTGGGCGCCGCTGCGGCTTCCGGGGCGGCGGTCGTCGATGCGGCTTCCGTCGTCGCGCTCGATCCCGCCGGCGACGGCGATTTATTTTCCGTGGTCGATTCTCCGGTTGCGCTCGATCCGGCACCTGTCGCCGGCGCGGCGGCCGTCGTCGATCCGCCGCCGGTCGTGGCCGTCAGGCCCGCGGCGAGCGCGGCGACGGTCGATTCCGGGGTGGTGCTCTGAGCGGCTGTCGAGGTGGGGCTTTCAGGCGGAGTGGTGCCGGGCGCGAAGCCCGCGGCCGGACGTTCGGGCAGGCGCATGTCGATGTAGGAGGCGCCCGCGGAGCTCGGGTCGGCGAGCACCCGTGCGAGCGCCGTCCACTTCGCGTGGGACCTGGCGGCATCGCCGAAGTAGACGAGCAGGCCGCCGCGCATCGCCACCGTCAGGCCCTGCCCGGCGGCGGAGGTGAACACGCGCGTGGCGAGCCTCGCCAGCGGCCTCGGGGCGGCGCCGAGCACGGTCAGCGCGGCGAGCAGGTTCGGGCCCTGCACGTGCTGACCCGGGAGGGGCTCGTAATAGCCGTTGAGCGCCGGCAGCGAGCTTGAGAGCAGCGCAGGGCCGAGCACGACCCCGTCGGCCGCCACCGCGGTGCGCTGACCGTTGACGGTGAGCGCGGCGACCGGCAGCTGCTCGATCACCTCAATCCGCAGGCCGTGGGGAAAGCTCGGGATCGCCCGGACGTCGCGCACAACGGGAAACGACGCGACCGCGGCGCGCAGCGCGGCCGGGTGGACGTCGAGCGTGCTCATGTGCCGCGCGGCGCCGGCCAGAGCAGCTTCGATCGCCCGCGCGTCGGCGCCGTGGACACCGCTCACGCGAACGCGCTCCACCGACGACAGCGAGGAGTCGCGCAGCAGCAGCCGGCCGCCGGCGAGCAGGGGCAGCGCCACGAGCAGGCCGAGCAGCACAAGACGCAGACGGCGATGACGCGCGATCGAACGGAATGAGGTGCGAGCCAGGCCTCCGACCGCTTCAAACGGCCGCCACAGAAGATCCAATGAGGAGATCGGAGGGCGGGCAGCGACGGAGCGTTCCATTCACGGGGTCTTTCGACCTCGACGAGCGAACCCCTACTCAAGAAAAGCGCAGGCCGAATCGAACGACCGAGCCCTGGATCGGGCGTGCGGCCTGGATCGGGCGCGCGGGCGAGAACCCCCTACCAGGGAAAGCGCACGTCGCCGAGCGTCTGCACCTCGGGCTCCAGCGCCACACCGAAGCGCTCCAGCACGCGGCGGCGGCCCTCCGCCATTACGGCGATCACGTCCGCAGTGCTCGCCGAGCCGGTGTTCTCGATGAAGTTGGCGTGCTTCTCCGCAAAGCGCGCGCCACCGACCGTCAGGCCGTTGCAATCGGCCTCCGCGAGCAGCAGCCCGGCGGAGCGGCCCTCGGCGCGTGGATCGTCGGGATTCTTGAAGGTCGAGCCGAACGTCTTGATCCCCTGTGGCTGGGCCGCATGGCGGCGTTCGCGCATCTCTGCGAGCGTGGCCTTGACCGTGGCCGTCTTCGCAGGCACGAGCACGAACGAGGCGCGCGCGACGATCTCCCCGGCGGTCAGATTCGAGCGGCGATAGTCGAACCCGAGCTCGGCCGGCGCACGGCGCTCCAGCCCCTCGGCCGTCATCACCTCCACCCACTCGAGCGCCTTCGCCAGCTCGCCGCCGTAGGCGTTTGCGTTCATTCGCACCGCGCCGCCGACGGTGCCCGGGATGTTCACGCCGAACTCGATCCCCGACAGCCCCGCCTGGGCCGCGCGCGCGGCGACCGAAGGCAGCCGCGCGCCGCCGCCGCAGGTCAGGCGCTCCCCTTGATGCTGGATCAGCGCGAGCTTGCGGTCGAGCTTGACCACGAGTCCCCGCACGCCCTCGTCGGCGATCAGCAGGTTCGAGCCCGACCCCACGACGGCGACCGACGCTCCGGTCGTTCGAGCCCACGCGAGCAGCTCCCGCAGCTGAGCATTGCTTCCGGCCCGGGCGAAGTACTCGGCCTCGCCGCCGGTGCGCACCGTTGACATGCGATCGAGCGGGAAGTCCCGCTCCACGATCGACGGCATGGTCTTGGGCGAGGTTCGAGACATATCGCCGGCTCGAGACACATCACGAGCTCTAGGTACGTCCCTGCTTTCAGATCTGTCGCTCCTTCCAGACACCTTCGGCTTGCCTCTAGACACGATTCGCCTCCACCAGCGCTCGTCCGAGCGCGTCGACATTTCCGGCGCCCATCACCAGGCACACGTCGCCCTCGCCAAGCATGTCCCCGAGGACCGGCTCGGCCTGGGCGAAGGTCGGCAGCCAGTACACAGGTTTCCCTCCGGCCGCATCCGTCGCGGCCTCGGCGATCAGCAACCCGCTCACACCCGGATGGTCCTCTCCGCGCTCACGCGCGGGGTAGACGTCGAGTACCACGACCACGTCGGCGAGCGCCAGCGCGACACCAAACTCGCGGGCCAACAGCGCGGTACGTGAGTACAGATGCGGTTGGAACACGGCCACCAGCCGCCGGGGCTCGAATGTGCGCGCGGCCCGCAGGGTCGCCGCGACCTCGGTTGGGTGATGGGCGTAGTCGTCGTAGACCACCGCGCCTGCCTCGGTCTCCCCCAGCCGCTCAAAACGTCGGCCGGCGCCGTGGAAGCCAGCGAGCCCCTCGATCGCGCCTGCCGCGTCGGCGCCGGCGAGCCGCGCGGCCTCCAGCGCAGCGGCTGCATTCAACGCGTTGTGGGCGCCCGGCACCGACAGGCGCACCTCGTGGCCACGCCAGTCAAAGCGGGAGCCTCCCACCGCGAGCGCCGGCTCGGGGATGTCGTAGGGGACGACCTCGATCGCGGGAGGCTCGATCGCGATGCGCGACTCGGGGGCTCCCTGCGACTGGCTCCCGGGAGGCTCGATCGTGGCGCGCGACTCGCGCGAGCCCTGCTCCAGGTCCCCGGCCGCAACCTCTACCGCGGCAGGCACCGGGGCCAGCTCGAGCAGCTCAGGGCGATCCCATACGACGATCGCGGTCCGCGCGCGCGCCAGGAACGCGCGGAACGCCGCTTGCAGCTCCGCGAGCGAGCCGAAGCTCGCGTGGTGGTCGAGCTCGACGTTCGTCAGCACCGCAATCTCGACATGCAGGCTGAGCATCGAGCGGTCGGACTCGTCTGCCTCGACCACGAGCCACTCGCCCGTTCCCCACTCGGCGTTCGGCAGCCCGCCTCCCACCGGGGCGCCCACCAGCCATCCCGGCTCGAAACCGGCGGCGCGCAGCGCGTGCACGAGCATCGACGCGGTGGTCGTCTTGCCGTGCGTGCCCGCTACCGCGATCGTGCGCTTGAGCGCGGTGACCTCGGCCAGCAGCTCCGCGCGGGGGCGCTCGGCCAGGCCCCGTTCGCGCGCGGCGGCCCGCTCGGGGTTCTCCGCTCCCACCGCGCTCGAGTAGATCACCTCCACGCCCTCGCGCGCGGGGACGTTGGCAGGCTCGTGGCCGACCCGTGTCTCCAGAATGCCGTCGGCGGCCAATCGCTCGGCGTAGGGCGAGAGCGCGCCGTCCGAGCCCGTCACCTCGGCTCCCAGCGCGTGCGCCGCACGCGCGTAGCCGCTCATCCCGGCGCCGCCCACACCGACGAAGTGCAGGCGCCGTCCGCTCCATGGTCCGTTGGGCATGTTCATGCCGCGGCTTTTAACAGCTCGTCGGCTATCTCCCTGGCGGCGTCCGGCCGGGCCAGACCCTTCGCGGCGCGCGCCATCGCCGCCAGGCGTGGGCGGTCGGCCAGCAGCACAGCCACCTCTCGCGCCAGGCGCGTCCCGTTCAGCTCGCCATCGGGGATCACGATCGCCGCGCCCGCATCTGCCATCCAGCGCGCATTCGCCGTCTGGTGATCGGCCGAGGCGTGCGGGTAGGGCACAAGGATCGCCGGCGTGGCGTGGGCGGCGATCTCGAACACCGAGCCACCTGCGCGCGCCACGACCAGGTCGGCGGCGGCGAGCGCGTCGCCGAACGCCTCCAGATCGAGGTACTCGCGCAGGTCATATCCGGACGGGAGATTGCGCGCGGCCAGCTCGGGGTAGTCGCGACGACCGGCCACATGCAGCACGCCGAACGCCGTGCGCGTGAGCACTTTGCCGGTGAATGGGTCGCGGATAGGTGTCGTGTCGATCGATGTTCTGGGGGCAGATGTCGTGTCGATGGGCGTCGCATCGGTGGACGCCTCGCCGGCAAAGGCCTCGACCGCGGCCTCGTTGATCGAACGCGCCCCGAGCGAGCCGCCGAAGACGAGCAAACACGTCTCGCCCGCCGCGATCCCCAACCGCTCGCGTGCACCGGCCTGGTCCTCCTGGACAGGGGGGATCGGCCGGCCCGTCACCCGGTAGCGAGGACTTTCGCGGCCGGCCAGGGGAAAGGACAGGCACACGCGCCGCGCGAAGCGCGCGAGCAGGCGATTGGTCAGCCCGAGGTGACTGTCCGCCTCGCTCAGCACGAGCGGAATCCGCAGCGTCACGGCGGCGAGGCCGACCGGACCGGCGACATAGCCGCCGCCTCCCAGCACGGCGTCGGGAGCCAGCTCCTTCAGCAGCGCGCGGGAGTGCAGAAACGCTCCGCAGGCGCGGCCGAGGGCGCGCAGGGCATGCAGCGCGTTGGTGCGGCTCATCCCTTCGACCGAGATCTTCCGCAGCTGAAAGCCCGCGGCGGGCACCAGCTCGGACTCGGCGCGCTCGCCGCCGATGAACGTGACCTCAGCGTTCTCAGCCCGCAGCGCGCCGGCCACCGCCAGCGCCGGTACCACGTGCCCCGCGGTTCCCCCGGCGGCGATCACGATCCTCGGTGCTCTGTTCACGGTCCCATCGTCCCGGTTCGCGCCCCTTCGCGTCGGCCGAACGTCCGCGGACCGAACGTGCCTGAGCCGCAGTTGCTTGGGTTGGACGTCCTTCGGCTGTACGCCCGTCGGTCGAACGCGCCCGGGTGGAGCGCCGTTTGCGCGCCGGCGCCACGGCGCGCACGTGCGCGGTGCCTCCGGCGGCGACGTTCATCAGCAGGCCCATCGCGGCGAGCATCACAATCAGGCTGCTCGAGCCGTAGGAGACGAACGGCAGCGGCACCCCCGTGAGCGGCGCCAGCCCGAGCACCGCGAACACGTTGAGGGTCGCCTGCGAGACGATCAGGGCGGTCATGCCGACCGCGATCAGGGCGCTGTAAAGGCTGCGCGCGCCCTTGGCCGCGCGCAGGCCGGCGTAGGCGATCAACCCGTACAGGAACAGCAGCCCAAACACGCCGACCACGCCCAGCTCCTCGCCGATCACCGCGAGGATGAAGTCGGTGGGCGCCTCCGGCAGGTAGAAGATCTTCTGCACCGACTGGCCGGGCCCGACTCCGAACAGCCCGCCCGAGCCGATCGCGATCTGCCCCTGCACCGCCTGAAAGCCGCTGCCGGAGGCGTGTGCCCAGGGGTTGAGGAACGAGGTCAGCCGCGCCCGCTCGTACGGCCTCGCGAGCGCGTACAGCAGGACCACGCCGCACGTGATGCCGGCGATGATCGCCAGCTTGCGCAGCGGGATCCCCGCGGCGACCAGCAGCGCGCAGGTCGTGAACGCGATCACCATCGCCGTGCCCAGGTCCGGCTCGGTGACGACGAGCAGGCAGGCCCCGCCCACGACCAGCAGCAGCGGCTTGACCAGCTCGCGCAGGTCGTGCACGCGCTGCGGGCGCTTGGCCAGCAGCGTCGCGGCGTACAGCACGAGCGCGAGCTTCATCAGCTCCGAGGGCTCAAACTGAAACGGCCCCGGCCCGATCCAGCGCCGCGCGCCGTTGACGCTCACGCCGACGTGGGGAATGTGCACGGCGAGCACCAGCGCGAAGGATGTGACGAGCAGCGGCGCGGTGATGCTCTGGACTTTCGCCACCCCGTCGCGCGCGAGCACGCGCATCAACACGAGCCCCACCGCCCCGTACATCACGTACTTGATGAGATAGCCGGTGCCGTTGCCCCGCCCCTGCAGCAGCGTCGTCGCCGAGGAGGCGCTGTAGACCATCACCGCGCCGAACGCGAGCAGGCACATCGTCGCGGTGATCAGGATCCTATGCTCGAGCGACTGCCGCTGCTTCGCCTTCGCGCCGACAGCGCGGCCGGCTCTCTTGTCTTTTCGAACCCCCCACAGGGACCCGCGCTGTGCGGCTGACGCCATCCCCGCTCCCTTCGACGCCGGCCGGTCGAAGCCTGCATCGGATCGTGCCATTCGCGGGCGCGGGGTTCAGCGGGGCTCAGCGGGGCTCAGACGTAGCCGTGATATCAGTCGCGTCTGCTCCGCGCCGGCTGGGATTCGACCCATGCGAAGCACCGTAAGCCGAACTTGAGACTCTCGCTCGGCTGCCACGGTCAACAGCCACGGCCCGCAAGGACCGGCGCAAGAGGGTGACAAAGGTATCTCTATTTCTTTTTGCTCTTCTTCTTCAGCGGCCCGAACTGCTTATGCGCGTTCTTTTTACACGCGGCCTGCTTACCCTTCGCCTTCTTGTGACATGCCTTGAGCGCCGCCCGCAGCTTCTGCGCGCGGGTGGCCTGCTTGGCCTTCGGGCAGCCCGTCACGCCGATCGGGGTGTTCTGTTTGACTTCCCGGCCGTTCTGGGCTTTGAAGAGCGTCGGCATGACGAGCTTCTGGCCACAGAAGGAGCCTTTGGCGCTCGCGGTAAGGTTGGCCGCGAACTCCGAGAAGGGGCCGGCGGGGATGCTGACTTCGATGTTCTGGAAGGGGACGTCGGGGGTGTTGCGGAAGGTGGCGCTCGTGATGCCGGCTTTCGAGATGAAGGTTTCGCCGTGCAAATCGACGGTCACGCCGTCGCCCTGCAGGACGATCACCGCTTCGGGGAACTTCGCGCCGCCGTAGGAGACGAAGTACACGGGGCCCGCGAGGGGGACGGGCAGGACGGGGGTGTGGACGGTCGCATGGCCGATCAGCGAGGCCGGCGGACAGGCCGCGGGGTTGGCTTCGAAGGTCGCCGCGAGGCAGGCTTTCTGGAGCGTCGTCAGACGGGCCGGGAGCTGCTTTGGCAGGTCGAACTTGGCCTCGTTGAACCAGGACTGGGTGCCGAAGGCGCCTTTGGGGTAGGAGATGTCGAAGGAGAGGCTCGCGCCCTTGGCTTTGGAGGACTTTGCCCCGGTGCTGACGGCGAGTTTCGGGGTGAACGCGAGTTCGCGACAGGAGCCGACGCCGAAGTGGCTGGCCAGCGGGGCGGTTGCCGCGCCGCCGGCGCTGGTGGCGGTGCCTGTGAATTCGGCTGTGTTGCAGTTGGTGGGGTTGAAGAGGAAGTTCGGGCGGTCGATGATCGAGTTGACCGAGCGCAGGTCGGTGGGAACGCCGTCGACGATCTGCGGCAGAGCGTCGGTCGTGATCGTGATCTGCGCGGTGCGCGGATCGACGGCAATCGAGGCGCGGGTGACGATCGTGCCGAGGTTGAACGGCCCGGCGATCACGGGAGTGACGATCGAGAGGCCGAAGGGGGCGCCCTTGTAGGGGCCGGTGAGGTAGATCGGGGCTTCGGGCTCGCCGGGCTGGGGGATCACAAGCGGGTAGGGGCCGGGGCCGGAGGTGACGACGGCGTGGCCGATGTGCGAGGCCGCTGGGCAGGCGCCCTGGGCAGCCTGGGGTTCGGGGCACAGCGGGACGCTGGAGATCAGGCCCGCGAGGCCGGCGGGCTCCTTGAACTGGAGCTTTTCGATCCGCTGCTGGCCGTCGCCGCGCTGCAGCAAGAGCGAAAAGTCGGTGAACGCGCCGGCCTGGTCGGTCGTCGAGCCCGCCGTCATGGAGGGGGCGAAGGGCATCGGGCTCGACGGGCACGGCCCGCCCCCGGGGCCGGCGGTGATGGCGAAGGCGGCGCTTGTGAGAAAATCCGCGACGAACGGGCTGCTCCAAGGGGCGAAGTCCGCGTTGGTCGAATAGCCACCGCATTGGGCAGGGGTGTCCAGCGCGGCCTGCGGGCCGCCCGAGAAGGACAGCTTGAAGACGGAGAACGGGAGCTCCGGCGTGCCCTGGAAGGTCGTGGTGAGGCGACCGGTGTGTTCGTCGAGGTGCACCGTCCCGACCAGCTTGAGGTTCACGCCATCGGCGGACGCCGCGACCAACAGCTTCAGTTCGGGAGGATTGGACTGCAGCACGAACACGTTGCCTTCGAATTCCTTTTCCGCGGCCTGTTCGATCAACGGCGATTTGATCTTCACCGTGCCGACTTTGGAGGCGAGCGGGCAGGAGGGCGCTGCTTCGCTGCCGATCGCACTCTGCGCGGGCTGGCAGGCCTGCAGTCCCGCGGCCTGGCCGGGGTTGACGACGAGCCCTTCCGGGAGCGTGACCGTCGTGTTCTGGATGTCGGAGCTGCCGAGACCCGTCGGGCTCTGAAGGGATCCGAGCGGCGGCTTGACTTCGACGGTCAGACCCGCCGGCGTGTCGGCGTCGGAGGTGTCGGGCGAGGTCGAGACGGTCGGCCCGAAGGACAGGTCTTCGCAGCCCGTGAGCCCCACGGGGTTGCCGTTGCCGTCGTGGGATTTGAACTGCGCTTCGGCCCAGACTTCGGGGTGTTCCCAGGTGTTCGCGCGGATCGTGAAGGTTTGGGGACCGCTGCAGGCGGTTGGCAGGGTCAGGAAGGCTTCCTGTGGGTTGCCGGGCGGCTTGCAGCGATCTTCGGCTTTGAGTTCTTCTTTTTCGTTACAGCCACCCGTCTGCTTGTTTCGCCAAATCGTATGACTCGGATCGGCCGGATCGCCCCACAACGTGATCGTTGACGCGAGGATCTTCCTCTGCGGGACACTGTTAGCGCGGGTGCTGATTCCATAGTCGCTGCCGGTGCGCACAGTCGAATCGATATAGGTGCTGATGGAGTTGAGACTGAAGCCGAACTCGGCCGGGGCGCCCGGCGGAGGCACCATGTTGAAGACTTCGTCTCGCTTGAAAGAGGTGCCTCCGTTGAACACTGACGTGGAGATGCCGATCTGGGAGTCGTTGGGGCAGAGAGCGCCGTCGAGCTGCTGGCGCGTGCACTGAGCGGCGACGTCGGGGTTGCCCACGAGGCCAGGCGGCACCTGGACTTCGACGTCTCTGATCTGCCCGACCAGCGTCGGCGACGGTTGGCCGACGGCGGACACGGTGGGCAGGTCGAAGCTGACGGTCAACGCGTAGGGGTGCGAGCCGGCCTGGGTGTCGAGCGTGCCGTCGGCGTTTGAGAACCAGCCATCCCAGTCAACGAACCCAAAGGTAGGCGGCGCAGCGCTGACGGCGATCGGGTTCTGCGCGCTCGCCGGCGTCTGGGCGCCGCCTCCGGCGATCGTGACGCGGTTGGTCCCGTGACTTTCTTCGCTGCCGGCGGCTTTGATGGCGATCGCGAGCTGCGGCTGCAGATGCGGTCCTTCGCCGGCCGCGTTCGCTCCGCTCGGGCCTCCGCCGCCCCCGTCGAACACGTTGCCGCTCGGTTCGTTGCTGCACGTCACGACGCTTGCCGCGATCGCGCAGTTCCACAGGCTGTGCCCGATTCCCGGGGCGATCCCGCTGCCGAGGTGAATGAGCTCGCCGGCGTCGGTGGCGATCACGCCGGGCGGCAGCGTGTCGGTGAGGGTGACGGTACCGTCTCTGTTACCCGCGCCGACGTTGACGACGTCGATCACGATCACGCCCTTGCCTTCGGGGTCCGTCGCAGAGCCCACAGGCGGCAGGTTGGTGGGATAGGTGTGCGCCGTCAGCGCCCAGCCAGGGCCCGGGGTTTCCGAGGAGGCGAGCGCGGTGCTCGGTGCTCCGAGGCCGCAGGCCAGCGCGAGGGCCGCGAGCAGCCACGGGCTTCTGCGGGCATCGCGTCGTTCACGACAGGCGTGCATCGGGGCGTCGGAAGCGGCCGGCCGCAGATCATTCAAGGCGCTCATCGACTGCCCCTCCCTCGGTGGTTGGCTTTTCTGGCTCGGCTCGAGCGCTTGGCCTTATGGCCCGCCCCGTAGCGCTTGTGTGCCTGCGCTTCGCACAGCGCGCGCTTGTGCCGGTTGCGCTTTGCGCGGCACGCCTTCAAAGCCGTCGCGAGGCGTTTGGCGCGGATCTGGGCCGCGGTCGGGCGGCGCGGCGCAGGCGAGGGCGGGAGGTTGCCGGCGCCGTTGAAGGTGGCGCTGGCGGGAGTGGCGAAGCTCGGCGGCGCGGGCGGCACGCCCTGACAGCCCGTGCCAGTGCAGGCGAGGGCGCTTTCCGGGAAGCCGCCGCCTTCGCGGGCGTCGTAGAGGTCCATCTTGCCGTCGCGATCCTGCGGGACGAGTTGCCCACGGTCGACGAAGAAGACGTTCTTGCCGGTTTCATCGGCGTCGACGAGGAAGGATGCGTCGGGGACCGTGCCGCCGGAGAGCAGGTAGATACAGCCAGCGCTTCTGCGACAGCTGCCGGCGCCGGACCGCTCCCACTCATAGACGTCCTGGCGGCCATTGGTGTCCTGGGGAACCAACGGCTCGGGGGTGTCGAAGAACAAACGGTCGCCGTTCGCCGACATCCAGCGCGGCATGTAGGTGGGCGACAGGCTGACCGGCACGTACGCCCCGCCCGGAAGGTTGATGCGGTTCAAGAGCGTGTCGATGTTGGGTAGCTTGATCGGTGGTTCGCCGCTCGGATTGCACGACGCGCAGGTGATGGCGACGGTGCCGGCATCGTAGGAGAAAAGCTCGGGCACGGGCACAGATTCCAATTCGCGTCCCTGGAACGGCTCAACATTGTCGTACCCGGTGAAGCTCTTACGCGACAAGAACGCGAGGCGGCTGCCGTCGGAGCTGACGATCGCGGTGCGATAGCCTGCACTCTGGCGCCAGTCACCCAATTGCACATTACTGTTCGTTGTCGGTGGCTCTTGAAACGCTTCATTGTCTTCAGGCGAGAGCGTTGCGATGAAGCTGGTCGTGCCGCCGTGGTGCAGATAGAGATTCGGTTCACCTTCGGTCGCCGTTTCCTTGTTGGCGTTCTCATTGCTTGCAAGCACGCTGCTAGCGACGAAATAGACGTACGCGCCTTCTTCACCGGTTTCGTTGACACCGACCACGCCGAGCGCGCCTTCGCCGGCCAGCTGTTGGCGGCTGCCTTCCTGCGCGTCGAAGCGCCACAGCTGTCCTTCTTCGGTGTAGTAGACGTAGCGGCCGTTGGGCCTCGTCGCGGTCCAATACCTGGCGGGATGTGCGCCTGAGACCTGGACGTTGCGGGTGTCGCTTTCGCGCACGTAGATATGTTCTGTGTTCAGATCGGTCCAGAAGATGCGCGAGCCATCGGCCGAGACGACATTGTTGAAGTCGGGCGCCTCTTCGCTCAGCGGAGGGGCCCCGAAGGTGGCGTTCGGATCGGGTTTGCCGGCGAGCACGTTGACCGAGTGAAGCGCGCCGCTCTGTGTGTAATAGAGGTTGCTGCTGGCTTCGCCGCCGGCCGGCTCGGCTTCGGCGCTCAGCGCGGCGGGGGTCTGGAAGAGCAGCCGCGGCGCGGCGCCGCTCGAGGCGCCGGCGAAGAGGATTTCCGGGGGTTCACCGCCGCAGAAGCCTGGAGTCGTCGTCGTGTCGAACAGCGCGTGGTTGACACGTCCAGCGGTCTGCGCATAGAGCACGTTGCAGCCTTGCAAGCTCGGGTTGGCGGCCACTTCGGGGGTCAGGGGAGGGTTCAACGGAGGCATATCCGTCGCGGTGAAGATCGCCATTCCCAGGTCGCTCGTCCAAGCTTTGAAGCTCTCGGTTTCGGTCGGCGGCGTGATGTCGCTCGCGCTCCATCCGGCGGGCGCCCGCGCGCCCAGCCACTCGTTGCCCAGGTCTTTGCCCGTAACCCCGCTGCCTTCTTCGCTCGGCGGCTCGGCCACGTAGCCGACCGCTTCGCCGTCGGCGGCAGCCCGGAACGGTTGCAGGGATAGGGTGTCTTCTTCGGCGGCGCCCCCCCGGTGGGGCCCGTAGACCTCAGCGTTGCCGGAGGAGACCCGCTCGTACGCGCGGTTGTCGGGCAGGCCCAGCGCGATGGCGCCTTGCGATGCAGAGGTCGTGAAGGAGACGAGCGCGCCTTCGGCGGGGCCCGAGGCGTTGTGGACGGTGAAGCGGACGTGGTATTCGGTGGCGGGCTGCAACCCGGTGAGCTTCTGCTGCACGCCGACCGGCGTGCTGGAGGCGGCGAGCGCCTGTTCGGGCGTGCGTTTGCCCGGTTCGTATTCGACCTGATAGGTAGCCGGTTGGCCACCGGGCTGGATCTGCGCGCTGAGCGTGGCTTCGGTCGCGGTGACGCCGGCGATGGACTCTTCGGTGACGGCCGGGGGGGCGACCGAGGTCGTGAAGGTCTGCGGAGGGCCGAGCGCGTGTTCGCCGGCGCCGTTTTCAGCGAGGAGGCAGAACGTGTAGGTGGTGGTCGGGAGCAGGCCGGTGACTTCAGCCTGGGCGGCTTCGTGTTGGCCACCGCTCGATTCGTGCTGTTCGCTGGTGAACGTGTCAGTCCCTTCAAAGCCTTCGCATTCGCTCGCGGACGGGCGATAGCGGAACACGTAGTGGCCCGCTTCGCCGGGCGCGTTGGGGTTCAAGACCCCGCGCAAGGTGGCGCTCGTGCCCCCCACCGGTTCGGCTTTGAGGGTTTCCGGGGTTTCGGGGGGCAGGAGCGTCTTGAACGTCACCGGCGCGCTGACGGTCTTTTCGCCGGAGGTGTTTTCGGCGAGCAGACAGACCGAGTATTCGGTGGCGGGTTCGAGCGGGGACAGTTCTTCGAAGAATTCTTCGTGTTCGAGACCGAGCGAAAAACCAGGGGTGAGAGGAGCTTTACCGCCGCCTTCGCATTCGGTGCCGGAGGCCTTGAAGAGGAATTCATAGGTGCCGCCTTCGCCTTCTTTGGCGGGGTTCAGGACGCCTCTGACGAACGCCGTGGTCGCATGGCGTTCGAGCACTTCGAGTTCCGGTGTTTCCGGAGGGGCGGCTAGGGCGGAGGCGACTGAGAGGGCGAGAAGCGCACAGGCCGCGGAGAGGGCCAAGGTCGCGATCAGGGCACACCGGCGGGGGGCGAGAGCACCAGTCATCACAGTCAGGCCTGCGGGGATCGGGTGGGGATGGAGCGTGGTGGGATGGACGGCTGGCGGAGGGAGGGCGCAACCAGCCGGCAAGGCACCGACCCGCCCCGAGCGCGCACCACTCCCTTCGCCACGGAGCGGGCCACTGAGCATCGCGAAGGAACCGGTCTTCGGCGTGGAAGCCAGCTTCGCGGACTGCTCTGTGGGTTTCACTGTCGTGCCTTTCCTTTGGTGATGTGTGTTCCTGCGCCATGAAGATCTGGGTGGCTGTTATCCCGCTCCCTGCGGGGCTGACCCACGCGCACGATCTCCTCGCCCTGGGGCGTGAGATGCCATGCCCTGGCGATGCCCTGCGTGTGACCGCCGGTGTTCTGCAGCAGCCCGTGGCCCTCCAAGCGCGACAGGAGCTTTGAGATCTGGCCCTGGTCGGAGACCCCGGCGGCGTCGGAGACCTCGCGGTTATTCGGATCGGACTCCTGTGCGGTCAGCTCCGCGACCGCCGCGAGGACCCTGTGCGTGCGAACCGTCAAACGAAAAGGAATCCGCGCCCGGCCAACACCCGCCGCTGTAAGCGACGCACCGAGACGCTCCCTCGCCGACATCGCAGCCGTGGGCTCAGGCGCGGGACGCGACAGCTCCCGCGCAGCGGCGCTATGCCCGCGGTAGGGCAACACGACGATTGCCATCAACTCGTTCAACAGGGCGGTCAGCGACCCCGAGCGGCTACTGAGCAGCCGCGTATGGATCACGCTAAACGCCGCACCGACGACACCCTCCGCCGTTAGCGGCGGCAGCTCCCGGCCCATCTTCACACCCGCGCGGCCCTGATCGACAGCGCCCTGCAAAACCTCAAGCACTTGGACGCGACGCGCAAGCACACGCGGGCCGGCACCAAGCGCCTCCACGAACACGAGCCGCCGTAGCGCGGGCTCACGATCGAGCAAACCGAGCAGCGCACCGAGGCCCGCACGAATCGCTGTCGCCCACTCGCGCTCACCCTCCCACGCGGGAAGCACGACCGCCGCGAGCTCATCGACCGCATGGTCAAACGCCGCGAGGAAACAATCTTCACGGTCCGTGAAGAGGTCATAGAACGTCTTATTCGAGACACCCGCACGGCCAGAAACCCGGCGCGCCGTCATCCGCCGATACCCATCCTCAGAAACGACGGCGAACGCCGCGTCCAGCAGCCGCGCGCGCTGCAACTCGGTCACGTATACGCCGCCGCCGCGAGGGCCCGGGGTACCCGGACGGCGCATGCGCACACGACCGACCGAGGAGGCCATCAGCAGCCACCCCCCGCACACGACCGCACGCCGCGAGAACGCGAAAGGCCACGCCCGGGGGCGCGGCGAGAGCCAGCTAGAAGATCTTGGTGGGCGCCATTTTTGGCGCCAGGACTAGGCTTTTGGCCTAGAAGACCCGGAGTAGAGAGAGTCACTGTCATCCTGGCTGTCCCCGGCTGGCGGCGGTGGTGCTGTCCGGCCGGGGGTGTTGGGTGTCTCGGGTAGGCGGCGAGCTGACTCCTAGTGAGAGAGTCGACCCCCCTGGGGGGCCTGACCTGTCTCTGTTGTGTCGCTCGCCGCCGCCCAAGAAGGACCGCTGGCTTGACCTGATAGGAGCGTGGCAATACGCCCCAAGTGACTCGTGTCAGCCAGCGATCCGCCCAAACGACAGATCCAATGATGAATGGACGGTATGAATGATCCTGCTCGGAGCGGACGTACACAAGCACACCCACACCCTCGCCGCCATCGACACGCCTGGCGGGCAGCTTCTCGACGACAAGACCGCAGCTGCCAGCAAGGCTGGGTTCCTCGAGCTGCTCGACTGGGCCCGTGATCTCGGGGACCCTGAGCGGGTCTGGGCACTGGAGGACTGCCGGCACCTGACCGGCCCCCTCGAGCGGTTCCTCATAGCCACCGGAGAGCGCGTCGTCAGGGTCCCGCCGAACCTGACCGCCAGAGAACGCGGGCAGGAGCGAGCGCGTGGGAAGTCCGACCCGATCGACGCGCGCGCGATCGCCAGAGCCACACTCAGAGAGGGAGTAGAGACCCTCCCCGCCGCGCACCTGGACGAGGGGTCGATGGAGATCAAGCTGCTGCTCGATCATCGCGAGGACCTCACCAAAGCCTGCTCACAAGACCAACAACGACTGCGCTGGCACCTCCACGACCTCTGGCCAGAGCTCAAGATCCCCGCCGGGGCACTCGACCGCGCAGTCTGGCTAGAGCGCATCGCACGCAAGCTCACCCGCGCCGGACAGTCAGTGCGCGTGCGGATCGCACGCGACCTCGTGCGCTCACTCAAACAACACACCCGCCGAGCACGCGAACTCGCACGCGAGATCACAACACTCGTCGAAGTCAAGGCGCCACAGCTGCTGGAGCTCACCGGCTGCGGAGCGCTGACCGCCGCGAAGATCATCGCCGAGACCGCAGGCGTGGAGCGCTTCTCCTCCGACGCGAAGCTCGCACGGTTGGCCGGGGTCGCGCCGATACCCGCTTCCTCCGGGAAAAACAGCCGCCACCGCCTCGACCGCGGCGGCAACCGCCAACTCAACTGCGCGCTACACCGAATCGC
>DATCBT010000024.1:0-3856 GCA_036511695.1 Solirubrobacteraceae bacterium | reverse complement strand
GGCTGGCTGGCCGGGGGGCTTGTTCGAGTGCCACCGGTCCCTCTCGGGTGGTGCTCGAAGAGGCTCCGTCGTGTGCTCCCACACGCGATGGTTCCAGTAGCGCTGAGCGCCGTGGCCTTGATCCAGGGCCACGGCGCTCCCCAACCGCTATCCATATCACGGCGGTCGATGGGCCTTACTGCTCCGCGCCCTCGCGCGGGCCGTCATTGAACACTCGAGGGGCGCTCCCCTCTTTCCTGGAGGAGACGCCCTGATGAGAAGAGAAGACTCCAACGCCCGCCTACGTCTGTTCCGGTCGGGGAGCTCGGGTTGCGCTCGGAGGCGGAGGGTCTGGATGGCGGTCTCCGTGGCACTCCTTGGCGCTTGTGTGCTCGCCACCCCCGCCCTCGCCGCTCCCGAATTGGGCATCGAAATGACCCACGCGAACGCCTACGGACTACAGGCTTCTGAATGTCCTACCGGCAAAGAAGAAGACTTCCCCGGAGAACCTGAACGCGACTGCGGAGTCGATCCGTTCACGGGCAGCGCCACCACCTTTACCCGAGAAAGCGGATTCAACACATATACGCTCACGGTGACAAATCGCGCCGTCCGCACGGGCGGCGAGCTCCTCTCCTGCGACGCCGGCACGTGGGAAGGGGAACCAACGTTCACCTACCAATGGTTGCGGAACGGCGTTGCGATTGCCGGGGCGACCGAAAGCAACTACGCCACCACTCCCGCTGATGAAGGCAACGTCGTGCAATGCCTCGTCACCGGAACCAACCCCGGCGGGGCGACGGTGGCTGCGAGCTCCAGAGCAGCAATTGTCCCGCCAGCTCCGACCACTAACCCTCCTAGCTCAGCGAACGAAGCAACCACCGGCGCAGCGGCAAGAGTGGAAGTTGAAGGTGGCGCCGAACCCGACCTCGGCAATACGGTGCTCTGCAGCCCGAACACTGAAGCATGGGAAGGCGACCCAACGTACTCGTATCAGTGGCTTCGCGATGGCGTCGCGATAGCCGGGGCGACATCGCCAAGCTATGTGCTCGCTGCAGCCGACGAAGGTGACGCGATCCAATGCCTCCTCACGGGCGCGAACGCGGGTGGCGTAGTGGTCGCAGGCAGCAACGGAAAACTCGTGGCCGCGCCCGCACCGACCACCACCCCTCCGGTACGCGAACTAGCGACGGTAAGCCTTGCGAGCCAAACCAATGGTGAAACGAGCGGGGCCGTCATCGTGGCCGACCAACTTCCGGCTGGGCTGGAAGCGATCGGAACTAGTGCAGAACCAGCTGCATCGGGGACTCACTGGACCTGCACGACGACCTCGGCAGCTCGCGGAGTCAGCTGCTCGAACTCCACGCCGCTGCCCCCTGGAAGCAGTTACGCACCGATCATTCTCCATTTGCATGTGGCTGCAGACGCTCCTCTCGGCGCGCCGCCGACAGGCGGTGTGACAAACACCGCCGCAGTCAGCGGTGGAGGTTCACCGGCGGCCCTCGCGAGCGACGCTACCGAAATCAGGCCGGCCGTTCCCTTCGGAATCCAAACCTTCACGACCGGTGTCACAGACGCGTTGGGCGCCCCGTTTACTCAAGCAGCAGGACATCCGTTGGCCGCCAATGCGACAATCGCGTTCAACCTCACGCCGGAAATCGGCGGCAGGCTGATGACTGCCGGCGGCAGTCCAAAGGATGTCGAGACGGAATTGCCTCCGGGCTTCGTTGGCAATACGCGAGACACAGTGACCTGCACTGCCGCCCAGCTCGAATCCGGGCGTGAACCGGGCGAAAGCTGTCCCGCGAGTTCGGCGATCGGCTTCACTACGGCGATTGTCAACTACGCGGAAATCGACGGCGGTAAGGCGAGGCCGTTCGGAGGGGCGCCCCAGAACACCTTCGTCGTCTACAACCTCGCACCGCCGCCCGCCGTCGCGGCGAGCTTCGCGTTCGTCGACTCCGGTGCGTTCTTTGCGCTCGACGCGCGAGTGCGCAGCGACGGCGATTACGGTCTTACGATCGGTGACACGCATGTGGGCCGTGTCCCGATCGACCTGAACGGTCTCAAGGCGGTGAGCTTGACGATCTGCGGCTACGGAGTTACTGGTCATGGGACCATCCAAGGCGGTGCGGCGACTGTGGCCTGCTCCGCGCCCGCTGCGGGCGTGCGGCCGTTCCTAACGACTCCGAGCTCATGCTCCGGGCCGGCGCCGGTCACGACAGTCGTCGCCGACACTTATGAGAACCCCGCGGACTACGTCTCAAAGACTGTCTTCAACGGCACGCAGCTGGCGGGTGACGCTCCGAGCGCGACGGAATCGTTCGGCACGGGTTGCGATGCGCTGCAGTTCGCGCCTACGGTCGAATTTGGCCCCACCTCTGGAGCCGAAGGCGGCACCAGCCAGGCCGACGAGCCCACCGGCGCTCAGTTCAACCTGAAGATTCCGCAGGCACCGGAACAAGCGGCAGCGAACGCCACGCCGGAGCTGAAGGACGCGACCGTGACCTTGCCCGAAGGTATGAGCGCCAACCCGGCGGCCGCGGACGGGCTCCAGGCTTGTTCGGACGGCCAGTTCGGCCTCGGTTCGACCGTGGAACCGGCCGAACCGGCCGGTTGTTCAACGAGCTCGCAGATCGGCACGCTTGAAGTCTGTACGCCGCTCCTCGCCAATCAGACCGGCAAAGCCGAAAACGGCGAACAGATCGACCAAGAATGCGAGGAAGGCAAAGCCGCTCCCATGCTGCAAGGCCAGGTATTCGTCGGCGAGCCGGAATGCTCGCCCTGCTCCGCCTCCGACGTCGAAGAGGGCAAGCTCTTCCGTTTGTTCCTACAGGTGCGCGCGCCCGAACGCGGCGTGATCGTCAAGCTCGCTGGCAAGGTTCACGCAAACCCGTTGACGGGTCGACTGCAGGCGACGTTCGCCGAGCAGCCGCAGTTGCCATTTGGCGAGCTGCGGTTGAAGCTCAAGGGTGGACCGCGCGCGCCGCTCGCCACGCCGCAAAGCTGCGGCTCGGCGCAGACCTCGACGGTGATCACACCATGGAGCGCCCCGGGCGTCGGTGGCGTGTCCGGCAGCGAACCGATCGCGGGCACACCCGATGCGATGCCCTCCTCGTCGTTCAATGTCGATTGGGATGGCAGCGGCGGCGCCTGTCCGGTGACGATGCCTTTCGGTCCATCGTTCAGCGCAGGCACGGCGAGCTCGACGGCGGGCGGATCGAGCCCGCTCTCGGTGACGTTTGGCCGCCAGGATCGCGAACAGGACCTGTCGGGGATCACGCTGAGCACACCCGAGGGCCTGCTCGGCCGGGTGTCGCAGGTCAGCCGGTGCTCCGAAGCGCAGGCCGGTGCTGGAACGTGTCCGGCCTCGTCCCAGATCGGCACTGCGACGGTTGCGGCGGGCGCGGGGCCAAACCCGTATTACTTGAGCGGACAGGTCTATTTGACCGGTCCATACAAGGGTGACCCGTTCGGTTTGAGCATCGAGGTCCCCGCGGAAGCCGGCCCGTTCAAGCTCGCAGGGAACACCGGGAGAGGCTTGGAGGTCGTTAGGGCCGCTATCGCCGTCAACCCGAGCACCGCGGCGCTCACGATCGCCTCCGATGCTCTGCCGCAGGTCGTCGATGGCGTGCCGCTGCGCTTGCGCCAGGTCCACGTCGAAGTCAATCGTCCGGGGTTCATGCTGAACCCCACGAGCTGCGCGCCGCTGAGCATCGGCGCAACCCTCACAGGCTCACAGGGCGCGAGCGCGAGCGTCTCGAGCCCATTCGAGGTCGGCGGCTGCGAGAGCCTTCCGTTCAGCCCGAGCTTCTATGCCTCGACGCAGGGCAAGACGAGTAAAGCTGGTGGGGCGAGCTTGACGATCACGGTCAGG
>DATCBT010000023.1:0-3635 GCA_036511695.1 Solirubrobacteraceae bacterium | reverse complement strand
GCCAAGAAGGACTTGATGAACCAGCCGACCACCTCGCGCCCGTTCTGGAGCCGCGTTGTCGCCTACCGCGGAGACTGAGATGGCTCTCGACGTGCGCACCAAGCGGGTCTACGACGAGGCCGACTCCGGTGACGGCCACCGGGTGCTGATCGACCACGTCTGGCCCCGCGGCATCTCCCGAGAACGCGCGAGGCTGGACGAGTGGGCGCGCGAGCTGGCGCCCAGCGATGAGCTGCGCAAGTGGTTTGACCATGTTCCGGAGCGGTTTGACGAGTTCCGCGGTCGATACCGCGCCGAACTTGTCGACCGTGCGGACGAGGTCGACGAGCTGCGCGCCCGCGTGAAGAAGGGGCCGGTGACGATCGTGTACGCCGCCCGCGACCAGAAGCACAACAACGCTGTCGTCGTCGCTGAGCTGGTGCGCGATGGCTGATGAATGGACTGGCCCCTCAGCGGCGCGGATCGCTGCGCCGATGAGCTGCGAGGAGCCGTATCGCGTCCTTTACGCCGAGCGGCGCACTGCGACGATCATCGAGCTGTGGTTGCGGCCGGCTGCCGGAGCGCTGGATTACCTCCCGGGCGAGTACGTGCTGCTGGAGGACCGCGACCACGCAGTACCGCCGCGGTCGTACTCGATCGCCAACGCACCGCGCCCGGACGGGCTGATCTCGCTGCTCGTGACGAGCGTGCCAGACGGCGAGACCAGCACCTGGGTCCATGAGCGTCTGCGCGTCGGCGAGGAGGTCGGCATCTCTGGTCCCTACGGCACGTTCGTCGACGACCCCACCTCGACAGCGCCCTGTTTGTTCCTGACTGCCGGGTCGGGCGTGGCGCCCGTACGGGCGCTGATCGAGGCGGCCCTCTCGGCCGACGCCGATCGATCCCTGACGCTGATCTTCTCGGCGCGCACCGAAGCCGACGTGATCGACCGCGAGCGCTTTGCAGGCTGGCAGGCACGACACCCGCAGTTCCGCTTCATCCGCACCCTGACCCGCGCCGCCGGCCCGCCCCCCCGCGGCCGGATTCCGGCGCTGCTGCCAATGCTCTACCAAGACCTGGGCGATCCCGATGTGTTCATCGCCGGCGCACCAGGGTTTGTGCTGGCATGTGCGACCGCCGCCGACGGCCTCGGGGCGCAGCGCGCGCGCGTGCACACAGAGGTGTTCTTCGTCGAACCGCAACCGTGGTCGGGCGCGGCGCCGCACGCCGAGGACCGAGGGTGAGGAGGATGGCAGCTGGCGGCAAGCCGCCGATTTACACCAAGACCGGCGATGACGGTACGACCGGCCTGTTGTTCGGCGGGCGCGTCTCCAAGGCGAATCCCGTCGTGGAGGTGTGCGGTGCTGTGGACGAGGCGGTCGCCGCGCTCGGTATGGCTCGCGCAAGCTTGGAGGACCAAGGCCTTCAGGCGATCGTCCTCGACCTGCAGCGTGGCCTGTTCGTCGCCGCGGCGGAGGCTGCCGCCAATCCACGAGCACGCGACAGGCTCGTTCCCGGTACGTCGACGGTGACGGCGGGGATGACGGCCGCGCTCGAGCAAACGATCGACCGGCTGCTGGCGGAGCATCCGCTGCGTCCCGCGTTCGTCGTGCCGGGCGCCACGCCGGCCTCCGCCGCACTCGATCTAGCGCGCACCTTCCTGCGCCACGCCGAGCGACGCCTCGTCGCCGCGCGCGAGGGCGGGATGACGGTGAGCGCCACGCTGATCGCGTTCGTGAACCGCGCATCGGACCACGTGTACGTACTGGCGAGGCGGGCCGCCGGCGATGGCGACGAGCCGCTCAGCCACGAGTGAGCCGAGCCCGCGATCGACAGCGGAGCCAAGCCCGGGCCAAGCGGCGACCGGTTAGCCTGCCGTGAAACGACAGCTCGATGGGCCCAACCGAACGGAGGGAGTGATCGTGAACAGCTGGGATCTGAAGGCGCTCGATCTGAAGCCGCGGTTGCCGGAGATCCTTTCCTCGAGCGATGTGGCACGGGCGATCGTGCTCGACCTCGCGGCTGGCGAGAGCCTCTCCGACCATCAGGTTCACGAGCGCGCGTGGCTGGTGGTACTCGACGGCGAGATCCAGGTCGCGACCGCCGAGGGCGGGCGCGCGAGCGGGAGCGTAGGGCTGCTGGTGGAGTTCGCTCCCGGGGAGCGGCACGAGGTGATCGCTTCCGCCGACGCGCGGCTGCTGCTGTTGCTGACGCCGTGGCCCGGCAGCGGCCATCCCGGCGCGATGACGATCCGTGAGAAGCTCTACGCTCGCCGGCGCGCGGCCAAGCAGGCAGGCGAGGAGAATCAGTCATGACGTCACTGTCGTACGCCGGTCGTAGGGTTCCCTCATAGAAGAGCGCTACGACGTCCCGCTCTCGGACCTGACGACGCTGCGGCTCGGCGGCCGGGCGCGTCGGCTCGTGGAAGCAAGGACCGCTGATGAGCTTGTCGAGGCGGTCGCTGCGGCCGATGCCGCGGACGAGGGTCTGCTCGTGATGGCGGGCGGGTCGAACCTGGTGATCGCCGATGCGGGTTTTGAGGGCACGGTCGTCCGCGTCCTCACCCGGGGGATCTCGGCGGACACGCGCAAGGACCGCGTGCGGCTGCTCGTCGCGGCGGGCGAGCCATGGGACGAGCTGGTAGCGCACTGCGTGGCCGAGGGACTGGCGGGGATCGAGTGCCTCTCGGGGATACCCGGGTCGACTGGCGCCACGCCGATTCAGAACGTCGGCGCGTACGGACAGGAGGTCGCCGACAGGATCGCCTCGGTGCGTGCTTACGACCGCGAGTCGCGGACCGACGTCGAGCTCGCGCCCACGGAGTGCAAGTTTGCCTATCGCTCTAGCGTCTTCCGGCGCTCGACTCGCTACGTGGTGCTCGGCCTGACCTTCGTGCTCGAGCGCTCGTGTGCCGGGCGCCCGGTCCGCTACGCAGAGCTCGCGCGGGTCCTGGGCGTAGAGCCGGGGGCGCAGCCGCCGCTGTCAGCGGTGCGTGAGGCGGTGCTCGGTCTGCGCCGGAAGAAGGGGATGGTGATCGATTCGCGCGATCCGGACTCGGTCAGCGCCGGGTCGTTCTTCGTCAATCCGATTCTCTCCGGCGAGGAGTTCGCCGCGCTCACCCGCCGCGCGGCCGAGTTTCTCGGCGAGGACATCCGACCGCCGGCGTGGCTCGAGGTGGATCGGCGTGTGAAGACTTCGGCCGCATGGCTGATCGAGCGCGCGGGCTTTCACCGCGGCTACGGCGAAGGTCGCGTCGGCATCTCGAGCAAGCACACGCTCGCGCTCATCAACCGCGGCGGCGCGACCACCACCGAGCTGCTCGCACTCGCCCAGGAGCTGCTGGATGGGGTTCGGGCAGCGTTCGGGGTCACGCTGCACCCCGAGCCGACACTAGTCGGAGCCGAACTATAGGCGTAGCGGGTCTTTCAGAACCTGTCGCCGACCTGCTGGTGGCGGCTGACGCCGGACCGTCCAGGCCGCGCAATCGACTGTCCCCGGGTGCGGATGTTGCCGCGGCGGTCGAGCTCTAGCCCCAGCTGCTGGGCGAGGCCCTCGTGCTCGGGGCTCGAATCCGATTGCGGCCAGGACCAGGTCCGCCTCGAGCGAGAGCCCGCCGCACGGGCACCCCGGTGACCTCGGGCGCTCAAGGCTTGAAC
>DATCBT010000022.1:0-2378 GCA_036511695.1 Solirubrobacteraceae bacterium | reverse complement strand
GCGGAGGGCAGCAGATCCCGATCGCTCGGCGGCGGAAGTGCTCGACTTGCGAGCGTGCGTGCCAAAGCTCAGTAGGAGGTGACAGCCCACAGCCGCTAAGCGAGTATGGGGGTTAAACTCCATCGCGGGTTCGAATCCCGCCCTCTCCGTCTAGAGAGTCAGATTCCGCGGGCATCTTGCGCGCGAGACCCAGACGGTCACGGCATGGTTCCCCGTGCTGGTGGCGAAGGAGGCCCGAGCGATCGCCACGGCGCGCGGTGCGGGGCTCGCGCTGCCGTCGTTGACGTAGACGATGCAGTCATAGCGATGGTGGCCGAGTTCGTACCAGGTGCCGAGCCGGAAGCTCGCGCCGCGCGAGAGCGGTCGGATGCCGCGCCGCACGAGCGCAAAGCGAGCCGCCATTTTGAAGCGGAAGGTCGTGTCGCCGAGAGATCCCACGAGCAGGACCGTGCGCCCCGCGGGAATGCCTCTGTTCAAACCGGCGAACATCGTGCCCAGCGGACGGTACTCCCACAGGTGGTAGTCCTGACTCTCGCCGGCGGCCACGGCCGTCCCAGTCGCGGCAACGACGCCGATCCCGATGGCGGACGCGAAGGCCGGAGCTCGCAGGCGCGACCGGTGCGACCGGGCCGACCGATGCGACCGGTGCGATAGGCGTGACAGGCGTGACCGGTGCGACAGGCGCGACCGACCGCGCTGGGTTGACATCGTCGCGGCCGACCAGCCGAGGATCGTCCACACGAACATCCCGGCCGGCGAGCCCCACCACAAGGTGTACCCCAGCGTGGCTGCCAGCAGGTGCGTGGTCGGGGTGCTGGCGGCCACGGCCGCCAACGCGGCGCACAGCACCAGCGCGATGAGCGCGCCCGCAAACAGGTCGGCGCGGCGGCGGCGCAGGCCGACGGCGGCGATGGTCAACAGCGCGCAGAGCATCAGCAGGCAAGACGCGCCGGCAAGCGCGCCGGGCGCCCTGCGCACGTCGGTCTTCCTCTCCCAGGGCGAGCGCGGGTCGATCAGCCACCAGGGCGGGACGCCGATGGCCCGTACCACCGCGCGCCAGCCGACGGTTGCCCCGAGTGTGGACTTCGTCGCTGTCGCGGTGCGCACGACGACCGTCAGATTGCCGGGGTGGTGTGTGAGCTGATCGACGACAGGCGGGGTCCAGCAGATCAGGGCGATGACCAACGCCGCCAGCGCCCAGCGCCAGATCGGTCCACGCCTGCCACGATCGGCAGCGGCGGGGGGGCCGCCGGACAGGGTCCGATCGGCCGCGGCGGGCCCGCCGGACGCGGACCAGCGCAATCTGCGCGAGGCCACCAGTCCCACCAGGCCAACGGCCAGCAGGCCGAGTGAGGGCGGCAGGAACGCGAGCTGGCACTGCACGACAAAGCTCGCGACGAGCACGGTCAGAGGAAGCAGTCGATATTCGCCGCAGGCGAGAGACCAGCAGAGGAAGATGAGCAGCATGAATCCGAACAGGCCGGCCGAGGGGTTCCAGACGTCGTGGAACACCTCGGGGGCGAGCGATCGGCACATCAGGGCGATCGCGATCGCGACCGCGAACATCAGTGCGCGACCGCCGCGGCGCCGGGCGAGCGCGACGACCCCGACGATCGCCAGGGTATTGACGAGGCCCATCGTGAGCGCCAGCGTGTCGGGACTGCCGAAGCGCGCGGGCAGCGCCAGCAGCCAGTAGAGCATCGGTCCGAGGCTGTGCAGCGTCTGATGGGTCACTGTGCTCGCGTCCGAGTACTGGCCCACGAGCGGCGTGTGCGAGGTGAACACGTCGTAAGCGCGCGTGGCGATGATCGCCTGGTCCCCGGCCGGCGTCCAGCCGTGAATCAGCGCCCGCGTCGTGGAGAGGATCACTGGCCCAGCCGCGCACACGCCCGCCGCGATCGTCAGCCAGCGGTCAGCCGGCCGCCGGCGAATCTGCCTATGCGGCGAGCGCCCTGTGCGATCGAGTTCAGCAAGCAGAACGACCCACCACGAAGAGATTACCCCTACGCACCCTGCCGATGGCGAGCATGCTTCGCTGCCGGCGTTCTCAGCCCTCCGGGATCTCCGACGCGGCGACCGCGAAGACGATGTGGCGGCGCGCGAGGGTGAGGAACCGATGCAGCTCCACCGGGCCTCCCGCGAGCGGCTCGACCGTCACCTCGGTGAGCGTGATGAAGTCCCGCTCGGACGCGTTGAGCACGTCGGAGACGCGGCTGCGGTAGCCGTCGCGAGCGAGCGTCAGCGAGCCTTCGATGCGCAGGCGCGGGGTCTCGATCCGGACGCGCTCCTGGCGGTGGTCCATGTCCGGCTGGTCTGCCTCGGGCCGAGGGTCGGTGCTCACGCGGTCATTATCGCCGCTGGGGCGGCTCGTGGGGCCC
>DATCBT010000021.1:0-4207 GCA_036511695.1 Solirubrobacteraceae bacterium | reverse complement strand
GAGCTGCGTCTCGGCGTCGCGAAGCACGAAGAGCGCGGGCGCCTCGCGCAGCACCATGGCCGAGGGAAAGCGGACGAAGGTGCGCCGCCCGTCGTCGAAGACCTGCACCGGCGTCCACACCGGCTTCCCCTTGACGACCTGAATCGTGTAGTCGAAGTTGAGCGCGTCGACGCCGACGACCGGGCTCGCGCTCTTTTGCTGGCCCGCGAGCTCGGCGGCCTGCGCTTGCAGCCGCGCGAGCTCGTCCTCGGGGTAATGCCAGACGATGGCCGCCATGAACGTGCTCTCGTAGCTGTGAAGCTCGAGCAGGTAGCTTCGCCGATCGGTGTTGATGGCGAGGTTGGTGGCGAGATCGGGCCGCGTGGGCTTGAGGTACAGGTGCCACTGCTCGACGCCGCTGTTCATCGACTTGCCGAGGGCGAGGATCCACCGCACGACGTCGCCCGAGGCGGGCTCGCCGATGATCTTCTCGCCCGGCTCGAGCGCGATGTCCGTGATGCGCATCGGCTGCGCGTACACCTGGTAGAGCGTGCCCGGCTCGTAGGCGTACTGGACGATCGCGTTGAAGTAGTCGCTCTGCCCCGGCACCTGCGCCGCCTTACGGTTGGCATCGGCGGCGAGCTCGAGGGGCGCGGCTTTGGGCTTCGGCGCCGTGCTCGCCGCGGGCGCGCGACCGGGCAAGGGCTTCATCTGCGCCGAGGCCGGATCGAGGGCGGCGGGCTGGGTCGAGCGCACGATCGCGGGCGCGGGCGGCGGGGGCGGGTCGGGCGCGGCTTGCGCGCGGACGTAGAGCGCGCCGGTCGGCGGCGGGGTCGCGCACGCGCCCGCAAACGACGTGAGCGCAGCAAGACTGGCGGATCGAATCGCGCGGTTCATGGCTCTCTTACCCTCCGACCTTGTCCCAGTGCATTTCGTCGATGTAGAGGCCGATGGGGTTCTTCTTCATCGCCTCGGCGGTCTTGGGCGGCGCGAGCAGCGTGCGCAGCATGGCGCGCCAGGTGACGGGGACCCCAAGGAGCGCGCCGTTCTTGTCCCAGGACGATTCGCGCCAATCGATCTGCCAGGTATCGCCGGCCGCGCGCACACACGAGAGGATCTCCACCGTGACGCGCTCGTCAGCGACCCTCCGGAACGGGTCGTTCTCCGGCTTCTCTACGAACGCCGAGAGCATGTTGCCCCCGCGCGGAGTCAGAAGCGTGTAGGCATCGAGCCAGTTCTGCTTGAGGACGGCCAGGTCGGAGGAGATCTCGCGCGTGTCGGTGATGAACCGCCGCAGGTGGTAGCTGACGACGGCGTCCGAGGGGACGTAGTCAGCTTGTCCGACCGGCCCGTGGTAGACGGCGGCGCCCAGCCGATCGACCTCGATGATGTGCGGGACCGCCTTGGGAAGCGCGCCGAGGTAGATCATGCCGCCGGCCATCAAGACGACGGCCGCCATCGATACGAAGGTCGCCAGGCGCCAGTTCTTGGCGTGCACGAGGGCGCTGCCCATGCGCGCATCCCACTCTTGGCGTGCGCGCCGGTACGGCGTGTCGAGCGGTCCATCGGGCTGCCATTGGGTGGTCATGGGGTGTGGATCTCCTCGGCGGGGTTGGCAGGGTCAGTACCCAGCGGTGGGCTGCGCGGCCGACGGCGCCGGTTTGCCCATCGAGCTCAAGACGAGCGACGCGTCCGCGCCCGCGGGCGTGCCCCCGCCGGAGCCCGGGGCGCCACCCGATCCGCTGCCGCCTCCGCCCGGACCTCGTCCGAAGGTCGAGCCGACCGAAGCGCTCCCGCCTCCGGCGGACGGCCCGCCGCGCGGCATCGCCGCCGCGGCGCGGGTCGCCGAGACGCTCGAAGCGACGCGGCCCGCCACGGTGCCGGCGGCGATGCCCGCCGCGATCGGGGCGGACGCAGCCTGCACGAGGTGGTCGACGCCGAGATGCGGCGAGCCGCCGAGCAGGCTCCCGGCCAAGCTCGGCGCCTTCCAGCAGAGAAACATGAGCGCGCAGACGGTGAGAAAGACCGACCACAGCTCGTTGAAGGTGATCTCGGGTCCGGCGAATCGGATGCTCGACAGGACCGGATCGATGATCGAGGTGACGAGGCTAAGCACCATGAGCTTGACCGACGCCGAGACGACGGCGCCGATGGCCTTTTCGGCGAGAAACTTCGTCGGGGCGAGAAGACCGAATGGAAGGAAGATCCCCGCGAGCGCGACGAAGACGTAGTACTCGAGCACCGCCAGGAAGACGTTGATGGCCATGATGAAAAAGCAGGCGAGGATGGCCAGGTACCCGAACCCGAAGATGATGAGATCCGAGAGATCGGTCAGGCCCAGGTCCGAGAGCTTCTGGGTGAGCGGCTCGGTCGCGTCGAGGCCGTAGCCGGCGAGGCGCGACGGATCCATCAAGAGGCTCACGTCGCTGATGCCGCCCCCCGCGAGCAGGCCCGCTTTCACGAGCGAGTCGACGAGGTCCTTGCAGAGCGTCGGGTAGGACTGGACGATCCAGACCCACGCCCCGATGTGCAGGATGCGCTTGAAGACGCCGACGACGTTGTCGCCGCCGCCGAGCGCGGCCCAGAGCCCGAGAAGAACGACTTCGATGCCGACGAGAAGCCCGAGCAGCGTGGCTGCAGAGCCCTGGATGCGGCTGTAGGCGCCCGACAGGACGGTGATGAAGTTCTGGAGCGTGAGCGTCAGCGAGTTGAATTGCATGGTGCCTCTCTCCGCTCAGGGCAGCGTGCTCGGGACCGCGTTGGGCAGGCCCTTGTCCGTGTATCCGCTGCGCGCGTCGTCGCTCTTGCCGAGCGAGAGCTGCTTCTCGGACGCGCTCTGGGCCGCCATGTCCGTCAGGACGCGACCCGTGGTCGCGAGCGTCTGGTTCAAAACCAGCAGCTCGGAGTTCGTGATGCCGATCATCTGGGCGATGAGCTGCAGCTGCGCGACCTCGCCGCTGGCCACCTGCGACTGCTTGAGCACGGCCTGCGTCTGCGTGGCCTGGGTGTCGAGCGTCGAGAGCGACGTTTGCTGCCGCGCCGCCACCTGCGACGCCCCCACGACCTCCTGGTTCCACGCCTGGTACTGCATCCTGTGCTGCGCGACGGCCGTGTGGCTCGGCGGCGGTCCGGCGGGAAACAGCGAATTGTATTCGGAGTCGATCCGCGCGAGCTGGTAGCTCATCGACCGGATACCCCAGGTGAGCGAGTTGTAGGTGAAACGGGCGGCGTTGATGAAGGAGATGAGGGCCGGGAACGAGCCCTTGCTGACCTGCTCGAGCAACGTCGTCATCATCCGGACCTGGTAGGCGGTCTGCGTCACGAGGTTGACGAGGCTCAGCGCGCTCGAGATCGACTGGGTGAGGATGGCGAGGAGGACCGCGACGTCGCCTCCGAAGAGGTCGGCCTGCGCGGGCGTGGCGCGCGCGAGGATCTCCGCAAAGACGCCGCACGCGAGCGCTCCCGAAAGGATCTTTCGTCGAGGCAGGGTGTTCACGGGGCCCTCTTGCGCCATCGAAGCGTGGGGGCCAGGGCGGGCTTGGGCGGCGGGCACGGCACCGTGGTCACGGCGTCGCTGTCGAATCCGTCCGAGGAGAGGAGCTCGGCGAGTGCGCCCTCGGTCATCGGGACCGTCTGCGCGTCATCCACGGGGCTCGCTGCCGGCGCGATCGCGGCCGCAAAGTCATCCGTCCAGGGGACGCCGCGGCGCTCGAAAAGCGCGCGCGCGTAGTCGCGTGGATCGCGCGTGGCGACAAGCTCGTCGAGGAAAGCGTGGTCGTGCTGGCTCGATGCGCCGACGAGCGCGAGGGCCGCAGGTCCGAGCCCGAGCTCGAAGAGGCGACGGCCCTTGACGGAGCGGTAGTAGTAGTCGCGCTTCTTCTGCGCCTTGGCGAGGATCTGCACCTCGGCGGTCGTCAGGCCCACCGTGGCGTAGGCCTGCGCCATCGCGGGCGTCAGCGCCTCGTCGTCGGGAAGGAAGATCTTCGTGTGGCAGGCCGACAGGATGGTCGAGAGGAGCTCCGGCTTGCTGGTCGCATCGGCGACTTCCTGCGTCGCGAAGACGACGTAGACGTTCTTCTTGCGCAGGGTCTTGAGCCAGCCTTGCAGGCGCGTGGCAAAGACGGCGTGGCTGAGAAAGAGCCAGGCCTCGTCCAGGATGAGAAGCGTCGGCCGCCCGTCGAACTTGGCTTCGACCTTGTGAAAGAGGTACTCGAGCGCGGGAAGGACG
>DATCBT010000020.1:0-27206 GCA_036511695.1 Solirubrobacteraceae bacterium | reverse complement strand
CGCGAACGTGATCGCCCACGTCGACCGCGTGCTCGCGATGATGTCCGCCGGCCTGCTCGATCCGAGTCCGCTCGTCACCCATCACATGTCGCTCGATGACGCTCCCGCGGCCTACGCGTTGTATGACCGGCGCGAGGCGCTTAAGATCGTGCTGAAACCGTGAGCCCGACCGCCGCCGACACCGCCACCCAGACCCTCCCGGATGCCCTCGGGGACGCCGCGCGCGCGTTCCTCGCGGGCCCCCACGGGCTGTTGATCGGCGCCGAGCGCCCGCAGGCCGCCGACGGGCGCACGTTTGCCACGCTGGACCCCGCCACGGGCCGCGAGATCGCCCGGCTGCCCCAGGCGGGTGCGCAGGACGTCGAGCGGGCGGTGCGGGCGGCGCGCGCCGCGTTCGCCGACGGCCCGTGGTCCTCGATGCCCGCTGCGGGACGCGAGGGCTTGATGCGTGCGTTGGCCGACGCGATTGAAGCGCGCGCCGAGGAGCTCGCCCAGATCGAGTCGCTCGACAACGGCAAGCCGGTCGGGCTCGCCCAATACGTCGACGTGAACGGGGCGGTCGGGCACCTGCGCTACTTCGCGGGCTGGCCGACGAAGATCGAGGGGGGCGTGCTGCCGGTGGCGGCGCCCAACATGCACTGCTACACCCGGCGTGAAGCGGTCGGCGTGTGCGCTCAGATCATCCCCTGGAACTTTCCCCTGCTGATGGCGGCGTGGAAGCTCGGACCCGCGCTCGCGGCCGGCTGCACGGTCGTGCTCAAGCCGGCGGAGCAGACGCCGCTGAGCGCACTGCGGATCGGCGAGCTGGCGCTGGAGGTCGGGTTCCCGCCGGGCGTCCTGAACGTGCTCACCGGCGACGGCGAGACCGGCGCCGCGCTGGTCGACCACGCCGACGTCGACAAGATCGCCTTCACCGGCTCGACCGCCGTTGGGCGCGAGATCGGCGCCAAGGCGGGCCGGGCGCTCAAGCGCGTGACGCTCGAGCTCGGCGGCAAGTCGCCGAACATCATCCTGCCGGACGCCGATATCGACGCGGCGATCAAGGGCTCCTACCAGGCGATCTACTTCAACTCCGGCCAGGCGTGCAACGCGGGCTCGCGCCTGTTCGTGCCGGCGGAGCGCTTCGACGAGGTCATGAGCGGCCTCGCAGACGCGGCCAAGGCGGCTCAGCTCGGCGCGGGTCTGGACCCCGGCACGCAGCTCGGACCGCTGGTCTCCGCCGAGCAGCGCGAGCGGGTGCTCGGCTACATCCAGGCAGGTCGCGAGGAAGGCGCCGAGGTGCTCGCCGGCGGCGCGGCTGCGCTCACCGACAGCGGCGGCTACTTCGTCGCGCCGACGCTGTTCGCCACCACATCCGATGAGCTGCGGATCTCCCGTGAGGAGATCTTCGGCCCGGTGCTCGTCGCCTCTCCATATGACTCGCTCGAGGAGGTCGCCGAACGGGCGAACGCGAGCGAGTACGGGCTCGCGGCCGGCGTCTGGACACGCGACCTTTCAAGCGCCCACCGCATGGCCGCGATGCTGCGCGCCGGGATGGTCTACATCAACACCTGGGGGGTGGTCGATCCGTCGGCGCCGTTCGGCGGCTTCAAGGCCTCCGGCATCGGTCGCGAGCACGGCCACGACGGTCTCGACGCCTACCTGGAGACAAAGACGGTTTGGACAGCGTTGTAGGGAGCAGCGGCGGCGTCGCGGGTGACGGCGCTGTGAGTCCCCCCGTGGCCGGCCGGCCGCGTCTGGGCGAGAGCGCCGTGGAGCGCTGGGCGCGCGCGCTGATCGTCCTGTGCGCGCTCGTGCTGCTCGCCGCCACCCTGGAGATCGTGATCGACGCGGCGGTCGGGCACTCGCCGCTGATTCCCAAGCAGCCCCAGATCGCGGGCTGGCTGAGCGGCGTTGGCGTGCGCCTTGGTTACCGCACCTTCCTGATCGCGCTGCTCGCCTTCACCGGCGCCTACGCGGTGATGCTGGGGCTCGTGGGGCGGATCTCAAAACGCTGGGCGATCGTGCTGATCGGGGCGCTGCAACTGATCGTGTTCGTCGGTCCGATCTTGATCTCGACCGACGTGTTCAGCTACATCGCCTATGCGCGGATGGGCGTCGAGCATGCGATCAACCCATACACGCATGGCCCGATCGCGATCAAACACGACGCGGTCTATCAATACGTCGGCCACGACTGGAAGCACGTCGCCACGGCGTACGGTCCGCTGTACACGCTGCTCTCTTACCCGCTCGCCCCGCTCGGACTGAAGGGCGCGGTGTGGGGCATGAAGCTCATGGCGCTGCTCGCGAGCGCGGGGACGCTCGCGCTCACCTGGCGCTGCGCCAAGATCCGTGAGATCGACCCGGTGGCAGCTGTGTTTGCGGTTGGCGCGAACCCGCTGTGGGTGATTTACGGCCTCGGCGGCGCGCACAACGATCTGATCATGACGCTGCTGATGATGGCCGCGGTGAGCTTCGCGTTCGCCGGACGGGACATCCCGGCGGGCGCGTCGGTGGTGGCGGGCGCGCTCGTGAAGGCCACCGCCGCGGCGCTGCTGCCGTTCATGGTCCTCTACCGTCGCGGGCTCGGGCCGATCCTCGGCGCGCTGGCGGCGTTGGCGCTCGGCGCGCTGATCGGCTATGCCGTGTTCGGCATCCACGGGATCGACGTCGTCGCCGCGCTCAACCGCGACGCGGCGTTCGTCTCGACCGACAGCTTCCCCACCGAGCTCGCCCACCTGGTCGGCAAGCCGGGGGTGTTCCCGATCGACCACGACCTGCTCAAGGGGGCGCTCGTGCTGATCGTGGGGTACCTGATGTGGCGCACGTGGCGGGGCTATGACTGGGTCGCCGCCTCCGGCTGGACGCTGTTGGCGATCTCCGTGACGAGCACCTGGCTCTTGCCCTGGTACACGCTGTGGGGGCTGCCACTGGCGGTCATTGCGCGTGACCGTCGCCTGTTCGCCGCGACGCTCGTGATACAGGGGCTGTTCATCGCCCACCAGATCTCCCCCCTGCTGGTCCCCGTCGCATGAGTCGGGGTCGTTTGATCGAGACGACGCTGCTGATCCTCGCGGGGGTGCTGCTGGCGATCGCGACGGTCAACGACGTCGTCGAGCAGACCCATGTAAATCACCGCCTGATCGCGGATCTGCACACCTGGCGCGTGTATACGGGCCACGACTACAAAAACGTCTCGACCGAACAGGACCTGTACGGCCACACCACGCGCGACGTGGTCTGCGGCAACACGACGCCCGGCCCGCCGAAAGAACGGATCCAGCTGTGCCTGCAGATGACCGGGCCGGTGATCGACGGACGCCGCGCCGCGCGCGGCGGCTGGTACCTGCCGCCGAAGAGCGAAGACGAGCCCGCCGCCCGCTACGGGTGCTTCGGCTCGGCGACACCGGCGCGCTACTGCGGCAAGGACGCCGCGAGCGCCACCGAAAACCCCGAAGCGGGCACCTCGCCGGAAACCTCGCCGGAAGCAGGCCAGTGAGCGCGACGGTCGTCCCGCCGGCCGGTACCCAATCGCTCGCCACCGCGCGCAGAGGAGCCCTGGAGCAGTGGTGGCCACTCGCGGCACTGCTGATCCTCGCCGCGGCGCTGCGCTTCTCGACACTCGGACTGCAGAGCTTCTGGTACGACGAGGCATTCACGCCCGTGCACGTGCTGCACGCGAGCCTCGGGGCGACGCTGCACGGCGTCGTGCACACCGAGAACACGCCGCCGCTGTGGTACGTGCTGATCTGGGCGTGGTCGCGGATCTTCGGCGCCGGCGCGCTCGCGCTGCGGTTTCCCTCGGCGCTGGCGGGGGTTGCGACGGTGGGGGTCGCCTGGGGGATCGGGCGCGAGCTGACCGGACGGAGGGCGACGGCGATCGCGACCGCCGCGTTCATCGCGGTGAACCCGCTGTTCGTCTGGTACTCGCAGGAGGCGCGCGCGTACGGGCTGTTCGTGCTGCTGAGCGCGCTGGCGATGTGGTGCTTCCTGCGCGCCGAGCGCAGGCCGACGCCGGGGCGCCTGGCGGCCTTCGCCGCGGCGGCCTCGCTGGCGCTGTTGAGCCACTACTTCGCGGCGTTCCTCCTGGTCCCGATGATCGCCGTGTTGCTGTTGCGCGGCCGACTGCCCGGCCTCGGAGGAGAGCGGGTACCGGAGGGAGGGAGCCGCGCCGGCTCGACAGATGCTCAGGCGAGCGGCGAAGGCGCTCGGGGGGCTCGGACGAACCGCGCGACATGGCTCGCGTGCGCCGTCCCGACGGCCGTCGGACTCGCGCTGCTCCCGTTGGCCCTGGCCCAGGGCGGCCACGGCGCGCAGTGGATCGGCGAATGGGCGTTGACGAGCAGGCTGCAGGCGATCCCGCAGTACTTCCTGACCGGCTATATGGGCGCGCCGCTGGGTCATGGAATCGAGCTGCTCGTGGCGCTGCCGATCCTCGCCGGCATCGGCTATGGCCTGTGGAGTGTGCTGGAGCCACGCGAGGAGCGAGGCGCGCTGATCGCTTTGAGCGTTGCCGCCTGCGGGGTGCTGCTTCCGATTGTGCTCGTCGCGTTCGGCGCCGACTACCTGGCGCCGCGCAATCTCGTTGCGGCGATGATCCCGGTAAGCGCCCTGATCGCGGTGATCGTCGTGGCGCGAAGGGCGGGGCGCGCCGGGGCGGTGCTGGCGGCGCTGATCGCGCTGGCCGGGCTGGCGATCGCGATCGACGTCGATCTCAGCCCGCGCCTGCAGCGCGGCGACTGGCGCGGGGTGGCGAAGGTGCTGCGGGGCACGTCCGCGGGCGACCGCGTGATCACGACCGTCGAGCTCGGGGCGGCGCCGCTCGAGTACTACCTGCCGCCGCTGGAGAACCTCCCCGAGGGCCGGAGCGTGACGGTGAGCGAGATCGACGAGACCGGCTACGCGCCCCTGAAGTCCGGGGCGGGCAGCCCACCGGCGCCCGGCTTTCACCTGCTCGGTCGCGATGACGTCGACGGCCTGATCGTCTATCGCTTCCACTCGGCGTCCCCCCGCACGGTCTCCGAGGCGACGCTGCGTCGGCACGTGATCACGCTCGCGCACCCGGAGGTTCTCGTCGCCGGCGGCGCACAGGTGTCACCCTGATGTCCGTGATGTCGATGCGAGGAGAAGCGTCACCGATGCCGGATGCCAAGACGGTGATGCCGGATGCCAGGACGGTGATGCCGGATGCCAAGACGGTGATGGCGCGAGCCTCGACTGAGAACTTCCCGGTGGCCAGCCGCATGCTCCCGCGGCGCGCGCGCTCGCACCTGCTCGCCGTGTATGGCTTTGCGCGCCTCACCGATGAGCTGGGGGACTCCGGGGCACACAGCCAGGATGGTCGGGTCGGTGATCGCCTGGCCGCCCTGGACGAGCTGGAGCGGGATCTCGACCGTGCCTACGAAGGGCGGGCCGAGCACCCGCTGCTGCGCGCGCTACAGCCGACGCTGCGCGAATGCGCGCCGGCGCGCGAGCCGTTCGTGCGGCTGATCGAGGCCAACCGAGTCGACCAGCGCGTCAGCCGCTATCAGACCTGGGAGCAGCTGCGTGGCTACTGCGAGCTGTCGGCCAATCCCGTGGGTGAGCTCGTGCTCGCCGTGCTCGGCCTCGCCACACCCGCGCGGGTGGCGCTGTCGAACTCGATCTGCACGGCGCTGCAGCTGGCCGAGCATTGGCAGGACGTGGCCGAGGACATGGCCGCCGGCCGCGTGTATCTGCCGGCTGAGGATCTCGAGCGCTTCCGCTGCACGCCCGCGGATCTGACGGCGCCACACGCCGGGGAGCCGCTGCGGCGGCTGCTCGCCTTCGAGGTCGCGCGGGCACGCGGGCTGCTGGTCGAGGGCGCGCCGCTGATCGACGATCTGCGGGGACGGGCGAAGCTCGCGGTGGCGGCGTTCGTGGCCGGGGGACGAGCGGCCCTGGACGCGATCGAGCGCGCTCGCTACGACGTGCTCCCCGGTCCGCCGCGCGCGGGCACCGGGCGGCGCCTGCTCGCCCTCGCGGCGACGCTCACGGAGAGGAGACGGGCGGCGTGAGCGAGGCGGAGAGGATCGCGCAGTCGGAGGCGATCGCGCCGGGCGAGGCGGAGAGGGTCGCGCAGGCATATCGGCACTGCGAGTCGCTGACACGCGAGCAGGCCGGCAACTTCTACTATGCGATCCGTCTGCTGCCGCTCGCCCGCCGCCGCGCGATCTGCGCCGTGTATGCGTTCGCGCGCCGCGTGGACGACATCGCCGACGGCACACTCGAGCCCGAGGAGAAGCTGCGCCGGCTCGACGTCCAGGCGCACGCGCTCGCCGCGCTCTCGAGCCCGGCCTCGGTCGCCGTCTCCACTGCCGCCGCCGGCGGAGACGGCTCGGCGCCCGCGACCGACCCGGTGATGGTGGCGCTGGCGGACACCTACGAGCGTTTCCCACTGCCGCCCGCGGCGCTCGAGGATCTGATCGAGGGGATGCGCATGGACGTCGACAAAGTCGCGTACGAGCGCTTCGAGGATCTGGTGCCGTACTGCCGTCGCGTGGCCGGCTCGATCGGACGGGTGTCGCTGGCGATCTTCGGCGCGCGTGACGCCGATCTCGCAGATCGACCTTCCGATCAATCCGCCGATCGATCCGCTGGAGGAGCTGTTAGGCAATCTGCGATCGCGGGGCAGCTCGCCGACGATCTCGGCGTGGCGATGCAGCTCACGAACATCCTGCGCGATCTGCGCGAGGACGCCGAAAACTTCCGTCTGTACATACCGATGGAGGATTTGCGGCGGTTCGGCGAAGACGGCGTGGTTGCGAAGATCAGTGACGCACAGCGCGCTGCGCTGATCCGCTTCGAGGCGCAGCGCGCACGTGCCTGGTTTGAGCGGGGCATGCCCCTCGTGGCGATGCTCGACCGGCGCAGCGCCGCCTGCGTGCTGGCGATGGCCGGCATCTACAGCGCGCTGCTCGACCGCATCGAGGCCGACCCCGGGCGGGTGATGCGCGAACGTATCTCCCTGCCCGCGCACGCGAAGGTGCTGATCGCCGCACGCAGCCTGCTCAAGGTCGCGAGGTGAGGGACGGGCGCCGGGTGGTCGTGATCGGCGGTGGGCTCGCCGGGATCGCGGCGGCGCTCGACTGTGCCGAGGCCGGTGCGCGCGTGACGCTGCTCGAGGTCAGGCGCAGGCTCGGCGGGGCGGCCTACTCGTTCGAGCGCGACGGCCTGCGGATCGACAACGGCCAGCACGTCTTCCTGCGCCGCTGCGTCGCCTACCGCGCGCTGCTCGCGCGGCTTGGCAGCGAGCACGGCGTATCGGTCCAGCGGCGGCTGGAGATCCCCGTGTTGCGACCCGGTGCGGAGCCGATCCGGCTGCGCCGCAACCGGCTCCCGGCGCCGCTGCATCTCGCTGGCGCGCTCGCGCGCTACCGACCGCTGAGCATCGCGCAGCGTCTCAGCGCGGCGCGCACGGCGCTCGCGCTCGCACGTTTGGACCCGAGCGATCGGGCGCTCGACCGGCTGACGTTCGGCGACTGGCTGGCCCGGCACGGCCAGGGGCCGGATGCGGTCGGCGCGCTGTGGGATCTGATCGCGCTGCCCACGCTGAATCTGCCCGCGGCGCAGGCGTCGCTCGCGCTCGGCGCGTTCGTATTCCGCAACGGCCTGCTCTCGAGCGCGGACGCCGCCGACATCGGCTTTCACACCCGTAGCTTGAGTGAGACGATCGGCGAGCCGGCGGCGCGGGCGCTGCGCGCGGCCGGCGTCGAGGTGCGGCTCGGCTGGCGCGCGGAGCGGCTGGAGCGGACCGCGAGCGGCTTTGAGGTGCGTGGGCGCGGGGGGCGGAGCGCGACGGGCGAAGCCGAGCAGGGCGGGGACAGGCAGGACAGGGACGGGGACGGAGTGCAATGGGCCGGAGAGAGCGAGGACAGCGCGGCCGGGGGGGAGGGGGACGGGCTGAGCGCCGAGGTGGCGATCGTGGCGGTGCCGCACGCGCGGGCCGCCACGCTGCTCGCGCAGCTGACCCCGACGCTGGCGCGGCGACTGGGCGCGCTGGGCAGCTCGCCGATCGTGAACCTGCACGTCCTCTATGACCGGCAGGTCTGCGAGCTGCCATTTGCGGCCGGGGTGGGAACCCCGGTTCAGTACCTGTTCGACCGCACGGCGGCGGCGGGGGCGCCGGCCGGGAGCCAGTATCTGGCGGTGTCGCTCTCAGCTGCCGAGCGGGAGATGGGGATGAGCGTGGAGGCCCTGCGCGAGCGCTACCTGCCCGCTCTGCGGCGGCTGCTGCCACGCGCACGGGAGGCGAAGGTGGAGCGCTTCCTGGCGACGCGCGAGCACGCCGCCACGTTTCGAGCCGTGCCGGGCGTGGCGGCGCTGCGCCCGCGCGCCGAGACCTCCGTGCCGGGGCTCGTGCTGGCGGGCAACTGGACGGCGACGGGGTGGCCGGCGACGCTCGAGGGCGCGGTGCTCAGCGGACACACGGCGGCGCGGCGAGCGCTCCTGCAGCTCGGCGGCGGGCCACGCGAGAGCGCGAGCGCCTAAGAGCCTATTTCAAGGTTGGCCGCACCGCTTATTTTGAAAAGCCGCACCGCCTATTTTGAAAGCGGTTCCAGCCCCTCGGAGCGAATGTCTCGCCAGCTGAGGCCCTCCGCGAGCAGCGCGGGGATGCCGAGGCCGAGGGCGGTGAGCACCTCGACCGCCTGCAGGATGATGCCGTAGGCCAGACCGGGTCCCGCGCCGACGCCGTAGGCGGCGAGCACGACCAGGCAGGCGGCCTGGAAGACGCCGACGTTGGACGGCGTCGCCGGGAGGACGGCGCTGACGTTCACCGCGAGCAGGATCGCGGCGGCCGTCACCAAACCGGCCTGGGATTGCAGGCCCAGTGCGAGCACGACCATGTAACAGGCCAGCCATTGCAGCGCCCATGCCAGCAGCTGGTAGGCGACGGCGGTGAGTCCGTAGCGTGGGCGTGCGAACACGACGAGCCCGCGCCGCGCCAGCTCGAGCAGCCGCGCGATCTTGTTGGAGGTGTCGACAACTCGGGCCGAGCGTGAGCGCCTTCCCAGTCTCAGCAGGCGCGGGCCGGCGAGCACGAGCAGACAGAGCGCCAGGGGCACGGCGAGCACGGCCGTGACGCCCGCCAGGTCTCCGTGCGTCAGCGGCACGCCGGTGAAGGTGACCGCCGCGAGGATCGCCAGCGCCAGCAGGTTGATCAGCGTCTGCGAGAAGACGGTGCCGGCGAGCACCGGCAGCAGCCGCCCGGCGGGGCCGTCGAGCCTGCGTGTCAGCACCAGCACGCGCGTGGGCTCGCCTATCCGTCCGGGGAACAGCGCCGATGCCATCACCCCGATCATCGTCGCCCGCGCGACGGGCGTCCAGCCGATCGTCGTTTCCGGTAGCGCCGCGCGCAGCGTCTCGTGCCAGGAGGCCGAGCGCAACAGCAGCGATAGCGCCATCAGCACGAGCGCCAGCGCCACCCAGCCGGGCGTCGCGGTGACGAGGGCGTGGCCGATGTGGCTCCATTCCAGGCGCGAGAGCCCGAAGACGATCAGCCCCGCGAGCAGAATCGCCGCGACGGCGCCCGTGCGCCTGCCAATGCGCCTGCCAGTGCGCGACGGGTGCCGCGCCGGCCGGTTCTCCGGGATGCCCATCGCGCCCCGGTTTACCAGACGCCCTGGCGCTGCTCAGGGCGTGCTTGGAAACAGGCGGTGCGCTCAGATGCGCCTCTGGACACGTTCTCAGGCGCCGTTGTAGGAGGGGGGCGCCGGGGGGTCTGTGCGGATCCCCGCGATCTGCGCGAGCAGCGCTTGTGGCGTGGTTTCACCGAGCACCCGCAGCCGATGCAGGCGGTAGCGATCTTCGCCGGGGTGCGCCCAGCCGGGGACGACGGTGGTCGACCCCGTGTAGCCGGCCGCCTTGACGGCGGCGATGACGGTCGCGTCGTAGTGTCCGGAGGGGTAGCAGAACCAGTTGACCGGCACGTGGTAGCGCTGCCGGACCGTGCTCCGCGCGACAGCCACCTGGTAGTGCAGTTGCTGGGTGTCGAGGGTGATCAGGTCGGCGTGGCTGAAGCCCTGGGTGTCGAGCTCCCAGCCCGCTGCGACCAGGCCACGGACCTGTGCCTGGCTGAGCCCGCCCTGGGAAGGGGGCAGCCCGGTGAGCTGCACGTTCTCATCGCCGACCCATCCGAGCCGGCGAAGGACGGGCAGCGCCTGGGTGTATTGCGACTGGTAGCCGTTGTCGAAGCTGACGACGATCGGCTTGCCCTGCCCCAAGGGCACGCCTCGCTGCCAGTAGGCCTGTACCTGGTCGAGTGTCACCGCGTGCCAGCCGGCGCTCTTCAACGCCTGCATCTGCGCGGCGAACTCGCTCGGCACGACGTAGAGGCCCGGGAACGGGGCGCCCGCTGGCGGCGCGGCGATCACGTGGTACATGAGGATCGGCACCGCCGCTTCTCCGGGGCGACCCGTTCCCGTTCCCGTTCCTGTGCCCGTGCCCGTGCCGGCCGTGCTCGGCGCCTGTCCCTGGCTTCGCTGTCTCGGATCGCTCGCGCCGCGGGCTGAAGGGGGGTGGCTCGAAGTGGTATGTGGCTGAGCTTCGGTGGTTCCCGCCTGCACCCCCCAGAGATCGCCCAGCAGAATCGCGCCGACGGTCACGATCACCAGCGCGATCAGGCCGGCAGCCTGGGCGCGGTGGCGACGGGTCACGCGTCGACTGGCCTCGCGCCGTTTGCGCAGCTCCTCGGGGGGCTCTATCCGTGACACCACCGGCGAAGCATGGCATGTGTCGAGCACACCGGCCGCGGGATCGTGGCGGCCAGGCGGGGGCGTCTTGAGTCAGATATGTGAGGGCGTGATGTGTCTTGAGTCAGATGTGTGAGGGCGTGATCAGCCCTGTCTCGTAGGCGAAGACGACAATCTGCACGCGGTCGCGCAGTTCGAGCTTGGAGAGGATGCGGCCGACGTGAGACTTGACGGTGGCCTCGGAAAGCACGAGGCGCTCGGCGATCTCGGCGTTGGAGAGGCTGGCGGCGACCTGCAGGAGCACCTCGTGCTCGCGCGCGGTCAGGAGCGCCAGGCGCTCCCGCTGGCCGTGGTCGGGGCGACCGGGGACGGGTAGCCGATGGGCGTAGGTGGATAGCAGCCGGCGGGTGACGCTCGGCGCCACGACGGCGTCTCCGCTTGCGACCGCGCGGATGCCGGAGAGTAGGTCGGCCGGCGGGGTGTCCTTGAGCAGGAAGCCGCTCGCCCCAGCCCCGAGCGCCGCGTATACGTACTCGTCCAGGTCAAAGGTGGTGAGGATGATGATCCGAGCGCTGCTATTCGACTCGACGATCAGCCGGGTGGCCTGCACACCGTCCATCTCGGGCATGCGTACGTCCATCAGCACGACGTCCGGTCGCAGGCGCTCGGTGGCGGCGACCGCCTCGTGGCCGTTGGTGGCCTCGCCGACGACCGCGATGTCGGGTTGGGTGTCGATCACCATCCGAAAGGCCATTCGCATCAGCTCCTGGTCGTCGGCCAGCAGCACCTCTGTGCTCACGGCAGCGCGCCCTCGGCATCGGGGTTCAAGCGCAGATGCACGCGCCAGCCGCCCTGCGGCCTGGGGCCCGCTTCGAGCTTGCCTCCATAGGTCGCGGCCCGCTCGCGCATGCCGTGCAGGCCGCGCCCGCCCGCGGCCGCCACCGCTCGCCCGTCGCCCGTATCGGTGACCTCCAGCTCGACCTCTCCCGGGCGACAGCTGAGCGCCAGGTGTGCGCAGGTGGGGCGGTCGGCGTGCTTGAGCGTGTTGGTCAGAGCCTCCTGCGCCACTCGGAAGACGGTCAGCTGAACGCCGTCGGCGAGCTCGTGCGGGTCGCCGTCGAGATCCATCGTCACCGGGATCCCGGCGGCATTTACCCGGGCGAGGAGATCGTCGAGCCGGTCGAGGCTCGGCTGCGGCTCCAGCGGATGCTCTGATGACTCCTCCTCGCGCAGCACGCCGAGCAGCCGGCGCATCTCCAGCAGCGCTTGGCGGCCGGTCGCGGAGACGCGCTCGGTCGCCTGGATCGCGCGCTCGGGCGAGGCGTCCATCGCATAGGCGGCGCCGTCGGCGAGGGCGATCATCACGGTGAGGTTATGGGCGACGATGTCGTGCATCTCGCGTGCGATGCGGGCCCGCTCGGCGGCGGCGCCGAGACGACCCTCCTGGTCGCGCTCGAATTCAAGCCGCGCGGCCTTCTCCTCCAGGGAGGCGAGCAGGGCTCTGCGTTGACGGATCGAGACGCCGAGCACGGCCGCCGCGGTTCCCAGCCCCGTCAGGCCAACCCAGACCTTCAGCGGCTCGCCCGGCGACCAGCGCAGGGCCGCCATCACCGCCCCCAGCTCGGCCGTTCCGGCGGCCAGCGCGCCCTCGAGCAGACTGCCGTCGAGCGCCACCCAGTAGAGGGCGACCAACAGCGCGGCATCGGCCAGCTGCGGGCCGGCGAGCAGCCACTGCGCCAAGGCGACGCACGCGATCACCACAAAGCAGAGGATCGGGCTGATGCGACGCAGCAGCAGAGGCGCGCACAGGGCGCTGCAGAAGATCAGGGCGAGCGTGTCGAGACGATGCTGGCTCGCCAAGCCGGCGATGCTCAACGCCGCCACGGCCAGGCAGATCGCGAGGTCAACCGCGAGCGGATGGCCGGCGCTCAGCCGGCTCAGCCGCTGCGCCCGGTGGGTGAGCCAGGTTGAGGCGAGCTCTTCCGCTGAGTCATTCATGAGTCCATAGTGGCGGTTCGCGACAGACGATCGCGGTTCTCGCCCTGTCGTCTCCCGAATCAGTCGAGTTCTGCCTCGAGGATCGGTCGGGGATGCGAATGCAGCGATAGGTGCGGGCTCGGAGCTGCGGCGTGCGGCTCGCCTTGGACGTCGCGCTTGGTGAGCGCCACGTAGGCCACAAGTACGGTGAACACGATCAGGGCGATGGCGCTGACCGCGCCGTCTCCCAGGCCGAGACCGGACTGCGCGGGAGGCTTGCTGAACCAGTCGGCGAAGGAGGCGCCGAGCGGGCGGGTCACGATGTAGGCAAACCAGAATGCGACGATCGGATTGAGGTTGAAACGCCACCAGCCGATCGCGGGGATAGCCATGATCGCGGCGAACAGCACCGCGGAGTCGAAGAAGCCAATTTTCAGCGAGATCGCGGTGAGATCGCCGGCGGCGGTGCCGAGCGCGAACGTCGCGAGGACGGCGGCCCAGTAGAAGCCCTCGCGACGGCGGGTCGTGATGCTGTGGATCGAGAGCGTGCCCTCACTGCGATACCAGAAGAAGAACACCCCCGCGACGATGATCGCGTAGAACGGGGTCGTCACCGCATAGGACAGGCTCGCCCCAATGTGCACCCCGTCGGCGGCCATCGTGCCGAAGATCGCGACCATCATCACCGCGAACCAGTAGACGGGGGCGCGATACTCCCGCCGGCGCATTTGCAGCCACAGCGCGAACCACAGCCCGAAGATGCCGATCGCCCCGGCCAGCGGCACGCTCTTTTTGCCGAGGAAGTCCGACATCGCCTCGCCCATGCCCGTGGTGAGGAGCTTCAGGACCCAGAAGATCACGATGATCTCGGGCACCTTGGTCAAGGCTTCGGTGGGCACCTTGGTCAGGCCTGCGGCGGTTACCTTGCGTCCAGGTGGAGGATTAGGCATAAACGGCGGAGTGGATCGATGGGGAGTGGATTAAGTGGGTAGGACGTCAGGCGTCGCGGCGCACGAGCAGCAGCGCTGAGGCGGCAAGCGCGAGCAGCGTGTAGCCGCAGAACACCGCGAAGCCGGTCCATGCAGCGAGCATCCCCGGGTCGGTTGTGTTGCTGAGCACGTCCGCGCCGGCGTTTGAGGGAAGGTAGGGGTTGATCGCATCGAACGTGCTGGCAGGCAGCACGTGCACGAGGCCGGGGAGCACGAACAACACGCCGGCGAAGATCGCGATGCCGCCGGCGGTATTGCGTGTCAGCGCTCCGAGGGACATTGCGAACACGCCCAGCACGATCATGTACAGCCCGGTGCCGATGATTGCTCGCAGTGCCGGTGCGTGACTGATCGACACGTTGACGTGCTGCTGGGTGAGGATCGCCTGGGCGCCGAAGAACGCGATCAGCGAGGCGATCCCCATCAGCACGAAGGTGACCGTCGCGAACGTGCCCGCCTTGGCCCAGAGCACGGGCAGGCGGTGGGGCACGGCCATGAAGCTCGAGCGGATCTGCCCGGTTGAGTACTCGCCGGAGATCACCAGCACCCCGAGCACCCCGATCGCCAGCTGAGCCAGGTGATAGCCGCCCAGGGCCGTGTTGATCGGATCGAAGGTGGCGCGGTCGTGCGGGCTCAGCCGGTTCCAGTGCCCCACCGTGACCGCGGCGATCAGCGGGCCGAGACCCGCCATCGCCAGGAAGGCGAACAGCAGCGACCAGCGCGTGGAGCGCAGCGACCACAGCTTGGTCCACTCCGAGCGCAGCACGCGCCTCTGGGTCACGCGGCCGGTGAAGGCACGGCTCCTCGGCGCGGTGGTGACGGGGAGTGTCTCGCTGGCGCTCACGCGGCGGCCCCCACGTTCTCGCTCGCTTCGTTCTCCTCGCCGGCGCTGGCGCGGTACTCGACCGACTCGCCGGTGAGGCTCATGAAAGCCTCCTCCAGCGAGGCCTGTTGCGGCGTCAGCTCAGAGATCACGATCTGTGCCTGCAGCGCGATCTCGCCGATCTGCTGGCCGGTGAGGCCGCCGACCTCCAGCAGACCCTCTTCCGTGCTCTGGACCTCCACATCCTCGCGTCGGGCCAGCGCTTCGCGCAGCTCGGGCGCCCGGGTGCAGCGGACGCGCACATTGGTGTCCGAGGAGGCGCGGCGCACGAACTCCGCCACTGACGTGTCGGCGATCAGCCGCCCGCGCCCGATCACGATCAGATGATCGGCGGTCTGGGCCATCTCGCTCATCAGATGCGACGAGAGGAACACCGTGCGCCCTTCCGATGCGAGGCGCTTGAGCAGGTTGCGGATCCAGTGGATCCCCTCGGGATCGAGGCCGTTGGCGGGCTCGTCGAGGATCACCGTGGCGGGGTCGCCCAACAGCGCGGCCGCGACGCCGAGACGCTGACCCATACCGAGCGAGAAGCCGCCCACCCGCTTGCGCGCGACCTCGCTCAGACCGACCAGCTCGATGACCTCCTCCACGCGGCTGCGCGGGATCCCGTGGGTCTGAGCCAGCGCGAGCAGGTGGTTGTAGGCCGAGCGCCCGGTGTGGATCGCGTGGGCCTCGAGCATCGCGCCGACCTCGTGCAGCGGCGCGGACAGCTCGCGGTAGGCGCAGCCGTTGACCCTCACCGTCCCCTTGGTGGGTGCATCCAATCCCAGGATCAATCGCATCGTGGTCGACTTCCCGGCCCCATTGGGACCGAGAAAGCCAGTTACGATCCCGGGCGCCACGGAAAAGCTGAGATCGTCCACGGCGATCTTCTCGCCATAGCGCTTGGTCACACCCCGGACATCGATCACCCCGTCAACCTACGAGGTGTTGCGCGCCGCTACAACGCCCTGAAGGACCATCTTTGCCCGTCGCGCATCCACCTCAGGTCGCATGCGACTAGGACCTTAGGTTGCGTCGGCGGCGCGTCATCTGAGAGCCGGCCCGGCGAGCTCAGCGCTCTGCTCGCGGCTGCTCGAGGCGGTGAAGTCAGGGAGCTCGAGCTCGATCCTCGCGCCGCCTTGGGGGCGCTCACCGGCGCTGACGCGCCCGGAATGGGCCTGCGCGATCGCGCGGACGATCGCCAGCCCGAGTCCGGTCCCGCCCGAGGCGCGGTCGCGGGCCGCGTCGGTGCGGTGGAAGCGATCGAAGATCAGCTCGCGCTGATCGAGGGGGATGCCTGGGCCATCGTCTGTGACCACGAAACGCACCTTGCCGTTCCTCGCCGGCGTCACATTCAGACGAACGAGTCCGTGTGGGGCGGTGGTGTGCTCGATCGCGTTGCGGGCGAGGTTGCGCAGGGCTTGGGCGAGTCGGTCGGGGTCGGCTCGAAGCGTGCCCTCGGGTATCGGTGCAAGCTCGAAACGGCGCTCGGCGGTGAGGCTCATGCCGTCCCACAGATCCTCGATGTAGGGGCGCAGGTCGATCGGCTGGATGTGCAGGAACTGTGTCTCTTCGGACTTCGCCAGCAGCAGCAGGTCGTCGACCAGGCGAGTGATCCGGGCGACCTCTGCCTGCACCAGGCGCTCGACGCGCCGCACCTCCTCGATCGAGGGGTCGGGCTGGGCGCCGAGCACTTCGAGCTGGCCGCGGATGACGGTCAGCGGCGTGCGCAGCTCGTGCGACGCGTCGGCTACGAACGCGCGCTGGCCGGCGAACGCGGCGGAGAGACGGTCGAGCATGTGGTTAAAGGCATCGGCGAGCACTCGTACCTCGTCTCCTGGGCTGCCGGCCTCATGGATGCGGGGTTCGAGCTCGCCCGCGTCGACGCGGGCGGCGATCGCGGCCATGCGCCGCAGCGGTCGCGAGACCCTGGCGCCGATCAGATAGGAGGCCAGCAGCGCGGCGGCGAGCGCCAGCACACCGGCGAGTATGAAAGCGCGCGCGACGCCGTCCTGGGCGCGGTTTACCGCCGCCAGCGGCTCGCCCACGCCGATCGTGACGCTCGACCGCCCGTCGATGCTGATATGGCGCTTGAGTAGACGCAGGTCCCCGACATCGGGAAAAGCCACGGTGGAGTACCCGTCGCGAGCGGTAATCAGCCGGTGGGCCAAGCGGTTCTCCTGGTCCTGTTCGGCGACCGTCTCGCGATTGTCCGGAGCGGTCAAGCCGAGCAGCTCGGGCTGGTTGGTGCTCGTGCCGGCGCCGGCGACGCTCGCGAACAGCAATGTCGAGCTGGCGCCAAAAGGCTGATCGTGAACATAACGGGTCGCGGCCGCGGCCAGCACATGAGGAGAGTCTCCGCCGAGCAGCTCGAGGTTGTGGGAGAGCTCGCTCGCGTCGCCCGCCAGCTCGTGGTCGATCTGGTGGCGCAACTGCGTCGCCGTGCCGCGGTAAACGGCCACGAAGATCACCGCGGCGAACAGCAGCATCACGATCGCCACCCAGGCTGTAAGTCGCCAGCGCAGGCCCCCCCAGATCAAGGGTTTACGTCGCATCGTCCAAGCGATAGCCAACGGAGCGGACCGTGAGGATCGGCGCGGGATTACCGGGAGCGCCGAGCTTGCGCCTGAGATATCCGATGTAGACGTCCACGATGTTGGTGTGGGGGTCGTGCTGATAGCCCCACACGGCCGAGAGGATCTGCTCGCGCGAGAGGACACGACCCCTGTGGCGCATCAGCTGGACGAGCAGGTCGAACTCGGTGCTCGACAGTCGCACCGGCTCTTCGGTCCGGCGCACCTCGCGGGTGAGGAGGTTGACCTCGATATCTCCGACGCAGAGCGATGTCGCATGGGCTTGCGCGGAGAGGCGCAATTGGGCGCGTACGCGGGCGGCCAGCTCGGCGAGCGAGAAGGGCTTGACCAGGTAGTCGACCGCGCCCGCGTCGAGGCCGGCCACGCGATCCTCGACCTCCCCCCGCGCGGTGAGCACGATCACAGGCACCGTCACCTTGGCCTGTCGCAGCGAGCTCAGGATCTCCATGCCTCCGCGTCCGGGGAGCATCAAGTCGAGCACGATCAGATCGAAGCTCTCACGCAGCGCGCGCCGCTCACCTTCGGTGCCGTCCAGGACGGCTTCCACCGGGAACCCCTCGGCCTCCAGGCCACGCGTGACGAAGTCGACGATTCCGGGCTCGTCCTCGATCAGGAGAATCATTGCTCGCCCCGCCACGCGTCGTTGGGTTGAGAACCCGCGGGGCTCCACATGTGTCAAGCATAGATGCGCCGTGACGGGCGTGTGCTGTCACTGGTCGGGGTGCTCGTCGGCGGCCTGGTCGAGGCCGTGCTCGTCTTGCCCCAGCGCGGGGCCTTTGGCTACAGGCGCCACCACTGAGAACGACAGTAAGAACTCTCTAACCAGCTCTTTAAATGAGCAGAAGGCAAAGACGTCGAAGATGTATCGATGAGAACGTCGCTTTCAAATCGCTCCCGGGACGAGCTCGATCTGCCCGCCCGCCTGGTGCTCGATCTGCCCGCCCGCCTGGTGCATCCCGACGGCGCCGTGCGCCTGGTGGACGGCTGGCCCACACAGAGCGGGTCGCGATGACCGCCGCCGTCGGCCCGAGCACGTACTGGTATCTCACGCGATCCACGGGCGCCGTGTCGCTGATCCTGCTGACCTTGAGCGTCGCCCTCGGCGTGGCCGGCGTCAGCCGCTTCAGCAGCCCACGCTGGCCGCGATTCGTGCTGGACTCGCTGCACAGGAATGTCTCTTTGCTTGCACTCGCTTTCCTGGTCGTCCACATCCTCACGGCGGTGCTCGACAGCTTCGCGCCGATATCGCTGACCGACGCGATCATTCCTTTCGGCGGCAGCTACCGCCCGTTCTGGCTCGGGCTCGGTGCGATCGCGTTCGATCTGCTGCTCGCTGTGGCACTCACCAGCATGGTGCGCCGCCGGCTTGGATACGGCGCCTGGCGGGCCACCCACTGGCTCGCCTACGCCTGCTGGCCGATCGCGGTGCTGCACGGTCTGGGAACCGGAAGCGACGTCAAGAGCACCTGGCTGCTGGCGTTGAACGTCGCCTGTCTGGGGATTGTTGCGCTGGCGGTGGGCACACGTGCGATTGCCGGCTGGCCGGCCCATGCGCGGGTCCGTAGCGGCGCGCTCGGCGCGACGGCCGTCTTCACGCTGTTCCTCGTGCTCTGGCTGCCAGGCGGACCGCTGGGGCAAGGCTGGGCGCACCGATCGGGAACGCCCTCCCCGTTACTGGCGGGGTCTTCCAAGCGATGAGCCCCAGCCTGTGCTCACCCGGACGGAGTCGTACGCTTCATCACCAGTGCCCTGGATGTATTCGCGCAGGAGTTTGCCGACCACGCCCGGCATGGGCCCCGCGACGCATGCTCGCAGCCGTACGAACTGCCACTGCCGGCGCCGATCGAGTTGGCCACGGCCGCCTGAGTCGATGAGCGTGCGCTTGCAAGTGAACCCGATCGCCTGCGAGGCTCACGGTATGTGCGCCGAGGTCTTGCCCGAGCGGATCACGCTGGGCGACTGGGGCTACCCGATCATCGACGAGCGACCGCTGCCACCGGAGCTCACCGCGCTGACCAAGCGCGCCGCTGAGGCGTGCTCCACCTTCGCGCTGCTCCTCACCCGCGACAAGGGGACGAGCTGATCCAAACGTGAGCGCGGCAGAGCTCACGCTGTTCCTATCTGTCTTCCTCGCCTGTGCCGTCGAGGCGGTCGAGGCGTTGACGATCGTGCTGGCGGTGGGTATTACTCGCGGCTGGTCCTCGGCGCTCGCGGGCGTTGGTGCCGCGATCGCCGTGCTCGCTGTGGTGGTTGTGGCGCTCGGGCCGACGTTGAGCGAGCTGCCGATCGACGTGTTGCGTCTGGCGGTCGGGGGTCTGTTGCTCGTGTTCGGCCTGCAGTGGCTGCGCAAGGCAATCCTGCGAGCCGCGGGACTGAAGGCGATCCACGATGAGACGATGGCGTTCGCGCGTGAGACCGAGGCCGCCGGTCGCGCAGGCGTGGGCTCGCAGGGTTTTGACGGTTACGCGTTTACGATCGCCTTCAAAGGCGTCTTGCTCGAGGGGCTCGAGGTCGCGTTCATCGTGCTCACGTTTGGAGCCAACCAGCACCGCATCGGTCTTGCCGTCGTAGCCGCGGGACTCGCCGTAACGTCGGTCGTCGTCGCCGGCATTGCGGCCCGTGCGCCATTGGCGAGGGTCCCGGAGAATGCAATGAAGTTCGTGGTCGGCGTGTTGATCACCTCGTTCGGGCTGTTCTGGGGAACCGAAGGCGCCGGCGCGTCATGGCCGGCAGGTGAGACGTCGCTGCTCGTGATCGTGCCGACGCTCGCGCTCGCCTCGCTTGGCATGGTCTGGATCTTGCGACGGCAAGGGGAGAGAGCAGACGCGCAACCGCGTGGGGGCCCTGCCATGACGGAAAGCGCATGAGCCTGCTATCCAAAGCGCTCCTCGCGATCTGGGATTTCGTCGTCGGCGATGACTGGCTCACGGCGTTGGGTGTTGTGGCGGCGCTGTCGCTGACCGCGCTGGTCGCCACGACCAGCGTTCCGGCCTGGTGGCTGATGCCGATTGCGGTGCTCGGCCTGCTCGGCCTCTCGCTCTGGCGCGCCGCTCGGAGCGCGCGCGTGGATCGAGCTCGCTGAGGACTCGACTTTGGAACTTCGCGCCCGGCGAGGCGTTCGACGCCGGCTTCACGCATGGTGCTGGGCTGCGAGCCTCCAGCCGTGTTGCTCCAGCCTGGTCAGCCCGTGATGTAGACGATGTCACCGAGCGCCAGCATCCCGTAGACCCGCTCGGCGGCGGAGACCGGGAGCTCGACGCAGCCGTTTGACTGGGGGCTGCCGTAGGAGCCCCGTTCATACCCGTGCACGGCGTCGCCGCCGTTGAAGTAGTTGACCCAGGGAACATCGGGAACGTCGTAGTGGGTGCCGTCGGGGTCGGTTCCGATCATCGTCGTGGAGACGTCGCGGGTGAAGATCGGGAAGACACCCTGGGGAGTTTCCGCGCCCGGCACGCCGGTGTTGGTGGGGCTGGAGAGAACTACGTGGTTGCCCTTGTGCACCTCGAGGGTCTCGGGTGAGGACTCCGTCACGGTGACGAAGATGTAGGGGCTCGGGTTACGGTGGTCGGTGGTCTCGGCCGCCAGCAGGCTCAGCCAGATCCGCGCGTTTGAAGCGCCCGTCGATTCGATCCCGTGGTCGGCCTCGAAGACAGTGAGGGCGCCCTGGGTCGTCTCGTCGAGCTGACCATAGGCCAGGGGCGGGGCGTCGTGCACGTTGGCGACCAGAGCCCCCGTCGGCGGGTGAAAGGCGTGGTGGGCGGCTGCGCTCCTGGTCTCCGCTCCGCTCGGCAGGTGGATCCCGTAGAGGGAGTGGAATGTATAGGGCAGAAAGCCCAGGCGGGCCAGCGCCTGCTGGAATGCCTTCACGGGCGGGCATGCGACGTGCAGCGTGAGCTTGCGGGTCTTGCCGAGGGGAGTCTGTCCGGTGGCCTGGATCGAGGCTGGGATCGTGAGCTGATAAGCGGTACAGGGCTCGAGCGTCGATGCGGGCGTGAAGTACTCGGAGTCTCCGATCGTGCTCCAGGCGCCGGCTACCGCGGGGGTCACCGTCGGACGCGGCGATCCGATTGCCGGCTGACCCGACAGCCGCACCCGCAGCGGGGTCGTCCCGTCGCTCGGCGTCCGGTCCGGAAGTGCCGTCAAGGTGGTGTGCGGCTCCGCGGCGACGGGAGTCGCCGCGCTGGCCTGATGGGATCCGAGCAACCCGCTGACACTGTGATCGCGACCGGCAAGCAGGGCTATCGCGGCGACAGCGATGGCCGCTGCCATCAGCAGCACGCCCGCGGACCCGGCGCCCCTGTGGGCGGACCTGGCACTCCTGTGGGGCATCGCCCGAGAGCTCAGCGAGAAGGCGTGTCGATGAGCATGACCAGCTGAGGGATCCCCGTCGAGCGTCATCACATGCAGGGTAACGCGTCATAGGCCGTAATTGGAAAGGTTCTTGTCAATTGATGGACAAGCTTTGTTCTGGCCGCCGCTGAGCGTGAGTTCGAGCAAGGTCAAGCTCGTGGCCGGGCCACGACCTCAACACCTTCGACGACGCCCGCGCCCGCTCCGCCCAGCGAAAAATACGGCTACTAGCGAGCAACGGCCTCGGGCGCGCGTGAGGCTAGACTGCGCTTTCCCGCCGGAGTAGCTCAGTCGGTTAGAGCAGCGGAATCATAATCCGCGTGTCGGGGGTTCGAGTCCCTCCTCCGGCATCGCGAAATGGCTGCAAATAACATGTTTTTAGAGTAGCAAGGCGATCGGACGGACGAAATATTTCTCTAGATATTTCTCTAGCGGCCCGCGCGACGGTCGTGGAGGGCTTGAACACGACTCTAGCGCGCGCGAGGCAGAGGGTGAGCGTTCTCCCGTTCGGCTTGGGTTAGGTGGCTCACCAGCGTGCGCCCGGAGGGCCTGCGAGCGGAACGCCGATGCCGGAGGAGGGGCTGATCGCTGTAGGCACGCTGGCGCACCGCGGGTTGCGCCCCACAGTCGCAGGCGTGGATTCAGCAAGGGACCGCGCCACCCCGGCACCGGCATCACACAACAAGCCCCAAAAGGAGCGCACCTATTCTACGCCTCTACACCGAACATCATTCGATCGCAGGCTGACACAGCCGCTCGCGGCCGTGACGGCAGAGCGCCTGCCAGTCGCAGTCGGTCACGCATCCGGGGCTACCCAGCGCGGACCTCACGGCTGCGGGCCGGCGCGAGTGGTGTTTAGCGTCCCAGCAGCTCCTCGATGATTCCGATGAGGTGGCGCTTGGCGGTCGGACTGATGCCTTGGTCCGCGCGGATCGCGTCGGTTACGTCTGGCGGGTCAGCCGTCTCGCGTCCGGTGAGTAGCCAGTCGGTGCTGACGCCGAGCTGGCGGCCGATCTTGAGCAGCATCGGCAACGGCGGGGCGACTTGTCCGAGCTCGATGTGCGAGACGCGCTGGCGGCTAACGCCAAGCTCTTTCGCGAGCTCGGCCTGGCTCAGGCCGAGCTGCTCCCGCTTCGCGCGTAGCTGGGTGCCGATGATACTGAGCATGTTGCGCACACTGTGCCACGCGGACACTGAGTTGAGCAAATCCGCAACTAGCAGTTGCGCATGGTTTCGGCGAGCGTGGTCTGTGTGCCGCGATCAGGTTTCATTTGACCGTGTGCGGAGCGGGTGCTATGACCCTTGCATGGATCGAAGCCAGTTGCCGTGATGACCCGGGACCCAAAGCAATCCAATCGTCTAGGTGTCCGCGCGCTGCAATTCGTGCACGGCGGTACGGAGAGCCTGATCGTGCGCGAGCTGCAAGCAGGCGCTCGGACCGTTGACGAGCTCTCGCAAGCATTGCCGACGATCAGCCGCGAGGTTCTCAACGAGCACCTCAAACGTCTCACCCGCGAAGGCTGGCTCAACGCCAAAGCCGACACCCCCACCGGCACGAGCCCTAGCGCCTACGGCACACATCGGGAGACGATGCCCCAGCTTCCCCCCGGTGCCGGCTCGCGCGTCTTTGCGATCCTCTCCGACGAGCCGACCCGGAGGATCCTGCTGCGTGTGGGGCAAGCCCCCCGCGACGTCCGCCAGCTGGGAGCCGATCTCGACACGAGCGAGGCGACAGTACGCACCACCCTCGCCAAACTCTTGTATCAGCAGTTCATCACCCAGCAGGGCACCGGATCACCGAACCGCAACTTCGACGCGCCGTTCGAGCTGACGCGCTCCGGTCGCGGACTGGCAGTGATCGCGTTCATGCTCGCCCGCATCGAGTGGGCTGCCCTGAAAGCTGACGGCGCGCCACCGCAGCACAGCCTGCGCGAGTACCTACAGCTCCTCACCCCCGAAGCAGTGGTCCCCCGCGCTCTCAACGGCCAGTGCAGGCTGGTGGAGCGCTACCCGGCGGCACCGTCACAAACGGTCTCACTACGCATCGAGTACGCCTCGATCACCGTCCAAGCAGGCGCCGGTGCCGCCCGGCCGGATGTCCAAGTTAGCGGTCTCCCACTCGCCTGGGACGGCGCGCTACTGCACGCCAACACACGCGAGCTGCTGCTCACCGGCAATAGGGCACTATTCGACGTCGTACTCCGCGCACTCGCGGACGCCCGCTAACCCAGGCTCCCATCGCATGGCTTGGCGGGCGGATCGTCGTCGGGGTTGAGCCGCACGCGGGCGAGCCAGTCTGCCTCGGGGAGCGTCCTGGCGCTACCGGCTGAGCAAGGCGCCGCGGCCGTGCTGATTCCAGGCTCTCGCTTCAGCGACGCGGAAGCTGCCTGCTGCTCGTGTGGCGGCCTAAGCGGCATCCCGTATACGATCGCTTAAGTCCGACCACATCTGAATGCGAGGCCTGCCGATGACTGACTTTCTTGACGAAAAGCGCGCAGAGATCGCCGAGCAGCTGGCCAAGCTGAAGCCTCTGGTGGACGAGTACCGCCGTCTGGAGGCCGCCACCGTAGCTCTGGCCGACATCCCGGCCGCCCTGGGTGGGACATCCGCGACAGCGCGACGCCCCACCCGTGGGCGTCGAGGCCCCGGTCGCCCGCGCGGCTCAAAGACGAGTGCGAAACCAATAACCGCGCATGTCTCCCAAGAGCCACCGTCGAGTGGCAAGCCAAGTGCAAAACGTAAACGGAGGCGGCGTAGGCGCACAGGCACGCGTGCCAGGGAGGCGCTGAAGCTGATCGGCGCCGATCCCGGTATCACGATCCCCTCGATGGCCGCGGCGATGGGTATCCATGCGAACTACCTCTACAAGGTGGTCCCATCCCTTGAGAAGGCGGGCAAGATCAGGAAGGACGGTCACGGCTGGTACCCCAAGGCAGCTACGCGCGTCGGGGCGTAGACGAGCCGGTTAGGGCTTGGCTTGGTGGGCGAGCCAGTCGTCGAGCATATAGCGCGTAAAGCGAATGTGGCGTCCTACCCGATGGCAGGGCAGGCGACCAGTCCGCACGGCCTCATAGACCCAGCTTGTCTTGACGTTGAGATACCAAGCGGCCTGCTCCGGGCGCAGGAGTCGATCCTCGGCCAATGTGGTGGGCGAGTTTGCCGTTGATGTTGCTTCCATGCCGGTTATAGACCGCCAGGAGGCTGAAACGGCCAACGAATTCGCGTGGTGTCATCGCATAGTTGGTATACCGCCCCCTTGATGAGCGTGGCCTTCCTGATCAGAAGGTCGCGGAGGAGCCAATGAGGCGGAGGTAGAGCAGATGACCATGGATGATGGCAGCGAGCGAGCAGGCGACGAGCTGGCAGATGACGAGCAAATGGATGACGAGGAGACGCGCGAGGTCCTCATCAGGCATGGAATAGCCGAGCTGGTGCGGGATGGGCTGCGGAGCCAGATCTCTAATTTCGCTCGGCAGGTGGCTGACACCGATGGTCTGACCGCCAACCACGGGCATCCCGAGCGCTACCAGGTGCCGCTCCAGCGCCAAGATGCCCCGCGGGCGCTCATGGAGGAGCTAGGCTGGAGTGCCTCAGAGGAAGACGCGTACATCGACCTGGGGCGCGATGAGTGGGCGCTCGTCCAGGCGCTGCAGGACCAGGTGGCCGTCTTGGCCAACGTCCTCCATGAGAACCCCGAGGAGAGCGAGTTCCTAGCGGGCATCACTGGCCAGTTCCAGGAGTTGCTGCCATTGTCCCTCCTCGTCCTGCTGAGGAGCCGGGCGAACGATCTGATGTCCGCGGCGTAGCTCCACACTCGGAAGAATCCGTGGCTAGGAGGTCCTGATGGTATGAAGGAGAAGAAATGGACACCCAAGGGCCAAGCGCTTGGCGAAGTGGTGTGCAAACGTCGGCGAGAGCTGGGCCTGTCCGAGGAGGACATGGCTCGTGAGATAGGCCGGTCCCTGGACTACATCAAGCTCCTTGAGAGAGGCATGTGCGGCGACCTGCTTGAGAACCTGTCCCCTGAGCTGTCCAACGCCTTCGCAGAGGGCGAGGAAGAAGGCAAAGCGAAAGCCGCAGCTAGGCACGCGGCTCAGCGCGATCACTGAGGCGCTCCCGAGCTGCGCCTCTTGGGTCAGTCCGTAACGCTTACGTGCTTGGAGGAGGTTGCCGGCGATTTGGGCGACTGCGTCCACGCCGGGGATAGTCTGCGAGCTGGCAATGCTCGGCGTCTCAGTCTCGGACACCTAGTATCTTGCGGAGCCGAACGATGCCCAGAAAGTCCTTTAGGAAACCCCAAGCGTCCAAAGTTGACGAGGAGCCCGCTTGGTCGGATCCGAGCCTGCGAGAGCCGCGCTACTCGCAGTCGCTTGAGCGCGGTCTGGCGCCTCAAGCTCAGCCCCCAGCTGACGCAGAAGCGGCGCCCCCGCCGGGAGCGCCGCCAGCAGCCACTCCATTCAACTGGATACTGGTGCTTTCCCTCGGCGGTTCGACAGTCCTCGCAGCCGGCCTGGTGGTGGCTCTGTTGCTCGCGATAGGTGTCCTGCACACGTAGGCTGCGAACGCGACTGATGGCTGGCCTCGAGGGAGCTGCTGCGGTCTGCGCTCGTTGTCCTGCTCGCTCACGCCGGGACTGGCAGCGCGACCGCGTCGCGACCCGATGGCTCCCACCTGCCCGCATCCAGCATCCCCACCCCGACACGCGATTCGACGCCCGCACCCAAGGCAGGATCCGCCAGTGCCATACGCACGCTGGGATCTGTGCGAGGGGCCGTCAGCAACGGGCTACCAAACATTCGTCCACTCTGGTACGGTACCGCTCAAGTAAACGCCCGCAACGACTACGGTGATCAAGCAATGCCCGGAAGGACACGGGCAGATGCGGAGACTACGGAGAGAAGAGAGCGTGCATGAGGCACATCGCTGTAGGGGAGGCATCCATCTCGTTGTAGGGCCGACAGCACCGCGACTTGCGCAGGCCCCTGATGACGGCCGGGGGCTACGAGTTCGTCGCTTAGCGCTCTGTTCGGTGCTCGATCGGCGGTCACGTCATGGCGAAGCGTCGCGCAGGAGTGTTGCGGGCTCGACATTCGTCAGGGATTGCGTAGTCCGATTTTATACAGCTCGCTAACGAGATTCACGTAGATATAGGTAGCTTTGACATGGTGGACAGGGACGGTTGTACGGAAGCGACCAACAAGGGAGTGAGAACATGAGCGGCAGTCTTTCTACGGTGCCTTTGGCGAGTCAGGAGTTCGTCCCTGGGCCGCATCCAAACGTACCCAACGTGATCGAGACCGAAACAACCGACCCCCAGGCTCGTGATGGCGCGGCCATCGTGGGCAGCGAGCGACGCTTGCGCCCGCGCCGGACCGACCTTGTGATGGAGTGGCCGCGCGTGAGCGTGATCATCCCCACGCTCAACGAGGAGCAGAACCTGCCGCACGTCCTGACGAAGCTGCCTGGGCGTCTGCATGAGGTGATCATCGTCGATGGCTTCTCGACCGATGACACCCTCGATGTCGCGCGTCGTCTGCGACCGGACGCCAAGATCGTCATACAGGAGTGCCCCGGCAAGGGAGATGCGATGCGCTGCGGCTTCGAGGCCGCCACCGGCGATGCCCTCGTCATGCTTGACGCGGACGGGTCTGCTGACCCAGCTGAGATCCCCGCCTTCGTCGAAACATTGATGGCGGGAGCGGACTTCGCGAAGGGCACCCGCTTCCGCGAGGGGGGGGGG
>DATCBT010000019.1:0-30271 GCA_036511695.1 Solirubrobacteraceae bacterium | reverse complement strand
GGCGCTGGGCGCGTGTCACAAGAAGAAGAAGCGAAAGCAGCGAAAGGCGTGCGAACGCAAGGCCCACAAGCAGTATGGATACGCGGCGAAGCGGTCGCGCAAGGCAAACGCGATCAAGCGGGGTGGCAAGTGATGAGCGTCAGCGTTCTCAAGAAGGGTATGCCGCTCACGGTCGCGGCCGTCGTGTTGCTGATGCTGGCCGGTACGATCGGCGCCACGGCCGCGTTCGCCGAAGAAGCAAGGTGCCCCTCGTCCTCGTGCAGGCCGTGGTGGCATCTGAATACGCTCTCCGCGCCCGCGAACCCGTCGGGCGGCGAAGGCACGATCGTGGTGGAAGCCAGCGACCTCGGCGACGCGTGGGTCAACGCGGGAGCAGATCCCGTGACGATCGTGGACACGCTACCGGCGGGGGTGACGCCGACCGCGGTCCGCGGAGAAGGCGAGACATTCACAGAACGCGGTAAAGCGCTGGAAGAACACATAAGCTGCTCCTTCGCTGGGCAGGTGGTTACGTGCACGCTCAGCGGAGGCCGGCTGCTCGCCTATGAACATCTGCTGACCGTCGTAAACGTGAAGGTCACGCCGGGCAGCGGTCATGGCGTCAACGAAGTGAGCGTCTCGGGCGGCGGCGCGCCTTCGCTCACCTCGCACCGGGCGCTCGCGCTGAGCGACTCGCCGCCGTATGGCGTGGAAAACTATGAAATCACTCCCGAAGAAGAGGGCGGCGGTCTGGATACGCAGGCGGGGTCGCACCCCTTCCAGCTGACGACGACTCTCGGTCTCAACGCGAACACGGTGCTCGCCCTCAACAACGTTTCTGGGGAAATCGGGCTTGAAGTGCAGCCGCTCGGACCGTTCACGAAGGATCTGCGTTTCAATCTTCCGCCGGGGCTTGTGGGCAACCCGACGCCGTTGCCGCAGTGCCCCATGAAGGTGTTCGTGAATTCAAAGAAGCCCGAAGCACCGAAGTGTCCGGACGATACGGTTGTGGGGGTGGCGACACCGATCGCGGCGGGGAATAATCTCTTGAGTAATCAGGGCGAGGTAGTGTTGACCGAACCGTTGTTCAACCTCGAACCGGCGCTGGGTGAGCCGGCACGGTTCGGCTTCCAGACGGTCGCCGGACCGGTGATCCTCGACATCTCGGTGCGCACCGGCGGCGACTACGGCGTAGTGGTCTCCGTCTCTGACATCCCCAACCTGGTGGAGTTCATCGGCAACCAGGTGACATTCTGGGGCGTGCCGGCCGACCCACGGCACGACAACGCGCGCGGGTCCAAATGCCTCGACCACGTGGCAATCGTCGGGTTCTCGTCGGTGGAACCCTCTTGTCCGGTCAAGGCAGGTCAGCCGTTCCTGGTCATGCCGACCTCGTGCACGGGCCCGTTGCGCACCAGCATGGAAGCAGATTTGTGGTCGCAGCCCGGGCAGTTCACCGCGCCGAAGGAATACGTCTTCCAGAACAGCGAAGGCGAACCGCTCGCGCAGAATGGGTGCAACCGCTTGAACTTCGAACCGTCGATCAGCGTATCCCCCGACGGCACCCAGGGCAGCAGCCCCACGGGGCTGTCGGTCGGCGTGCATGTCCCGCAGGACGCGAGCCTGAATCCGGTGGGTTTGGCGGAGTCCGCGGTGAAGGAAGTGACAGTCGCGTTGCCGGCGGGTATCGCGGTCAACCCGGCGGCGGGGGATGGGTTGTTGGCGTGTGGCCTGGGGGAAATCGCCCTGGAAAGCGCGGCGGAACAGACGTGCCCCGAAGCGTCGAAGATCGCGACCGTTGAAATCAGAACGCCGCTGTTGCCGAACCCGCTCGTGGGCGCGTTGTATCTCGCGGCGCAGGACGCGAACCCGTTTGGTTCGTTGATCGCGGTGTATATCGTCGCGCGTGACCCGGTCTCGGGCGTGCTGCTGAAGCTCGCGGGTGAAGTCAAACCGGACGCGGTGACGGGTCAGCTGGTGGCGACGTTCAAGGTGCCCCCAGTCCCGTTTGAAGATGGCGTGTTTCATTTCTTCGGTGGGTCGAGAGCGCCGCTTGGTACCCCGGCGTTGTGTGGCTCGTATACGACGACGGCGTCGATCTCGCCGTGGTCGGGGAACGCGCCGGTGGACTCGAGCTCGGAATTCCTGATCACCTCGGGTCCGAACCACAGCCCCTGCAGCAACCCGCTCCCGTTCAGCCCGTCGCTTACGACGGGCAGCCTGAACCTGCAGGCGGGTGCGTTCACGCCGTTCACGACGACGATGAGCCGCGCAGACGGCCAGCAGAACCTGCAAGGCATCCAGCTGCACATGCCGCCCGGGCTCAGCGGCCTGCTGACGGGTGTAAAGCTGTGCGGTGAAGCCGAAGCGAACGCGGGCACGTGCGGTCCCGAAAGCCTGATCGGGGAAACGACGGTCAGCGTCGGCCTCGGTGGCAACCCGTTCAGCGTAAAGGGCGGCCGGGTGTACATCACCGGGCCGCACGACGGCGCGCCGTTCGGCCTGTCGATCGTCAACCCGGCGAAGGCCGGCCCGTATGACCTGGAGAAGAACACGCTGTGTGACTGTGTGGTCGTGCGCGCGAAGATCGAAGTCGACCCGCACACGGCCGCGTTGACGATCACGACGGATAACACCGGCCCGTACAAGATCCCGACGATCCTGCAGGGCATCCCGCTGGAGATCCAGCACGTGAACGTGATCATCAGCCGTGAACACTTCACGTTCAACCCGACGAACTGCAACAAGATGGCGATCACGGGGAGCCTTCAGAGCACCGAAGGAGCGAGCTCGGCGCTGTCGGTGCCGTTCCAGGTCACGAACTGCGCGACATTGAAGTTCGCCCCGAAATTCGCGGTTTCGACCGCGGGGAAGACCTCACGCGCGAAGGGCGCGAGCCTGTCGGTGAAGCTGACCTACCCCCAAGCACCGTTCGGGTCGCAGGCGAACATCTCGAGGGTCAAGGTCGACCTCCCCAAGCAGCTCCCCTCGCGGTTGACGACGCTACAGAAAGCGTGCACGGCGGCGCAGTTCGACGCGAACCCCGCGGGTTGTCCGCCGGCGTCGTTCATCGGGCATGCGCGGGCGGTGACGCCGTTGATCCCGGTCCCGTTGGAAGGCCCCGCGATCTTCGTCAGCCACGGCGGCGAAGCGTTCCCGAGCCTGATCATCGTGCTACAGGGCTACGGCGTGACGCTGGACCTCGTCGGCTCGACGTTCATCAGCCACGCGGGGATCACGTCAAGCACGTTCAAGACCGTCCCCGACGCCCCCGTCGGCTCCTTCGAACTGAACCTCCCCGAGGGCAAGTTCTCCGCGCTGGCAGCCAACGGCAACCTCTGCAAATCCTCGAGCAAACTAAAGATGCCTACCGAATTCGTCGCCCAAAACGGCGCGAAGATCAACGAGTCCACGAAGATCGCCGTCACGGGGTGCCCGAAGCACAAGAAGACCACGAAGAAGAAGCGTAAGGCCAGGCGCAAGGGCAAGAAGCACTAACGAGCTTGCCGGCAATGAGCGTTGTCCGCGGCAGCCGGCTACCCCCCTGGCAGCGCTTTGTACAGCCGCGCGACCGTGCTCGCCGCCGGCTTGGGCCGCCCGTCATAGTCGAACAGCCCCTTCTGAATAAGCCCTTCGATCAGGCGCAGGCGGGGAAGATCACCGTGGATTGAGCCCCCCTCGAAGCTGGGAACCAATGGGTAATCGCGCAGGTCCCAGATCAGCATGCCGCTGAGCTGGGGGTCGGCGGCATAGACCGCGATATGGCGCGCGAGCAGCTGCGCTTGGAAGGCATATCCGCCGGGACTGGCGGAGGGGTTGAGCGAATTGGATTCGGCTCCGAACTCGCTGATCACGAGCACCTTCCCGGCGAACGTGCGCTGCATCGCCGCCAGCCGCGCGCGCATCAGCGCGCGCTGCTGCGCGGGGGTGTCGTGGGGCTGGTCATACCAGCCCGTGTAGTCGGTCTCGGCGACCGCGTCGACGCCGCTGTAGAGCGTGCCGGCCTGCGCAGGCGGATGGTCTCCCCAGACGTCGACCGCGACCATCCGCGCCGGGTCGTGGGCGTGTAGCCAGTGGGTCATGCTCTGCACGTAGGCGACCTCGGCGCTGTCGCGGCCGTTCTCGGCGACCTCGTCGACGAGGTTCCAGGCGATGACCGAGGGGTGCAGCTCCTCCGCGATCGCCGCCGTGCGCGCCTGCGCCTCGGCTTCGTGTAGGAGCTTGGGCGTGCTCGAATACCAGTTGCCCGCCCCTTCGACCGGGCCGATCCCCTGCCAGACGAGGATCCCCGCGGCGTCCAGGCGTTCGAGCAAAGCGGCGTCGAGCGGGTGCTGGGAGCGCACGGTGTTCGCGCCGATGCGCTGCAGCTCCTGCACGAGCGTTGCCTGGTCGCCGGGCGTGAGCGCGTCGCCGTGACCGCGCGCGTCTTCCTGCAGCGAGGCGCCGTGCATCAGGAGGCGCCGGCCGTTGAGGAACACGCGTCCCTTGCTCCAGGTCAGCTGGCGCAGGCCGACGCGCGCCGAGAAGCTCGACTCGTGGCCGACGGCGAGCGTCAGCTGGTAGAGGTTGGGGCTCCTCGGCGACCACAGCGCGGGGTTGGCGACAGCTATGTTCGTGCTGATCCTGACCGTCTGTCCGGGGGCGAGCGTCTGGGCCGGGAAGTTGAAGGAGATCGTCTGCGCGCCGCGGGTGAGGGTTCCTTCGGGGACGATCGTGCGCGCGGCGGGCGCGTCGTTGCGGACTTCCACGCCGACCCGCACGGTGGCCTGCCCAGTGGACGGCGGATTCGAATCCCCCCCACCCGTGAGCGTGGTCTGGATGGTTGGGTTGAGCAGCTCGCTTTCGCCGATCGGCCGCACGCTGACATCGCCGTCGATCCCGCCCCAGTTGAACCACGTGCGGTGAAAGCCTTCGTGCGCCTGCGCCGCCGGGTCGCGCCAGTCGATGCGGACCACGACCGTGTGCGTGCCGGGCGCGAGGAGCGCGCGCATTTCGAACGGCAGGTAGGAGCCACGGTGGGAGCCGAGCGCATGCCCGTCGACCCACACGCCGGCGCGGAAGTTGGCCGAGGCGAAGCTCAGGGCGTAGGTGCCGGCGTGGGCGGCCGTGAAGCTCGTGCGATACCAGGCGACCGAGCCTTCGTAGTTGCGCTGCGCCCGCGGGCCGCTGAACGGCAGCGGGTCGATCACGCTGGGGACGCCCACGGCGCTGCCGCCGAAGCCGCCCTGCTGCCAGCCGCGCGCGAGGCCGCGGTTGCTCGGGTCGGTGCGCAGCGTCCAGCTCGAGAGCGCGATCCGTTCGCCCGGGCCTTCTGCGATCGCGGCGCGGCTCGCCGGCGCTTGCGCGGCCGCGGGGGTGCCCGCCAGCGCGACGCAGGCGCCTATGCCGGCGAGCGCTGTCTTGTTGGGGAGGGCGAACACGAGTCGACCAGTTTGACGGGCGCGGCGAGCATCCGCTCCAGTAGCAAGCGGGCGCCCAGCTTGGAGAGCGGTTCGTTGAGGTTGCCGCACTTCGGCGACTGCACGCACGAGGGGCAGCCAGCCGTGCACGGGCACTCGGCGATCAGGCGGTAGGCGTCGCGGCAGAGTTCTTCGAAGCGGGCGAAGGCGGTGCGCGTGATGCCGACCCCGCCGGGGTGCCCGTCGTAGATGAAGATCGTCGCGCCGCCGGTCTGGGGATGCAGGTTGGTGGACAGTCCGCCGATGTCCCAGCGGTCGCACATCGCGATCAGCGGCAGCACCGCGATCTGGGCGTGCTCGGTCGCGTGCAGGGCGCCGAGCAGCGCCTCGAGCGGGATCGCGGCCGCCGCGACCCCGTCGCCGGGCGGCCCGTTCTCCCCCGCCGGCCGGTCCTCCGCGAGCGCGCCGGGGTCCAGGATCGTCGCGTCGAGCTCGAACCAGAGGGCCTGCGTGGGGAAGCTCGTGGGGGGCAACTCGAGCGCGACGAGGTCGATCTGCGCATGGTCTGCCAGGCGCTTGCGCTGGTAGGCGAGGACCGTCTCGGTGACCGCCACCTCGCCGAAGCTGAGCGTCACCCCGAGCGCGTCGCGGCGGTCGAGCAGGCGCTCGATCGTGGTGTCGGTGAGGCGCTTGGGCTGGGTGTACCAGTCGCCGTCGAACGGCGCGACGAGCGCGCGGCGGCGCTGGAGATCGAGTTCGCGCACCTCGTAGGAGCGCCCGAGGTGCAGGTAGATCGCGCCCTCATGGACGGTCGAGTGCGCGCGCGCCGCCTCGGTCGAGCCGAGCAGCTCGCCGGAGGCGACGTCGACGATCGCGAATTGCTCGGGCGAGGCCGAGCGCAGCGAGACCTCCGCTGCGGGGTAGCCGGAAGGCTCGCGCGGGACGTAGCTCGAGCTGCGCCGGCGCAGCTCACCGGCGGCGAGCAGGACCTCGGCGTGGGCCTGGAAGCGCGGGCCGAGGAACTCGGCGTCCTCGCCGCAGAGGGGGCCCTCGTGTGCGCCGCAGAGCAGGTGGCGGCGGTAGATCTCCGGGCTCTCGTGGTCGAGGATCGCGGCCTCGACGGGACGCTCGAGGAAGTCGTCGGGGTGGCGGCAGAAGAACTGGTCGAGCGCGTCCTCGCCGGCGACGTACACGGCCAGCCCGCGGCCGCGGCGCCCGGCGCGCCCCCACATCTGGCGCAACGAGGCGACGGTCCCGGGGAAGGTGACGACGACGGCCGCGTCGAGCTCGCCGATGTCGATCCCGAGCTCGAGCGCGTCGGTCGTGATCACCGCGCGCAGCTCGCCGCGCACGAGGCGGCCCTCCAGCTCGTGGCGCTGCTGGGAGGTGTAGCCGGCGCGGTAGGGGGCGACGAGCTTGGCGAGCTCGGCCCCGTGCAAGGCGTCGCCGTTCGGGTTGGCCTCGTCCGCGTCGGCGCCGTCCGGGTCCGATCCCCGCGGCTCGGTGCTTTCGAGATCCGCGACGACGAGCTTGTGGAGGACCTCGACGCCCTTGCGCGACTTCATGAAGCAGATCAGGCGCGCGCCGTCGCGCACCAGCCGCGCGAGCAGCTCGGCCGCCTCCGCGAGCGCCGAGCGGCGCTTGCCCAAAGCCTCGTCCGTCAGCGGCGGGTTCCAGATCGCGATCTGCCGCCCCGGCGCGGGCGAGCCGTCGGCGTCGATCAGGCTCACGTTCTCCAGGCCGGTGAGGCGCTCGGCCAGCTCGACCGGGTTGGCGATCGTGGCGGAGGTGAGCAGAAAGCGCGGGGTCGTGCCATAGGCGGCGGCGATCCGGCGCAGGCGGCGCAGCACGTTGGCGACGTGCGAGCCGAACACGCCGCGGTAGACGTGCGCCTCGTCGACGACGACGATCGCGAGGTTCGCGAACAGCTCTGCCCAGGCGGGGTGGTTGGGGAGGATGCCGACATGGAGCATGTCGGGGTTGGTGAGCACGACGTTCGCCCGTCGGCGGATGTCGGCGCGCCCCTCACGCGGGGTGTCGCCGTCGTAGATCGCGGGGCGCACCTGCTTGGTCAGGCCGAAGGCGGCGAGCGCGCGCGCCTGGTCCTGGGCGAGGGCCTTGGTCGGGTAGAGGTAGAGGGCGCGCGCTTTGGAGTCGCGGCAGAGCACGTCGAGCGTCGGCAGGTTGAAGCACATCGACTTGCCCGAGGCGGTCCCGGTGGTGACGATCGTCGGCCCCTCCCAGGCGGAGTAGACGGCCTCGGCCTGGTGGGAGTAGAGGCGCTCGATCTCCAGTCGCGCAAGCGCGGCGAGCACATCGGGGTGCAGCTCTGAAGGCGGCTCGACCAGCTTGGCGGGATGAGAGCCCGCCCACCCCTCGCGCGCCTCGCGCACCAGCCGTCCGTCCTCGCGCGCCTGGTCGAGCAGCGCGCTCCAGGGCTCGATCGTGCGTTGTATCGCCACCGGTTGCGATAGTAGAGGCGATGGACGCTTCCACCACCGACCGCCACGACGAAGGCAGCAACGACCGTCTTTCGGTTGCTCGGAGGGCCGACATGCCCCGCGTCTCGCCGACCCCCGCGGAGCGCTGGGCGAAAGCGCGCTCCTTCCACCATTCCTCTTACCCGGCGCCGCGGATCGCCGCCGCGCGGGCCGAGCGCGGGCTGAGCGTGTCGGTGTGTTTGCCGGCGCGCGAGTGCGCGGGAACGGTGGGGGAGATCGTCGGCGCGCTGGCAGAGCTGCGCGAGGCGGGCGCGATCGACGAGCTCGTGGTGGTCGATGCGGCCAGCGCGGACGGCACCGCCGTGGTGGCCGCGCGCGCGGGGGCGGAGGTGTGGCAGGAGGAGGAGCTGCTGGCGGGGTGGGGCCCGGTGCTCGGCAAGGGCGACGCGATGTGGCGCGCGCTGAGCCGCCTGCGAGGAGACCTGGTGTGCTTCCTGGACGCCGACACGGAGGGCTTCTCCGCGCACTTCGCCACCGGCCTGCTGGGGCCGCTCGTGTGCGAGCAGGGCGTCGAGTTCGTGAAGGCGTTCTACCGCCGCCCGTTCGAGCAGGGCGGCGTGTGGCAGGGGGAGGGCGGCGGGCGCGTGAACCACCTGACCGCGCGCCCGGCGCTGGAGCTGTTCTACCCGCAGCTGGCCGGCGTGCGCCAGCCGCTCGCGGGGGAGGTCGCGGCGCGGCGGGAGTTGCTGGAGCGCCTGCCGTTCGCGACCGGCTACGGCGTGGAGATCGCGATGCTGATCGACGTCTGGCGGGAGGTCGGGCTGGATGCGATCGCGCAGGTGGACCTCGACGAGCACCGCAACCACCACCAGCCGCTCGAGGCGCTCAACCCGATGGCGCTGACGGTGCTGGCGACGATCGCGCGGCGGCTGGAGCGCGAGGGGCGGCTGAGCGGGCTCGGGGCCGAGGACGGGCCGGTCGAGCGCCCTCCGCTGGCAAGTGTGGGCGTGACGTGAGCGCGCGCTGTTTGTACCTGGACCTCGACGGCACGCTGCTCGGCCGCGGCGCGGCGCTGCTGCGCGATGGCGAGGGGAACGTGTCGATCGACGGGGTGCGCGCGGTGCAGGCGTGCATGCGCGCCGACGTGGAGGTGGTGCTGATGTCGGGGCGCCGGCGCGCGCAGGTGTTCGAGGACGCGCGGCTGCTCGGTCAGAGCTCTTTCATCTACGAGGCGGGCGCGTGCGTGGTGCTGGACGGGGAAGAGCACTGGCTGACGGGCGATCTGTTGCCGGGCGAGCTGAGCATCGCCGAGCAGATCGAGCGCTCGGGCGCGCCGGCATTACTGCTGGAGCGTTATCAGGGCCGCTTGGAGTACCACGAGCCGTGGCACACCGAGCGCGAGGTCTCACACCTGTTCCGCGGCCTGGTCGACGCCGGCGAGGTCGACGGGCTGCTGGCCGAGCACGGCCACGGGGACCTGCGGCTGGTTGACAACGGCGTGGTCAACCGCCGCTCGCCCGCGCTGGCGGAGCTGGAGCACGTGCGCGGCTATCACCTGCTGCCGGGCGGCGCCTCGAAGGCCGGCGGGGTCGCTTTTCACCGCCGCGCGCGGGGATATGCGCGCGAGGAGACGTTCGCGGTGGGGGACTCGCGCGAGGACCTGGGATGCGCAGCGCAGGTGGACACCTTCTGGCTGGTGGCAAACGCGATGCAGCGCGATCCGTCGATGCGCGAAGCGCTGGCCCAACACGAGAACGCGCGAGTAACGGAGGCCGGGCACGGCGCGGGGGTCTACGAGGCCGTGGTGAGCACTTTGATGGGCTGACTTTTGAGATCGTCCGCGTGGCGCGGTGGGCGCCCAAGGCGCGCTGAGGCGGGGGGCCTCCGTGCCCCGCCTCACTCGGTGATCCCCTCTCGCTTCTCCTCCTCGTAGACGCATACGCTCCGTACCGTGCTATCAATCAACTTGACTTCTTGGCTCTGTAGAGCGGTTTGCCGGTCTTTTTGCGGTTGGGGGTTGCAATTGCCGACCCTTTGTGCTTATAGTTCTCGGTAGAGGTTCTCCGTCGTTTGGGGGCACGAAATAGATCGGGTTTGGGTTGGTCCTCTGGATCGATGTCAAGCGCTTTGTAGGGGATGTTGGGGAGAGGGCCGGATCGCATGAAGAGGGGTTGTTTTCGCGTGAGTCCACAGGGGACAGATGTGATGGGGACGGCTGCGGCCCAGGGTGGGCCCGTATGTAGATGCGTCAGCGCTGCTGACACATCTCTCTCTCTCTCTCTCTCTCTCTCTCTACCCCCGGTCTATTAGGCAAAAAGCCTAGTTTCGGCGTCCGTCGAGGCGCCCGCCACCAGCTTCTAGATCGTCCTCGCCGCGGCTGTGCCCGCGGCTTCTGCCGTTCTCTGGGCGCGCCGGTTGTGGGTGGTGAGCGCTGATGGCCTCTGCTGGGCGTGTACGTATGCGGCGTCCGGGTACGCCAGGTCCTCGCGGGGGCGGGGTGTATGTGTCGGAGCTTCAGCGTGTGCGGCTGCTCGACGCGACGTTCGCGGTGGTGGCCGAGGATGGGTATCGGCGGATGACGGCGCGGCGGGTATCCGGCCGCGCGGGTGTCTCGAATAAGACGTTCTATGACCTGTTCACCGATCGCGAAGATTGTTTCCTCGCGGCGTTTGACCATGCGGTCGATCGGATCGCCGGGGTCGTGCTCCCCGCGTGGGAGGGTGAGAAAGAGTGGGCCACACGCATCCGTGCGGGCCTCGGGGCGCTACTCGGCTTCCTTGATGTTGAGCCGGCGCTGCGGCGGCTGGTGTTCGTGGAGGCGCTCGGCGCCGGCCCTCGCGTCCTCGAGCGTCGCGCGCAGGTATCGGAGGTTCTGAGGCGGGCTGTCGATCAGGGCCGCACGGGTGTGAAAGCCGGCCGCGAGCTGCCGCCACTGACCGCGGAGGGCATCGTCGGCGCTGCCTTCAGCGTGATCCACGCGCGGCTGTTGCAGGAGTCAGCCGGTTCACTGCTCGACCTGTTGAACCCGTTGATGGCGACGATCGTGCTCCCCTACCGCGGGCACGCGGCTGCCGCGCAAGAGCTTCAGTTCAGCAAAGCAGGTCCGGGCTTCCTCCCGACCGATAAGCCCGCGAAGTCGGGCCGGTCAGGAGGAACGTCCGGGTCCTGCGCGGGTCGGGACGAAGTCCGGGTCCTGCGCGGGCCGGGAGGAACGTCCGGGTCCTGCGCATTTCGGCCGACGCTGCGCACGCTGATGGTCCTCGCCGCCGTCGCGGAGCTGGGTGAGCGGGGATCCAAGCCCAATAACCGCGAGGTCTCCGACGCCGCGCAGATCGTAGACCAGGGCCAGATCTCAAAGCTACTCGCACGCCTTGAGGGCATCGGACTGCTGCATAACACCGGCGGTCATATCCAGGGCGTACCCAACGCGTGGCGGCTGACACCCCACGGTGAACAAGTCGTGCGCGCGACGCGCCCTCACAGCCGGCGAACCGACGGCCGCACGAGTGCCCCGAGGGCGACGCCATGACCCGCGATCGCAGCTTCGATCCAACAGCTCTCGGCCGCTCCCGCTGTTCCGCCCTCGCGCGTGTCGTCATACAACAAGCGAGGGGCCTCCCCTCTTTCCTGGAGGAGACGGTTCAATGAGTCGGTCATTTTCCCCCCGCGCGTGTATGGTCGCGCTCGCGCTGCTCTCGGCCTCCGCGATGGTCGCCCTGACCGCCGTCACCCCATCCGCGGCCGGCGCCTACGCAACGCCTGCTCCTGGGCCCGAACCGGGAGCTGCCGGCCTCCCCGACGGCCGTGTCTATGAACAGGTGACGCCACCGGACAAGTCGGGCTACCAGGCGGGCGTTTCAAATAGCGGCGTGCCGCCGGTGATGAAGGCGGCAGCCAACGGTAACGGTGTGCTGTTTAACGACAGCGGCCCGATCGGCAGTTCTGCGACGGGCGTCCAGAACTGGACGGTCGCCAAGCGCTCGGGGACCGGCTGGCAAGACACCGGCATGATGCCGCGTGCTCTGGGGGCGCAGTCAGGCATAGCCACAGTCTCCCAGGCGTTCGCTATCTCTGCTGATTTCTCCACGATCGTGTTCGAGCCGGTGTTCAACGGTGGCGGTTTGGCCCCGTATGTGGCAGGCGAGAACTCGTTTGAAGGCGGTCTCTTGGGTGTCGGGGATCCGGCCATCTTCGAGCACGAAGTCGGCTCGCCGGTAACCAATTGGCTCGGATCTCCGACGATCGCCAAACCGCACGGTGACACCTATTCGCCAGGAGAAGTTCGCGGAGGATATATTGCTGGGGCGTCGAGTGATCTCAGCACCGACTACTTCGGCTTCTCGGGCACGTTGACACCTGAAGACGGCATTCCGAACCCATCGCTGGGCAACGTCTCGCGTGCGGCAATCGTTGCCGGCGAGTCGACCGGAGGTAACGACCCGGGCTTCTATGAGTGGCACGATGGCCAGTTGAGCGCCGCCGGGGTTCTGCCCGATGGATCGCTTGATCCCTACGGAGCTGTCCCCGCCACCACAACAGCCGCCGGCCCGAACAGGTTCACCGGCGGCAGCCTCCAAAACCAAGTGTCTGAAACGGGAGCTGCGGCCTTCTTCGTGAGCCCGGCGCCTGAATCGGGCAGCGGCCGAACTCCTGAGCTGTACGTCCGCGAGACCGCCGCCGACGGCACGCAACGCACGTCGCTCGTCTCGCGCGACGCTCTCCTGCCCGACGTAAATGGTCTGCCGGCGCCTGCGCCAAAAGGTCCGGCACAAGTCGAATCGCTCCTGACGTCACAACATGCCCGAAGCTATATGTATGCATCACCGGATGGCTCGCGGGTCTTCTTCACGAGCACCGATCGCCTCACGGCGGCCGCTCCCGAAGACGAATCTGGAAAGTTCTATGAATTTCAGCTCGCCACCGAAGAGCTCAAGTACCTTCCAGGCATTGACCTGCCGAGCACCGAAGCGGGGGGGCCTGCTGCGGCTCAGGTACTTGCGTCGACCCCGGACGGATCTAGTTTCCTGTTTGAAAAGCTTGCGCCGGAAAAACTCGGACATGGGTATGAACCGGTCGAACTGGATCTGTTCACAAACGGGCAGGTCGTTGCAATCGCACCGCTTTCGGCGGAGGTTGAAGTCGCGGACACAACCCCCACCGGATCGGTGTTCGTCTTTCAGACAGCCGCCGAAATCCCAGGCTTCAACGACAGTGGCCCAAACAAGAGCACCGAGGTATTCCGCTACGAAGCTGGTGCTGGCCGGCTCAGTTGCATCTCCTGCACGGGCCCAGGAGTTGTGCCAACGCAGTCTGCTGTTCTGGCCAACTCGTACACCGGTACCGGGACCGGAGCTTTCGGCTCAACGGGCGGGCTGGCGTTCGCCGACCGGGGCGTGTCCAGCGATGGTACCCGTGTAATTTTCGATACGCCGGAAAAGCTCGTGCCGCAGGCGATTAACGGCGTCAGGGACGTCTATGAGTGGGAGAAGGGAAAGCTGTACCTGATCTCATCGGGCACGAACTCTGAACCTTCATATTTTGGTGACATCAGCGAAGACGGGAACGACATATTCTTTCTCACCGCGCAAGGCCTCGTTGCTGGTGATACTGACGGGGCGTACGATGCCTATGACGCGCGGGTGCCTCGTGCAGGCGATAGTCCACCCGCGTCGGCGACCCCATGCGAAGGAGAAGCGTGTCAGGGGCCGCCGAGCGTGCCGCAGCTCCTAGGGCCGCCTGCCAGCGCGACGTTCTCGGGTCTCGGCAATCCGCCTCCTGCCTCAGTGCCCGCGGCGACATCGAAATCCAAGCCGAAGAGGGCGCCCAAGAAATGTAAGAAGCGCCGGACGCTCAAGCACGGCAAATGCGTTGAACGTAAGGCCAAGAAGCCGAGCCGAAAGGGTCGGTCATGATGAAACTAAGGACCCTGGCGGTGAGCGCAATTGTGCTGGGCGCAACGCTGCTGATCGCGACGCCAGGTGCGTCCGCCCTGCAGACGCCAAGGTGGCAGATCACGTCCGTGTCCACGCCAACCAACTATTCACCGGGGAGCACCGAGGATGCGCTGGTCGTGACGGCCGTCAACGTGGGCGGCGCCTCGACTGACGGAAGCACGGTGACGCTGTCCGACTCCTTGCCTGTAGGCCTGGCCTTTGGCAGCATTCCCTTGGTTGGGACCGTAATTGCCGACGATGCCTTTCAGGGCGGGGACCTCGGCTTCCCTCAATCGGAGCTCAGCTGCACGACTGTAGCGTCTACTGTGAATTGCACGTGGGCACATAGCGTCGATCCCGGTGATGTCCTGACGTTGAGGATCGCTGTGACCCCGCAAGCTGGCGCCGGCCCCAGCGTCACCAATACGGCGACCGTGTCCGGCGGGGGGGCAGCGACCGCGTCTGTCAGCAGTCCAGTGACGATCAGCGCGATACCGGCGGCTCCCGGCTTCGCTCCGGGCAGCGTAGCCGTCGACCTGTCGACGATGCAGGCTGGAGCCCACCCAAACCTAACGACAACCTTTGCGATCAACACGAGAACATACGCTCACCCGGTTAGCGCGCCGAAGGATGTGCTGTTCGACCCTCCGGTCGGATTTGTCGGCAACACGGTGGGCATGCCGAGATGCCCGGTCGCGGCGATCGTCGCCGGAACATGCCCGAGGACGGCGATTGTCGGAGAGGCGACGGTAACCGGACTGTCAAGCATCGACAGCGAGTACTCGAGGCTCGCAAATCCCGTGTATAACATCGCGCCGGCGCCAGGCGAGCCCGCGGCTTTTGCTTTCTTCGCTAACGAAACGACGGTGCGGCTAGATACGATTGTGCTATCTGACGGCGACTATGGAGTGAGAGTGACGTCGGCAAACCTATCGGAGAACAACGCCCCTCTGGCCGCGACCGTAATGATCTGGGGTGTTCCCGCGGACCACAATGGGCCGGGGCCTGATAATCCGGGCCTTGGCCTCGGCGGGCCGAGCTCGGCGCCTCGTGTGCCACTGCTGACGAACCCGACGCAATGCTCTGAACCGCTGAGTGCGACGCTGTCAACCGACGCGTGGACGGAACCCGGCGTGTTTGGAGGGCCTCCGCCAGTCAACCTCCAGACGCCTTCTGGCTGCGACGAGCTTCCATTCAGCTCATCGATGTCGATGATCCCGGACACCTTCGAAGCCGGGGCTCCGGCGGGCTATGACCTCGATCTGACGGTTCACCGGGAACAGGATTTCGAACCCGAAGGGGTGGCGGCGGCCGACGTCAAGGATGTGACGGCTGTGCTGCCGGTCGGTACTGTCATTTCACCCTCAGCGGCGACGGGTCTGGCGGCGTGCTCGGATGAGCAGTTCTTCGGGCCCGATGAAAAACGGGGGCTCTCGCAGCCGGCGACGGTGGGCGCATGCCCCCGCGGATCTCAAATTGGCACGGTGCGCATCAAGACGCCCGCGCTCGAAGAAGCATTGCAGGGAAATGTGTATCTCGGTGCTCCTCTGTGCGATCCGTGCAGCCCGGCTGACGCGCAGAGCGGGCGTATGGTTCGTCTGTTCGTGCAGGCAACGAGCGAAGGCGAAGGGGGCATCGTCGTCAAGCTCGAAGGCACCGCGTCGATCAACCAGCAGAGCGGGCAGATCACCGCGACGTTCAAGGACAACCCGCAGCTGCCGTTCAGCGATTTCAAGATGTCGCTAACGGGGGGGCCGCGGGCGACTCTCGCGAATCCGAGCGTGTGCGGGCCCGCGACGATCTCCGCGGATCTCACGCCGTGGAGCACCCCGTTCACGCTGGACTCAGCTCCGACGAGCACCTTCAATGTGACGGGATGCCCGCCCCCGCAGTTTGATCCGTCGTTCACGGCGGGCACGACGAATAACCAGGCCGGGGCGTTCAGTCCCTTCACCGTGGCGTTTGGCCGTACCGATGCCGACGAGGACCTCAGCCGCATCCAGATGCAGCTACCGCCTGGCCTATTGGGGACCGTTGCCTCGGTGCCGCTGTGCCACGAACCCCAGGCAGCGCTGGGCACCTGTGCGAATGAAAGCCTGATCGGTCACACGCAGGTCCTGACGGGTCCGGGCGCCCAGCCCTTCCTCGTGACCGGTGGGCAGGTGTTCCTCACTGAGGGCTACAAGGGTGCGCCGTACGGCCTGTCCATCGTTGTGCCCGCCAAGGCCGGGCCGTATACGCTCTCTGGGACGACCGGCACAGGCGTTGTTGTGGTCCGCGCTGCCATTAGTGTCGACCCGCACAGCGCGGCACTGACCATCACAAGCGATCCCCTGCCTACGATCCTCGATGGTATTCCCTTGCAACTGAAGGTCGCGAACGTCACGATCGACCGCGCGGGATTCACACTGAACCCTACGAGCTGCAATAAGATGGCAATCGCGGGGACCGTCACGAGCACTCAGGGCGCGAGCGCGAACGAGTCGTCGTCATTCCAGGTCACCAACTGCGCTGCGCTCGCCTTCAAGCCTCGGTTCGTGGTCTCGACTTCGCACAAGACCTCGAAAGCAAACGGCGCGAGCCTCGACGCGAAGGTAACGTTCCCCGGAGCAGCCCAGGGCACCGAGGCAAACATCGCTCGGGTCAAGGTCGATCTCCCAAAGCAACTGGTCTCACGCTTGACGACCCTCCAGCGGGCCTGCCGGGCCGCGACGTTCGCAGCAAACCCGGCTAGTTGCCCGCCGGAATCCGTCATCGGGATCGCCAGGACCACCACGCCGATCGTCCCCGGCACGCTGACTGGCCCTGTGTACTTCGTAAGCCACGGCGGGGAAGCATTCCCAGACCTCGAGGTGCTCCTGCAGGGCGATGGTGTCAGGGTTGATCTCGTTGGCTCTACGTTCATCTCCAAGCAGGGGATCACGAGCTCCACGTTCAAGAACGTGCCCGACGTCCCGATTTCGAGCTTTGAGCTGTACCTTCCCGAGGGCAGGTACTCTGCACTTGCCGCGAACGGGAATCTATGTACCTCCAAGCTCGCCATGCCCACAGAATTTGTCGCGCAGAGTGGCGTGACGATCCATCAGAGCACGAAGATCAGCGTGACTGGATGCCCGAAAAACCTGACGTCGGTCCAGAAGCTCGCGAAGGCGCTCAAAGCGTGCAAGAGCGGCAAGACCAGGAGCAGGCGCAGCGCCTGTGCTAGGCAGGCTCGGGAGAAGTACGGCTCGAAGCCACAGAGCAAAACCAAGAAGGCGGCCGGAGGCCGAAGGGCGGCTGAAGGTCAAACCCGACGCGGAGGCAAATCATGAAAGGCGTCCGCAGGCTAGCAGTGGCCGGGGCGGTCTGGGCGTGTCTGCTGGCATGCCCCGTTGCTCACGCGTTCGCCGGAGTGGGTCACGAGCACCTCTCGCAGATTCCCGGGTTTGCCACGCCATGGGGCCTGACCTTCGACTCAGGGGGCAGTCTCTACGTTGACAACACGCTCGCCAGCGTCGGCGAAGTCGATGTCATCAATGCCAAAGACGAACAGCAGCCGTCGATCGGCCTCGGTACCCTGGTGGAAGGTCGCGTCCTCAGCACCAAATATGCCCGTAACGCATCGGTAGACAGGGCCACGGGTTACGTATACGTCGCGGATTCCGGGCCTGACGGGGTCTACGTGTTCAAGCCCGTAGGTGGAGGCGTATACGAAAACATTTCGTTCTGGACGGGGGCGAACGCGGGAGGATTCGGCGGCGGCTACGTCTCGGTTGCCGTCGACAACAACCCGCCGAGCCTCTCCGATCCACACGGGGGAGACGTGTATGTCGAGTCCTCGTCGAATAGGGCCGTCGACATCCTTAGGCCGAACCCGCCCGGCCCGACCGAAGCCGAAGAAGGTGTGTCCGAAGGGGAACTTGAAAGACCGCCGGAAGGATTCTCGTTCCAGGAAAACGTCGCCATGGCCGTCGATGGCACGGGCAAGGTATACGTTCCCAACAGCGGTGACCGCGTGGTCGACGAGTTCAGTGGTTCAGGGGCGTTCCTGCAGGTGTTGAACGGTGTCGAAACGCCGGCAAAAGCCTTCGGCGAACCGATCGCCGCCGCGGTGGACGAATCCACAAGCGACCTGTACGTGGTCGACAAGACCAACCACGTCGTCGACCAGTTCGATTCCGCCGGAAACTATAAGGCGGACATCAAAGGCAGCCTCAAGCAACCTCTGGGCGTCGCGATACAGAACCTGGTGGGTCCGGCCGAAGGAGACGTGTATGTCTCCGACGGTGAAGCCGGAGTCGTCGAAATCTTCGGCCCCGACGTGGTCGGACCAGCACCCCTGGTCAACACCGGTCTACCGAAGCAAGAAACTCCTACGACAGCCACGGCCACGGGAACGGTCGACCCCGAAGGCTCATCGACCACAGACTGGTTCGACTACGGGCCCACAGAAGCCTACGGCAGCGAAACGACCCATGAACCGGCCGGCGAAGGGACCGCCGACGTCACAGCCGAAGCAAACCTCGAAAACCTCGAACCGCACAAGACCTACCACTACCGGCTTGCCGGGGAAAACGCATTCGGACTCAGCGACGGACAGGATCAAACGCTCACCACCAGCTCCGAACGGCCAAGCATCGAAAGCGGAAGCGAGGCTGCCGACTCCATCACTGGATTCGGAGCCAAGCTGCACGTCCGGGCGAACCCCGAGAACGAAGCCACACGCTATTACTTCGAATACGGCACCAGCCCAACCCTCCAAAGCGCCTCTACCTCACCGACGCCGCCGGGCGAAATCCCGGCCGGGAGATACGGCGACGAAGCGCTCGACACAGATGTGACGGGCCTGCACGGAAACACGGTCTACTACTATCGCGCTGTCGCGGAAAATGGGGCCGGCAGAACCGAAGGCACGATAGAAACATTCCAGACGACTCCAGGGCCGCCGATCGTCGCTACGGGCAGCCTTCCCAGCGCGTCTGCGGGGAGTGCCACCGCAATCGGCACGATCAACCCTGAAACACTCGAAACAACGTATTACTACCAGTACGGCACTAGCCTGGCCTATGAACAAAGCACACCAGCGGCCAGTGCGGGCTCCGGCAGCACAGACGTCCCGGCGCTCGGCACCCTGAGCGACCTGAGCGCGAGCACCCGTTACCACTACCGTCTCGTGGCGACCAACGACGTCGGCACGAGCTATGGGGAAGACGAGACCTTTACCACGCCCGCAGGAGCCACGCCAACCGCGATCACGGGCGGAGCGAGCGGCGTCACCTCGACAGCCGCGACTATTTCAGCGACGATCGCAACACTGGATCTGCCGACAAACTACGGGTTCCAGGTCGGCACCGAAGCGGGGAGCTACGGCCCTGCGACCGGTTTCGCCAGCATCAGCCCAGGGCGCGGTGAAGTGACCGTAACCCTGGCGTTGCAGAACCTCGAGCCGGGCGCAACCTACCACTACAGGGCTATAGCGAGCAATCTATACGGTCCAGCTGCAGGCGCCGATCAGGTATTTACGACCCCAGCGATCCCTACCCCCCTTAGCCTACCCATCACAGCCTTGCTCGTCACGACTCCTGCCGTCGCGTTTCCGGGGGAGACGCAAAGCGACGATTCGCCGAGACCGAAGGTGTTGACGAGGGGACAGAAGCTCGCGAAAGCGTTGAAGGCGTGCAAGGCGAAGCCGAAGAAACAGCGTGCGGCCTGCGAGAAGCAGGCCGAGAAGCAGTACGGCCGGGTAGCGAAGAAAAAGACGAAGAAAAAGTAGAACCTCGACGTACGTAACGCGATCCGTCGATGCGCGAAGCGCTGGCCCAACACGCGAACGCGCGCGTCACCGAGGCCGGGCACGGCGCGGGGGTCTACGAGGCCGTGCTCAGCACCTTGATGGGCTGACTACTTCCCCACCGCGCGCCGCCATGCGCGGCGCCAGAACCCCGGCTGCGGGCGGCGCCAGCGGGCGGGCGGGGGCACCGTGGCGCGTACCAGCGCGACCCAGTCGTCCAGCGGCAGCTCGCCAGAGATCAACCGCCCGAGCGCAGTGGTTATCGGCGCTCGCCCGTCCGCCCGGCCACCGGTCTCTCCGTCGGTCCGTCCATCGGTTCCTCCCTGTGCCGGCTCACCGGCACGCTCCAATGCGCGTGCAAGCAGCGGCACCGACTCCAAGGCCTCGACCGCCTGGCCGATACGCGCGGGGATCTCCGCGGCGGGCACGCCCGCGGCCAGCAACTCGCCCGCGCGGCGGTTGCGGCTGTCGCGTGCCAGGGCCGTGGCGACCAGGTCGCCCGCGCCGGCCAGCCCGATCATCGACTCCGGCCGCGCGCCGAGGCCCTCGGCGTAGCGCCAGACCTCGGCGAAGATGTGCCCGGCGGCCGCACCCGCGGCGTTCAATCCCTGTGCCTCCGTGGCTCCAGCCGCCAGCGCCGCGGCGTTCTTCGCGGCGCCCGCCAGCTCGACGCCGAGCGGGTCGTTGGACTGCTCGCAGACGACCCCCGCGCGCGTGAACACCTGCGCGAGCGCACGCGTGAGCTCCTCGTCGCTGGAGGCCGCCACCAGCCCCGCGCCCTCGTTGACCATCTCCTGGGCGTGCGCCGGGCCGCCGAGGCACGCGACCCGGTGGGGACCGAACCGCGCGCTGAGGACGATCGTGGGCGGCAGCCCCTCCGGTGGGACGAGGCCCTTGGCCACCGACACCACCGCCGCGCGCTTGTCCAGGCCGGCCTCGTCGAGCATCGCGATCACCTCGCCCAGTCCGCTCGAGGGCACGGCCAGGAACACGTAGTCGGCGCGTGCCACCCCGGCGGAGGTGGGCTCGATGCGCAGCTGGGCGGGCAGCTCCACGCCGGGCAGGTACACCTTGTTCTCGTGCTCCCCCTCCAGGCGCGCCGCCTGCTCGGCGGTGCGCGCCTGCAGTGTCGTGCGCAGCCCACCCCTCGTCAGCAGCACGGCAAGTGCCGTCCCGAAGGACCCGGCACCGATCACCGTGGCACGCCTGGCGCCCGGGGTGGGCAGTGAGCGCCCCCGCGGACCGCGCGCGGTTGGGGCAGGGCCAGCGGGTGTGACGGCGCCCGACGGGCCAGGGCTCAGAGTAGGCTCGGGCTCGGTCATCACGCGCGAGCCTAACGATCTAGAGCAGGCCGGCGAGCTTCCTGCCGGCGCTTGCCAGCGTTCGCGCGCTGCTCGCCTCGAGGATGACCTGCAGGTCGAGGATACGCGCGTCGAACGGCGCGAGCGCGTTCTCGCCGGTCACCGCGTAGGCCGGCACGCCTCCTTGACGCGCGCGTGTGGAGATCTCAAACGTCGCGCTGCCACGCAGCGTGCTCTCCTCCAGGCGCCATTCTGCGAGCACCACCGCACGGGCGCGGTGCATGCGCGCGTCGAAATCGAGCGCGTCGAGGCGCGCCCGGACATCGTCCAGGTGCTCGCCCGAGGAGTCACCGTCGATCGGGCAAAGGTCCGGCGTTGGCAGGCCGCCGGCGACCAAGCCCCGTCCGATCGCCTGCGCCACTTCCTCAGCGCTCAGCGCATCTCCGAACGGGCTTGCGACGACGAGCACTGTTTGCGAGAGCACGATCGGGCATCCTTTCAGGCCATGGTCGCCGACGAGGAGCGCGTACCCGCAGAGGAGCCTGGATCCGCCAAGGCAAACGTACCCGCCGAGGAGCCTGGGTCTGCCAAGGCGAAGAAGGAGTACGCGACGATTGAGGTCTGCGGTCGGGAGCTGCGGGTGAGCAGCCCGAGCAAGTTGTTCTTCCCCGAGCCGGGGCTGACGAAGCTGGACCTTGTCAACTACTACGTGGAGTGCGAGCAGGCGGTCGTCCGCCACCTGCGCGAGCGCCCGACGGTGATGAAGCGCTGGGTCGACGGGGTCCAGGGCGAGCCGTTCTTCCAGAAGCGCGTGCCCGACTCGGCGCCGGAGTGGATCGAGACCGCGACCGTCACCTTTCCCAGCGGCCGCTCCGCCCGTGAGCTCCTGCCCAACGACGCCGCGCACCTCGTCTGGGGCGTGAACCTCGGGGTGATCGACTGGAACCCCTGGCCGGTGCGCCGGGCGGACCTCGACCATCCCGACGAGCTGCGCGTCGATCTCGACCCCGGACCCGAGGTGCCGTTCGCCGAGGTGCGCGAGGTGGCGCTCGGCGTGCGCGAGGTGCTCGAGCAGCACGGTCTGCGCGGCTATCCCAAGACCTCCGGCTCGCGCGGCATGCACATCTACGTGCGGATCGAGCCCGAGCACGGCTTCACCGAGGTGCGCCGCGCCGCCCTCGCCCTCGCGCGGGCGGTCGAGCGGAACATGCCCGGCCGCGCGACGAGCCGCTGGTGGAAGGAGGAGCGCGAGGGCGTGTTCATCGACTACAACCAGAACGCGCGCGACCGCACCGTCGCCTCCGCCTACTCGGTTCGCGCCGTCGCCGACGCGCGCGTGTCCTGTCCGCTTGAGTGGGACGAGGTCGCCGCTGTCGACCCCGCGGAGCTGCGCCTCGACACGGTGCCCGCGCGTCTGCGCGAGCGCGGCGACCCCGCGGCGGACATCGACGAGCACCCGGGCACGCTCGCGTCGCTGCTCGAGCTCGCCGCGCGCGACGAGCGGGAGGGTCTCGGCGACGCGCCCTGGCCGCCGCACTTCCGCAAGCAGAAGAACGAGCCCCGGCGGGTGCAGCCCAGCCGCGCGCGGCGCGCGGGGAAGGAGGCCTGAGGATGACGGCGGGTCTGCTATCGGCCGCGCACGCGTGCCAGATCGTTTCGGCGCAGAGCGAATCGCGATGAGCCTGCCCCTGCAGCCTCCGGTCAAGCCCGCGCTCGCGCTCTCGCGCAAGGAGCTGCCGAGCGGCGAGGACTACAGCTATGAGATCAAGCTCGACGGGTTTCGCTGCCTCGCGTTCGTCGACGGCGGCGAGGTGTTCCTGCAGTCGCGCTCGGCCAAGCCGCTCGGGCGCTACTTCCCCGAGTTCGTCCTTCCCGCCGGACGCTACGTCCTCGATGGCGAGATCGTGCTCCGCGGCGCCGACGGCCACGAGGACTTCGACGCGCTCGGCCAGCGCATCCACCCCGCCGTCTCCCGCATCGAGCGCCTGGCGGTCGAGACGCCCGCCGTGTACGTTGCCTTCGACCTGCTCGCCCGCGAGGACGAATCGCTGTTGGCGCGGCCCTTCATCGAGCGCCGCGCCGCGCTCGAGCAGCTGCTCGCGGACGATCGGTTCGCGGACGCGCCGGTGGAGCTGATGGAGACCGTCGCCACCGTCGAGGAGGCCCAGCGCTGGCTCGAGCATGCCGAGGGGGCGATCGCCAAGGAGCTCTCGGCGCCCTACCGTCCCGGCGAGCGCAAGGGGATGGTCAAGGTCAAGCGCGTGCGCACGATCGACGTCGTGCTCGTCGGCTGGCGACCCGGCAAGGAGCCCGACACCGTCGGCGCGCTGATCCTCGGGCTCTATGACGGCGAGGCGCTGCGCGTCGTCGGGCACTGCTCGGGGCTGACCACCGCGGAGAAGCGCCGCCTGGTCGGCTTCCTCGCGCCGTACGAGTCGGGCAAGCGCGGCTCGGCCGACCCCAGCCGCTGGAGCGCCGGCAAGGACCTCGAGTGGGTCGGCCTGCGCCCCGAGCTCGTGATCGAGATCGACTTCGACCACGTCTCCGCCGGGCGCATCCGCCACGGGGCCAAGCTGCGCCGCTGGCGCGATGACAAGCCGCCGCGCGAGTGCACGTTCGACCAGCTCGCCGGCTGAGCGTCCTCTAGCATCACCGGCATGAGCGACGAGCGCACTACCGCGGCAATATCACCGGCGTGAGCGACGAGGGCACCACGACGGCGACCGTCGCCGAGGAGGAGTACCTGCAGATCCTCTTCTGGTTGCAGGAGGCCGGCCTGCCGATGACCGGCGCGAACGTCGCGCGCGCGATGCAGCTCTCGCCGCCGACCGTCCACGAGATGGTCGGTCGCCTCGAGCGCGACGGCTACATCACCCGCGCCAAGGACCGCACGATCGCCTTCACCGCCGAGGGCTCCGCCCACGCTGAGGGGATCGTCCGCCGCCACCGCCTGATCGAGCGCTTTCTCACCGATGTCCTCGGCGTCCCCTGGGACGAGGTCCACGAGGAGGCCGAGCGCCTCGAGCACGCGATGTCGCCGGTGCTCGAGCAGCGCATGCGCGCGGCGATCGGCGACGCGAAGACCTGCCCCCACGGCCACCCGATCGTCGCCGGCGCGCGCCTCTCGGGCGTGCCCTTGGCCGATGTCGCCGTCGGCGCCTCCGTCCGCGTCCTGCGCTTCGAGAACGAGGCCGAGGACCTACTCCACTACCTCAAGGCCTCCGGCCTGGAGCCGGGCCTGGAGGGCACCCTCGCCCTGCGCGACGACGAGCAGGTTGTGCTGCAGACGGCTGACGACCGCCGCTGCACGGTGACCCCGAGCGTCGCCGAGACCGTCTCCGTGATTGCCGACCCCTCGCCGCCCGCGCGCACGGCGCTCCCAGAGCAGCTCGTCCTCGGCCAGCGCTACGGCCGTTAGCCCAGGCTCGGCAAATTACTTTTGTGACCGGTCACCGCGGCCGTCCTGCGGTCGCTGCGCGTCCTGGTCTCCCAAAAAGACGTCAGAGGGAACGGTAGGCGGCTGCCAGCCGCTCAACGCCCTCGTCGATCTGCTCGGGCGTCACACCCGAGTAGGCCAGCCGCAGGGTGTTCTCGCCGCCCTCCATCAAAAAGTCGGTGCCCCTCACAAACGACACCCCGCGCTCGGCGGCGGCCTTGTGCAGGGCATTGACATCGGTGCCCGGGGGCAGCGTCACCCACATGAAGTAGCCGCCTTCGGGGGTCACGAACTCGGCCTCCGGCAGCTCGCGTCGCAGCGCCATATCCAGCGTCAGCACGCGCTTTGCCAGCGCGGTCCTGACCGTCTCGATCGAGCTGTCGATCGCGCCCGAGGCGCAGAACTCGTACACGATCGACTGCGCGACCATGCCCGGCGAGATGTACGTGTTCGTCGCGAGCTTCGCCACCGCCGCGATCAGGTCTGCCGGGCCGACCAGATAGCCGACGCGGATGCCCGGGCACACGGTCTTCGAGAACGACGAGGCATACACCACGTGCTCGGGGTCCATCGACAGCATCGTCGGCAGCGTCTCGCCGCTGAAGCGCAGGTCGATGTACGGGTCGTCCTCGAACACCCAGAAGTTGTGCTCGCCCGCCAGCGCGAGCAGCGCCTGGCGCTTGGCCGGGGAGAGCGTGTATCCGGCGGGGTTCTGGAAGTTGGGGATGATGTGAGCGAGCTTCGGGCGCACCGGGGTGGGCGAGCTCGAATCTCCGCGCAGCAGGGCGGCGAGCGCGTCGGTGTCGATCCCGTCGGGCTGCAGCTCGACCGCGTGCAGGCGCGCGCCGCGCTCGCGCAGCGACAGCAGCGTGCGATCGTACGTCGGGCGCTCCACGATCACCTCGTCGCCGGCCGCCACGAGCTGCTCGAACAGGAACGCATCGGCCTGCATCGACCCGTTCGTCACGAGCACGCGCTCGGGCTCGACGCCGTGCCGGTCGGCGATCCACGCGCGCAGACGGGGGTAGCCGACCGAGGTGCCGTAGGCGGTCGTGCCCGCCGGGTCGCTCTCGAACGCGCGGGTCGCCGCGTCGCGCAGGCCCTCCACATCGACGATGTCGAGCGAGGGCGCGCCGCGCGCGAATGAGATCGTTGGGCCTACGGGTTGGCTCGCCACGGCGGCGTAGTCTAGGCGTCCAAGCAGCTCGTCATATTCGTGGGTCAACTCGCGGGAGGTGCGCTCCAAGCGATCGCGGAAGCGCAGCAGGTCCTCGGTCCTCGGCGTATTGACCTGGAGGGATTGTTTCGGCCCCTGGGGGGATTGTTTCGGCCTGATTGGCGGGGTCGGCTTAACCGCTTCGTCGATCAAATGGGGTGGGCCAAGTGTCTGCGGTGGAACACCGGTGGCGGGGCTCTGCTCGCCCGGCTGCTCGCCGCGGTCGATCGAGGTCAGGGTGCGCTCGAGCTCCTGCAGCTTGCGCTCCAGCTCGCCCAGCGTCTTCGAGACCTCCTGATCCACGGACCTAGCGTAGCTGCGTTACGGCTATCTCCGCCACCTCGGTCGGGGTGCGACCGACGCGCACGCCCTTCGCCTCCAGCGCCTGCGCCTTCGCGGCGGCCGTGCCGGCGGAGCCCGACACGATCGCGCCGGCGTGACCCATCTGCTTGCCCGCCGGGGCGGTGAAGCCGGCGATGTAGGCCACCACGGGCTTCTTCACGTGCGCGGCGATGTACTCGGCGGCCTCCTCCTCGGCCGACCCGCCGATCTCCCCGGAGAGCACGATCAGCTCGGTCTGCTCGTCCGCCTCGAACAGCTCGATCACGTCCACGAACGAGCTTCCCGGCACCGGGTCGCCGCCGATCCCCACGATCGAGCTGCAGCCGAACCCGGCCTGGGCGATCTCGTTGCCGATCTGATAGGTCAGCGTGCCCGAGCGCGAAACCACGCCGACGTTGCCCTGCTTGAAGAACGAGGCCGGGATGATGCCCACGTTGGCCTTGCCGGGGGAGAGGATGCCGGGGCAGTTCGGCCCGATCAGGCGGGTGCCCGGAAAGTCGCGCTTGAGCGTGTTGTACACGCGCAGCTCGTCGTGCGCGGGGATCCCCTCGGTGATCGCGATCACCAGCTCGACCCCGACCGCGGCGGCCTCGAGGATCGAATCGGCCGCGAACCGCGGGGGCACAAAGATCATCGCGGTGTTCGGCTGCACGCTATCGGCGGCCTCCGCCCACGAGTTGAACACGGGGATGCCCTCGACGTTCTGCCCGCCCTTACCCGGCGTCACCCCGCCGACGACGTTCGTGCCGTAGCTGCGGTTGTTCAGCGTGTGGAACGAGCCCTCGCGGCCGGTGATCCCGGCGACCGCCAGACGCGTGTCCTCGCCGACCAGCACAGACATCAGCTCGCTGCTCCTACGCTGGCTGCCAGCGCGACGACCTTCTCGGCCGCCTCGTTCATCGTCCTGGCGGCGTGCACGTTGGGCAGCGCGGCCTCCTGCAGCAGCTCGCGTCCGGCCACGTCGTTCGTGCCGTCCAACCTGACGACGAACGGGACTGACGGTTTAATCTCATCGAACGCCGCGATCAGGCCCTTGGCGACCTCGTCGCAGCGGGTGATCCCGCCGAAGATGTTGAACAGCACGGCCTTCACGGCGTCGTTGGCGAGGATCAGCTCGACCGCCTGCTTGATCTTCGCGGCGTCCGAGCCGCCGCCCGCGTCGAGGAAGTTCGCCGGCTTGCCGCCTGCCTGGGCGACGACGTCGAGCGTGCTCATCACCAGCCCGGCGCCGTTGCCGAGGATGCCGATGTCGCCGTCGAGCTTTACGTACTGCACGCCCTGCTCCTTCGCGCGGCGCTCGATCTGGTCTTCGTTCTCGCTGTCCGACAGCGCCTGGTTCTCGGGGTGGCGGTACAGCGCGGCCTCGTCGAGCGAGACCTTCGCGTCCAGCGCCTTGACCTCGCGCTCCGGCGTCACGATCAGCGGGTTGATCTCCGCCAGCGTCGCGTCCTCCTGGAGCCACACCTCATACAGCGCCACGAGCGCGTCGGCGACGCCCGCCACCACGTCGGCGTCGGCCTTGCCGTCGGTGGCGATCTGCACGGCCTCCGCGCGCGAGAGCCCCGCGAGCGCGTCGACGCGATGGCGGATCAGCTTCTCGGGCGTGTTCTCGGCGACCTCTTCGATGTCCACGCCGCCCTCGACGCTGAACATGATCAGCGGTTGCTTGGCCGAGCGATCGAGCAGCACCGAGGCGTAGTACTCGGTGGCGATATCGCTCGCGTGCTCGATCCACAGCGTGCGCACCGTGTGTCCGTGGATATCCATCCCGAGGATGTTCGTCGCGTGCTCGCGCGCCTCGGCCTCGTCGGCGGCGAGCTTCACGCCGCCGGCCTTGCCGCGGCCGCCGATCAGCACCTGGGCCTTGACGACCACCGGGTAGCCGATCTCGTTCGCCGCGGCGATGGCGTCCTCGACGGTCGTGACGGCCTTACCGTCGGACACCCTCAGCCCGTGGCGGGCGAACAGCTGCTTGCCTTGGTACTCGAGTAGGTCCATAGCGGCGCGGGACTCTAACAGCGCAGGGCCCGGACGTTCGCCCGGCTGCTCGGGGCCTGCGCGCGGCGTGGGCAAGAGCGTGGGCCGGGGAGCCGCCGAGCGACCCGCTTGCGCTCAGCCGGGCACTGGATGAGATTCGCGGCGACCGCTAAAAGGGCAGCACGCCTCGCCGACCTGCGCACCCAGGCGCCAGCCCCACCCGCGCAGCGGCTCCTACCCGTTGCCCTGCTTACCTGTCTTGCTCAGCTTGACGACGATCGGCCGCGTGTGTGAGACGGGGCTGCCGCCGCTCGAGGACTGGAAAGTGAGCAGTGCCGAGACGGATAGGCCGGTGTGCTTGTTGAGCGCGTTCTCGAGCGCCTTTTTCGCGGACGCGCTCGGCTTGATCGTGAACTTCACCGCGCCGGCAGCAGCGAAGCTCTGCTCGCCTTTGGCGTAGAGGACCATGGCCGGACGGCACTTGCCCTTCAGCCTGATGAACCCCGCTTTGCACTTTGGCTTCGTTGAGGCAGCTGAGGCAAAGATGCCGAACTTCCCGTTCTGAAACGTGAGCACCCAACTGAACGCGCCCGGATCGCTCACCGACACGGTGAACGTGATCGCGCCGGTCGTGGGGTTCACCTTCGCGTCGCCCACGCTGAAGTTGCTGTTGGGCGTAGTCATCACGATCGGGATCTGTCCGCTGCCGGACGTGAGTTCGGACGGCAGTCTTGATATCGGGAGAGACGTGACGACAGGTTCGCTCGCAACCGCAAAGGACTGCTGCGCCTGAGGCGCCGGTCCATATTCTTCGTCGCCGGCCTGGTTGGTGTCTATCGTGCATGTTCCTGATCCGATGAAGCTCACGGTCGAGCCCGAGAGAGAGCACACCGAAGGCGTCCCAGAGGAGAAGGACACGGGCAGTCCCGAGGAAGCCGATGCCGCGGCGGTGTAGGCCGGACCGCCGGCGGCCGCTGAGCTTGGGGGCGTCGAGGTGAAGGCTGTGGTCTGCGAGCGCTTGAGCAACGTGACCGTGTGTTCGACGGGCGCGGCCGTCGAGCCTGTGAGTTCGTCCGTGGGCGTCATCGTGACCGTGTATTTGCCCGGCGCCGCATAAGCGTGACTCGGCGAGGGACCAGTACCCGTTTCGCCGTCACCGAAGTCCCAGGCGAAGCTGAGTTCGCCGCCGTACGGGTCCACAGCCGCGCCGCTGAAACTTACCGGGGAGCCCACGAACTGCGACGTGGATGAGGGCGTAAACGCGGCGGCTTCGAGTTCCAGCGGCTTCATCCGACATGCGTTGGCGGCATTGTCCCACTCGCTCTGGAGGTAGTAGGAATCGGTGTTGATCGCTTGGTTGAAGAGCGTCCCGCTGGAGGCACTGCCGCCGAGCGTCGGAAGGAAAGCATTGGGGTCTTCGCCGGGTTCGGGTCCACTGCCGGTAAAGTTGCACTTGTCGCCGATCTCCTGGCCCGTACCGTCGAACCACGCATTCCCAAGCGGGTCGGTGGCGGCCTCGATGTACTCGTGACTCGTGTACTTGAGGGCCACGTCGGCGTATCGCGTGCTTTCGTCGGTTCCGGTGGTGTCGCCGTTGGGGTGCTGGATTTCAGCGTTCCCGTCGGACTGGCAGTCCTTGGCAAAGCCGCTGTCGAGAAGCGAGAACGGAATATCGGAGTAGATGATCTCGCTCGCGGTGCCGCCGTTGATGCTGCTGTGGTAGGCGCAGTAGAAGTTGTTTGAGCAGGGATGGATTTTCACGAACACCCCGGGTTCTACTTCTACTTCTTCTTCAGGCAGACATGTCACCACTTTGTGTGGAAACAGCACGACGTATTGCTGCGTCGGGCCGGTCGGCAGACCTTCTTTCGTGATATAGGCGGAGAGCTCGGTCTGGAGCTTTTCGTCCGTTACGCAGTTCGTATAGAAGGCCGATTTGTCCCCTTCGTTGGGGATCGTGCACGTGTTCGCACCGTAAGAGTTGCCGTCAGTCGCTTCCGTTTCAAAGGTCGAGCTGTACAGCGCATGGCCGCTGCTGTCGGTGTACTGGCCGGCGACCGCGAACACGTTGCTCGGGAGCCCGCTGTCATGGGCCACGTCGGTGAAGAACTTGTTCACGATCCCCTTCGTCGTGCTCGTGAATTCTTTGCTCGGATCCCAGTAGATGACGTGTGTGGTGACACTGTGCATTACAGGGCCGCCGTTGCTGACCAGCTGACCGGCTTTGTCGTAGCGAAGCGGAGCGCTGCGCGAAGTCGCCGATGCTGCGAGCGCCCGTTTGGCAGCGGGAAGACTGCCCAGGTTCACACCTCGAAGCGGTGTGATGCCGTAGCCGTGGCCGCCGATCTTCGCAATGACGGCCCCCGCCGGAGTCGCACCAAGCGACAGCGCAAGCACCAATGAACACAAGCCCACGACCGTAGCCAAGCTCGTGGCGCCTCGCGATCGCTCCGCACTCCCCGTCCTCGGCTGACTGA
>DATCBT010000018.1:0-74392 GCA_036511695.1 Solirubrobacteraceae bacterium | reverse complement strand
TGGTTGTAGAGACGCTCCAGCTCGAGCAGCAGCGTGCGAGCACGCCGCAGGTGACGGTCGGGCGCCAACCCCAGCGCGGACTCGCACGCCTGCGCGTAGGCGACGGTGTTGGTTACCGCGCACGCGGCGCAGGCACGCTGGGCGTAGGCCAGCCCATCGGCCAGTGGGCGACTCTCGGCGGCGACCTGTAGTCCACGGTGCTTGTAGAACATGCGCAGGTCGAGGTGCAGGATGCGCTCGCCCACGACGGTGAAGCGAAAGTGACCGGACTCGATCACGCCGGCGTGGATCGGCCCGACCGCGACCTGATAGGCGTCGTGACCCTGGACAGGGACCGTCCATGCCTCGGGCTCGGCAGAATGGTCTAGGAGTGGCCGCAGTGGCTCGTGCCCGTCAAAGCGCAGACCGTAGGAGTCGTGTGCCTCGCGCTCGTCCCAGCTGGCTGGGGCGAACAGGTCGATGAGCGTGTCAATCGCACCCGACAGCACGGGCGCACTGATCACGTGCTCCAGGCCAGCTCGGGTGAAGATGCAGTTCACCTGAAGGCCCTGTGCCCCGTCGCTCGCGAACAGCCCACAGAAACGTCCGCCCGCTTGCGCTTGGCGCTCGCACGCCGTGCGCCACTCCCGCGGTGTGACCCGCTCTACCCGTGCCGGCGTGAGCGCCGGGATGATCGCTCGCTCGCGGCTGCTCACGCGATGCCTCTCATCAAGCTCGCGCCGGCGTGGGAGTCGGCGAGCAGGTAGGCGCCGACCGAGAGCGCCAGCAGACCGAGGGTTAGTCCGACGGTCAGCCGGCCGGTGAGCCGCACCGTGCGCCCGGAGCGCCAGCGATGCCCGCGGCTCTCGCCGGCGAGCGTCTCGATCAGCGCGTGTGCGAGGCCGAGGAACCCGAGCGCCATCAGCACCGCGGCGATCGAGACGACCGCGATCTGGTGTGCGGCGATCCCGCCGAGCAGAATCAGCAGCTCGCTGAAGAACAGTGGCGAGGGCGGCAGGCCGCTGAGGGTCGCAAGGCTGATCCCGGCGCCGGCGGCGACCGGCGTGCTGAGCCGCGCGAGCCCGCGCGGGGCGCGGTGAGCGCTTGCCGGGTCGTGGCGCAGCATCGGGATCGCCGTGTAGAACCCGAGCGACTTCGCCAGGGCGTGCCCGGCGAGGTGGATGATCACGCCAACCGTCGCCAGCGGCGAGGCAAACCCGATCCCGAGCGCGAGGATTCCCATGTGCTCGAGGCTCGAATATGCGAGCAGCCGCTTCCATGCCATCGGCCGCCACAGGAAGGGGACCGCGATCGCCAGCGACGCGAGGCCGAATGCGAGCATCAGATGGTCGGCGAGATGATGCGGGACCGCGACACCGAGTGTCAGCACCACACGCCACGCGATCAACATGACCGTCGGCAGCAGAGCGGCGGAGAGCAGCGCGCTGACAGGCGGCGGCGCCTCGCTGTGTGCGTCGGGCAGCCAGTTGTGTACTGGCGCCCAGCCGATCTTCGTGGCGAGCCCGACGAGAATCAGGATCAGCGCGAACAGCGCCGTTTGGTGGGGCAGGCCACGGGCGTGCCGCGCGATGCTCTGCCAGTCGAGGGTCGCGAGTGTCCCGCCGTGTGGCGCCAGCCCGACGAACAGGATCAGGATGCCCAGCAACGCGACCGCAAGGCCGAAGGTCGTGAGCACCAGGTACTTCCAGCCGGCCTCCAGCGCGTTGCGCCGTCCGCTGTAGGCGACCAGCAGCGCCGAGGCCCCTGTCGTCGCCTCGATCAGCAGCCACGCCACCCCGAGGTTCTTCACCAAGGCGAGCGCGAGCAGCGCAGCCCAGAAGAGGTAAAACGCGGTGTAGTACCAGGCGCGCGCCCGACGCGCGGTGAACAGGCTCTTACCCGCACTCGCGAGGTAGGTCGGCGAGACGATCGCGCTGCACCACCCGATCACCGCGATCACGGCGAGGAAGCACGCGCCGGCGCGGTCCAAGACGAACCAGGAGCCCTGCAGCCCTTGCGCACCATGAACGATGCCGAGCACGCTCGCCGTGAGCGCCACCGCGGCGCTGATGCTCGCGCCGAACCGATTCATGCGATCGGCGCCGCCTGGCGTGCGTGGCAATCGCACAAGCAGCGCTCCAACGAGCGGCACGGCCGGCACGGCGATCAGGAGCAGGTCAGTCACGCAGCGCCTCCAGCAGAGAGCTGTCGCCGCTACCGAGCTGCTCGTGAATCTTCGCCGCGAAGGCCGCCGCGACCGACACGATCACCACCAGGTCGAACACGAGTCCGAGCTCGATGAACACAGGTAGACCGCCGGGCAGCGACAGCCCGGCGAGGTAGATCCCGTTCTCGGCGATCAGAAACCCGAGCGCCTGGAAGAGCACCGCCCGGCGCACGACCGCCGTCAGGATGCCGAGCGCCAGCACGGCGATCGCGGCGTGTTCCACGCCGCCGGCGGTCAGGCCGAAGCGCGGAATCAACTGCTCGATCGCGAGCGCCGCGGCCACAGCGATCGCCAGGCGCCCCAACGCTGGGAGCTCGGTCGCGATCAGGCGCTCCTTGCGAGCACGCCGCACAGTCAGGAGCAGGAGCGCCGGGAGGACGAGTGCCTTTGCGATCAGCACCGTTCCCGTCACCGCGAGCGCAGTCGAGGTGTGCGACTCCTGCGTGAGCGCGTAGAGGCCAAGCCCGAGCGACTGTGCCGCCACGAGCAGGATCGCCAGCGAGCGACGACGCACCACGATCACCGCGAGTGAGCTGATCACGAGCCCCCACGTCACCGCGCCGGTCATCCGCCACCCCCGGCGAACCAGCTCGCCAGTCCCAGCAAACAAAGTGCCGCCCCGGAGCCCAGCAGCAGCGGCACGCGCAGCACCCGCATCTTCGCCTGCACGGTCTCGCACGCCGCCAGCGCCACACTGAGCGCCAGCACCCCCCCGGCGAGCACGGCGAGCTGCGCCACGAACGGCCCGGGGTGAGGGATCAACAGCTCACATGCGAGCACGAGCATGATCCAGTGCCGGGCCGCCGCTGCCCATTGCAGGTAGGCGAGATCGCGTCCCGCGTACTCCAGCAGCGGCCCCTCGTGAACCATCGTCAGCTCCAGGTGGGTGTCGGGATTGTCGACCGGCTGGCGGCCGGTCTCGGCAACGATCACCAGGCAGAAAGCGAGCGCCGCCGCCCAATGCGCCGGCCTTGCCCACACTGCGGGCAACGTGGCCGCGTGGCTCATCGACAGCAGATCGGTGCTGTGCAGCGGCAGTGCGAGCAGCACCAGCACCACCAGCAGCAGCCCCTCGACGAACACCGAGAACATCAGGTCCCGCGCGGCTCCCATCAGGCCAAACGCACCCGCGGTATCCCACGCCGCCAAACTCACCCCGAACCGCGCCAGCGCCAACAGGCCGACAAGCACCAGCGCATCGTTACCCAACCCCCAGTCCGGGGCGTGCCCGCCGATCGGCAGCAGCAGCAGCACCAGCGCAGTAGATGCAGCGGCGAGCGCCGGTGCCAGGGTGTAGATGAACGTGTGTGGCTCGGGCGCCACTCCGGACTTGCCCCACAGCCGGCGAAGCTCGCGGTAGGGCTGCAGAACCGGTGGTCCACGCCGGCCCTGTAGGCGAGCCTTGAGATGCTGGATCAGCCCGACGATCGCCGGTGCGCCCAGCACGCCACCCGCGAGCTGCACCACACCCGCGATCAGGGTCGCGAGGCTCATCCCAGGACTCCGGTTCGAGCGAGCGCCAAGAGGACACCCAGTAGCGCGAGCAGGTAGATCAGATAGGTCCGCAGGCTGCCCGATTGCACTCGGCGCGCGATCCCAGCGGCGTGTAGCGCCCCGCGCGAGACCGGGCCGTAGAGCAGCGTGTCGAAAAGGTGAGGCACCTCAGCTTCATAGGCGACGGCCTCCACGACTCCCGAGGAGACGGTCACCTGTACCTCGCGCCGTGTGCGCAAGAACGTCTCCAGCACCAGGCGCAGCGGCTTGGTGAACCCCGCTGAGGTCCACTGCAGTCCGGCTGCCGGCGGCTGCCCGCACACCCATGTCGGCGCCGGGGCGGCACGGCGGCTGCGGGCGAGTCTCACCAGGCCCGCGACCATCACCAACAGCGCCAGCGCCAGCGCGAGCGTCGGCAGCGACCCGGTGCCGGGCACGTTCAGCCCCGCGCCCTCGTGCAGGCTCACCCGCCCCGGCCCCAACGCGGCGAGCGTGGGAACCAAGAGCCCGGGCAGCACGCCCAACGCCACGCACGCCGCGGTCAGGAAGACCATGCTCGCCCGCATCCCCATCGGAACCTCGCTCGCCTGCGCGCACTCCGCGCGGCGCGGCAGGCCGAGCAGCACCAGCCCAATCACCTTCACGAAGCAGTACACGGCCAGCGCCGCGGTCCCGGCCAGCGCGGCGGTCGCCAGCGCGCCGGCGAGCGCTACCCCGAGGTGGCTCGCAACGCCGAGGTGCAGCAGCGACTGAAGCGTCAGCCACTCCGAGGCAAACCCGTTCAGCGGCGGCAGTCCGGCGATCGCCATCGCACCGAGCGCGAACGAGGCGCCCGTCCACGGCATCCGCCGCAGCAGACCCCCCAGCCGGTCGAGCTCCAAGCCGCCGACAGCCCTGCTGAAGGCTCCGGCGCCGAGGAACAACAGCCCCTTGAACAGCGCGTGGTTGAGCGCGTGCAGCAGCGCCGCAGCGAACGCGATCGCGCTCCATGTGGGCTGCCCGATATCGCGGAAGACGAGCGACGCTCCCAGCCCAAGCGCCACGATCCCTACATTCTCGATCGAGTGAAACGCCAGCAGCCGCTTGAGCTCGTGCTGCATCAACGCATACAACACACCCCCCACGCACGACAAGGCACCAACTGCCATCAACGTGATCCCGACCCACAGCCCCGGCGGGGCGAGCCATTGAAATAGGACGCGCACGAGCCCGTAGAGCGCGAGCTTGATCATCACCCCCGACATCAACGCCGAGATGTGCGCGGGCGCCAGCGGGTGCGCGCGCGGCAACCAGGAATGCAGCGGCATCAGCCCAGCCTTGGTCGAAAACCCGACAAGCGACGCGCACGCGACAAACGCCGCCAAGCCACCGCCCAGCGGGTGGCCGCCCAGCGCGCCATGCTGGGCGAGCACGAGCATCGCCACCCACACACCCGAGCCCCCGATATGCGTGATCGCCAGGTACACGAACACCCCGTGCCGCGCCTCTCGATCCTGCCGCGCCAACAGGATCGCAGCCGCCGGCACCAGTGTCATCAGCTCCCAGAAACCCAGAAAGGTGCTCACGTCACGCGCGCAGACGAACCCGACCAGCGCCAGCAGGAAGGCTCCCGTGGCGACGGCGAGCGAACGGCCTTGCCAGTCCGCTTCCAGGGCGTCGCGCGCGAACAGCGTTGCCGGTGCCCCGACGACGGCGATGACCAACAGGAAGAAGCCGCTGAGACCGTCAACGCCAAACGCCGGGTCCACATCGCTGCGAAACCCCGCGCCGACCGCGTGCCCAGAGGCGAGCACCCACACGCCGGCCGCCCCGAGCAACACCATGCCCACCGACTGCGCCATCAGCCCCGCACGGGGTGAGCGACTCAAACCTGCGCTCAGAGCACCGGCAGCGATCGCCAGCACTCCGGCGAGAACCAGCGCGCCGGGTGCGCCCATCAAGCGTTCAACCCGCGCGCCAGCAACGTCGAGTCAGGCCCACCGAGAAGCGTCACACGCGTGCGAGCGGGTGGCAAAGGAATGCCGAGCACGCCGCCAGGCACGCGGTAGGCTCGGCTGTTAGTTGGCGAATCGGGCCGGTCACGACCCAACCAGCTTATAGCAGCGCCTTCTAAGCAATAAGTCTTAGAACCCACTAAGACTCTTGCCCATCAATGACGCCGGCTCTCGCAGCAGATGGCAGCGACGAGCACGCAGGCAAGCAACGTTACGGCTCCACCCGGCTCTTTGGGCACGCCCGCACATCGTGTGGGCATGATCTACGGACGCTCATCCGAGCAGCTCCGTGAGGCGCTGCTCGAGCTTACGCACACCCTCGGTAGCTACGGAGGCCGGCACGTTGTCGTAGAGCACCGCCAGCGGCAGGTCGCCCTCCTCGCCCACGATCGCCTGGGCGACTAGCCCCACATGACCCTCCGGCACGGCCTTCACGTCACGGCGTACCGCGCGCGGCAACCGCATCCGGATCTCATTGAAGTCGCGCCGGTCCAGCACATAGCTGCACACCCGCCATCGCCGGTGGCGGGACGAGCGTTCATCTGTCAAGGATGGCGCCACGAGCTAGTCCCAGCAGAGGTGCTTGAGGTGACGATATGTCTCCCAAGCATCCGCGACGCAGTTGAAGGCATCCTCCGTCATCGTGCCTTGGTCGGCAACCAGCGCAACCGCGGCATCGAGCGTCGCAGGATCGCGGTACTCCAACATCGTCATCGCCGCTGCCGAGGCGTTCGACCCACCCTCAAGGATGCTCCGTGCCAGCCTGGCCTCGTAGTGTTCCGAAACAGCAGTCATCGTGCGCGCCGCTCTAAGCCCGACATCCGGACAATCTCGCCTCCAAGCCAGCCATCCCTTACTAATCTACCATCTTCTAAGATTACGATAGTTACCGTGATGGCCCGCTCCATCATCGAACTGCCCTCCGACCTCGATGGGGACTACGAGGTCTATCTCAACGGGGTCCAGCAGGCGTATGTCGATTTCGATGTCGACGAGCGGGTCATCGTCTTCAACCAGCCGCTACGGAAGGACCGCATCTCCGGCTGGCGACGGGTGAAGTCGGTTTGCCAGGGCCAGCGGGCCGGCATCCTGAGGGTCCAAGAGTGGCGGATCGATCAGGAACGACATGGGGCCTCCTCGGGGTCTTGCTCGGTTTGCGCGCCATGCACATCTTTGCCGAGCAGCCCGAAGGCCAGTCTGGTGGCAAGCGCCATGATCGTGAGCTGAGGGTTCACGCCGAGCGAGCTCGGCACGGCGGAGCCGTCCGCGACATACACGCCCCGTACGCCGTGCACGGCGAGATCGCCGTCGATCACGCCGCGCGTCGGCCGCGCGTCGGCGCGCGCGGTCCCCAGCGGATGGAACGCCATCAGCTTTCAGGTCGCGAAGACGCGCGTGCTCGGGACTCACTCCTTCGGGCAGCGGCAGGTGGACCTCGCGCGCGCCGGCCGCATCGAACAGCTCCCGCATCCGTGCAAGGCCCTTGCGGAAGCGCATCAGGTCGTCCTGCACGAGGTCGTAGCGGATCAGCGGGCGCCCGGCCAGCGTCCTGACGCTGCCGCGCGAGCTGTCTGAGACCATCAGCCCGAACAGAGCCAGCCTGCGATAGTCGGCCATCGCCTCAGCATGCCGCCGACCCATCAGTGGCAGCGCCATCGCCGCGTACGCGGGCGGACCCGCGGCCCCCTCGAACATGCGAGCGGCTGAGGAGAGGGTCGTCGTAGTGCCCTACCGTGAGCAGCCCGCGTGCGAGCTGGTCCCAGGGGCCACGCGAGCGAGCAGCGCCACTCCGCGCGGACGGCGCGCGATCGCCAACAGCGCGCGCGCAGTCCCGTGCGCTGTGGTCACGGGGCGGCGGCGATAAACGCGTCGAGCGAGTTGGCTTCTGGTTTGGCGCTGGACGTGGTCGTGTCACCGTATCAGCGCGAAGATGGCGGCTGGCCGTATGGCCAGGATCGGTGATGTTCAGCCGTCGGCGAACGGAGCGAGCGGCACGCCGTGGTCACGTTCGCGCATCCCCAGCTCATACGCCCCGCCGTGGCTCGTGTGCAGCATGCGCGTCGCCTCGCCGCGCCGGTGTGCGCTGAGCGTGAGCGAGGCGATCGAGCAGTTGGCCACGTCGTGCTCACCGCCGTCGGGATCGGCGTAGCGCCAGCCCGCCGCCGTGTCGGGGGGCTCCTCGACGTTCACTTCCACGCTCAAGCCACCCTCGCCCGGGAGGACGATCGTGCAGCGCGTTGCGGTCTCTGCGACCCTCAACCCCCGCGCTAGAAGCCCGCCCAGACGCACGCGACGGCCGTCGAACGAGAGCGCGCCGCTGGCCATCCACGGCGTCATCCGTCCCGCCACGAGCACCCGGCCGACCGCGACGTCAAGCCACGCAGAGGGGTCCTCCTCGAAGCCGATTCCGTGCAGCCAGATCCAGCGCTCGGCGTGCTCCGATCCCCAGTTGTGCCCCACCATGCCCCGCCAGCCGCGCACGTCCAGCGTGCGGGAGAGTGAGCCCGATATCTCGACCGTGCCGTCGAAGCTCGCCGAGGGAGCGGGGCTCGTCAGCTTGGTGCGCGGCAGCGGCGCCTTGTACATCCACGCGTGCGGCAGGTGGCGCAGCTCGCGCTCATCAGATCTGAAGCGCAGCGACCAGCTGGCCTCGCCGCATGATCCCTCGGCGACACCGGGGGCCAGGCGCGAGTCCGGCCCGATGGCGATCCAACCGTCGGCGGGAGCGGTGAGGTCCTCGGTAGTGTGCTTGTGCATGAGCGGCCCTGCGGTAGCGTCGAACACGGTGCACCACACCGATCCGCGCGGCACTCCTCCAGGACGCTTGTGGACCGTGTAGCGGAGCCACACACCCACCGACTCATGGGGAGCGACCGCGCGAAGGTAGAAGGACTCATACATCCCGCGGCCGATATCCGCGCCAGGGAAGACCGCCTTGACCGCCATTCCAGCGATCCTAAACCGTCCCGCCGGCGAGCAAGGATCACACCGTCAGGCGCGGGCCGCTCGCCACGCTGCCGCGGGCGCTGACAACCCAGTTCGGGACCCGGGCGGCCCGCGACGCTGACGAGGACCACTTCTAAGGGCAAGCGCACCTCGCTCATGTGAGATAGTTCGCTGATGAGCACCTCCGAGCAGTCCGCCGGTCGCCTCATAGCCGTCGAGGACCTCGGTGCCTCGCAGGTCGCCGTCGTGGAGGAGACACCGCACGGCGCCCTAGCGGTTGGCATCAGCGCGGGCAAGCCATTCGCGGTGTCCAACCGCTGCCGCCACCTCTTCGCTTCGCTGGGCAACGGGCACGTGAGCGAGGATGGATGCCTGCAGTGCCCATGGCACGCGGCGCTGTACGACGTCGGCACCGGAAAGATGGTGCGGGGTCCCCAGGGCGCGTTCAAACCGCTCGCCGGCGCCGTCAAGGCTACCGCCGGCGCCCGCTCACTGAAGACGTTCACGGTTGAGCTGCGTGACGGCGCAATCTGGCTCGTCGGCTGATCCGCAGACCCAATTCGTGGTGAACACCGCCCCGGCCGCCTTCGCTCAATAGAGACCGTTGCAGGGTCGGATCGTGGTGGCCGTCCAGCACCACGCTTTCTCTACCCAGGGCGTCTGAGCACGCCCCAAACCGCTCGACGGGCCCCTTGACAGCGGTGATATCGCAGGCCCGGCCTGGTGCAGAGACGGTGCTTTTCAGTCGTCGTGTCGCTCGTGCCGCGAAGCGCGAGTGACAGTCGGCCGAACGATTGCTGGATCTGCTTGTACCGTTGAGCTGTGGTCCCCCGCTTGCGCATCCTGGTATTTGGGTCGGCCGCCGCGCTGGTCATCGCAGGCGGTGCGTGCGCCGCCCTGGTCGGGGGAGTGGCGGGCGAAGTCCTCACAATCGTCCTGATGTCGGCTGGACTGGCCGGGGGCTTGCTACTTGTCTTCCTCGAAGTCGGACTCGGCGAAGAACGAGAACTCGCGCGGGATGAGGAGCGCCGACGCAAGCGGGACCGCAAAGCTCTCGGCGCCCGTCAGCGGCCATGGCTGCGTCCCCGGCCGCGGCGCCCGCGCTGATCTGACAGCAGGGCAGGGAGACTGGCCTCCGGCCGGGTCCTGCCAGCCGCATCGCCCTCAGCGCTCGGTGGCCTCCGAGGTATTTGAGCTCGACTTACATTGGCTCGCTAGGTGCCGGGAGCTGCTCGTCCCCGTGATCCAGATAGTCGGAGGGCCCGATACTGCGGTTGGCGAGGTAGAAGCCCAGCGCCAACCAGGCGAGCGCACTCGCGGCGATCCACAGATCGCGGACCGGCCGTGTCACCAGCGCTATCGCGAGGGGCACGGACGCTGCGGCTAGGGTCAGCTCGAGGACACAGATGTAAAGCTCGTAGGAAAGCGAGCCGGGACCGTCGACCAGGTGCACGACGGCGATGCCCATGAACCCGGCGGCGGTGAACAGCGCGCAGCTACGAGCAACGGCGGCGCGGTCAAGGCATTCGAGGGCAGTGGTCATGGCACCCCGCTTTTGGTGCTGATGCCGTGTTGATCTGACGGTACGTCAACCGGGCCCGACCGGCGTGAAGGGTCCCAAACCCTGATCTGATCTGAGCGCCGGCCCGCGCGAGCTGGGGAGCATCGCGCAATGTCCTTTCCTTCATCTACCTCGTCTTCGTCTTCTGCTGAAGCTGCTGATTGGAATGGCCGGCGGGTTCGTGTCTGCTCGACGATCCGCGCCTGCCTCTCACTTGAACACCATCAGCACGAGGATCACCAGCACGATCACGAGCGAGCCATAGTTCGAAGTGCGCGAGAGAGGGTCGTCGAGCAGCGTGCGCAGCTCGGCACTCACGGGCATCTGCTCGGCCGCGAGCTGAGTCGCTAGCCTCCGTGCCTGCTTCGGCCGCTGGCCGCCGAGGCCGCCGAGCGCTAGCGCGACGAGGTAGAGCGCGATCGCCGCGTCCACCCAGCCCGAGCTGTAGCCGAAGCCGCCGAGATGGACGAGCCACAGGCCAAACACCGCCAGCAACAGGCCGCCAACGGCCACCAGCACGACCCCGATCCGCGTCAGCCCCAGCAAGAGCGTGATCTCGGCCGGCCGCTCGCGCCGGCGCGCGACCTCGAAGGCTGCACCGGCGAGGATAATGCCGGCGACGAACAGCAGCGCGCCGAGCAAGTGGAAGAAGAGCGCTACGTCATCCATGCGGCGGAGCTTGACGGATCTGGATCGGCGTGTGCTGTCCTACGCGACAGGCGCGCGGGATCACGGCGACGAGGAGGCCGTCGGGACCGATGTAGGTGTCGATCACCGGTCCGACCTCCGAGACGAAGAGTGGCTCGGAGTCCTAGATCTCTCGTCCGCACTCGATCAGTTACGCGTGCTCGCCGGCAGGTATGGGCAGCTCGGGTCGGCGGCGAGGTGGTCGCCGGTCACGCCGTAGGCGCGGGCGCGGCTTCCGCCGCAGATCTCGCGGAACTCGCAGGCGCCGCACTTGCCCTTTAGCGCGGTGGGGTCGCGGAGTTCGCGAAACAGTGGCGCGTTCCGGTAGATGTCCACCGGGTCGCGGTGGCGCACGTTGCCGGCGGACAGGGGCAGGAACCCGGAGGGCATGACCTCGCCGGTGTGTGAGATGAACATGAAGCCGCGCCCGTCGTTGGCGCCCTTCGCTGGGCGGTCGAGCCCATCGGCGAATGCGAAGCCCGCGCCCGCGGGCGCGCCCGCCTGGCGTTGCAGGACGATCCGGCGGTACTGCGGCGCTGCGGTCGCCTTGATGTCGAACGGCGCCTTGAGCGAGAGCTCGTGGAGCCAGCTCAGCACGCGCTCGTGCTCCTCAGGCGAGAGCATCGGCAGCGTCGCGCCACGGCCGGTCGGGACGAGGAAGAAGACCGACCACTGCACGACTCCCCACTCGGCGAGGAACGGGACGAGGTCGGTGATCGTGTCGACGTTCAGGCCGCAGACGGTCGTGTTGACTTGGAGCGTAAGCCCCTCCTCGTGGGCCCGCGCCATCCCGTCGATCGTTCGCGCGAAGGAGCCCGCGAAGCCGCGGAAGCGGTCGTGTACCTCCGCGTCGGCGGCGTCGACGCTGAAGGCGATGCGGCGGATGCCCGCTTGGTGTGCCGCGCGCATGCGGCCCGGGGTCGCGAGCGCGGTCGCCGTTGGGGTGAGCGCGACGCGCAGCCCGCGGCGGTCGGCGTGCTTTGCGAGATCGAAGAGGTCGCGCCGCATGAGCGGATCGCCGCCGGTCAGCACGAGGATTGGCCGGGTGTCAAAGCCGGCGAGTTGGTCGATCAGCCGGCGTCCCTCCTCTGTCGAGAGCTCGCCCGGATCGCGGCGTGGCTGGGCGTCGGCGCGGCAATGCAGGCAGGCGTACGCGCATGATCGCGTGACCTCCCACGCGATCGTGAAGGGAGCCGCATCGAAGTCCAGCCCTCTGAACCGCTCGTCGCGCTCGGCGCGGGCCGCGCGAGCATCGGGACGGAGGGGTGAGTCGGAGGTCGCTGGTCGGACCATGCGACAGGGAAGCGTAGGCGCGGCGTCGGCAACATCCATCCGCCCTTACAACGGTCTTATTGACGTATCGACTACCGACCAAGGTCAGGTATAAACAGCGGATAGCACCCTCGGATCGGGCGTTTAGCTTGTGGCTGGTGCCAATCAGGGCTGCCACTGGGCTGGGGGCGCAGTTGCCTGCGTCTGACTGCGAGTCGTTGCTGTTACGCGCTTACGTGGTGGTGGGTTGAGCAGCGAGCCTCACATCGTCGTCATCGGCGGCGGGATCACCGGGCTGGTGGCGGCGCGCTCCCTATTGCGCGGCGAGGGCCCTGAGCGACCAAGGGTCACCGTGCTCGAGGCGGATAAGCGTTTGGGCGGCAAGATCCGCAGCGTGTCGATCGCCGGTCAGACCACCGACGTTGGTGCCGAGGGGCTACTGGCGCGTGTCCCTTCCGCGGTCGAGCTATGCCGCGAGCTTGGCCTGGAGGACGAGCTCCTCGCCCCGGTGCAGACGACGATCAGCGTCTGGACGCGTGGGCGCCTGCGCGAGCTTCCGGGCGGCATCCTGAGCGGGCTACCGGATGGCATCCGGCCAGTGCTGCGCTCGGGCATCCTGTCGCCCGCGGGAATCGCCCGCGCGGCGCTTGACCTCGTCCTGCCGGCCACGCCGGCGAACGGCGATCGCGCGGTAGGCGAGCTTGTTCGCGGCCGCCTCGGACACCAGGCGCTCGAGCGGCTCGTCGACCCGCTGCTGGGAACGATCTACGCCAGCGACTGTGACCACCTGAGCGTGCGTGCGACCGCACCCCAGCTCGATGCGCTCGCCCGCGAGCACCGCAGCTTGATCCGCGGCCTGCGGGCCGCCAAGCCGGTTACGCAAGCTGGGCCCGTATTCGTGACCCTACCCGGCGGCCTTGAGCGAATCGTCACGAGACTACGCGACGAGCTGCGGGACGCCGAGATCCGCTGCGGCTCATCCGTAACGCTGGTCACGCACGCCGAGAACGGCCGCTACCGGGTCGAGGTTCCCGGCAGCGAGCCGCTGCTCGCCGATGGGGTGATCGTCGCTGCACCCGCCTATGAAGCATCTCGTATTCTGCGCGAGCTCAGCCCAGGCGCCGCGAGCGAGCTGCACGGCATCGACTATGCCTCGATCGGGGTTATCACGCTGGTGTATCCCGCCGATGCGGCCGCGCTGCCGCTGCGCGGCAGCGGCTTTCTCGTTCCACAGACAGAGGGGCGACTGCTGGACGCATGCACGTTGTCGTCGGTCAAGTGGCCACACTTCGCTGAGACCGGCGAGGTGCTGGTGCGCTGCGCGGTCGGTCGAACGGACGCCGCGAGCGTGCTGGCGCTCGAGGACCACACGCTCGTGGCGCGCGTGGCGGGGGAGCTGCGCGAGGCGATCGGCTTGCGCGGGCCACCGGTCGCCTCGCGTGTAACGCGCTGGGAGCGCGCGCTGCCGCGGTACGAGCCGGGGCACATCGATCGCGTCGCCCGTATCGAGGATGCGCTCCCCGGCCTCCCCGGCGTCGCGCTTGCCGGCTCGGCCTATCGCGGCATCGGCGTGCCGCAGTGCATCACACAGGGAAAGAGCGCCGCGGAGCGCGTATTGGCTGCCGTCGGCGCCCCCAACCGACAGTCGCAGATCCCTGAACGCGCTTAGCGTGCGTGCTTGCGGGCGGACACGAACTGTGCGAGACCAGTCACGCGCTGCTCGATGCTCGTCAGGCCGCGATCGCGCAGTGCCCCGGTCAGCTCGTCGCGAGCGAAGATTCGTACACCGCTCAAGCTGCGTACGACCGCATTGGTTGTCCCGGCGGGCAGTGGGCCGCGGTTGCAGCTGGACAGCAGCGCCACTCGACCGCCCGGAGCGAGGACGCGGGCGATCTCGTCGAGCGCTTGCATCGGCCTCTCGATCAGGTACAGCGCAGCGAAGCAGCAGATGGCGTCGAAGGAGCCGTCGCGGAAGGGCAGCGCGCAAGCATCGGCGCGCACATAGGCCGCATTGGCGTTCCCCGTATTGCGGACAGCGAGGTCGAGCATGGTCTCTGAGGCATCGATGCCCACGACGAGACCGTTGCCTGTGGCACTCGCGAAGCCGCGCGTGAAGTTGCCTGGCCCGCAAGCCACATCCAGCACGCGGTCGCCGGGGGAGAGGGCCAGCATGTCCAGGGCGATGCGGTGCTCATCGCGCACCCCGGGACCCATCGCTCCCATCAACAGACGTCCGCCCAGCGGACGCCACCAGCGCTCGTAGATCAGCGGCAGCAAGCTGCTGAGCATCAGCCGCTGACCGGGATGAGCTCCGGTGGGATCCTCATCGCCGAGGAGATCGAGATAGCCGTTCTCGACGTGCATCACCTCCGGCTGGCGAGCCCGCTCGAACAGCGCGAGCGCCTGCTCAATCGCGGGCAGGGGCGGGACAATGGTGGGGTTCATCGGAGCACCGCCTGGGCGAACACGATCGACCTGGGGGGCCGTCGATCGCCTGCGCGGTCACCTCCTGGCCGCGCAGATCTCAAGCGCGATCTTCACCTTGTTGCCGAGGAGTGCTCCGCCTGTCTCGAGCGCTTGATTCCAGATGAGGCCGAAGTCTCTGCGGTTGAGCTCTCCGTGCAGCTCGAGCTCGATCCGCTCATCGTCGTCTGCTTCGTGTCTCGTGTCGCCCAGCTGCGCGTCGAGCTCAATCTTGCGGGTGACGCCGCGCATTGTGAGGTCGCCCACGATACGGAGCCGCCCGCGATCGAGGTAGTCGATCCGGGTCGAGTTGAAAGTGATCTCCGGATAGCGCTCGACGTCGAAGAAGTCGGGCGAGCTCCGTAGGTACTCGTCGCGCACGGCCTCGTTCGTGTCGATCGAGGCGGCCTTGACCGTTCCCGTCGCCCGCGGGGCGCCTGACCCTATCTCCAACATCCCATCGAACTCGCGGAAGTGACCCTTCACCGTCGCGAGCATCATGTGCTTCACCGCGAACGCGACACTCGAGCGCCCAGCGTCGACTGCCCACTTGCCTGCGGGAACGACGCTCGCGCCACTGGTCTCATCCACCACGGACATATAGGCTCCCTGATCGGGTGACGATGCTCGACAGGCAGGCTCGCGCTTGCGCTGCGCCGGCGCATTAGTAGAAGACCCCGTTGTCGGTCAGTGATTCTCCGCACGGCAGACGCCTCTGGCCGCGTTTACAACCGTGTTGCTCATCGTGGACGGCTGGAAGTGTTGGGGAGGTTCACAGCCGGATGACGGCATGCAGCCCGTTCGCCGTGGCCGACAATGTTCCACGGACCAGCCCCAAGCGCGCGCTCAGGACCGCCAGCCGCTCGCGGGCGATCGGACGCGCGCCGCCGTCAAGGACGATCACCAGCTCGCGTTCGGCCGGCTCGCCACGGACAACGACTGTGCCCGCCCCTCCGACCGCATCGAGCGCTTCCTCGACCACTCGATAAACGATCGTCTGGGCTTCCGCGCTGAGGTCCTCGATGCCTTCGAGGGCGACGGTCATCTCGGTGAAGCCACGATCGCGCGCTTCGGTAGCCAGCGCCTCCAGCGCTGCCTGGAGACCGGGCTGGAGTACTGGGGGTCGGAGGCTGACGGCGAGTGAGCGCAGCGTGCGCAGAGTGTTGTCGACGTTCGACCGTGTCCAGCTTCGGTGCAGCCAGGTCGGAATCAAGTTCCCGCTCGAGTGCGCGCAGGCCGAGGAGAACGCCGGCCAGTGTCTGGGCCGCCTGCTCGTGCAGCTCATCCGCGACGTGATGGCGCTCGGCCTCTTGGCTGGTGATCAGCTCCCGCAGCTGATGCCCTCGTTCGGCAAGGTGGCTGCGGGCGTCGTGCAGCTTTATTCGGAGCACGGCTCGCTGTCGTGCGTCCTGAAGCTGGCGTTGGCTCTCCGCCGCCGTCGCCGCCTGTGAGCCAGGTCCCCGTGGGACACTTTGCTCGCGCCTGGAGGTTTGCTCATCCGTGGTTCCTGCGGAGGCGTGCCCGTAGGAACCACCGTGGAAGGTGGGGATAACTTCGGACGGCAGCTGCCGAGCTGTGCGTAGCCTGTCTGTCGTGTCCATCGAGTCGCCTGCCGGGCTGAGCACACATGGGTGTGACGCCGGGGATGAGCCGCTGCTGCTACGCGCTTGCCGCGGCGAGCATGTCGAGCGCGTTCCGGTCTGGTTCATGCGACAGGCAGGTCGCTCGCTCCCGGAGTATCGCGACGTGCGTAAGCGCGCGGACCTGTTTGAGATATGCCGCACGCCGGAGCTTGCAGCCGAGGTGACGCTGCAGCCGGTGCGGCGCTTGGACGTTGACGCGGCGATCCTCTTTTCCGACATTACCCTGCCTCTGGCGGCGGCTGGGATCGACCTCGCGATCGTTGCGGGCGTCGGACCGGTGATCGCCGAACCGATTCGCAGCGCGGCCGATCTGCGTCGCCTGCGACCATTCGATCCCGACCGGGACGCACCGTACGTGGCCGAGACGGTACGCATCGCCGTGGCGGAGCTCGACCGGCCGCTGATCGGCTTCGCCGGCGGGCCATTCACGCTCGCCAGCTACCTGATCGAGGGCGGACCATCCAAGACGCACGCGCGGACGCGGCAGATGATGTACGGAGAGCCGCTGCTCTGGCGGCGCCTGCTCGATGCGCTTGCCGACATCGCGATCGCGTCGCTGCGCTCGCAGATTACGGCTGGCGCACAGGCCGTTCAGATCTTCGATAGCTGGGTGGGAGTGCTCAACCCCGACAGCTATCGGGACTTCGTCCTGCCTTCGGCCCGCCGTATCTTCAGTGGCATCGCCGATCTCGGCGTGCCACGCATCCACTTCGGTGTGGGAACCGGCGAGCTGCTGCCGCTCCTGGCAGCGGCCGGCGCGGACGTCGTCGGCGTCGATTGGCGTGTACCCCTGGAGCGGGCGCGGGCGCGACTGGGCGCGGAGATCGCGCTTCAGGGTAACCTCGACCCGGCGCTCTGCCTGGCGCCGTGGGAGGTCCTCGCCGAGCGGGTTACGGCAGTGCTCGATCGCGGTGGTAACACAGGGCACATCTTCAACCTCGGCCACGGGGTGCTGCCTGAGACCTCTCCCGACGCGCTGCGGCGCATCGTCGAGCACGTGCGCGAGCACGGCGCCTCACGGCAGGCGACCGCGGATGTTGAATGGGATGCCCTCGGTGTCTGAGCGGATCGGCGTCCTGCTGATGGCGTACGGGACCCCCGCAACGCTCGCGGACGTCGAGACCTACTACACGCACATCCGGCGAGGCCGCCCGCCCGAGCCGGCGCAGCTGCAGGAGTTGATCGGTCGCTACGAGGCGATCGGCGGCAGCTCACCGTTGCTCGAGATCTCCCGCGCGCAGGCAACGGGACTGGAGACGCAGCTTGAAGTCAAGCGGGGCGGCCATTTCCAGGTTGAGCTGGGCATGAAGCACGCACCTCCGTTCATCGAGGACGGTGTGCAGAGGCTGATCGACGCCCACGTGCAGCGTGCGGTTGGGATCGTGCTCGCACCGCACTACTCGCCGCTCAGCGTCGGCGAGTACCTCGCACGCGCGCGCGAAGCCGCGGGCGAAGCGCTCGATCTCTCGTTCGTCGAGGACTGGCACCTCGCGTCGTCCTACATCGACCTGCTCGCCGAGCGCGTAAGCGAATCGCTCAGTCACTTTCCGGTCGAGATTCGCGACGAGGTGGATGTCGTCTTCACGGCGCACAGTCTCCCGGCTCACGTTTTGAGGTCGGATGACCCGTATCCCCATCAGCTGGGTGAGACCGCCGAGGCGGTCGCCTCGACGATCGATCTCGCCCATTTCTCGATCGCCTGGCAGAGCGCGGGGCGTACATCGGAGCCGTGGCTCGGGCCAGACATCCTCGAAGTCACGCGCGAACTCGCGGCCGCCGGCAGCAAGGGCATGATCGTGTGTCCCGCGGGCTTCGTCTCAGACCACCTGGAGATCCTCTATGACCTGGATGTGGAGTGTCGGGCCCTCGCGGCGAACGCGGGGCTGCCCTGGCAGCGGACCTCCTCTCCAAACGCCGACCCGGTGTTCCTGGGGGCGCTTTGCGACGTCGTGATCGATCGCTTGGCCATGGTTGCGAAATGAGCGACCTGCCTCACATCGCGGTGGTCGGCGGCGGGATCTCCGTGGCAGTCTTCGGCGAGCTGCCTGCGGCGATCGGATGGCTGGGCGTCGCCGGCCCGCCTCCCGTCGGCCTCGCGCGGCTGGGTGCCGGCTCCGGTCCTCCCCACCTCGCCGGGGGGATGGCTGCCGACTTCCGGTGGCCTGCCTCAGTGACAGCACGGCTTCGTTGCGCCAGGCTTGCAGCGTGAGCATCGACGAGCGAGCCTCGCTGTCGGCGATCCACTCGCCCACCGAGTGCGACCGTGCTGCGGCCGACCGTCGCCTTAGGGCCCGCGCGCGATGACCCAACCGGTCGCCGTGGTCACGGACACAACCCACTATCTCCCCAGAGCCCTCGCGGACATGCAGGAAATCCACCAGGTCAGCCTGTACGTGGGCTGGAAAGACGAGCTGGAGCGCGAGTTGGAGATGGACGGCTTCGAGCGGTTCTACGAGCGTCTGCGCACCGACCCGGAGATGCCCACCACCTCCCAGCCCTCGATCGGCGATTTTCTCGCGGTGTGGGAGCCGCTCATCGAGGCGGGGAGGGACATCGTCTCCATACATCTCGCCAGTGGCCTCTCGGGCACCTACGAGGCGGCGCGGCAGGCACGCGGCGTGCTGGCCGAGCGCGGTCTGGGAGACCGCATAGAGGTGATCGACGGTGAAACCGGCGCCGGCGGGCTGGGCTGCCTGCTGCTTGCGGCGGCGGCGTCCGCCCGCTCGGGCGTCGAGTTGAAGGAGGTGGCGGCGCGCGTGCACGAGGCGCGTCAGGTGCTGAAGATCCGGTTCTGCATCGACACCCTCGAATACCTGCAACGTGGCGGGCGCATCGGCAGGGCGCAGGCATGGCTCGGCATCACCATGAAAATCAAGCCGATCCTCTCATTCGAGCGCGAGATCACCCCGGTCGCACGGGTGCGCACCGCCGGCCGCGCATTTGAACACCTCGTGGAGTACATGCGCGAGATGCGGCGCGACGGCGCCGACGGCTGGGCCGTCCAGCACATCAGGGCGCCCGATCAGGCCGAGCGCCTGGTCGAGCGCGGGCGAGAGATCTACGGCTGCGAGCCGCTCTTCGTCTCGGAGGTCGGCCCGGTGATCGGCACCTACATCGGACCCGGCGGGCTGCTGATCGCCGGAATCCCGTGGGCGGCCGTCGCGGAGGGCGCCCGCAGAGGGCAATCGAGGCGTCTCGGCGATCAGCTTCGCTGCAGCACCGCGAACGCGATCACCGCATAGTGCAGCGCGGCAGCGGCGATCGCAAGTGCGTGGAACACCTCGTGGTAGCCGAACAGACGCGGCGCGGGGTTCGGTCGTTCGCTCGCGTAGACAATCGCTCCGGCCGTGTACAGCAGGCCCCGGCCGCCAAGCCGGTGGGCGCAGAGGTGTGACGAATGGGCGATGCAGCACCCGGGCTACATGAGCGGCTACATCACCGCCAGTTAGAGCTTGCCCGCCAAGGGCCGTCCCGCCAAGTTATGCAGCTGCTGGTACTCGGCTGGGTGGGCCGGCACGGCCCCCGAGACGCGAAGCACCACGTGCCGAAGCCTACGGCACCGCAGGTATCCCACGCTGGCTTGGATTCGTGCGCTGTGGTGTGGCCAGCGTCCTGGTGAGCCACAGCAGCGTCGCGAGCGCCACCCACGTGAGCGACGCGACCGATGAGTGCAGCACCTCGGTGGCGTTGCTGTCGCTCACCCCAACGATGACGAAGCCGAGACCTGCCAGGACGCAATAGAGGATGAGCACCACCGCCGCCGCCCACCTGATCGGCGCCGCGCCCGCGCGATCGCGGCGGCTGCGCAACAGCACCCACACGGCGAGCACGAGCAGCGCCCCCGCCCAGACACGGTGGACGAGGGCGATGACGACCAGGTGGTTCAAGGACGGGAACAGGGATCCGTTGCATAGCGGGTACCCATGACCGCATGCGCTGTCGGAGCCCGCGTTGGCCAGGGTCGAGCCCGCCAGCAGCAGGCCGAAGCTGAGCGCGACGAACCATCCGACCAGTCGTGAGAACGAGTCGTGCGGCGCCGGCTCAACGGCCGGGAAGGCGAGCCGTACGGCGACGAGCGTGATCGACCCCACCAGCAGCGCCGCCCCGCCGTAGTGGGCGACGACCGTCCAGGCGACGTTGCGGAGCAGCACCGTCATGCCGCCCAGCACGACCTGCAGCGCGAGCAGCGCGAGCATCCAGACCACTGGGCGAGTCAGCCGGCGCTCGTGGCGGTAGCCGCGGAACACCATCGCCGCCAAGCCGACCACACCGACGACGAGCACCGTCGCGACCCAGCGATGGAGCTCCTCGATCATGGCGTGGTGGTCACCTGCGACGAGCTGGCCGTGGCACGCGGGCCAATCGGGACAGCCGAGCCCGGATTCCGAAGCACGCACGAACGCGCCGATGGTCATCAGGGCCCACCCGAGCAGCGCCATCGCCGCCGCCCACACCGCAAGCTGGCGTCGCGTCACACGACCGATGCGGGAGGAGGCTTCCATGTTGGCAACCGTAGCGTGGAGCGCAGAGGACGACCAACTGGCCGAAGGGGTTGCTCGTGCAGCGCGCGAGATGCGAGCGTCTCCGCTGGTTGATCGCCGATACGACGAGCGTCAGCAGCAAAGCGGCCGTCATGTACTCACCGTGGAGTCGGCCCTCGACATCCTCGCGGACACACACGGACGTGATCAGATGCGGGCGGCGACGCCCGGCCTTCGCTCGCGGCGGCTTGATGTTGGGGTCCTCGAAGTGCCAGGACAGGAAGGCCGCCACGCGGTTCGAGTTGCGCACGTCAACCGCGATCAGCCGGCGCCCCTTCGCCGCGTCGGCATGGTGCCACGCCGACCGAGAGGGCTCAGGGCTTGGGACACCGATCAGCCTGTGCCGCGCGGTATACAGACGCCAGCGCACAGCGCTCCCAGGGCCACTGACGGACGGCAGGTAGTGGTCGAGACGCACCCGGGTCTCAGGATCACCGGACCGGCGAGCGTCCGAGACGGTCAGCGCCGCCGCCAGTCGTTTGATGAACTCGTCACGATCGGGCACGACCGTATATTCGAGAGGATGCTCCGGACGCTACAGCTCCGGCCGACCGGCTCCCATGGTGGACGAAACGCGCCGGGCACAGACGAACGCCCAGGTCATCCCCGGGGTGCTGAGCCAGCCTCCTCCTCCGGTCCCGCGCCGGTAGCATTGACCCGTCAGGCCGACGTAGCTCAGCTGGTAGAGCGCTGCCATGGTAAGGCAGAGGTCTCGGGTTCGATTCCCGACGTCGGCTCTCCTCCGACGCACGCTTTCTTACCGCAATGTCGCTTGCGTTTCAGCGGATTCCCTCGAGTAGTTCTCCCGGCGAAGCCAGCTCCAGCCCCTGGGCCAGGATCACGATCGTCTCAAGCCGTGGCGAGCGCTTGCGGCGCTCCAGCAGGCTAATCTCGGTGCGGTGCAGGCCACAGATCTCCGCGAGCGCCTCTTGCGAGAGGCCAATCCTTTCTCGGTGGTTGCGAAGGTTGAGAGCGAACCGCTTGCGCGCAGATTCCATGACCCTAACTATTGTGCCATGTAGACGAAGGGTCTACAGACAACATACCTCCAGACAATTGTCTGCTCAGTTGCTTGCCGTTCGGGCTTGCACGGCGGTATGACTCAGCCAGATGTCGCGCTCGCCGCGTCCTCGTTGGGGGTCACGGTCGTGACGGGCAGGCCCGCGCCGGAGATCTTGCTTGGGAGGTCGAGCTTCAGCCAGCGCGAGAGCGTTGTGGGCAGGGTCGAGACGATCACCTCGTCGAAGCCGCGCAGGTTGATGGCGTCATGCACCGCCACCACCGGGTCGGGGGCGCCGACGATCCCCTCCACGTGCGTTCCGGCGGCCTGCTCCAGCAGTGGCACCGCCTGGGCGATCACCGCGCTGGCCTCCTCTGCCGCCTGATCCTCGGGGTCGACGACCTTGTGCAGGCCGTGGGCGGCGTTGGGGACGAGCAACGTGAACACGCAGGGTCCGCGCCTGGCGCGCTCTCGCACGGCGTCGAGCAGGGGTTTGGTTGCGGCCGTCTTGTGGGCAACCACGAGCACGCGAGTGGGGGCGGCAGATGACTCCATGACCGGATCTCCCTTCTAGCTGGCTGGTTGGCTCGATGATCCCACTCGCGGGTCGGGAATGCCAGTCGAATACCCTGCCTGTGATGCGCGTGCGTCTCACCGAGGACTCCGTCGAAGTGCTCCTCACGCGCTGGGAGAAGGCGCTCGGCCTGCTCGGCAACATCACGGTGCCGCGCGCCGACGTGAGCGATGCCAAGGTTGTCTCCGAGCCCCTCCGCGAGGTGATGAGCGCCGGCATCAAGGCCGGCCTGCGCTTGCCCTGGCTCTACTACGTCGCGCGCACGATCCGTCTCGACCAGGCCTTTGCCGTGCGCCGCGGCGTGCCGGCGCTGTCGTTCGCGGTGCGCAACCACGGCGCGCTCCAGCACGTGCTCGTCAGCACCCCCGACGCCGAGATCCTCGCGCAGCAGTTGCGGTCTCCCTGAGCAAGCCCCGCAGAAACGCCTGTTCCCTGCCAAAGCGCGCCTAGATCACCAGCAGATCTCCATCGAACTCCGCACCGGGCGGTGCTAGGCGATCAGCTTGGCGCGGCTACGAGTTCGCGAGCAGCGGCGCTCTGCTCATGCTCGAATGCTGGCTCGAGCCGCTCGAGCTGTTGAGCGCCGAGGCCCGTCGCCCGCGCGACTTCCCGCCAGTGCTCAGTCGCCGCCAATACCTCTGCGACGATGGCGCGAGCTTGCGTCTCTGAGATTCTGAATAGACCGGCAACTTCAAGAGCGGTCGCGAGGCTCGCCTTCGTGTTGTTGTCGTCGATCGCAGTCGCCAGCTGCTTCGCTCTGCCTTCGGGGTTGGGGTTCAAGTCGAACGCCGGTGAAAGCGACCAGCCTGCGGTGCTCTGGCGCAGGAACCCGTGGTTGCGTAGGTGGTCGTCGGTGTTGGAGATCAAGACCGTGAAGACAATCCGTCGCCACAGCTCACCTAGGTCCGCTCCGGCGTCGGGGGAGCGCTCTTCGATTACCTCAGCGATTTCCAGATAGCTCGCGTCCTCGCCGTCTCTGGCTTGAAGCATTGTCATCGCGCTCAGATAGCCGATGCGCCCGTTGGTGTCGCGGTCGAACCGGCGCAGCACCAGCACCGGCCGGTTCTCGATGACGTGCAACTCGCGCTCCGGGACGGTGATTCCGGCATGTCCTGCGAGCGTGAGCGCTACAGCCTCCCAACGGATCACGTCCCACTCATCGGCTTTGGGGGACGGAAACTTGGCGATCGCGAGACGGCTCTTGGTGTCGAGCACGTGTGCCTTCGGCCGCGCACCGCCGAGCGAGCTGCCGCCGTGAAGCAGGAGGCGCAGATCCTCGCTGGTCGGTTCGTCACGTTCGAGTTCTTCGGCTGCGTTGAGGAGACGTGGAAGCCCGATCAGGTGCGGCACCCCCTCGCTGTCGACCGCTAGATACCGCTCGCTGTCGTGGCCGCGGAATCGCAGCGCGCCCTGGCGCAGGTCGTCCCGGGCGCCGAGCAGGAAGTCGACCTCCGTGAGTCCACGCGGCTGGGTCTCTGCTTCGCGAGCCCGCTGTGCCTCCGCGCGTCTAACGAGACGCCGTCCCCACCCATCCGGGGCACAGTCGGACATCGCTCCGAACAGGGGCTGTTTGACCGGCGTTTGATGCTGGCCGGCTTGGAGCGGTAGCCCGGGGTCAAGGTCGTAGGCATCCGCTCGTTGCAGATAGTCCTCTCGGTAGCTGAAGGTGGCCGATTCGCTCTGCCCGTGACGATGCGTCCAAAGACGTCCGGCGGGAACATCTCGGCCGGCGATCTGCACGTCCACCTCGATTGGCTGCTCAACCATCGCCCGTCAGCCTCCTCGGTCGCACGCGACGCGGAAGCTCCTCCTCTGAGCGCAGCCGACCGACATCGCTGGCGAGCGGGTCCAACGCTTCGGTCATAAGGTCCTGAATGCCAAGCGACCTCAAGACTCGGAGCAGGTTCTCGACGCTCACGCCGCCATCGGCTGCCTCGATGCGCCGAACCACTCCTCGCGAGACGTCGGCGCGCCCGGCCAGCTGAGCCTGGGTGAGGCCGCGCAACTTTCGCCACGTCGCGACGCTTTCTGCCAAGCTCCGTTGGGCGCGGCGAACCGGCACCGGAATTGCTTTGCGTTGTATTTTATGCTCCATATATGGTGCACTATAGCGCATACCGCACCATATATCGACCATTACGAGCCGCAGCTGAATTGGACCTGTCCTGCGACTACCACTTCGGCTTCGTCCGGTGGGATGGCCGTTCGGTGCCCTCTGCTACGCCCGCCTACTCGCCTGTTTGGCCCTGACCAAGGGCGGATGGGATCGGGATCGGCAATTTTGCAGGGGCATGGCGAGGGGCGACTCGAACCTGCAATGGCGGGGGCACAATGGCGGGGGCAGGATTCGAACCTGCGAAGGCAGAGCCAACGCGTTTACAGCGCGTCCCCTTTGACCGCTCGGGAACCCCGCCAGGATCGAGGAGGATAGCGACCCAGCTTCGCCTGATGGCAGCGGACGTCGCCGGCCCACCCCGAAGTCTGTGAGCTTCGTCCGCCCAAGAGGATCTCGCAACCGTCTCCGAGTGCGGACGGGAATGGAGTTTTGCTCAGCTGGCCTCGCGCAGCTGTTGAGCTTCGGGCAGCGTCTGCAGCTTCTTCAGCGTTCGGTTCTCGATCTGGCGGACGCGCTCGCGGGTGATGTTGAACGCGCGCCCGACTTCCTCCAGCGTGCGCGAGCGCCCGCCGGTAATGCCGTAGCGCATCTCGATCACCTCGCGCTCGCGCGATGGCAAGCAGGCGAGCACGCGGGTCACGTTCTCCCGGCGCAGTGCCTCCGAGGCGATCTCAAACGGCGATTCGGCGGCCACGTCCTCGATGAAGTCGGCCAGCGCCGAGTCGTCCTCCTCGCCCACCGGTTTCTCCAGCGAGATCGGCTGCTGGGCCATGCGCATGACCTCGCGCACCTCGCTTGTGGAGCAGTCCAGCTCCGCGGCGATCTCCTCGGTGCTCGGCTCGCGGCCCAACTCCTGAATCAGCTGGCGCTCGGCGTGGATCACCTTGTTCAGCCGCTCCACCATGTGCACTGGGATTCTGATCGTGCGTCCCTTGTCCGCGATCGCGCGGGTCACCGCCTGGCGGATCCACCAGGTGGCATAGGTCGAGAACTTGTAGCCGCGTCGGTGGTCGAACTTCTCGACTGCCCTGATCAGCCCGAGCGACCCCTCCTGGATCAGGTCCAAGAACGTCAGCCCGCGCCCGATGTAGCCCTTCGCGATCGACACGACCAGACGCAGATTTGCCTCGACCATATGCTGCTTGGCCGCGACGTCGCCGCGCTCGATGCGCTTGGCCAAGCACACCTCTTCCTCGGCGCTCAGCAGCGGCACGCGACCGATCGAGCTGAGGTACAGGCGCAGCGAGTCCAAGCTCTGCTCGACACTCAGGTCGACCTTCGTCCGCTTCATCTCTCCCAGGCGTGCGCGCACCGCCTGGACCTCCTCCAGACCCTCTTCCTGACCTTCGGCGAGCATGCCCTGCAGCTCGTCGATCTCGTCCACGGCCGTATCCGTGGCTACTGTCAGAACGTCAACCCTGTTGCTCAACTCGGACCCCCAGGATCCATCCGTCTTCCCCGTCGGAGCGATCTCCGCGCCGACCTCCCCTGACCGACCTACGCTGATTCTCCTATGCGTTTGCTGATGACATTGACATCCCTGTGCCTATAACACCTCTGGAGCGGTTTCGGAGCCCTCGGAGCCTCCTTCCCGATTCGACCCCGTGGCTGACTCACCACGCCAAGTGCGGAGTGATACCAGAATCCAGGGGCCGGAGATATCGCTGACGCGAATGCGTCTCGCCACGCTACGGCCGCAGACGGTGTCCGGTGGTGCTCGCGCATCGCCACGCTAGGCTAAGCAGCGGTGCAGGCGACACGGCTCACCCCCTCTCTCTCACCCATCCAGGGCGTCGGCGGGGACGTTCAGGCGCGCTTGCCGGGTGTCCCGGTCGGGCTCTCACGCGTGGGCATAACGGGCGTCGAGAAGGTCGTGCGCATCCGCGACGAGCTGTTCTTCGCGCAGCTCTCATGCTTTGTCGATCTCAGCCGCGAGCAGAAGGGCGCGCACATGTCGCGCTTTGATGAGGTCGTCAACGAGGCGATCGGCGAGGTCGTCCTCAGCGAGTCGCCGTTCCATGCGGAGACGCTCGCACGGCACATTGCCGAGCTGGTGCGCGCTCGCCAGGGGGCGGTGCGCGCGGAGGTTACGATCGCCGCGCGCTATCCCGAGCACAAGCCCGCGCCCGTCTCCGGTATCCCCACCCAGGAGATCTACACCCTCCACGGGCGGGCGGTCGCGTTCGAGCACGGCACGCGCCGCGTGGTTGGGGTGTCGGCCACGGGCATGACCGCATGCCCCTGCGCACAGGAGCTGGTCGCCGGACGTGCGCGAGAGCGGCTTGCCGCGGACGGGTTCTCAGCGGCGCAGATCGAGCGCATCATCGAGCGCGTGCCGGTAGCGACCCACAATCAGCGGGGGCTGGCCACCCTGCAGATCGGCTGTATCGAGGAGTGCGTCGCCGAGATCGACGCGACTTCGCTGCTGGAGATCGCGGAGGCGAGCATGTCCTCGGAGATATACGAGCTGATGAAGCGCGCCGACGAGGTCGAGGTCGTGGAAAAGGCCCACCGCCGCCCGCGCTTCGTCGAGGACTGCGTGCGCGAGATGATCGCCGGCGTGGTCGCTCGCTTCCCGCAGCTCGACGGCGCGAGCTTCGTCTCGGCGCGCCAGGAGAATTTGGAGACGATCCACCAGCACAACGTCGTCGCCGAGCGCCATGGCCTGCTCAGTGAGTTGCGCTCTGAGATCGACTCGGGCCAGCTCGTCGCGCGCCAGACCACGCTCGATCAGTGGCTCGGTGACGGCTCTGTCGCCGAGCCGAGCGCGTAACCGCACCGAGCGCGTAACGCGGACGGGGGCGGGCCTCTCCAACCTTCCAGCCCTGGCGCGAGCCACCTCGACGGTGGGGTGTGCCGCCGCGGCACGTGACACCGGCTCCGCTCAGCCGGACGCGCGGACCTGCGCCTGCCGCATGCGGCGACGCAGCCCGAAGAAGTAGTCCAGGCCGGAGAGAACTGTCACCAGAACCGTCGCGTACAGCAGCAGCGACACCCACAACGGCGGCCCGGGCACGGCGATCACGGCGAGGATCGCGGCGATCTGCATGCAGGTCTTGACCTTCCCGAACATGCTGGCTGCAATCACGACGCCCGCCTGGGTGGCGCCGAGGCGCAGCATCGTGACGGCTAGCTCGCGCGTGATGATCACCATCGCCACCCATGCTTCGAGCCGGCCAAGCGAGACGAGCGAAAGCAGCGCGGCGATGATCAGCAGCTTGTCGGCGAGCGGGTCCATCAGCTTGCCGAACGTGGTGATCGACCCGCGTGCCCGCGCGAGGCGGCCGTCGACGAAGTCGGTCAGCGAGGCCAGCGCGAACACCACCGCCGCGAGCACGTCCCCGGAGGGTGTATTGCCGAGCAGCGCCACCACGACGACCGGCACGAGCATGATCCGCAACACCGTCAGGACGTTTGGAAGATTCAGGGGGAACACGGAGCTGCCCATTATGCCGCCTAATATCGGTCCCACGCGTCGCTGCATGCCACCCGACAAGGAGCAGACACCATGAACAAGCGCACCCTCGGAGCAAACGGACCGGAGGTCTCCGCGATCGGTCTCGGCTGCATGGGGATGTCGGCCTTCTACGGGACCACCGATGAGCAGGAGGCGACGGCCACGATCCACCGCGCGCTCGAGCTGGGGTGCAACTTCTTGGACACGTCCGACATGTACGGGCCGCACACGAACGAGCGGCTCGTGGGCGCCGCGATCGCGGGCAAACGCGACGAGGTGTTTCTGGCCACCAAGTTCGGGATCAAGCTCGAGCCGGGAGCGCCGGGCGGGGCTCCCAAACGGTCGGTTGACGGCAGTCCCGCCTACGTGCGCGAGGCGTGCGAGGGCTCGCTGGGGCGCCTGAAAGTCGAGCACATCGACCTGTACTACCAGCACCGCGTCGACCCGAGTACGCCGATCGAGGAGACGGTCGGCGCGATGGCGGACCTCGTCGAGCGGGGCAAGGTTCGCCACATTGGCCTGTCCGAGGCGAGCGCCGCGACGATCCGCCGCGCGCACGCGGTTCATCCGATCACGGCGGTTCAGACCGAGTACTCGCTGTGGACGCGCGATCTCGAGTCCGAGATCCTGCCGACGCTGAACGAGCTGGGAATCGCGCTCGTCGCCTACTCGCCGCTCGGACGTGGGTTCCTGTCGGGGCGCTTTACCGCGCCTGAGGAGCTCGACGAGGGCGACTTCCGCCGTTACGGGCCGCGGTTCACGGGCGAGAACCTGCGCGAGAACCTGAAGCTCGCTGAGCGCGTCAAGGAGCTGGCGGCGGACAAGGGGATCACCCCGGGGCAGCTCGCGCTGGCATGGGTGTTGAGCCGGGGCGAGCAGATCGTCCCGATCCCGGGCACCAAGCGCAGGAGCTACCTGGAAGAGAACCTGGCCGCCGCGGACGTGCGCTTGAGCGCGGAGGAGTCCGAGCGGATCGCCAACGCGGTTCCGGCCGCCGCCGGGAAGCGCTACGAGCAGGCCGGGATGCAGACGGTCAACCTCTGAGGGGGTGGCGCGCTGGGTTGCCCGCGCCAGTCGATGTGGGCGCAGAGGGGTATCGAGTGTGACGTATTGCCCTTAAGAGTGCGTATTACCATAGTTACACGCACTCTTAAAAGTCAAAGTACAAACCTGACAGCTTTAGGTCAATAGCCGACCGAGTAGAAGCTGATGTGACGGCAGCCGTCGAGCTTGTAGTGCGGCAGCGCGTGGTGGCTGGTGTAGACGACGATCTGTGAGTTTTCGCAGTGGATCACGCCCGAGTTCTCGTGCGCGTGCACGACCGTCGCGGGGTCCGAGCCTGTCCATACATAGTTGACGGTGTCGTTCGCGTAGATCAGGTTGGGGCCGTTGCCGGCGTGGATCACCGCGGTCTGGAAGGAGGGCCAGCCCGACTCGTGGTAGTCGCCCCAGATCACATCGCCGGCGGAGCCGCCGTAGATCGTGTCGTTGCCATAGCCGCCGAGCAGGTAGTTATGGACGCCGGCGTGGCCGACGAGCACGTTCGCGCGTCCGGCAGGGCCCTTGTCCATCACCAGGTGCTGGTCCGCGGGCCAGCCGGCATGGCTGGTCATCGCCGCCACGGGCGCCGCGCAGGCAAGCGCCGCCAACACCGCCACCGTGGCGATCGTCCGGGTGCTCCGCGGGCGTCGTGCGACTGGGCGGGGGCTGATGGCAGGTGAGGGCATATGTCATTCATCGTCGGTTTCCGTCGGCCCACGACCGTAGTGGCCCGCACTCGGATATGTGGCCAGTACGGGCCGATCAGCCGCAGGTTGGTGGCGAGCGCATGCCCCCGTCCGCACGGCCGTGAGCGCTAGGGTGCGTCCATGCCCCTGATCCCCATGGTCATCGAGCGAACCGCGCGAGGCGAGCGCGAGTTCGATATCTACTCGCGGCTGCTCAACGAGCGAATCATCTTCTTGGGCACGCCGATCGACGACCAGGTGGCGAACCTGGTGGTCGCGCAGCTGCTGCACCTCGAGTCTCAGGACCCCGAGAAGGACATCTCGATCTACATCAACTCGCCCGGCGGCTCGATCTACTCGGGCCTGGCGATCTACGACACGATGAACTTCGTCAAGCCGGACATCGCGACGATGGTCGTCGGGGTGGCGATGTCGATGGGCTCGCTGCTGTTGGCGGGGGGCACGAAAGGCAAGCGCGCGGCGCTGCCGAACAGCCGCATCCTGATCCACCAGCCCTCGGCGGGCTTCGAAGGCCAGTCGACGGACATCGAGATCCACGCCCGCGAGATTCTCAAGGTGCGCGAACGGATCGACGAGATCTACGCCGAGCACACCGAGAAACCGACGGAGGAGGTGCGCGCCGACATGGAGCGCGACCGCTTCTTCTCAGCCGAGCAGGCGCTCGAGTACGGGTTGATCGACAGGGTTCTTGAGAGTCACTGAGCGCTCGGCGCTCGCGAACGTGTAGATCTTTTATGGACGGCCTACCGGCCGTGGGCGGCGTGCGTTGAGGCATCAAGTGGGCAGGTGGCGCGCCGGACGACCCGCTAAGGCGGTCTCGCCCGCGCGACCGTGCGTCGGGCCGGGGTCCTACGCGGCGGAGGGGTCCTTCCAAGCAGGCCACTATGCTCGCCAGGCGCGATGACCGCCCTGACTCCACTGGAGCGCTCGGTCCTGCTCCTGATCGCAGTGCTGGCGGCGCTCGCGGGCGTGGCCAACTACCAAGCCTGGCCGGCGGTCCCGCGCTTCGCCGTCGCCACGCTCGCGCTCGCGGGGCTGGCCTGGGTGGTCTCGTTCGCCACCGAGCAGCTCGGTGAGCGCTTCGGACCGGGCATCACCGGGATGCTCCAGTCGACGCTCGGCAACCTCCCCGAGCTGTTCGTCGTGATCTTCGCGCTCCAGAAGGGCGAGCTCGTCGTAGCCCAGACGGCGATCATCGGCTCGATCCTCGCCAACGCCCTGCTCGTGCTCGGCCTCGTGGTCGTCGTCGGCGCGCGCCGCTCCTCCGACGGCCTCATGCGCTTCTCAAAGCGTCTGCCCAACGACACCGCCACGTTGCTGCAGGTGACGGTCTTCATCATCGTCCTGCTCGGCCTCTCGCTCGCCTCCCACGATCCCGCCAGCCACCATGTGAAGACGATCTCCGCCGTCGGCGCCGTCTGCCTGCTCGTCGTCTACCTCACCTGGGTGGTGCCCTACCTGCGCTCCGACCAGGTGCCCGGGAGCGGCGAGCCGCTCGGGCGGGAGGGCGACGCGCAGACGCCCATGCCCGAAGCGGGCCCCGCCGAGTTGTCCAACCCCGAAGCGGGCCACGCCGAGTTGTCCATGCCCGAAGCGGGCCACGCCGAGTTGTCCGAATCCGCGGCGGGTGACCGAGAGGCGCCCAAGCCCGAAGCGGCTGACGCCGCCGTGCGAGGCCCGCGGCTCTCGCTCAGGCTGACCCTCGCTCTCCTGCTCATCGCCGGCACCGCCTCGGCCTTCGTCTCCGACTGGTTCGTCAACGGCCTCGAGCCGGCGATCACCCAGCTGCACATATCCCAGGCGTTCGCCGGCCTGGTGATCGTTGCGATCGCCGGAAACGCGGTCGAGAACACAGCCGGCCTGGTGCTCGCCTTCAAGGGCCACGCTGACCTCGCGATCTCCGTTGTCAAAAACTCGGTCGCCCAGATCGCCGCGTTCCTCTTCCCGCTGATCGTCCTCGTCTCCTTCCTGCTCGCTACCACCCTGACCTTCGCGCTCGCCCCCGTCTATATCGGCGCCCTCGCGCTCACCGCTCTGGTGCTCTGGCAGGTGACCGGCGACGGCGAGGCCGCCGAATTCGAGGGCTGGGCCCTCGTCGCGCTGTACGTGATCCTCGCCACGCTCACCCTCTACGAGTAGCTCCCCGCCGTCGCGGGGCACGGAGGCCCCGCGTCACCGCGCCCGTTTTCCCGTCCACACACGCGGACGATCTCAAACGAGCACCCGCCGTCTCGCGGCCGCGCGCCGGACCTCCGAGCGGCGCAGGTTACGCACCCGCGGGAGTGGGTGGGGTTCTTATCGATCAAAGCGCGCTAGACTGCTTGCACCTCGCGCCTGGGCGGGGTTTTTCTTCGCCCAAGGCCGTTTGTCCACAACCACGCAGGGATTTCTCACATGGCCCGCGGAGACGTTCGAATCGCGATCACCCTCGCATGCGAGGAGTGCAAGCATCGCAACTACCAGACCAACAAGAGCAAGCGCAACAACCCGGATCGGGTTGCCCTGCGCAAGTACTGCCGCTGGTGTCGCAAGCACACCAGCCACCGGGAGACTCGCTAGCGCGGGAGCGCTGCTGTGGCCCGTGATCGAAAACGCGCAAAGCAGCGTCGCGCTCGCCGCGGACGCGCGGACGCCCCGACCGGCCGGCCGGCCGGCGGCAGCCCCGTCCGCGCGGATGTGCCGGGTGCGCTCGACCACGCCTCGGGCGAGGTCGATGAGTTCGACGCCGCGCTCGTTCGCGGCGCCCATGGCGTCCCCGCGGACGCTGCGGGCCTACCCGCAGACGCCGATGGTGTACCCGCAGACTCCAAGACACTCTCCGAGGGCGAGATCGAGGCCGAGGCTGAGGCCGAGGGCGATCTCACCGAGGACGAACTCCAGGAGCCCGCAGGCCCTGGCGGTGGGCGGACCGGCGGTGGCGGGTCCGGCGGTGGCGATGGCGGTGGCGTCAGCCCCCAGCAGGCGTCGGGTGCTCCCGTGCGCGGCAACCGCGCGATCGGCTTCCTGCGCGCCAGCTGGGCCGAGCTGCAGCGAGTACAGTGGCCCGACCGCCGCCAGGTCTTCCAGGCGACCGCCGTCGTCTTGGGCTTCGTGGCGATCGCCGGCGCCTATCTCGGCTTGGCTGACTATGTCGCCAAGGAAATCGTCGAATTCATCCTCTGAGGAATCCTGAATGTTTCGTTGGTACGTAGTCAACACCTACTCCGGTCACGAGAACAAGGTCAAGCACAACCTCGAGCACCGGGTCATCTCGCTCGGCCAGCAGCGCGCTGTGCGCAACGTGGTCGTTCCGACCGAGTCGGTCTCGGAGATGAAGGACAACCAGAAGATCACCGTCGAGAAGCGCACGATGCCCGGGTACGTGCTCGTCAACATGGAGCTCAACGAGGACTCCTGGGGCGTCGTCAAGGGCACCCCCGGCGTGACCGGGTTCGTCGGCGCCTCGCAAGAGCCAGTGCCGCTCACGCAGGCTGAGGTCGACCGTCTGCTGCATAAGACCGACGTCGCCACCGCCCCGCGTACGCGCGCCCAGTTCACGATCGGCGAGTCCGTCAAGGTCGTCTCCGGCCCACTCTCAGACTTCTCCGGTGAGATCTCCGAGATCAACGAGGACGCCGCCAAGCTCAAGGTCTTGGTATCAATCTTCGGCCGGGAGACCCCGGTTGAGGTTCAGTTCGACCAGGTTAAAAAGATCTAGACATGGCCAAGAAGGTTCTAACCACAATCAAGCTGCAGGCGAACGCCGGGCAGGCGAGCCCCGCGCCGCCGGTCGGTCCCGCGCTGGGTCAGCACGGGATCAACATCATGGAGTTCTGCAAGGCGTTCAACGCCCAGACGCAGTCAGAGACGGGCACCGTCATCCCGGTCGTGATCACGGTCTACGAGGACCGCTCGTTCACCTTCGTCACCAAGACGCCCCCCGCGGCGGTGTTGATCAAGCAGGCGCTCCGTATCGGCAAGGGCTCGGGCGAGCCCAACCGCACGAAGGTCGGCACGATCACCCAGGCACAGCTGCGCGAGATCGCCGAGCGCAAGCTCGAGGACCTCAACGCCCACGACGTCGATCAGGCGGCCAAGATCATCGCGGGAACGGCGCGCTCCATGGGCGTCGAGGTAGCGTCATGACCGCCCACCACGGACGCCGCTTCTCCGAAGCGCTCACCAAGGTCGACCGCGAGCGCGAGTACGAGCCCGCGGAGGCCGTCGCGCTCGTCAAGAGCCTCGCCGGCGCGAAGTTCGACGAGTCGGTCGAGATTCACGTGCGCACCGGCCTGAACGTGCGTCACGCCGACGAGCAGCTGCGCGGCACGATCGCTCTGCCCAACGGCCTCGGCAAAGACGTCAAGATCATCGTCTTCGCCCAGGGAGACAAGGTCCGCGAGGCCGAAGAGGCGGGCGCCGACGCGGTCGGCGGCGAGGACCTCGCGAAGCGCATCGAGGAGGGCTTCGACGACTTCGACGTGGCGATCGCCACGCCCGACCTGATGTCCGTCGTCGGCCGTCTCGGTCGCGTGCTCGGGCCGTCGGGCAAGATGCCCAACCCGAAGGTCGGCACGGTCACGATGGACGTCGCCAAGGCCGTCGGGGAGTCGAAGTCGGGCAAGGTCGAGTACCGCACCGACCGCAACGCGATCGTCCACCTCGTGATCGGCAAGGCGAGCTTCGACGAGCGCCCGCTGCTCGAGAACTACGCCGCCGTGATCGAAGAGCTGATCCGTGCCAAGCCGTCGAGCGCAAAGGGTCGCTACCTGCACTCGATCACGATCACTTCAACGATGGGGCCGGGCGTCAAGGTCGATGCCGGCCGCACACGTGACATCCTTGAGGAGGCGCCCGCGGCCACCGCCGCTTAGCGTCATCCCCAGGCCACCAGAGACCCCCGGCGGCCGGCCGATCTTCGAACCGATCGAAGCTCGCCCAGCAGAAGACCGGGACAGGAGCCAGCAATGAACCGAGACCAGAAGGCCACGGCGATCGCCGAGATCGCCGCCCACATTGACGAGTCCCAGGCGGTCTTCGCCGTCGACTATCGGGGCATCTCCGTGCCCCAGGTGGCCGAGCTGCGCGCCAAGCTGCGCGAGTCCGATGCGACCTTCAAGGTAGTCAAGAACTCGCTCACCGAACGAGCGGCCGACCAGGTCGGCGCCGAGACGCTCAAGGCCCTCCTCGAAGGGCCCACGGCGCTCACCTTCGTACGCGGTGACATCGCGACCGCCGCCAAAGCGGTGGCCGACTACGGGCGCGCCACGCAGCTCCTGCCCTTCAAGGGTGGTCTCATGGATGGCGCGGCGCTCGACCCCGACCAGATCCGCTCGCTCTCCCGCCTGCCTTCACGCGAAGTCCTCTACGGTCAGCTCGTCGGCGTTGTCGCCTCGCCCATCAGCGGGCTCGTCCGCACGCTCGGCGCGCTCGTCAGCGGGCTCGCGGTGGCGCTCGAGCAGGTCCGCGAGAAGAAGGAGTCGGGAGAACTCCCCGCGGGCGAGCCCCCGGCGGCGGTGGCAGAGGTCGCCGAGGCGCCGGCCGAGGAGGCTCCGGCCGAGGACGCTCCCGCGCCCGAGGAGCCACCAGCCGCGGAGGAGACTCCAGCCGCGGACGAGACCGCCGCGCAGGCACCCTCGACCGAGGAGGCTCCGGCAGCCGCGGCGGAGGACAAGCCGCAGGGCGAGGCGCCCGCCGTCGAGCAGGCGCCCGAAGACAAAGCTGAGCCGGAGGATGAGCCGGCGCAAGATGACAACCAGGCGGACGCATCGGCTGACGATCAGGCCAAGACCGCCGACGCGAATCCCAAGGAGGACTGACTCACATGGCTACAGCCACAAGTACAGAGAAGTGGATCGAGGAGCTCAAGGGCATCTCGGTGCTCGAGCTCGCCGAGCGGATCAAGGCGCTCGAGGAGGAGTTCGGCGTATCGGCCGCGGCGATGGCCGCACCCGCCGCTGCGCCCGCGGGAGGCGGAGGCGATGCCGCCGCCGCGGAGGAAGAGAGCACCACGGCCGACGTGATCCTCACGGCCGCCGGCGATAAGAAGATCCAGGTGATCAAGGTCGTCCGCGCTGCCACCGGCCTCGGGCTGAAAGAGGCCAAGGCGCTCGTCGACGAGGCTCCCAAGCCCGTCAAGGAGGGCATCGAGAAGGAGGAGGCCGGCAAGCTCAAGCAGGAACTGGAGGAGGCCGGCGCCAGCGTCGAGCTGAAGTAGCGCGGCCCTCCGCGAGGGGCGTGCGTCGGCCGCTGCAGGGTGCGGCCGGCGCGTGCAGGGCGCCAGCACGTGCAGGGCGCCGGCGCGTGCAGGGCGCCAGCCGGCGCGACGCTCATCCCTTTTCGTCTCGAACCGCGCGTGCGTGCGCGCTCGCGCGCTCCGCGTCCGCCGAGCAGGTTCTCACCCGTCTTTACCCGCGCCTAACAAAAGCGCCGATTTTCCGGTAAAGTACCCGCCGCCGACCAATAGTCGTAGCCGTCCAGGCAGCACGGCGCCGCGCCACATACGCGGTCGTCAAGGGCGGGGTCCGTGAGCGTCGGCTGCCCACTTAAGGGTGCCGCTGGTCTGTGCTATCTTTGCTGGTCGCGCTTTCCGCGCCCTCCTCTGCCCGTTTCACGCCCTCCGAAGGAGTCGTTTCTTGGCTGCTGTTGATGCTCTCCGGACGCGCCGGACTTTCGCGCGTCTACCTAAGTCTGTCGACGTTCCCAACCTCATCGATATTCAGCGCCGCTCGTTCACGTGGCTCACCGACCCGAAGACGGGTGGGCTGCGGGAGACGATCGACGACATATCGCCGATCGAGGACTACACCGGCAACCTCGCCGTGCAGTTCGGCGAGTTCGTCTTCGATGAGCCGGTCGCGTCGCTCGAGCAGTGTCGCGAGAAGGACCTGACCTACGCTCGCCCGCTGACGGTGACCGTCGCGTTCATCAACCGCGAGACGGGTGAGATCCGCGAGCAGTCGGTATTCATGGGCGACTTCCCGTGGATGACCGAGCGGGGGACGTTCGTCATCAACGGCACCGAGCGCGTCGTCGTCACGCAGCTCGTGCGCTCTCCCGGCGCCTACCTGATGGAGCCGAAGGACCGCGAGAAGCAGGTCTTCATCGCCAACCTGATGCCCGCCCGCGGGTCCTGGCTGGAGCTCGAGATCGACAAGAAGGGCAAGGTCTTCGTCCGCATCGACCGCAAGCGCAAGCTGCCCGTGACGGTGCTGCTGCGCGCGATGGGCTACGCGACCGATGAGGAGATCCTCAGGCTGTTCGAGAACTCGCTCTACATCCGCAACACGATCGAGTCCGACACCGAGATCACGCGCACCGAAGAGGGCGCGCTCGTGGAGCTGTTCAAGAAGCAGCGTCCGGGCGAGCCGCCGTCGGTCGACAACGCCAAGGCCCTGCTCAACCAGCTGTTCTTTGACCCCAAGCGCTACGACCTGACGCGCGTCGGTCGCTACAAGCTCAACTCGCGCCTCGGTCTGGATGTCGACATCGACACCCGCACGCTCACCCACGACGACATCCTCGCGCTGGTGCGCGAGCTCGTCTCGCTGCCCAAGCGCCTGGGCCTGCCCGAGGACGGCGAGATCGAGATCAAGGACTACGCGGCCGAGGCGATGAGCATGCTGCGCGAGCCGGTCGCCGAGCACCTCGACGAGTACGAGCACTTCGGCAACCGCCGTCTGCGCACGGTCGGCGAGCTGATCCAGGAGGCCTTCCGGATCGGGCTTTACCGCATGGAGCGCGTAGTGCGCGAGCGCCTGACGACCGAGGACGCCGACACGATCACACCGCAGACGATCATCAACATCCGGCCCGTCGTGGCGGCGCTGAAGGAGTTCTTCGGCTCCTCCCAGCTCTCCCAGTTCATGGACCAGACGAACTCGCTCGCGGGCCTCACCCATCGCCGGCGCCTCTCCGCGCTGGGGGCCGGTGGGCTGACGCGCGAGCGCGCGCCGATCGAGGTGCGCGACGTGCACCCGACCCACTACGGCCGCATGTGCCCGATCGAGACGCCAGAGGGTCCGAACATCGGCCTGATCGGCTCGCTGTCCTCGTTTGCCGAGGTCTCCGAGTACGGCTTCGTGACCACCCCTTACCGCGTGGTCGAGGACGGCGTGCTGACGGACAAGGTCGAGCGCCTCGACGCCACCCAGGAAGAGGAGCTGGTGATTGCTCAGGCGAACACGCCGATCGATCCCAAGACCGGCAAGCTGAAGGGCACCGAGATCCTCTGCCGCACCCAGGCCGGTCAGTACGTGACGGTCGGCCCCAAAGACGTCGATCTCGTGGACGTCTCGCCCGAGCAGATCTGGTCGGTCGCCACGGCGATGATCCCGTTCCTCGAGCACGACGACGCCAACCGGGCGCTGATGGGCTCGAACATGCAGCGCCAGGCGGTGCCGCTGCTGAAGGCCGACGCGCCGCTCGTCGGCACCGGCATGGAGCGCCGCGCGGCGCTCGACACGGGCGACGTGCTGCTGACCCGCAACGCCGGGACGATCGATTTCGTCGACGCCAACCAGATCGTGATCGAGACGACCGACGGCAAGAAGGACGAGTACGAGCTACAGAAGTTCATGCGCTCCAATCAGGGCACGCTGATCCACCACAAGCCGCGCGTGAAGACCGGCCAGAAGCTCAAGGCCGGCGACGTGCTCGCGGACGGCTCCTCGACCGACAAGGGCGAGATGGCGCTCGGCAAGAACCTGATGGTCGCCTTCATGTCCTGGGAGGGCTACAACTTCGAGGACGCGATCATCCTCTCCAAGCGGCTGGTCCAGGACGACGAGCTCACCTCGATCCACATCGAGGAGTACGAGATCGACGCCCGCACGACCAAGCTCGGCGAGGAGGAGATCACGCGCGACATCCCCAACCGCTCGGAGGAGTCGCTGCGCAACCTCGACGACCGCGGGATCGTGCGCGTCGGCGCCGAGGTCGCATCGGGCGACCTGCTCGTCGGCAAGGTCACGCCCAAGGGTGAGACCGAGCTGACGGCCGAGGAGAAGCTGATCAGGGCGATCTTCAAGGAGAAGGCGCGCGAGGTGCGCGATACCTCGCTGAAGGTTCCCCACGGCGAGGGCGGCGTGGTGATCGACGTGAAGACCTTCCATCGTGACGCGGGCGACGATCTGCCGCCTGGGGTCAACGACCTGGTGCGCGTATTCGTGGCCAAGAAGCGCAAGATCTCCGAGGGCGACAAGCTCGCGGGCCGCCACGGCAACAAGGGTGTGATCTCGAAGATCGTCGACATCCAGGACATGCCCTTCCTCGAGGACGGCACGCCCGTCGATGTGATCCTCAACCCGCTCGGCGTGCCCTCGCGTATGAACGTCGGGCAGATCCTCGAGACGCATCTCGGCTGGGCGGCCGCGCAGGGCTGGTACGACGACGGCTCGGACGCCTACAAGGAAGCCCACGACAATCTCGGCAAGAACGGTGGGATCACGACCCATCCACCCGCCGATCGTGTGTACGTCTCCACGCCGGTCTTCGACGGCGCCACCGTCGCCGACGTCGATGAGGCGCTCGTGCGCTGGCAGGACGAGCACAAGGGCCGGATTCGCATGGACGTCGACAAGAGCCGCCGCCCGGGCGAGCAGGCCTCGGGCAAGATGACGCTCTTCAACGGCCGCTCAGGCGAGCCGTTCGAGGAGCAGGTGACGGTCGGGTACATGTACATCCTCAAGCTCCTGCACCTCGTCGACGACAAGATCCACGCCCGCTCGACCGGTCCCTACTCGCTCGTCACCCAGCAGCCGCTGGGCGGTAAGGCGCAGTTCGGCGGCCAGCGCTTCGGCGAGATGGAGGTCTGGGCGCTGGAGGCGTTCGGCGCCGCCTACACGCTGCAGGAGATGCTGACGATCAAGTCCGACGACACCGTCGGGCGCGTGAAGGCTTACGAGGCGATCGTCAAGGGCGAGAACATCGCCGAGCCATCGATCCCCGAGTCCTTCAAGGTGCTGCTCAAGGAGATGCAATCGCTGGCGCTCGACGTCAACGTGGTCTCCGAGGAAGGCCAGCGCACGGAGATGCGCGACGAAGACGACGACCTGTTGCGCGCCGCCGAGGAGCTCGGTATCGACCTCTCCGGCGTGCGTGCTCCGGCCCCCGACATCGCCGACGAGACACTTGAGGGCAAGGAGGAGGCCGACGCCGCGGCGGCGACCGACGGCGATGAGACCGCCGCGGTGACCGACACCGACGCCGAGTCCTCCGTGCAGGACATCGCTGAGGAGGACACCGCCGAGGAGCCGATCGACGTCGAGGAGCTGCTCGGCCAGGGCGCGACGGTCGGCGACGCCGCAATTGCAACTGACGAGACTCCGGAGGAGACACCGTGATCGACATCAACAACTTCGACGCAATCGAGATCTCACTCGCCTCCTCCAAGCAGATCCGCAGCTGGAGCTCGGGCGAGGTGATCAAGCCCGAGACGATCAACTACCGCACGCTCAAGCCTGAGAAGGACGGCCTGTTCTGCGAGCGCATCTTCGGTCCGACCAAGGACTGGGAGTGCTACTGCGGCAAGTACAAGCGCGTCCGCTACAAGGGCATCGTCTGTGAGCGCTGCGGCGTGGAGGTCACGCGCTCGAAGGTCCGCCGCGAGCGCATGGGCCACGTCGACCTGGCCGCCCCGGTCAGCCACATCTGGTTCTTCAAGGGCGTCCCCAGCCGGATCGGCTACCTGCTCGACATGGCGCCGAAGGAACTGGAGAAGGTCCTCTACTTCGCGGCGTCGATCATCACCTGGGTCGACGATGAGGCCCGCACCAAGGACCTGGACTCCTTGGAGAAGGAGGTCAACAAGGTCCTCGACGCCTACGCGGCCGAACGCGAGGAGCGCGTGCTGGAGCTGCGCGAGTCGCTCAAGCGCCGTGAGAAGTACCTCTCGAGCGGCAAACAGACCCACTTCAACGACGAAGACCACCTGTGGGCGGACTCGCTCGACATCAACCTGGCGAAGATCTCCGACGAGGAGCGCGAGAAGCTCGTCAAAGAGCTGCGCAAGTCCTTCGACGCCGACATCGCCGACACCGAGGCCTACATCGAGGACGCCGCCGAGCGGATGCGGAGCGTGTGGGAGCTGTTCAAGACGATGGAGCCCAAGCAGATCGAGCACGACGAGACGACCTTCCGCGAGCTGAAGGAGCGCTTTGGCTCCTCCTATGGCTTCGGCGAGTACTTCCGCGGCGGGATGGGCGCCGAAGCGGTCCGCGATCTGCTTCAGCAGGTCGACCTGGAGGCCGAACGCGTCGAGCTCGAGGATCAGGTCAAGACCGGCAAAGGCCAGAAGCAGGCCCGCGCGGTCAAGCGCCTGAAGGTCGTCAGCGCGTTTCTTCAATCAGGGAACAAGCCGGAAATGATGGTGCTCGACGCCGTCCCGGTGATTCCCCCGGAGCTGCGCCCGATGGTGCAGCTGGACGGCGGACGCTTCGCCACCTCGGACTTGAACGACCTCTACCGGCGGGTGATCAACCGCAACAACCGGCTCAAGCGGCTGCTCGACCTCGGCGCGCCCGAGATCATCGTCAACAACGAGAAGCGGATGCTGCAGGAGGCCGTCGACGCGCTGTTCGACAACGGCCGTCGTGGGCGCCCGGTGACCGGTCCCGGCAACCGCCCGCTGAAGTCGTTGAGCGACATGCTCAAGGGCAAGCAGGGCCGCTTCCGTCAGAACCTGCTCGGCAAGCGCGTGGACTACTCCGGGCGCTCGGTGATCGTGGCCGGCCCCTACCTGAAGCTGCACCAGTGCGGCCTGCCGAAGATCATGGCGCTGGAGCTGTTCAAGCCGTTCATCATGGCCCGCCTGGTCGAGCGCAAGTCCGCGCAGAACATCAAGGCGGCCAAGAAGATGGTCGACTCGGGCATCGGCGAGGTCTGGGACGTGCTCGAGGAGGTCATCCACGAGCACCCCGTGCTGCTCAACCGCGCGCCGACGCTGCACCGCTTGGGCATCCAGGCGTTCGAGCCACTGCTGGTCGAGGGCAAGGCGATCCAGGTCCACCCGCTGGTCTGCCATGCCTTCAACGCCGACTTCGACGGCGATCAGATGGCCGTACATCTGCCGCTCTCGGCGGAGGCCCAGGCGGAGGCGCGGATCTTGATGCTCTCCTCCAACAACATCCTCTCTCCCGCGCACGGAGCGCCGCTGGCGACCCCGACGCAGGACATGATCCTCGGCGCCTACTACCTGACATACGGCCTCGAGGCCGAGGAGCTGGCGAAGATCGACCGCGCCACCTACGAGCCGCGTCCGCACGTGTTCCGCACCGCGCAGGAGGCCGAGCTCTCCTACGAGGGCGGCGTGGTCAAGCTGCACGACATCGCCGAGTTCCGTCCCTATGGCCGCGAGGGTGGTCACCTGCTCACGACGATCGGGCGGATCATCTACAACGACCGCATCGAGCGGGCGCTGGCCGAGGCGCTCGGCGACGAGTTCGACGCCGGCAAGTACGTGTTCGTCAACCAGTCGATGAAGAAGCGCGACACCACCCGTCTGATCGACGCGCTGGTGCAGACCTACGGTGCGACGACGATCTCGCTCGTGCTCGACGCGTTCAAGGATCTCGGCTTCAAGTACGCCACCCAGGCGGGCATCACGATCTCCAAGAACGACGTCGTGATCCCGCCCGAGAAGCAGGGCATTCTCGACAAGTACGACAAGCTCGTGGGGGCGATCACCGATCAGTACGACGACGGTCTGATCACCCAGGAGGAGCGCCACGAGGCGGTCGTCGAGAAGTGGAACGCGGCGACCGACGAGGTTGCCGAGGCGATGATCGAAAACCTCGACGTCCTCAACCCGATCTTCATGATGGCCAACTCGGGTGCCCGTGGCTCGTTCAAGCAGATCCGCCAGCTGGCGGGGATGCGTGGCCTGATGGCCAACCCGAAGGGTGAAATCATCGAGCGTCCGATCAAGGCCAACTTCATGGAGGGCCTGTCGGTGCTCGAGTACTTCATCTCAACGCACGGCGCGCGCAAGGGATTGGCCGACACCGCCCTGCGTACCGCCGACTCGGGCTATCTGACCAGGCGTCTGGTCGACGTGGCCCAGGATGTGATCATCCGCGAGCCCGACTGTGGCGCGGAGGAGTACATCGAGATGGCCGTCTTCAAGCCCGGCGGCGACCCCAACGACGATCTCGTCGGGCGGATCGCGGCCCTGCCGGTCACGACCAAGCGCGGGCGGATGCTCGCCGAGCAGGGTGCGGAGATCGGTCGCGCGGAGTTCGCCGAGATCGTCCAGGCGTTCTCAGACGACCACGAGAAGGGCTCGAACGTCGCCGTGCCGGTGCGCTCGGTGCTCAAGTGCCGCGCGGCGAGCGGCGTCTGCCAGGCCTGTTACGGCCGGGCGATGGCGACCGGAGCGCTCGCCCAGATCGGCGACGCCGTCGGCATCGTCGCGGCCCAGTCGATCGGCGAGCCGGGCACGCAGCTGACGATGCGGACCTTCCACACCGGCGGTGTCGCCGGCGCGGACATCACCCACGGTCTACCGCGTGTGGTGGAGCTGTTCGAGGCGCGCAAGCCGAAGGGCCTGGCGAAAATCGCCGAGCAGGACGGCGTGGTGTCGATCGAGGAGACCGACAAAGCCCTGACGGTGGTCATCACCGATGAGGCCGGCGAGGAGCATCGCCACGCCTTCCCACGGCGCACGCGCCTGTTCGTCGCTCAGGGCGAGAAGATCACAGCGGGCAGACAGCTCAACGAGGGCTCGGTCTACCCGCACGAGCTGCTCGCGATTCGCGGACGCACCGAGACCGAGCAGTACCTCGTCAAGGAGGTCCAGGAGGTCTACAAGTCCCAGGGTGTGGACATCAACGACAAGCACATCGAGCTGATCGTGCGCCAGATGCTGAAGAAGGTCAGGGTCGACCAGAAGGGCGACACCGACTACCTGCCGGGCCAGTTCGTCGACCGCTTCGATTTCGCGAAGATCAACGACGAGGTGATTGCCAAGGACGGCGAAGCCGCCCAGTTTGAGGACATCATCCTCGGCATCACCAAGGCATCGCTGAACACGACCTCGTTCCTGTCGGCGGCCTCCTTCCAGGAGACCACCAAGGTCCTTACCGATGCCGCCCTGGAGGGCAAGACAGACCGCCTGAACGGGCTCAAGGAGAACGTGATCATCGGCAAGCTGATCCCGGCCGCGACCGGCCTCAAGCGCTACCGGCGGATCGAGATCGAGCCCGCCGAACCGCTGCCCAGGGCGATCGACGACGTCGGCCTGCTCGACCAGGACGAGATCGCCGCCGAGCTGGGACTCTCCGGCGCCGGTGGCTTGGGCGGCGGCTACGGGCATGAGTTCGACGCCGATCTGGCCTCGCTCGAGAAGATCGGCGCGGGCGGCACCGACCCCGGCTTCGTCGAAGAGCTGGCCGACCTCGAGGTTCCGGAGGACGTCTCCGGGAAGTAGCCCTTCAGTCAGTCCAGCAGTTCTTTCGGCGCGGCCGGGTTTATGCTCGGCCGCGTTTGTTTATGGGATAAGCGATGCGCGGCGCGGCCCAGTCGGGGATCGCCATCCGCCCGACCGGAAGTTGCCGCGTAGGGCTCGCACGCAGCGTAGGGCGCAGCCGGCCGTTCGGACGTCGACGCCCGCCGGGACCTTGTTGGACTCAATGCTGAGAGGTCGCCGTCCGTATAGCCTCACGGCAGGATGTGGGATCAGCTGACAACGCGACTCAATGGGCAGATCGTCGTGCTGGAGCCGTTGGAGGCTCGTCATGAGGAGGGTCTGTTCTCTGCCGCCCAGCACCCGAAGATCTGGACTTGGCTGGCGCCGATCGGTGAGAGTCGCGAGTACTTCTCTTCTTGGTTTGCGACCAGCCTCGCTGATTCCGAGGCGGGCAGGGAGGGGGTGTTCGCGACGATCGATCGTGCGAGCGGAGAGCCGATCGGCAGCACGCGCTATCTGAACCTGCGTGAGGTTCACCGTGGCCTTGAGATCGGCTGGACGTGGCTGTCGCCATCGATGTGGCGGACGGGGGCGAACGTCGAGGCGAAGCTGCTGATGCTGGGGCACGCGTTCGAGCGCCTGGGGTGTATGCGCGTCGAGCTGAAGACGGACGCTCGCAACGAGCGTTCGCGGGCCGCGATGGCGGCGCTGCCGGCGCAGTTCGAGGGAGTCTTCCGCAAGCACATGTTGATGCCCGGCATCGGCGTGCGCGACTCCGCCTACTACAGCGTCATCGACGATGAGTGGCCTGAGGTGCGGGCTAACTTGGAGCGCCGGCTCGCCGCGACGCCCACTCCGCTAGCAGCTTCGCCTCCCTCAAGGTGAGTCCATCGGCCGGGTCCGTCTGCACGAGCAGCGTCGGCGCCAGGCGCTCCGCGGCCCACGCGTGACAGGATTCATCGAAGGCGTCGTCGACCCACGCGAGCGGGCGCCCGCCGGCGTAGGTGTCGATCGCATCGAGCTTCCAGTGGCCGTTGATCGATCTGCCCGCGCCTTGGGAGCGCCCGAAGCGCAGGAACGGCAGGCCCGCGGGCAGGCCGAGCAGGCGCGGCAGGTACTCCTCGGCCTTCTCCTCCCAGCCGCTGGCCCACACCAGGTCGAAGTGCTCGGCGAGGATCAGCAGGTGCGCGGAAGCGGCGCGCGAAAGGAAGTGCGGTACGCCATCGATCGTGTGGAACGAGCCGTCGAGGTCTCCCGTGCGCGCAGCAGGGAGGGCGGGGTTGGGAAAGCCGAACAGCGAGATGACGCCATCGATGTCGACCATCAACAACGGCTTCTCGCCGGATTCGGCGGAGGGCTCTTTAGCTCGCATACAGGTTGGCCCAGGTAATCTGCCCGGATCGACCGCAGCAAGTAAAGCAGCCATGCGTCGCTGCCGATGGAGCCTCGACCGGAGCGGGGCGATCAGCGAACACCGCCGAGCACCCTCGAGACCCACGCGCTCCAACCCAGCTTCCCCATGCAAAAGTCCACCTCCCAAATCGCCCACCTCAGTCACCCACTCGCCCAGCGATGAGCCTCGATCTGGGCATACTGCTCGCGCTCGCCTGTGCGATCGTCGCCAACCTGGGCTTCTTCTACAAGTACAGAGGCGCCAACGCGGTGGCGAAGGTCGACGTGCGCCACCCGCTGCGCAGCGTCAAAGCGCTGTTCTCCTCGCGCTGGTTCGCGCTGGGCATGATCGTCGCGACGGCAAGCTGGGGGCTGCACGTGATTGCGCTGGCGCTCGCGCCGATGTCGGTGATCCAGGTGGCGCTCGCGGCGGGCATGGTGTTCATCGCGGTGATGGCCGATCGGCTGTTCGGCTTTGATGTCGGTCGCCGTCAGTGGATCGGCCTGTCGCTGACCGCGATCGGGCTGGTGATGCTGGGGCTCACGCTGCCGGCGCTGCACGGCGCGCACTCGCAGTTCTCCCAGGCCGCGATGATCTCGTTTGAGGCCGGCCTGTTCGGGCTGGGTGGTCTGTTGATCATGGGACCGCGGATGGGCGGTCCGGTCGAGCACCACGGCGTGATGCTCGGCGCTGCCGCGGGCATCCTGTTCGGCGTGTCCGACACCGCGATCAAGGCGCTCACGGGCATCACCCATGCGCACGGCCTGATCGCGCTGGCGCTGAGCCCGTGGCTGCTGGTGGCTGTGCTCGCCTCGATCGTCGCCTTCTACGCGTCCGCCCGCGGGCTGCAGGACGGCGAAGCCGTCCCGGTGATCGCCGTGACGGGAACCGCCGCGAACATCGCCGGGATCGCCGGGGGGATCGTCGTGTTCGGCGATCCGATGGCTGCAAGCACGCTGGGAGTGGTGCTGCAGGCGACCGCGTTTGTGCTCGTTGTGGTCGCCGCGGCGCTGATGCCGGCACCGGTGCGCTCCGCCGGCGTCACCGCGCAGGCCTAGCGCTGCTACCATCCCCCGCCGGATGCCAACCACCTCTCAGCTTGTGCGCAAGGGCCGCGTCACCCCCAAGAAGAAGCTCGCCACCCCGGGCTTGAAGTCGGGGAAAGGGCGCAAGAAGAAGACGGCCGCGCCACAGCGGCGTGGAGTGTGCACGCGCGTCTATACGACCACGCCGAAGAAGCCTAACTCCGCGCTGCGCAAGGTCGCGCGCGTGCGGATCTCGGGCTCGATCGAGGTGACCGCCTACATCCCCGGGGAGGGCCACAACTTGCAGGAGCACTCGGTGGTGCTCGTGCGTGGCGGCCGCGTCAAGGATCTGCCGGGCGTGCGCTACAAGGTCGTGCGCGGAACGCTCGATGCGGCCGGCGTGAGCGATCGCAAGAAGGCGCGCTCGCAGTACGGCGTGAAGAAGAAATAGCCGATGCCCCGCCGCGCAGCCGCTCAAATCCGTCCAGTCGAGGCGGACCCGATACACCGCTCGAAACTTGTGCAGCAGGTGATCAACAAGGTGATGCTCGACGGCAAGAAGTCGACGGCCGAGCGGATCGTCTACGACGCGCTGGCGCTGCTCGCAGAGCGCAGCGACAAAGACCCGGTGGAGACGCTCGAGGCTGCGATCAAAGTGCTCACGCCCACGCTCGAGGTCAAATCGAGACGCGTGGGAGGCGCCACCTATCAGGTGCCCGTTGAGGTTGCCCCGCGTCGCTCACGCACACTGGCGGTTCGCTGGTTGGTCGAGTTCGCCCGCAACCGGCGCGAGAAGACGATGGCCCAGCGCTTGGCGAACGAGTTGTCGGATGCGCTCTCCCAGCAGGGCGGGGCGTATAAGCGCAAGGACGACATCTACCGCATGGCCCAGGCCAACAAGGCCTTCGCCCATTATCGTTGGTAGTTTCCGTCCTTGACAGGAGATCCTTCGGTACCTAAACTTTCGGTACCGAATGTCTTCCTCGCCGACAACATCCGATCCAGGCTTTCACCCGGAGGCCTCCGATCGCATAGAGCCGTACGTGTGGAAGATCGCCGGCGTGGTGATCCTCGGGATGATCATGTCGATCCTCGACACGACGATCGTCAACGTCGCGCTGCGCACGCTCGGGCACGACCTGCACAGCTCGCTTGCCCAGATCCAGTGGGTGATCACCGGCTATCTGCTGTCGCTGGCCGCGGTGATCCCGCTCACGGGCTGGGCCGCCCGGCGCTTTGGGGCCAAGCGCGTGTACCTGACCTCGCTCGTCCTGTTCACGCTCGGCTCGGCGCTGTGCGCGGTGGCCACCAGCACCACCGAGCTCGTGCTGTTCCGCGTGCTGCAGGGAGCGGGCGGTGGGATGATCATGCCGATCGCTCAGCTGATCATGGCTCAGGTCGCCGGTCCCAAGCGGATGGGTCGTGTGATGGGCATCGTGGCGATGCCCGCGATGCTCGGTCCGATCCTCGGGCCGGTGGTGGGCGGGACGATCCTGCAGAGCCTGCACTGGTCGTGGATCTTTCTCGTCAACGTTCCGATCGGCTTCGTCGCGTTGATCCTCGGCTGGCGGATGCTCCCCCAGACCGAATCCGGCGAGGCCGGGCGCCTCGATGTTCTCGGTCTGGCGCTGCTCTCGACGGCGTCGACCGCCATCGTCTATGGCCTCGCCCAGCTCGGCACCCCCAACACCAGCCTGACGGCGTCGATCGTCGTCCTGCCGATTATCGCGGCTCTGCTGCTCACAGGCGTCTTCTGCTGGCACGCGCTGCGCATCGAGCGCCCGCTGCTCGATATCCGGCTGTATAAGAACCGGATCTTCGCGGCCGCGTCGTTCACGACCTTCGCGCTCGGCGCTGCCCTGTTCGGGGCGATGATCCTCGTGCCCCTCTACTACCAGGAAGTCCGCCACGAGAGCCTGATCGCGACCGGGCTGCTGGTCGGACCGCAGGGTCTTGGAATGCTGGTCGCGATGCCGGTGGCCGGGCGCCTGACCGATCGCTTCGGCGGCGGCCGCGTGGCCCTGGGCGGCGTCTCGGTTCTGTGCCTGAGCACGATTCCGTTGGCGTTCATCGGCCCGAGCGCCTCGATCGCCGGTATATCCACGGTGCTGCTCGTGCGGGGCGTGGGCATCGGCTTCTCGTTCATGCCCGCGATGACCACCGCGTTCGCCTCGCTTCGGCCCGATCAGCTCTCCGACGCGACGCCGCAGTTGAATGTCCTGCAGCGCATCGGCGGGGCGATCGGGACGGCGGTGCTGGCGGTGGTGCTGCAGCGTGCGAGCGGCCACGCGCCTTCGGTCACACACCTGGCGCACGCGTTCAACACCGCCTACTGGTGGTCGTTCGCAACCGCCGCGCTCGGGCTGATCCCCTGCGTCGTGCTGTTGCGGGCCGAGAACCCACGCGCGCGGCTTAGCCGTGACGCTGCCAACGCCGAGGCGGCAATCGAGCCGTTGGGCGCATGAGTACGCTCGCACCAAAGCCGAGCCAAGAGACGCCCGGTGAGCAGTGGACGGACGAGCTGACCGCGTTGGGCGACGCATTCCGCGGGGTGTTTCGCACTCTCAGCCGGCTGCGCGGGCGAGACACGCACCTCGGTGGATCAGAGCTGAGCCATGCTCAGTTCGAGCTGCTGATCGAGCTCGACGAGCGCGGCGAGCTGCCGGCCGGGGAGCTGGCGCTCGCCGCCCGCCTGGCGCCTGGAACGGTCACGCAGATGCTCGACCATCTCGCCGACTCCGGTCACGTCGAACGGGTTCGCTCGGAGACCGACCGGCGGGTGGTGGTCTCTCGACTCACGGCCCAGGGGCGGGGCAAGATCCAGGCCAAGCGGGAGGCCTGGCAGAGTCGCTGGGAGCTGGCCCTGGCCGGCGTTGAGAGCGACGAATTGCGTGCTGCCACGCGGGTACTCGAACGGCTTGGCACGGTGTTCGAGGACGCGCCCTCGGCGGAGGCCCGCGACGCACCCTCGGGGGAAGCCGGCGATGCGCCCCCGGTGGAGGCCGGCGACGCGCCCTCGGGGGAGGCCGGCGATGCGCCCCCCGGTGGAGGCTTGCGACGCGCCGGAGCCGGGTGAGCGCCAAGGCCCCGAGAGCCCCAAGTGAGAGGGTCAAAAGCCCGGATTCCTCTGCTATAGTCGGCGGCGCCCCGCGGATGGCGCGGTCGTGTGAGCATGTCTCACGTGGGGCCAAATTACCAAGATGGAGATCTCGAGCAGATAGCGACGCGAACCGGTCCAGACAAGACCAGCAGCGCGCGTGGGCCCGAGGGGCCCATTTTTTTGCTTGAAAACAGCCAGTCACAGTTCCAGCCGGCTTCACCCCGGCCCGAGAGTCCCATGAACATCCCCACCTGACGATGCCACGCAAGTTCACCCTCCAGAACACCCGAAACATCGGGATCATGGCGCACATCGACGCCGGTAAGACGACGACGACTGAGCGCATCCTGTACTACACCGGGCGCACCTACAAGATCGGCGAGGTGCACGAGGGTGCGGCGGTGATGGACTGGATGGAGCAGGAGCAGGAGCGCGGCATCACGATCACCTCCGCCGCGACCACCGCCGAGTGGGACGGGCACCGGATCAACATCATCGACACGCCCGGCCACGTCGACTTCACGGTCGAGGTCGAGCGCTCGCTGCGCGTGCTCGACGGGGCGATCGCCCTGTTCGACTCGGTCGCCGGCGTCGAGCCGCAGTCGGAGACCGTATGGCGTCAGGCCGACAAGTACCACGTGCCGCGGATCGCCTACATCAACAAGATGGACCGCATCGGCGCCGACTTCGAGAAGGGCGTGCAGACGATGATCGACCGTCTCGCCGCCAACCCGGTGCCGATCCAGCTGCCGATCGGGGCCGAGGGCGACTTCCTCGGCGTCGTCGACCTCGTCGCGATGAAGGCAATCGTCTACAAGGACGAGCTGGGCAAGGAACAGGAAGAGCTCGAGATTCCCGAGAACCTCGTCGAAGCGGCGGGCGCCGCGCGCGAGCACCTGCTCGAGGAGGTCTCCCACTACGACGATGCGCTGCTCGAGCTGCTGCTTGAGGAGGCCGAGGTATCCGAGGCGGTTCTCAAGCAGGCGATCCGCACGGCGACGCTCTCGACCAAACTGACCCCGGTGCTGTGCGGCTCGTCGTTCAAGAACAAGGGCGTGCAGCCCCTGCTCGACGCCGTGATCGACTACCTACCCTCACCGCTGGACGTGCCGCCCGTGCTCGGCACCGAATTGATCAGGGGCGAGGAGGAGGAGCGCCAGGTGGAGCGCCACGCCGACGACTCCGAGCCGTTCGCCGCGCTCGCCTTCAAGATCGCGGCCGACCCCTACGTCGGCAAGCTCACCTACTTCCGTGTCTACTCGGGTCATCTCGAGGCCGGCGCCAAGATCCTCAACGTCGGCAGCGGGCGCACCGAGCGCATCGGGCGCATCCTGATGATGCACGCCAACGAGCGCGAGGAGGTCACCGAGGTCTTCGCCGGCGACATCGCCGCGGCGGTCGGCATCAAGCAGGTCATCACCGGTGACACGCTCGCGGCCCCCGAGCATCCGATCCATCTCGAGAACATCGTCTTCCCCGAGCCTGTCATCAAGGTCGCGGTCGAGCCCAAGACGAAGGTTGATCAGGAGAAGATGTCGGTCGCGCTCGGCCGCCTGGCCGAGGAGGATCCGACCTTCCAGGTGCGCACCAACGAGGAGACCGGCCAGACCGAGATCTCGGGCATGGGCGAGCTGCACCTCGAGGTGCTCGTCGACCGCATGAAGCGTGAGTTCGGTGTCGAGGCGAACGTCGGGCGCCCGCAGGTCTCCTATCGCGAGACGGTGCGCGGGACGGTCGAGAAGATCGAAGGCAAGTTTGTGCGCCAGACCGGCGGCTCGGGGCAGTTCGGGGTCGTCTTCATCAACCTCGAGCCCGCGCCGGGCGAGGGCTTTGAGTTCATCAACAAAATCAAGGGTGGAAACATCCCCTCCGAGTACATCCCGGCGGTCAAGAAGGGCGTCGAAGAGGCGTTGGAGAACGGCGTCAAGGCCGGCTATCCGATGGTCGACATGCGCGTCACGCTCGTCGACGGCAAGTACCACGACGTCGACTCTTCGGAGATCGCTTTCAAGGTTGCCGGCTCGATCGCCTTCAAGGAGGCGGCCCGACGCGCCAAGCCGGTGCTGCTGGAGCCGATCTTCGCGGTCGAGGTCGTCACGCCTGAGGATTTCCTGGGTGAGGTGATCGGCGATCTGAGTCGTCGCCGTGGCCGCGTCGAGGGACAGGAGCGCCGTGGCAACGCCCTGGTGGTCACCGCGCGCGTGCCGCTGTCAGAGATGTTCGGCTACGCGACCGACCTGCGCTCGAACACACAGGGGCGCGCCAACTACACGATGCAGTTCGAGTCCTACGAAGAGGTCCCGCCGAACATCGCCGAGAAGATCGTCGAAACCCGCACAGGTGAGCCCGTTCCGGCCTAGGCCGAGGGCAAGGAACAGCCTGAATCGAGCAAGCGACCCGTCCGCACAACGAGCACCAGCAATCACGAGACACCGCATTTAGATAGATTTCCCCGGTTCGCCCTTAGCGGCGAGCCTAAACAAGCCGATTGAGGAGCGAACAAAAAGTGGCGAAGGAGAAGTTCGAGCGCGACAAGCCGCACGTCAACGTCGGGACCATCGGTCACATCGACCATGGCAAGACGACGCTGACCGCTGCCATCACGACCGTGTTGGCGGAGAAGATGGGCGGCGAAGCCCGCAGCTTCGAGGAGATCGACAACGCTCCGGAGGAGAAGGAGCGCGGGATCACGATCGCCACCTCGCACGTCGAGTATCAGACCGAGAGCCGGCACTACGCGCACGTCGACTGCCCGGGTCACGCCGACTACGTGAAGAACATGATCACCGGCGCCGCGCAGATGGACGGCGCGATCCTCGTCGTCTCCGCCGCCGACGGCCCGATGCCCCAGACCCGTGAGCACGTCCTGCTCGCCCGCGAGGTGGGCGTCAAATACATCGTGGTATTCCTCAACAAGGCCGACATGGTCGACGACGAGGAGTTGCTCGAACTGGTCGAGGTCGAGGTTCGCGAGCTGCTCGGCGAGTACGACTTCCCCGGCGATGACATCCCGTTCATCACCGGCTCGGCGCTGAAGGCGCTGGAAGGCGACGAGCAGTACAAGGACAAGATCGTCGAGTTGGCGGCGGCGCTGGACTCCTACATCCCGGATCCCGTGCGCGAGCTCGACAAGCCCTTCATGATGCCCGTCGAGGACGTGTTCTCGATCACCGGCCGTGGCACCGTCGCCACCGGCCGCGTGGAGCAGGGGATCGTCAACACCGGCGACACCGTGGAGATCGTCGGTATCCATGACACGACCACGACCGTGGTGACGGGCGTGGAGATGTTCCGCAAGATCCTCGACCAGGGTCAGGCCGGCGACAACGTTGGCTGTCTGCTGCGCGGTACCAAGCGGGAGGAGATCGAGCGCGGCCAGGTGCTCTGCAAGCCAGGCTCGATCACGCCCCACACCAAGTTCAAGTCCGAGGTCTACGTGCTCAAGAAGGAGGAGGGCGGTCGCCACACGCCGTTCTTCACGGGCTACAGGCCTCAGTTCTATTTCCGTACGACCGACGTGACCGGTCAGGCCAAACTGCCCGAGGGCGTTGAGATGGTCATGCCCGGCGACAACGTCCAGATGGAGATCGAGCTGATCCAGCCGATCGCCATGGACCAGGGCCTGCGCTTCGCCATCCGAGAGGGTGGGCGCACGGTCGGCTCGGGCGTGGTCAGCGAGATCATCGAGTAGCACGCGCGCGCCCTTGAGATCACCGGGGGCGCGCCCATTGGTAGTCCGATACGACGAACAAAGCCCCGCCTGAGCGGCGAGGGGGCGGATTGGACGGATGAGAACCCGCCCGCCCCGCCCTTTCTGCCGCCGCCAGGGGAGGGGCCGGTGGGGGACTCATCCCGCCGCCGGTCAACGCAGCGCCCGCAGAGCAGAGCAGAGTCAGCAGAGCCAGACAGCAGCCAAGACGAAGAGTCACCAGCAGCAATTAGGACCAAGACAAGCAAACAGCAGCAGAGAACCGAGAGAACTTAAAGAAAATGGCAGCCACCACCCAGAACAAGATCCGCATCCGGCTCAAGGCGTACGACACGTCCGCGATCGAGTCGGCGGCGAAGGAGATTGTGGAGACGGCGACGCGCACCGGTGCGAGCGTGTCCGGGCCGGTGCCGCTGCCGACCGAGAAGAACGTGTACTGCGTGATTCGCTCACCCTTCAAGGACAAGGACTCGCGCGAGCACTTCGAGATCCGCACGCACAAGCGCCTGATCGACATTCACCAGCCGACCCCGAAGACGGTCGACTCGCTCCAGCGCCTGGATCACCTCCCGGCCGGTGTGGACATCGAGATCCGTCTGGCGAGCTGAGGAGATCCGATGGCAGCGATACTCGCCAAGAAGCTCGGCATGACCCAGGTCTTCCAGGAGGACGGCCGCGTCGCACGCGTGACCGTGCTCGAGGCCGGACCATGTCCGGTGACGGCGATCCGCACGCTGGAGCGCAACGGCTACGAGGCGGTCCAGCTGGCGTTTGGCAAGGGCAAGGAGAAGCACCTCACGAAAGCCGAGCTCGGCCATCTGAAGAAGGCCGACGCGCCGCCGATGCGCCACCTGGTCGAGTTTCGCGACGAGGCCGCGGAGCTCCAGGTCGGCGAGACGGTGACCGTCGAGTCCTTCGCAGTGGGGGCGCGCGTGAAGATCGCGGGAACCTCCAAGGGGAAGGGTTTTCAGGGGACGATCAAGCGCCACAACTTCGCCAGCGGTCCCAAGTCCCACGGCTCGCACAACGTCCGCGCTCCCGGCTCGATCGGCGCTTCGGCCACGCCCTCGCGCGTGTTCAAGGGCATCCGCGGCCCGGGACAGATGGGCAACAAGCGGGCGACCCAGAAGGGCTTGGAGGTCATCGCGGTAGACACGAAGGAGAACCTGCTGATGGTGCGCGGTTCGGTGCCCGGTCCGACGGGCGCCTTCGTGGAGGTGCGCAGCGATGCCTGAGGCACCAATCTTGGGAGCATCAAGCAAGAAGGTCAAGCTCGATGAGCAGGCCTTCGCGGCGCCCTTCAAAAGCGCCTTGGTGCATCAGAGCGTGCGTGCCGAGCAGGCGGCGCGTCGGCGCGGAACGGCCGCGACGAAGACGCGCGGCCAGGTCTCGGGCGGCGGCGCCAAGCCCTGGCGGCAGAAGGGGACCGGGCGGGCGCGAGCCGGCTCGAACCGCTCGCCGATCTGGACGGGGGGCGGCGTGGTGTTCGGACCAAAACCGCGCTCCTACACCTTCAAGGTCAACCGCAAGGAGCAGCGCGCTGCGCTGCGCAGCGGGCTCTCCCTGCACGCCGAGCGTGGCTCGATCGCCGTGCTCGATGCCGCGGCCTTCGCAACGCCAAAGACCAAGCAGGCGCTCAGGCTGCTCGAAGATTGGGGTCCACCCGCCCAGATACGCCCGACGCTCGTGGTGCTCACCGCGGAGGAGTCAAACGCCGCCCTGTCGTTCCGCAACCTGACGCGCGTGGCGGTGCTCACGCACGAGAGCGTCGGCGTCGCCGACCTGCTCGGGGCGGCCGCACTGCTGATCTCACAGCCGGCGCTTGACGCGCTCACCGCGCGCGCTGCCGGATCGGCCACAGCGGAGGAGCCGAAGGCCGCGAAGGTCGCAAAGGCGGAGGAGCCCGCCAAGGCCGCGAAGCCCGCGAAGGCGGAGGAGACCGCCAAGACCGAGGAGCCCGCGAAGCCGGCCAAGGCCGCGGAGCCCGCTGAGGTCGCAGAGCCCGTCAAGGCCGAGGCCAAGATCGCGAAGCCCGCCGAGGTCGAGGAGCCCCCCCCCGCCGAGGAGCCCGCTGCCGCCGAGGAGGTGAAGGCCTGATGGAGCATTCGCAAGTGATCTTGAGGCCGGTGGTGTCCGAGAAGAGCTATGTGCTTTCGGCGGCCAACAGGTACACCTTCAGGGTCCACCCCGACGCGCACAAGACGCAGATCCGCCAGGCGGTCGAGGCGCTGTTCGACGTGCACGTGGTCGAGGTGCGGACGCTGAGCGTCAAGTCCAAGCCCAAGCGCCGCGCCGGCATCGCCGGGCGCACGCGCACTTGGAAGAAGGCGATCGTGCAGGTGCGCGATGGCGAGAGCATTCCGATCTTCCAGGGCTTGCAGGCCCTCGAGTCCTAGAGGCAGAGGGAGAGCGACAGTCAGTCATGGCCATCCGTAAGCCCAAGCCCACGAGCCCCGGTATGCGCTTCGTGTCGTACCCGGACTTTGCCGAGATCACCAAGTCTGAGCCTGAGAAGACGCTGATCGAAGGATTGAAGAAGAGCGGCGGGCGCAACGCGCACGGACGTAAGACCTCTCGTCATCGCGGCGGCGGCGCCAAGCGCGCCTACCGGCGGGTTGACTTCAAGCGTCGCAAGGATGGGGTGCCCGCGAAGGTCGCCGCGATCGAGTACGACCCCAACCGCTCCGCCTATATCGCGCTGTTGCACTACGCCGATGGCGAGAAGCGCTACATCCTCGCCCCCCAGCGCCTCATGGTCGGTATGACCGTCTCCTCCGGCGAGGGCGCCGACATCGCCGTCGGCAGCTGCATGGAGCTGGCGCGCATGCCGGTCGGCACGGTGGTGCACAACGTCGAGCTCCAGCCCGGCCGCGGCGGCCAACTCGCGCGCTCGGCCGGCGCCTCGGTGCAGCTGATGGCCAAGGACGGGGAGATGGCGACATTGCGACTGCCCTCGGGCGAGATGCGCCTCGTGCGCGCCGAGTGCCGGGCGACGGTTGGCACGATCGGCAACGCCGAGCACCAGAACGTGAAGGTCGGCAAGGCCGGGCGCAAGCGCCACATGGGCGTGCGCCCGCAGACGCGCGGCACGGCGATGAACCCGGTCGACCATCCGCACGGCGGCGGCGAGGGCTCGACCACGGCCGGTCGCCATCCGGTGACGCCGTGGGGCGTGCCGACGCTCGGGTATCGCACGCGCAAGAAAAACAAGACCTCCGACCGGTACATCGTGCGCGGTCGTAGACGAGGGAAGGGCAAGCAGAGATGAGTCGCTCAAGCAAGAAGGGCCCGTGGGTGGAAGAGCGTTTGATGGCGCGGATCGAGGCGCTGAACGCGGAGAACAACAAAAAAATGCTCAGGACCTGGTCGCGTGCCTCGACGATCTTTCCGGAGATGGTCGGGCACACGATCGCGGTGCACGACGGTCACAAGCACGTGCCGGTGTTCGTGAGCGAGTCGATGGTCGGACATAAGCTCGGCGAGTTCGCGCCGACGCGGACCTATCGCGGGCATATTGGCTCCGGGAGGGTCCGATGAGCGCCGAGGAGGAGAAGGGCCCGAACGAGGAGGCCAAGGACGAGGCGCCGGCAAAGCCCGCCGCCGCGAAGAAACCGGCCACCAAAAAAGCTGCTACGAAAAAACCGGCCGCAAAAAAAGACGCTGTAGCGGAAGACGAGGGAGGCCCCGATGGCCAGCAGGCGACGCTGAAAGCCCCGGCGAAAAGCAAACGCGCCGCGAAAAAAGCTGTCGAGAGCAAAGCCGCTGCTCCCGGAGACGGGGAGGAGGCCAAACAGGCCGCAAAGGCCCAGGACGCGGCAAAGCCCTCCAAAAAACTTGCTCGGGGCATGGCAGCGAGCGTAAAAGCGACGCCCACCCGTAAAGTCGTTCGCGCTCATGCACGCTACGTGCGGACCTCCGCGCGTAAGGCGCGGATGGTGTGCGGGCACCTACGGGGCAAGTCCGTACAGGAGGCACGCGCTATCCTCGCCTTCACCCCTCGTGAGGTGGCGCGCGACTGGAGCAAGCTGCTCGAGTCGGCAGTGGCAAACGCCGAGAGCAACCACGAGTTGCTCGAGGACGATCTGATCGTCCGGGAGGCATATGCCGACGAGGGGCCCACGATCAAGCGTTTCCGCCCGCGCGCAATGGGACGGGCGACGCCGATCCGCAAGCGCACAAGCCACCTGACGATCACGCTGACACCGGGCTCCTAGGCACGAGCCGGACACAAAGAGACTGAGATAGAGAGAAGAGCGAAGAGCGAGAATGGGTCAAAAGGTTCATCCAGAGGCTATGCGCGTGGGTTACATCCACGATTGGAAGTCGAACTGGTTTAACGAGAAGAACTTCGCGGAGTACCTCGACGAGGACATCCGCATCCGCGCGCACATCGTGCGCAAGCTGGCCCATGCCGGTCTATCGGACATCACGATCCGTAAGGACGCAAACGAGCTCGAGGTCAACATCCACACGGCCCGTCCCGGCATCGTGATCGGCAAGTCCGGCAGCGAAGTGGATGCGCTGCGCCGCGATCTGCATCGCATGACGAACAAGCAGATCAAGGTCAACATCCTCGAGATCAAGCGACCCGAGCTCGACGCCAAGCTGGTGGCCCAGTCGATCGCCGAGCAGCTGCAGAACCGCGTCGCCTTCCGTCGGGCGATGAAGCGCGCGCTGACCAGTGCGATGCGCTCGGGCGCGAAGGGCGTGAAGGTGCAGGTCTCCGGGCGGTTGGGAGGCGCCGAGATGGCTCGCACCGAAAGCTACTCCGACGGTCGCGTGCCGCTGCACACGATGCGCGCCGACATCGATTACGGCTTCTACGAGGCACGCACCACCTTCGGGCGGATCGGCGTGAAGTGCTGGGTGAACAAGGGCGAAATCATGCCCGAGGGCTACACCGGCGCCGATCTCACCGACATGACCGCGCCGGCGGCCCCCAGCAACGACCGCGACGGTCGCGGTGGCCGCGATGGACGCGACGGCCGTGGCCGTGGTGCAGGCGGTGGCGGCGGACGTGGCGGACGTGGCGGTGGCCAGGGCGGCGGCCAGGGCGGAGGACGTGGCCCCGGCGGATTTGGTGGACAGGGCGGTCGCGGTGGCAGTGGTGGTGGCCGTGGTCCGGGCGGCGGCGGTGGCGGCGGACGCGGTCCAGGTGGCGGCGGACGTGGTCCTGGTGGACCCGGTGGTTCTGGCGGCGGCGGTCGCGGACCGGGTGGTCCGGGTGGCGGCGGTCGTGGACCGGGTGGAGGCAACCGCAGCCCCGAGGTGAGTCGCTGATGCTGTCCCCCAAGCGTGTCAAGCACCGCAAGCAGCACCGTGGGCGCCGTCGTGGAAACTCGCGCGGCCAGGTGAAGGTCCAGTTCGGCGAGTATGGGCTGAAGTCCCTTGAACAGGGCTGGCTCACAAACCGCCAGATCGAGGCCGCGCGAATCGCGATGACGCGCAAGATCAAGCGTGGCGGCAAGGTGTGGATCAACGTGTTCCCGGATAAGCCGGTCACGAAGAAGCCGGCCGAGACGCGGATGGGCTCCGGCAAGGGCGCGCCCGAAGGTTGGGTCGCCGTGGTCAAGCCCGGACGCGTGATGTTCGAGTTGGCCGGCGTGCCCGAGTCGCTTGCTCGCGATGCGATCCGGCTGGCCGCGCACAAGCTGCCCGTGAAGTCCAAGTTTGTGATGCGCGAGGACTGATGGAGGCCAGAGCGATAAGGGACCTGTCCGAGCAGGAACTTGCCGAGCGGATCGCCACTCTGCGCAAGGAGCTGTTCGGGTTGCGTTTCTCAAACGCCACCGGAGAGCTGGACGACACCGCCGGAGTCCCTCGTGCGAGGCGCGACCTCGCTCGGGCGTTGACCGTCGAGCGTGAACGGGTCCTGCGTGTGGGCCAAGACGAGAGCAAGACCCAAGCCGAGAGCAAGACAGGAAACGGACAAAATGGCTGACGAATCAGATAACAACGAGACGCCCGAGAGCGCTGGCGAGCAGGCCGCTGAGGCCGCACCCACGGAGGGCGCCGAGGCGACCGCCGCTGCGACGAGCACCGAGGCTGAGGCCGCTGCGGTCGAGGTCCCCGATGCCGATGCCGATGCCGATGCCAAGCCCAAGCCCAAGCCCGAGGCCGAGGCCAAGCCTGAGCCCAAGGCCGAGGAGGCTCCGGCGGAGGCTGCTCCCGCCGCGGCCACCCCGGCCCAGCCGGTGGAGCAGGTCTCTTCCAAGGAGCGCCGCCGCAAGGCGCGCTCGACCCATTCCGGCGAGGCTCGCCCAAAGCTTTCACCCGAGGATCGTCATGCCGAGCGCGTGGGCGAGCGCCGTGCCAAGGCGGTTCGTCGGCGCACCCGGCGGCTGCAGGAACGCACGAAAAGAAACGCCAAGCGGCAGGGTGCCACACCGGTGGAGCAGCTTGCTCCGGTGCATGCCGCTGTCGAGGGTAGGCGCGCTGTGCGACAGGGACTCGTGGTGTCAGACAAGGCCAACAAGACGATCACCGTGCGGATCGACTTCGCCCGTCGTCACCGGCGCTACGAGAAGATCGTGCGCAGCTCGAGCACCTTGCACGCGCACGACGAGAACAACGAGGCGCACGAGGGCGACGTGGTGCGCGTGATCGAGTGCCGGCCGCTGTCCAAGAGCAAGCGCTGGAAGCTGGTCGATGTGCTGGAGCGGGCGCGATGATCCAGAACGAGACGAGGCTGCGCGTGGCCGACAACACCGGCGCGCGCGAGATCCTTTGCATCCGCGTGAAGGGCGGCTCCAGGCGTCGTTACGCCTTTGTCGGCGACGTCATCACCGCGACGGTCAAGCAGGCCAACCCGCAGGGCGCCGTGAAGAAGGGCGAGGTGGTCACCGCCGTGGTGGTGCGCACCAAGAAGGCGATCGGCCGCGAGGACGGGACGTACATCGCCTTCGACGAGAACGCAGCGGTGATCATCGACGACCAGAACAACCCGCGCGGGACGCGCGTGTTCGGGCCGGTGGCGCGCGAACTGCGCGAGCGCAACTTCATGAAGATCGTCTCGCTGGCGCCCGAGGTGCTCTGATGACCGATCGGAGATCGTCCAGCACTACCACGGCCCCGAATCGCCGCTCGCTAAAGATCCGCTCCGGCGACCAGGTGAAGCTGATCGCCGGCAAGGACCGCGGCAAGAGCGGTCGCGTGCTGCGCGTGGAGCCAAAGAAGGAGCGCCTTTACGTCGAGGGCCTGAACATGGTCAAGCGCCATACCCGCCCCCAGCAGGTCGCGGGCGCCCAGAGCGCCGCGGCAGTGGGCGGCGTGATCTCGCGCGAGGGCCCGATCCATGTGTCAAACGTGATGCTGATCGACCCCAAAGGCGGCCAGCCGACGCGGGTTCGGATCGAGCGCGAGAACGGCAAGCCGTTGCGTGTCGCCAAGCGCACCGGGACGAGAATCGACTGATTGAGATGACCGAGACCGCTACCAAAGCCCGCCTGAAAACCCGCTATCTGGAGGAGATTCGCCCGGCGCTGATCGAGCGCTTCGGCTACGCCTCGGTGATGCAGGCGCCGAAGCTCGAGAAGATCACCCTGAACATGGGCGTGGGTCAAGCCAAGCAGGACTCGAAAATGCTCAAGGCGGCGCAGGACCAGCTCGCCACGATCGCCGGCCAGCAGCCGAGCGTGCGCCGCGCGCGTAAGTCGATCGCGGCGTTCAAACTGCGCGAGGGCATGCCGGTCGGCTTGGCGGTCACGCTGCGATCCGAGCGCGGCTACGAGTTCCTCGACCGCCTGGTGTCGATCGCGATCCCCAGGATCCGCGACTTCCGCGGGTTGAACCCACGCTCGTTCGACGGCCGCGGCAACTACACGCTGGGTGTCAAGGAGCAGATCATCTTCCCTGAGATCGACTACGACGGGATCGACCAAGTGCGGGGGTTGGACATCACGATCACCACATCTGCTCAGACCGACGCCGAGGCGTTTGCGTTGCTGGAGGCGTTTGGCATGCCCTTTGCCACCCAGGGTCGGCCGAAGGATTTCGAGAGCGCCACTGACGGCGACGATGACGAGGCCGCTGATGCCACTGACGGCGACGATGACGAGGCCGTTGATGCATCTGCCGAGCAGACCGACGCTCCCGAGGCAACGGAGAGCACAGACACCGCCGAGAAAGAGAGCACCGACTGATGGCAAAGACCTCTATGCGCGTCAAGCAGGCCCGCCCGCCAAAGTTCAAGACGCGCGCCTATACTCGTTGCAACCGCTGCGGGCGTCCACGCTCGGTTTACAAGAAGTTCGGGGTATGCCGCATCTGTTTGCGCGAGCTCGCCCACAATGGCCAGATCCCCGGGATGACGAAGTCCTCCTGGTAGGGCCCCAAAACCACGACTTCTGAGTAGCCACTGAACCTATGTCAATGACCGATCCCATAGCTGACTTTCTGACGCGCGTGCGCAACGCGATCCGCGCCGCCCATGAGACAGTCGAGATCCCCGATTCGAAATTGAAGGCCGAGCTCGCACGGATCCTCGCCGAGCAGGGCTACATCGATTCCTGGTCGGTCGTGCCCGCGCCCGAGGGGGATGCCGGCCAGCTGCTCGAGATTCGCCTGAAGTACACCGAGGACCGTCGCTCGGCGATCTCCGGGTTGCGGCGTGTGTCGCGTCCGGGACGGCGGACTTACGTCGACGCCAAGCACATCCCAAAGGTGCTCGGCGGTATGGGCACATCGATCGTGTCGACCTCACGTGGCGTGATGACCGGCCACGACGCGCGCGCTGCGGGCGTCGGCGGCGAGGTCCTCGCGCAGGTCTGGTGAGCGGATGTCCAGGATCGGTAGACAGCCCATTGCAGTGCCTTCCGGCGTGACGGTCGCGATCGAGCCCGAGGCCGTGCGCGTCAGCGGCCCGAAAGGCGAACTGTCTGAGCGTATCTCCCGCGACATCGAGGTCGTCCAGGAGGGTGAGCAGCTGCTCGTCTCGCGTCCCACCAACCGCGGCGAGCACCGTGCGCTGCATGGACTGACCCGCTCGCTGGTGGCGAACATGGTCCAGGGTGTGACGGCTGGATATGAGAAGCGCCTGGAGATCCAGGGCGTCGGCTACCGCGCGCAGCTGAAGGGAAAGAACCTCGAGCTCGCCGTCGGCTACTCGCACTCGGTGCCGATCCCGGCGCCGCAGGGCATCGAATTCGAGGTGCCCCAGCCAACGCGCATCGTGGTGAAGGGCATCTCCAAGCAGCTCGTCGGCGAGACCGCCGCGATCATCCGCAAGCAGCGCCCGCCGGAGCCCTACAAGGGCAAGGGCATCCGCTACGAGGGCGAGTATGTCGCGCGGAAGGTGGGCAAGAGGGCATGAGCGTCATCACGAAGGGCGACCGCCGCCTCAAGCGCCGCCGCAGGGTGCGCGCGAAGGTCTCGGGCACTCAGGCGCGTCCGCGGATCTCAGTGTTTCGCTCCAATAAGGGCCTGTCCGCGCAGCTGATCGACGACCTGTCCGGCCGCACGCTGGCCGCGGTCAACTGGTTTGAGCCCGAGCTGAGCTCACTCGCGAAAAGCGAGCGCACCAAGCGCGCCGGGGAGACGCTCGCCGAGCGCGCCAAGGCCGCGGGCGTGACAGAAGCCGTGTTCGATCGCGGGGGCTACCGCTACCACGGCCATGTGCGCGCCTTTGCCGAGGCGATCCGCGAAGCCGGCATCACCGTCTAGACCTCCCCCTACCGCTACCCTCTCCCTCCTACCTATGCCCATAATCTCAGATCGCTCAGTCAGTCAGTCCGGCCTCGACCTGCAGGAGCGCGTCGTGGAGATCAACCGTGTCGCCAAGGTGGTCAAGGGTGGCCGTCGGTTCTCGTTCACCGCGCTCGTGGTCGTCGGCGACGAGCGCGAAGTCGTCGGCATCGGCTACGGCAAGGCCAACGAGGTGCCGCTGGCGATCCAGAAGGGGGTCGAGCGGGCGAAGAAGGACCTCTTCCGGGTGCCCAAGCACGGCAGCACGATCACCCACCAGACGACCGGCATCTTCGGCGCCGGGCGCGTGCTGCTGAAGCCCGCTTCCCCCGGTACCGGTGTGATCGCCGGCGGTGGCGTGCGGGCGGTGCTCGAGCTCGCGGGCATCCACGACATCCTCTCCAAGAGCCTGGGGACGCAGAACCCGATCAATCTCGTGAAGGCCACGGTGGCGGGGCTGCGCGGGTTGCGTACCCCCGAGGAGGTGGCGAAGCTGCGCGGGCTGACGATCGATCAGGTGCTCGGCCTCACCGACAAGCGCGCCGCGGTTGCCACCGAGGTCATCAATGGCGCTGCCCCAGCCGAGGGCTCAGAGCCCGCCGCGGCCGCCGCGCCGACCGAGACAGACCCAGCCGCCCAGGACGTGCCGCTCGCCGAGGCGAAGACGGTTGACGCCGGGGAGGCTCCTGCCGCCGCCGAGGAGACCCCAGCCACCGAGGAGACGCCGGCCTGATGGCCTCGCTGAGCGTCACCCAGCTTCGCTCGCGCAACGGCGCGAACAAGAAACAGCTCGACACGCTGCGCTCGCTCGGGCTGCGGCGGATTGGCCACACCGTAGAGGTCAAGGACTGCGAGCAGGCCAAAGGGATGTTGCACGCGGTGCGCCATCTCGTCGAGGTTGAGGAGGGCAAGTGAGCCCCGCCAAAGCCAAAGAGGAGGCCGAGGAGCGCATCGGGCTGCACAATCTCAAGCCCTCCTCCGGTAGCCGCCGACCCCGCAAGCGCGTCGGTCGTGGCGAAGGCTCGGGTACCGGCAAGACGTCCGGGCGCGGGCAGAAGGGCGCGGGCTCGCGCTCTGGCTCCAAGCGCAGAGCACGCTTCGAGGGCGGGCAGATGCCGATCCACATGCGCATGCGAAAGCTGCGTGGGCCGCATATGAAGAAGTCGATGCCGTTTGAGATGTTTCGCACGCACACCCAGCCCGTGAACATCGCCGATCTGGACGCCCGCTTCGAGTCCGGCGCCGAGGTCACCGTCGAGCTGTTGAAGGCCAAGGGTCTCGGTACCCGCAAGGAGATACCGATCAAGGTCCTCGCCAAGGGCGAGCTGTCCAAGCCGCTCACCGTGCACGCCCATGCCTTCAGCGCAAGCGCGCGCGCGAGCATCGAGGCCGCCGGTGGCGCCTGCCATATCGTCGAGAGCTAGCCGGCGGCGCCTCGTCGCCCCTGGCTGTGTCCTTACCGATCGGAGATTTGGTGGGATCTCCGATCGGCCAGCACACGTGACCGATCGTCCGGGATCGGCCAGCACGCCACGCTGGGTGGGTGGGCTCCCGATCTTCTGCCAGGAACGACGATCCATCCGCCGGAGGCTGCGTCAACCCACGTACCCATCCACTAAACTCGGGCGTTCCGCCTGATGCTCTCGACGATTCTCAACGCCTTCCAGGTAGCGGATATCCGCAAGAAGCTCGCCTTCACGGCGGCGATGTTGCTGATCTACCGCCTGGGCTCGCACATTCCCGTCCCGGGCATCAACCTGACGGCGGTCAACGCGATCCAGAAGTCCTTTGGCGGCTCGAACATTCTCGGGCTGTTGAACCTGTTCTCCGGCGGCAGCCTGTCGCGGCTCGCGCTGTTTGCGCTGGGCATCATGCCCTACATCACCTCCTCGATCATCCTGCAGCTGCTGCAGGTGGCGGTGCCGTCGCTTGAGAAGCTCTCCAAGGAAGGCGAGGTGGGGCAGGCGCGCATCACGCAGTACACCCGTTATCTGACGGTCGGCCTCGCCTTCGCGCAGTCGATCGGCTACGTGTTCCTGTTCCACACGCTGCAGGCCAAAGCCGGCGAATCGGTGGTCACCCACTTTGACGCGCCCCACATCTTCTTGATCGTGATCTGCCTGACCACCGGCTGCGTGATGCTGATGTGGATCGGCGAGCTGATCACACAGCGCGGCATCGGCAACGGCATCTCGCTGCTGATCTTCGCCTCGATCGTCGCGCGCCTGCCCGCGGGTATCCAGGCCTGGTGGACGACCCAGGATCAGGTCTTCAAGGTGATGATGCCGTTCCTCGTGCTGGCCGTGGTGGCCGGGATCGTGTTTGTGCAGGAGGGCCAGCGGCGCATCCCCGTGCAGTACGCCAAGCGGGTGATTGGACGGCGCATGACAGAGGGTGGGCAGACCTATCTGCCGCTGCGCGTGAACATGGCGGGCGTGATCCCGGTGATCTTCGCCGCGAGCATCATGGCCTTCCCGCCGACGGTCGGGCAGCTCGTCAAAACCCACTGGGGGCAGCAGATCTCTGATTTCTTCTCGCCCAACGGCTGGCACTACGTGGTCGGCGAGTCGATCTTCATCGTCATCTTCACCTACTTCTACACGGCCGTCACGTTCAACCCGGTCGACCAGGCGGACAACCTGAAGAAGTACGGAGGGTTCATCCCGGGCGTCAGGCCGGGGCGTCCGACGGCGGAATTCCTGGACCGGATCCTCGCGCGTTTGACTTTCCCCGGCGCGCTGTTCCTCGCCGCCGTGGCGGCGCTGCCGACGATCCTGATCGCACGCACGCACCAAAACATCCCCCTGGGGGGAACCTCGATCCTGATCGTGATCGGCGTTGCCCTGGAAACGATGAAGCAGCTCGAGGCGCAGCTGATGATGCGAAGTTACGAGGGCTTTCTGAAGTAGTTGGGGGAGGTCGGGAGGGGGACCTGTCCCTCTCCCGTTGAGAGATGAAGCAATTGGAGGCGCAGCTGATGATGCGAAGTTACGAGGGGTTCTTGAAGTAGGAATTCGGGGGAAGGTCGGGAGGGAGCCTGGCCCCTTCCCGTGTCAGCACGAGGGCTTTTTGAAGTAGTCTCGGCGTGTGTCCGAGTTGAATTTGATCCTGCTCGGCCCGCCGGGTGCGGGCAAGGGGACGCAGGCCGAGCGTTTGCGCGAGGATTTTGCGCTGCCCCACATCTCCGCCGGGGACATGCTCCGCGCCCAGGTCACCGACGGCACCGAGTTGGGAGTGCGGGCCAAGCGGTACATGGACGCGGGCGAGCTGGTGCCCGACGAGGTGATCATCGGCATGATCATCGACCGCGTCGGCGACGATGACGCCCGCGACGGGTTCCTGCTCGACGGCTTTCCTCGCAACGAGGAGCAGGCCGACGCCCTGGGCGAGGCGCTGAATGGCCTGGATCGAAGGCTGACAGCCGCGCTGCTGGTCGAGGTCTCGGACGAGGAGGTTGTGCGCCGCCTGGCTGGACGTCGCGTGTGCGTGAAGAACCCCAGCCACATCTACCACGTCGAGTTCGATCCCCCCAAGCACGAGGGCGTGTGCGATCAGGACGGCGCACGGCTCCTCCAGCGCGAGGACGACACGGAGGAGACGATCCGCCGCCGTTTGGAGGTTTATCACCGGCAGACCGCGCCGCTGGTCAACTATTACAACCGCGTCGGTCTGCTGCGCCGCTTCGACGGCTCGCGCAACGCCGATGAGGTGCACAGGCACATCCGCGCGGTACTGGCAACGCTCCGCCTCGAGGAGAAGCTGTAGAAGCCGCCAGCTAAGCTCCTCGGGTGATCATCAAGAAGAGCCCGGAAGAGATCGAGAAGATGGCGAAAGCAGGCGCGATTCTCGCCGCCACGTTGGACCTGTTGGAGGGGAAGATCCGCGCGGGCGTGAGCACCGCAGAGCTCGACCAGGCCGCCGAGCGCTTCATTCGCTCACGCGATGCGCTGCCGACCTTCAAGGGCTACCGCGGCTTTCCCGGCTCGATCTGCGCCTCCCCGAACGCGATGGTGGTGCATGGGATCCCCGGGCCTTACCGTCTGAAGGCGAGCGACATCATCTCGATCGACGTGGGGGTGACGCTCGACGGCTGGGTAGCCGACGCGGCACGCACCTTCCCGGTGGACGGGGTGAGCAAGCAGGCGCGGAATCTGCTGAGCGCAACTGAGCAGGCGTTGCACGCGGGGGTGGCCGAGTGTCGGGCCGGCAATCGCATGGGCGACGTGTCGAGCGCGATCCAGCGGGTGGCCGAGGAGGCCGGGCTGTCCGTCGTGCGCTCGCTCGTCGGGCACGGGGTTGGACGGAGCATGCACGAGGATCCCCAGGTGCCCAACTATGGCAAGCCGGGGAAGGGTCCGCTGCTGGAGGAGGGGATGGTGCTCGCGGTCGAGCCGATGACCACCGCCGGGCGCCCCGCGGTGCGCGTGGCGGGCGACGGTTGGGCGATCTTCTCTCAGGACGGCTCCCCGGCCGCGCATTTCGAGTTCACGGTGGCGATCACCGCGGAGGGTCCGAAGATCCTCACGCCCTGGCATCTGGCGCCGGAGGATCGGACAGCTGAGCCTGTCCCGCAGGGCGCCACGCGCGCAAGCTGAGGGCCGGCTGAAGGAGCGACGTGCGCGCGCTGAGGTGCCACGGGCGCGGGCTGAAGGGCGGATGGCCTTCGGACCGAGGTGCGGGTGGGCCTTGTAAGCCTGGAGTTGCTACCATCCGGGGCCTTGCTCGAACGCGAGGCGATTTGTGCGCGTGAGGACATCTCCACGACTTGGTAGCGGCGGCCACAACGGCAGCCAGAGCCGAGCCGCCGGAACCCAGCCGCCGAAAGGGATCATGAAGGTAAGACCGTCGGTCAAGCCGATGTGCGAGAAGTGCAAGATCATCCGCCGCCACGGAGCGGTTCTCGTCATCTGCCAGAACAAGCGCCACAAGCAAAGGCAGGGCTAGCACACGCATGGCAAGAATCGCTGGGGTCAACCTACCCCTGAACAAGCGCACTGAGATCGGCCTGACCTATATCTTCGGGATCGGGCGGGCACAGGCGAACAAACTCCTGAAGGAGACGGGGGTCAGCGCCGACACCTATGTGCGCGATCTGACCGAGGAAGAGGTTTCAAAGCTGCGCGACGCGATCGACCAGACGCTGACGGTCGAGGGAGATCTGCGGCGCGAGCAATCCCAGGACATCAAGCGGCTGCAGGAGATCGCCTGCTATCGCGGCCTGCGCCACCGCCGCGGCCTGCCGGTGCGCGGGCAGAAGACGAAGACCAATGCGCGCACGCGCAAGGGACCCAAGCGGATGCAGGTTGCCGGTAAGAAGAAAGCAGGCAAGAAGTAATGCCCCCCGCACCCAAGCGCCCTGGTCGCGGACGGCGCAAGCCGAAGAAGAACATCCCGATCGGACAGGCCCATATCAAGACGTCGTTCAACAACACGATCGTCTCTTTGACCGACACCACGGGCAACGTGATCGCCTGGGAGTCGGCCGGAGGCGCCGGCTTCAAGGGCTCGCGCAAGTCAACTCCGTTCGCCGCCCAGGTGACCGCCGACGCGGCGGCGCGCAAGGGTCTCGAACAGGGTCTGCAGAAGGTCGAGGTCTACGTCAAGGGCCCGGGCTCGGGCCGCGAGACAGCGATCCGCTCGCTGCAGGCGGCGGGTCTCGAGGTGACCGGCGTCAAGGACGTCACTCCACAGGCACACAATGGTTGTCGCCCGCGCAAGCGGCGGAGAGTCTGAGATGGCCGTGAGCACTTCGCCATACTGCGTCCTCACCGATCATCCGAGATCGGCTAGCACGCGTGCCAAGCACGCCACGCTCACTGCGTCCTTGTCTGGCTCGACTCACGACCCTCTCAGGAGCTTCTAGATGGCAAGAGACACAGGCCCGCAGTGCAAGCAATGCCGCCGCGAGGGACAGAAGCTGTTCCTCAAGGGCGAGCGCTGCCTGACCGACAAGTGCGGCGTCGAGCGCCGCTCATATCCGCCGGGCGAGCACGGCCGCGGTCGCCAGAAACAGAGCGAGTATCGCCTGCAGCTGCGCGAGAAGCAGAAGGCGCGACGCTACTACGGAGTGCTCGAGAAGCAGTTCCACGGCTATTACGAAAAGGCCTCGCGCCAGCCCGGTATCACCGGCGAGAACCTGCTCGCGCTGCTGGAGTGCCGGCTGGACAACGTGTTGGTGCGCCTCGGCTTTGCCGCCTCGCGCCGCCAGGCGCGCCAGCTGATCCGCCACGGCCACTGGACGGTCAATGGCCGCCGGGTGAACATTCCCAGCTATCAGGTGCGCTCGGGCGAGGTGATCGCGATCAAGGCCGATACCCCGGCCACGCAGGTAGTGCGCGACGCGACCGAGCTGACCGGACAGATTCCCGCGTGGCTACAGGCCGACCACGAGTCGCTCACGGCCAAGGTGCTGCGCAAGCCGGAGCGACGCGAGGTCGCCGCGCCGGTGCAGGAGCAGCTCATCATCGAGCTGTACTCGAAGTAGAGGAAAAGCTGTGCCCCACGCCGGCGTCGCCTGAGGGCGGCGTAGGCGCTTTAGAGCCGGTGTCCCAGCGACGCCGGTGCGACACCAAAACGACGTTAGGACTCTGATGCTCGACTTCCAAATCCCCCGGATCACAAGCGAGTCCGTGGAGCAGAACCGTGGCACGTTCACGATCGAGCCGCTCGACCGCGGCTTTGGCTACACGTTCGGCAACTCGCTACGCCGCGTACTGCTGTCCTCCCTCGCCGGCGCGGCCGTCACGAGCGTGCGCATCGAGGGCGTGGCGCACGAGTTCTCGACCATCCAGGGCGTCAAGGAGGACGTGACGGACATCGTGCTGAACCTGAAGGGCATCGTCTGCCGGATGCACTCCGACGCGAGCGAGGTCGAGGCGCCGCTGGTGGTGACCGGGCCGGGAGAGATCACCGCGAAGGACATCGACCTGCCCGCGGGCGTGGAGATCCTCAACCCCGACGTGCATATCGCGACGCTCGAGAAGAAGACCAAGCTCGAGCTGTACATGACGATCGGCCGCGGTCGTGGGTACCGGCCGGCGGAGGAGAACAAGTCCTCCGACCAGCCGATCGGCGTGATCCCGATCGACTCGATCTTCTCGCCGGTGCGGCGGGTCGCCTACGCGGTCGAGCAGGCGCGTGTCGGTCAGAAGACCGACTTCGACAAGCTCACGCTGGACATCGAGACAGACGGCTCGATCGACCCGCAGGCGGCGCTGCGCGAGGCGGCCGAGCTGCTGATCTCACAACTTGCGATCTTCACCGACGCCGACCGCATTCAGGAGCTGCGCGCGGTGCCCGGTGGGCAGCTCGACGGCCACGGCCTCGCGGTCGGCGGCGGCGCTCCGGCGGCGCTACAGGGCGAGGAGTGGAGCATCCTGATCGAGGAGCTCGAGCTCGGGGTGCGCTCATACAACTGCCTCAAGCGGGCCGGCATCCAGACCGTTGGCGACCTGATCTCCAAGTCCGAGGCCGAGCTCAACGCGATCCCCAACTTCGGCAAGAAGTCGATCGACGAGGTCATCGAAACCCTCCACTCGCGCGGCCTGGACCTCCGTCAGGACTAGGACGAACGCTGAGCGGCGCCATCCGGCGTCCTCAGTCGCTCGCGTGCAAAGCACGCCACGCTCCCTGCGTCCTTGCCTGGCTTGCCCAGCGTCCGTCCTAGGCGGTTAGACTCCAAAAACCATGAGACACCAGAAGACCAAAAACAAGCTCAGCCGCTCGAGCGCCCACAGGAAGTCGCTGTTGATGAACTTGAGCAAGGAGATCATCGAGCACGAGCGGATCAAGACGACCGAGGCGAAGGCCAAGGCGGTCAAGCCGGAGATCGAGCAGCTGATCACGTTGGCCAAGCGCGGGAGCCTGCACGCGCGTCGGCAGGCTTTGTCGACGCTCGCCCAGGACAAGTTCGCGGTGCACAAGCTGTTCGAGGAGGTCGCGCCGCGCTATGCGGACAGGCCGGGTGGCTACACCCGCATCCTCAAAATTGGCCCGCGCCAGAGCGACTCGACCGAGATGGTCTTCATCGAGCTCGTCTGAGCTGGCGGCGTCGCGGTGTGTCCTCGGCGCGGTGGTGCGGCGGGATGACTGCGGCGCGGGAATGCAGCTCGGGAATGCGGCGCGGGAATGATCACCAAGCTGACGATCGAGTATGACGGGACCGACTTCGCCGGCTGGGCGCGTCAGCCCGGGGAGCGGACGGTGCAGGAGGAGTTGGAGCGGGCGCTGCGGACGGTGCTCGGGGATGAAACCCCACCCACCCTCGACGGCGCGCCCCTGAAGCTGACGGTGGCCGGGCGGACCGATCGTGGCGTGCATGCCTGGGCTCAGGTCGCGAGCTACGCGCACGAGGCGGTCGATCCGCTGCGCTTGAACGGGCTGCTCGACGACGACATCGCGGTGCTCGCCGCCGAGCCGGCGGAGGACGCGTTCGACGCCCGACGCGATGCGACGAGCAGGACGTACTGCTACCGCGTGCTCGCGCGACGCAGTCGCAGCGTGTTCGAGCGGGGGCGCGCCTTCTGGTGGACGGGGTCACTCGACCGCGAGGCGCTCGCGGAGTGCGCCGCGGCGCTCGCGGGCAAGCATGATTTCACTGCGTTCACGCCGAGCGAGACCGAGCACTCGTGGTTCAACTGCCAGATACGGCGCGCGGAGTGGTTGGCCAAGGGGGATCTGCTGGAGTTCTGGATCGAGGCGGACATGTTTCTCAGGCACATGAATCGCGTGCTGGTCGGGACGATGCTCGACGTCGCCGACGGACGGCGGACGGTCGCTGAGTTCAAGGGCTTGCTCGAGGGTCGCCCCCGTGTCGAGGCCGGCAGGACCGCGCCGGCCCATGGTCTCGCGCTGGCCGGAGTGTCGTATGAGTAGGAGTGGATGAGCTCGCGGAGTGGATGAGCTCGCGCAAGCCTGAGTGGATGAACTCGCGCGAGACGCGAGGGCGCCCGCGCGACGCAGCCCAGGCGCCGGCGCGAAGCGGTGGCCCGGTAACACGGCAACTACGGCTGGGAGCGTGCTCCCCCTATGCTGGGGAACCAGATGCTGAACGTGCTGCTGACAAACGACGACGGGATCGAGGCCGAGGGCCTGCAGGCCATGCGCAAAGCGCTGGCGGCAGTGGAGGGCGTGCGCCTGGCGGTGATCGCGCCGGATGGCAACCGCTCGGCGATGGCCAGATCGATCACCACGCGCAGACCGCTCTGGGTCGCGGAGGTGGGGTTCTCGGATGGAACGGTCGGCTATGCGACCGACGGCACACCGGTGGACTGTGTGCGGCTGGCCAGCCTCGGGCTGATCGAGGGGTTCAAGACCGATCTGGTCGTCTCGGGCATCAACCACGGCGCGAATTTGGGTGATGACATCACATACTCGGGTACGGTCGCCGCGGCGCTCGAGGGGGTCGTGCTGGGGCTGCCCGCGATCGCGGTGTCCCAGCAGTCGAAGGCGCGGGCGCTCGACTACCGCTTCGACGGCGGCTTCGCCTTCGATGTCGCGGCCGGGTTCGTGGCCGGCCTGGTGGAACAGATCGAGGACGTGCCGCTGCCAAATACGACGCTGTTGAACGTGAACGTGCCGGCCGGCGTGCCCGACGGGGTCGAGGTGACGAGCTTGGGCAAGCGCATCTACCGCGACGAGCTGAAGCTCGAGCGCGAGGAGGAGGGTCCGCCCTCCCGCCGGCGCTACTGGATCTACGGCGCGGACCCGGGCTTCCACGACGAGCCGGGCACCGATCTGGCGGCGGTGGCGGCCGGGCGGATCGCCGTGACCCCGATTCACTTTGACCTGACCGACCGCCCGGGGCTGGAGGCTCTGCGAGGCTTCGACCTGGAGGCCCTGCTCGCCCCGCTCGCCGGGCTGCAAGCGCCGTGAGCGCGCATGCCGGCGCCGGCCGGCGTCCTCGGTCGCTCGCGTACCGAAGCCGGGAGACACTCGCTCCGCTCGCATCCCCGTTTCGGCCAGCACGCCACGCGGGGTGGGTGGGCCATCGAATGCTTGGCCTGCTTGGCCTGCGCACTCCCGGAGAGTGACTGGCAATGAGTGGGGCGGATCTGGCCGCGCGCGCGCGTGTGAAGGAGCTGAGGGGCACGCTGGAGGAGCACGGCCACCGCTACTACGTGCTCGACGACCCGACGATCGGGGACGAGCAGTACGACGCGCTGCTGGACGAGCTGAGGGGTCTGGAGAGGGAGCACCCGGAGCTGGCCACGGCGGACTCGCCGACGCAGCGGGTGGGCGGCGAGCCGGTGGGGAAGCTGGAGAAGGTGAGGCATCTGGAGCCGATGCTCTCGCTGCCGAACGCGCGCACGGAGGAGGAGCTGCGGGCGTGGGTGGAGCGGATGCGCAACCATCTGGCGCGCGAGGGGATCGAGAGCCCCAAGTTCGAGTTCGTGGTGGAGCCAAAGATCGACGGGCTGGCGATCAGCCTCGTCTACCGCGATGGGGTGCTGGAGCGCGGGGCGACGCGGGGGAACGGCGAGGTGGGGGAGGACGTGACGCACAACCTGCGTACGATCGGCTCGATCCCACTGCACGCCGAGAATGTGCCACCGCTGGTCGAGGTGCGGGGCGAGGTGTACATGTCGCTGAAAGACTTCGCCGCGCTGAACGAGCGGCGCGCCGAGGCGGAGGAATCGACGTTCATGAACCCGCGCAACTCCGCCGCGGGGACGATCCGCCAGCTCGACCCGGCGGACGCGGCGAAGCGGCCGCTGTCGATGTGGTGCTACCAGGTCGGCGTGATCGAGGAGCTGTCGTTCACGACGCACTGGGAGGCGCTGCAGTGGCTGCGCGAGCACCGTTTCAGGGTCAACCCCGACATCAGGCTGATCGGCGGCGAGGAGGAGGTGATAAAGCAGTGCCTGGAGTGGCAGGAGCGCCGGGGGGAGCTGGAGTTCGAGATCGACGGGGTCGTCGTGAAGGTCAACGACCTGGAGCTGCAGCGCCGCCTGGGCTCGGTCGGGCGCGACCCGCGCTGGGCGATCGCCTGGAAGTTCCCGCCGACGATCGCGGTGACGAAGCTGGAGCGGGTGATGTGGAACGTCGGCAAGTTCGGCGACATGCGCCCCTACGCGATGCTCAAGCCGATCGAAGTGGGCGGCGTGACGATCAAGCTGGCGACGCTGCACAACGAGGAGGATCTGGCCCGCAAGGACATCCGCGAGGGGGAGGACGTGATCGTCCTGCGGGCCGGGGACGTGATCCCCCAGGTGCTCTCGCCTGCCCCGCACGTCGCCGAGCGCCGCAACCGCCCGCCACCGGCGGCTCCGCCCGAACGTTGCCCCGTGTGCGACACCCCGACGGTCAAGCCCGAGGGCTCGGTGTTCACCCGCTGCCCCAATCGCGACTGCGCCGGACGCCGGTGGCAGCTGCTCAAGCACTACGTCGGGGCGATGGAC
>DATCBT010000017.1:0-26815 GCA_036511695.1 Solirubrobacteraceae bacterium | reverse complement strand
GACCACATCGAGGTCGTCGAGGTCGACGCCGGGGAAGTGGTCCTCTTCTGGGACCGGGCGCCCCAGGCCGCCTCGCGGTTGGCTCGGGCGTTGCGCGCCGACCTCTCACAATTGGAGGCGGAGGAGTTCCTCGCGCGCTGGAGTACCGTGGAGAGTTGATGACGAACGTGCCCGAGTCCGAGCTCACACCCAGCATCCCTGAGCCTGGTCGCGCGCGCGAGTGGCTCGAGACGATGACGCTCATTCGCCGCTTCGAGGAGCGCGCGGGCGAGATGTACGCACGGACGAAGATCGGTGGCTTCCTGCACCTGTCGATCGGCGAGGAGGCAACGATCGTGGGCAGCACGCGGGCGCTGCGGGAGACGGACTACCTCGTCTCGACCTACCGCTCGCACGGCTACGCACTGGCGCGCGGGACCAAGCCCGAGCAGGTGATGGCCGAGCTGTTCGGACGCATCGACGGCTGCTGTGGCGGCCACGGTGGCTCGATGCACATGTTCGACCTCTCGCGCCGCTTCATGGGCGGCTACGGAATCGTCGGCGGCAACCTGCCGATCGCGACCGGGATCGGCCTCGCGAGCGACTACATCGGCGCCGACGATGTGACCCTCTGCACGTTCGGCGACGGCGCGTCCAACCAGGGCACGTTCGGCGAAACGCTGAACCTGGCGGCGCTGTGGAAGCTGCCGGTGGTGTTCGTCGTGATCAACAACCAGTTCGGGATGGGCACCTCGCTCGCGCGCCACTCGGCCGTGACCGACCTGCAGCGCAAGGGCGAGAGCCTCGGCGTGCCGGGGACGCGCTGCGACGGGATGGACGTGGCCGCCACGCACGCGGCGATCGCCGCCGCCGTGGAGCGCGTGAGGGAAGACCACAAGCCGGTGCTGGTCGAGGCGGTGACCTACCGCTTTCGCGGCCATTCGATGGCCGACCCGGAGGAGTATCGGAGCAAGGAGGAGGTCGCGCAGTGGCGCGAGCGCGACCCGATTCCCGCGTTCGGCGAGCTGCTGGAGCGCGAGGGGATCCTCGACGCGGACGCGCGCGCGGAGATCGACCAAGCCGCGATCGCGCGCGTCGACGCGGCGGTGGCGTTCGCGGAGGCTTCGCCGTTCCCCAAGCCAGAGTCGCTGTACGAGGACGTGTACGCGCTCGGCGGGCAGGCCCGCGGCGCCTACCACCTGATGGATGAGCCAAGCGGACAACGGAGCGACACAGACGGCCGCGCCGCGCGGGCGCAGGGACCGCGCGGATGACCGAGCTGCGCTACCGCGAGGCGCTGAACGAAGCGCTGCGCGAGGAGCTGGGCCGCGACGAGCGGGTCGTGCTGATGGGCGAGGACATCGGTGTGTTCGGCGGGGCGTTCAAGGTCACCGCGGGCCTGCTCGAGGAGTTCGGCGAGCGGCGGGTGAGGGACACGCCGATCTCGGAGAACACGATCGTCGGCATCGGCGTGGGCGCCGCGATGAGCGGGCTGCGACCGGTGGTCGAGCTGATGACGATCAACTTCGCGCTGCTGGCGTTCGACCAGATCGTCAACAGCGCGGCCCACATCCGCTACATGTTCGGCGGCCAGGTGTCGGTGCCGCTGGTGATCAGGATGCCCCAGGGCGCGGGCCACCAGCTCGGGCCGACGCACTCGCACTGTTTGGAGGCGATGTTCCTGCACGTCCCCGGCCTGCTCGTCGCCGTGCCCGCCACCGCGGCCGACGCGAAGGGCCTCCTAAAGACGGCGATCAGGGACGAGAACCCGGTGATCTTCATCGAGCACGAGTCGCTGTACGGGATCCGCGGCGAGGTGCCCGAGGGCGATGAGGAGACGGTCGAGTTCGGGCACGCGCGCGTGGCCAGAGAGGGCGCGGACGTGACGATCGTGGGCGTCTCGCGGATGGCGCTGACGGCCGAGCGCGCGGCGGCGACGCTCGCGCAGGAGCACGGCGTGGAGGCCGAGGTGATCGACCCGCGGACATTGCGCCCGCTCGACCTCGAGACGATCCTCGCGTCGGTGAGGAAGACCAACCGCTGTGTGGTCGTCGAGGAGGGCTGGCCGCACGGGGGAGTCGGCGCGAACCTGGCGGCGCTGATCGCCGAGCACGCCTTCGACGACCTCGACGCGCCGGTCGCGCGCGTGAGCGGCGCGGACGTGCCGATGCCGTATTCGAAGCCGCTGGAGGACATCGCCTTCCCGCACGAGCCGCAGATCGTCGCGGCCGCGCTGGCGACGCTTGGCCATGCGACGGCGGCTGCCCCATCCCTCGGCATATCCACGAGGGCGCGCTGATGGGCGAGATCGTGATGCCCCGCCTGTCGGACACGATGGAGGAGGGCACGATCCTGAGCTGGCTCGTCGCCGACGGCGAGCAGGTGAAGCGCGGGCAGGAGCTGGTCGAGATCGAGACCGACAAGGCGAACATGACCTACGAGTCCGACCAGGAAGGCATCCTTGAGACCGTCGCCGCAGAGGGCGACACGCTGCCGGTCGGCGCGGTGATCGCACACATCGGAGCGGGCGATCCCGGCACGTCGGTCTCGACGGCGGCCAAGGCAACGACCAAGACCGATGATGAGCCGGCCTCCCGGCCGGCGGACGTGCACACGGTGGATGAAGCGACGGAGAGCGACGTATCTCCGCTCGCGCCCTCTTCGCCCGCGGCGCTCGGGGCGGGTGAGACACAGGGGAGTGAACGCCTAAGGGCGTCACCACTCGCACGGCGTATCGCGCGCGAGAACGAGATCGACCTGCACACGGTGACCGGCAGCGGCCCGGGCGGGCGGATCGTCAAGGCGGACGTACAGGGAGCCGCCGCCGGGCCAGCGGCCACCGCCGGGGCGCCCCCCGCCGCCGGGGCGCCCTCTGCCGCAGACGCAACCTCAACCGCCGGCGCCGGCACGCCTTCCCCCGATGCAGCAGGCGTGGCCGCACCACCCGCTGCGACTCCTGGCGCGGGCGGACCATCCCCCGGCGCCGGCGCGTCCTCGCCCTCAGCCGCGGGCCTCGCGGACGTGACGACCGCCAAGGGCGAGACCACGACGGTGGACCTGACGCGCACGCAGCAGACGATCGCGCGGCGGATGGCGGAGTCGAAGGCCACGATCCCCCACTTCGCGCTCCAGTCCGACGTGGACATGGAGGCGTGTGTCGCGCTGCGGACCGAGCTGAAGAAGCTCGCCCCACAACCACACGCGCCGGCGGGCGCCGCGTCGGCGGCGAGCACGCCAAGCGAGGCGAGCGAGGCCACGCCGACGTACAACGACATGGTCGTGAAGGCGAGCGCGCTCGCCTTGCGGGAGGAGCCGCGCGCGAACTCCAGCTACCGCGACGGCAAACTGCAAATGCACGCGCGCGTGAACGTCGGCGTCGCGGTCGCCGTCGAATCGGACGAGCCGACGGGCGGCGCGCTGATCGTGCCGACGGTGTTCGACGCCGACACGAAGTCCCTGGGAGAGATCGCGAGGGAGACGCGCGCGCTGGCGACGAAGGTGCGCGAGGGAACGATCACCCCACCTGAGCTGGGCGGCGGCACGTTCACGGTGTCGAACTTGGGAATGTTCGGCGTGAGCAGTTTCACCGCGATCGTCAACCCCCCGCAGGCGGCGATCCTGTCAGTCGGAACGCTGGCACCGCGCGCCGTGGTCCGCGACGGCGAGGTCGTCGTGCGCAACACGATGACAATCACCCTGGCCTGCGACCACCGCATCCTCTACGGCGCCGATGCCGCCCGCTTCCTGGCAAGGGTCCGCGAGCTGCTCGAAGCCCCCGCCGCGCTGACGCTCTAGATAGAACGGGCGAGCCGCTCCGCTCGCGAGCCATCGCGAGATCATCCTACGTGTCATCAGGCCCGTGGGAACGGAGGATCCATCTCCCGTGGAGGAGGCGCATCTGTCCGCGGTGCTCGCAATGATCGTCTGCATGCTGAGCGATACGAGGCGCCTGAGTCCCACCGCTGCCAAAGATGGCCGATGAGCGCGCAAGCGCAAGCGGCGGCACCGGCGCAGCAACCCCAACTGCCGCTCGGGCTGTTGGAGGAGGACCCGGACTATCTCACGCGCCAGCTGGTCACCTACATCGGGAACAAGCGCGCCCTGCTGGGGCTGATTAGGAGCGCCGTCGAAGATGTGCGGCGGCGGACAGGACAGGACAAGCTGCGGATCTTGGACGCCTTCTCCGGCTCGGGCGTCGTGTCCCGGATGCTCAAGCAATATGCCAGCGAGCTGGTTGTCAACGACACTGAGGACTACGCGCGGGTGATCAGCGAGTGCTACCTGGCCAATCGCGGCTCGGCACCGACGGACGTGCTCGCGGCCGCCGTCAGTGCGCTCAACCGAGCCGTGGATGCCCGCTCGGCACCGCCGGGACTCATCAGGCGCCTGTATGCGCCGCGCGACGCGGACGCCATCGGGCCCGAGGACCGGGTCTTCTACACGCCTGAGAACGCCGATCGCCTCGACACCTACCGGCAGCTCCTGGAGGACGAGCCGCCGGACATCAGGTCGCTGCTGATGGGGCCGCTCCTTTCCAAGGCGTCGATTCACGCCAACACCGCGGGCGTGTTCAAGGGCTTCTACAAGGACCGCGGCACGGGTATAGGCAAGTTCGGCGGCAGCGGCGCCGACGCCCTCGAGCGCATCACCGCACAGATCACGCTGGAACCGCCGATCCTGAGCAGGTTCGAATGCGACTACTCCGTGCACCAAATGGACGCGAACCTCCTCGTCAGCGACGTTGGCGGCTTCGACGTCGCCTACTTCGACCCGCCCTACAACCAGCACCCTTATGGGTCGAACTACTTCATGCTGAACCTGCTGGTCAACTACGAAGAGCCGGGAGAGATCAGCAAGGTTTCCGGGATACCGTCCTCATGGCAACGCTCCGACTACAACGTCCGCAGCAAGGCCCTGCCGAAGCTGCGCGAGCTGATCAGTGGGGTCGATGCCAGCTTCGTGATCCTGTCGTTCAACGATGAGGGCTTCGTGTCTCCTCCGGAAATCCGAGAGGTGCTTAACGAGGTGGGCACGGTCACAGAGCAGCGCCAGCCGTACACAACATTCCGGGGATGCCGGAACCTTCGCAACAGGAGCGCCCAGGTGGTCGAGCACGTCTACCTGATCGAGAAGGACTGACCAATGGCAAGGAAGGCGGACCTGCGCTTGCAGCGCGCGGGAACGGTTATAAATCTGACCTCCAAGCAGCAGGAGACCGCGCTGGGCAAGGCTCTCAAGAAAGTTGTGGCGAGTCTCCAGATCGAGTTCGCCGATGTCCAGCTACATCACAAACAGAGCTGGCGGCTGGTAGAGATTGTCGACCAGCTCAAGCGAGACTTCCCCGATGTGCCATTTGCGGAACCACCGGAGCCAAGATGGCTCGAGCCGGATGGCGGTATCCTGTCGATCGTAGATCGGCGAGACAAACATCACGTGATACTGATCTCTGAGGTGAAGAATCAGGGCACGAACGACAAACGTAAAGCCGAAGGCAAGAAGCGTCAGGCTCAGGGAAACGCAATTGAGCGGCTTGGCAAGAACGTAATCGGCTTCCGGACAGCGATGCTCACGGAGGCCATCATGCCCTTCGTCTGCTTTGGCTACGGTTGCGACTTTGCGACCAATAGCAGCATCTTGGATCGGGTCGTGACAATGGCGATGTTTGGACCGCTCAACGAGATCGAACTACATAACCGCGGTGATGGGGGTCAATTCAACCGAGGAAGCTTCTTCTTTCAAGAGAAGCAATGGACGCAGGCACGCATGGCTGACGTTATGCACGAGGTTGCGAGCCGCAGTATCCACTACTACTTCTCAAAGCACGGTAAGGCGGCTTTTCGACAGTAACGCGACGCGACTGAGCTAAGACGGGCCGAGCGCAATGCCGGGGCGTTGCTGCTACTCGTGATCCTCCCCCGCCATCTCCTGGCTCTGGAACTTGTCGACAGTGCCCTCGTAGCCCAAACAGAGCGGGCGGTGACATGACCGGCTTGCCGGCGACGTTCCTGCCCGAGCTATGGTGGCTCCAGTCAGCGATCATCAGGAAACCTATGTACGTCAAGCCCGATTACGCCGAGCGCGAGCTGCCTGTCCTCCACGACATGATCGAGGACGCTCGCTTCGGGCTGCTCGTGCTCTGCGGCGACGGGCCGCTCGCCGCGCACATACCGTTCGTCCTCCACCGCGGTGAGGGCCGGTATGGGACGCTCGTCGCACACGTCGCGCGCAACGATCCGCTCGCTCGTCACCTCGGCGACGGGCATGAGGCGCTTGCAATCTTCAGCGGGCCTCGGGGCTATGTCTCGCCGCGGTGGTATTCCGACGGCGGGCTGCCGACGTACAACTTCCTCGCCGTCCATGCCCTCGGCCGTCCGCGCCTGCTAGAGGACCGCGGCGAGGTGCTCGACCACCTCGCCGAACTCGTGGACGTCCATGAGGTTTCCTCCTCCTGGTCGCTCGCGTCCGCTGCGGCCGACCACGTCGCCGAACTACTACCCCACATCGTCGCCTTCACGCTCGAGATCGCTTCGCTCCAAGGCAAGCGCAAGCTCGGTCAGAACCGTTCGCCCGAGGATCGCGACGGTGTGATCCGCGGGCTGTCCGCGCGCGGGTCCGACGACGATCTGGCGATCGCCGCGGCGATGGCCGTCCATCCGTACGCCTCGCCGGATTGACCCGAGCTATCGTGCGAAGGGTGCCACGTGCTCCGCTCTCCTTGGTTGAGTTTCCCGCGGACGATGCCGCGCGCGCCCGGCGCTTCTGGGCGGGGTTTCTCGGGGTTGAGCTGGAGTTACGCCAAGCTGGGGAGGGGGAGGGCTGGCAGACGCGCTCGGACGGTCCCGTGGTCGGGGTTCATGCGCGCGGGCGTGGGCCGGGGGACTCTTTTTCGCTGCCTTACTTCGCGGTGCACGATATGGCCGAGGCGCTTGCGAGCGTCGAGGCGCTCGGGGGAAGCGTCGTCCATCCGGGGGAACAGTGGGCGGTCTGCAAGGACTCCGAGGGGACCCCGTTCGGGCTGGCATCCGCAACCTGAGCAACCTGACGTACAGCCATCCAGCTCCGGCGGGAGTCGGATTCGAGCCCGCCGGGGGCACCTTCCGGCCGGAACTACTCATCCAATGCACCGCGTCTCGCCACTTCGCCCCGACGCTAACCTGAGTGCATGACGCGCGACGAGCTTTTCGTTTGCCACCTTGGCATCGTTCCCTACCTCGACGCCGTCGTCCTCCAGGAGCGCGTCCGTGCTCGGCGGCAGGCCGGCGAGCTGCCCGACACGCTGCTCTTACTGGAGCATCCGCCCGTCTACACGCGCGGGCGACGCTCGGCGGCCGGTGATCTGGGGGCGCACGGCCCGGATGGCTTGCTCGACGCGGATGTCTCTCGCGCCCGCGGCATCGACGTCGTCGACACCGACCGCGGCGGGCGCGTCACCTACCACGGGCCCGGCCAGCTCGTCGGCTATCCGATCATGGGCGTCGCTGACATCGGCTTTCACCTGCGCACGATGGAAGGCGCGATCGTCTCCGCGCTCGCCGAGGAGGGGGTCCTGGCGCGCTCGCGACATGAGGAGGGCATCGACTACACGGGCGTGTGGGTTGGCCCGCGCAAGATCGCCTCGATCGGCGTGCACGTCTCGCGCGGCGTCTCCACCCACGGCTTCGCCGTCAACGTGGATAACGACCTCGATCCGTTCTCCTGGGTCGTCGCCTGTGGCCTGCCCGACGTCGCGATGACCTCGCTCGCCGAGGAGCTGGGCAGCAAGGCGCCTGGGGTCGCGTGCTTTCGTAAGCGTGTGGCCCACACCTTCAGCCAGGCCCACGGCCGCCGCCAGCGGCTCGTCTCGCCGCGTCAGCTCGGGATCGACGCGCCGCTCCCTCGTCCGTCTTCGCGACAGCCAGCGGTGGCGGCGTGAGTGTTCGTGCTAGGACAGCTCGCGTGTCTGCTCCCCGGCTGTCACACCCCCCCCTTACGCGGGGCTGGATGCCCTGCGCCCGCGCGCCTTTGACTTCCTCGCGCTGCGCGGATGCGACCCAAATGAGCCCGATCCAGATGACCCAGCGCCTCCTGACCGTTGACGGAGCCTCGGGATGACCGCCACGGAGACTGCACCCGCCGCGCGCGAGCACGTCACGCGCTCGCGCTCGAATCCCGGCGGGATGGACGTGCTCGCTGTGCTCGGCCCCGACGTGCGGCCGCTGCGCGAGCGCAAGCCGCCGTGGTTCAAAGTGCCGCCGCCCGGCGGTGCGCGCTATCGCGAGTTGACCGAGCTGATCCGCTCAGAGAACCTGCACACCGTCTGCCAAGAGGCCGCCTGCCCGAACGTCGGCGAGTGCTGGGAGCGCGGCACCGCCACGTTCATGATCCTCGGCGACACCTGCACGCGGCGCTGCGGCTTCTGCAACGTTCGCACCGGCAAGCCCACCTGGAACGATCCTCTGGAGCCGGCCCGGGTGGCGCGCTCGATCGCGCGCATGGGCCTGCGCCACGCGGTCATCACCTCGGTCGACCGCGACGACCTGCCCGACAAGGGCGCCTCGGCGTTTGTCGGCGTCATCCGCCAAATCCGCCGCCAGGCGCCGGGCTGTCAGGTGGAGGTGCTCACGCCCGACTTCCAAGGCCAGGAGATGCCGCTCGCGAAGGTCATCGCCGAGCGTCCCGACGTCTTCAACCACAACGTCGAGGTCGTCCCGCGCCTGTATCCGATCGCCCGCCGCGGCTCGGAGTTTCAGCGCTCCTGCCGCGTGCTCCGCCTCGCCAAGGAGCTCGGCGGCGATCAGGTCGTCACCAAGTCCGGTCTGATGGTCGGGCTGAGCGAGACCCACGAGGAGCTGCTCGACGCGTTCGGCGCCCTGCGCGAGCAGGGTGTGCAGGTGCTCACCGTCGGGCAGTACCTGCGCCCCTCCGAGCGCCACCTGCCGGTCGTCCGCTACTGGCACCCGGACGAGTTCCTTGCGCTCGAGCGCGCCGCCTACGAGCTCGGCTTCGAGCACGTCGCGTCAGGGCCTTTGGTGCGCTCCAGCTACCACGCCGACCAGCACGTGGGGTGGGCGGGACTCCCATCCGTCCCCGGCACCGGGCCGCTCGCCGGCGGCGACGCCGCGGCGGGCCTCCCGTCGGCACCGGGCGCCGGCGGACCGGCGGACCCACGAGCGGGCCTCTCCCCGCTCGCCGGCGTAGGGCCGGCGAGCCGCGGATAGTCTGCACCGATCCTCCCGCCCAGCAACATCCGATCGCGGCCATGACGCGCCTGCTCGTGCTCGGCGCGGCGCTGATCTTCATCGTCGGCTTCGCCTTCCTCACCCTCAGCGCGGCGCTCCATCAGGGAGTTACCCTGGCGAGTCTGCTGTCGATCTTCATCCTCGTGCTTTTAGCCGTCGGGATCCTCGGGGCCCTGTTCAATCCCCCCCGCCGGTAAGACTTCCCCGCGATGAGCACCTCCCCGTTTATGACCCCCAGCCACCGGCGTCGTCGTCGCGAGGCGGCCTCTCGCCGGCGCCGCCGCCGGCGCGCGATCGTCGCCGGCGTGTTCGCGCTGGCGCTCGTGGCAGCGGTCGTCGTGATGGCTCTCGCCGGGACGGGCGCCACACACGGCTCGAGCTCGGCGACGACGCGCCACCATCCCAAGGCCCGCTCCCTCGTAGTGACGCTCCAGCTCCCGACCCGCTCGGCGACCGGCCTGCCGCTCGGCGACCCCCCACTGGCGCTCGCGGGGATCGGAGCGCCTCAGCAGGACTCCGTGCACGTCCCCTTCCACCGGCCACCGCGCGCGGGCCTGCTGTTCAACCTCGACACGGGCCAGGTCCTCTGGCAGCGCGACCCCTCAACGCGCCTGCCCGTCGCGAGCCTGACGAAGATGATGACCGCGCTGCTCACGGTCGAGTCCTCGCCGCCGGGCGCCCCGGTGCTGATCACCAGACAGGCCGTCGACCAGTCCGGCTCGAAGGTCGGCGTGCTCCCGCTCGGCAAGCACGTGCGCCTGGAGACGCTCCTCTACGGCCTGCTCCTGCCCTCGGGCAACGACGCCGCGGTGGCGCTCGCCCAGCACGTCGCTCACAGCGTGAGCGCCTTCGTCACGCGCATGAACGCCGAGGCGGCGAAGCTCGGCATGAGCTGCACGCGCTACTCCTCCCCCTCGGGCTACTTCAACCAGGACAACTTTTCCTGCGCGGCCGATCTCGCCGTGCTCGCCCACGTCGACCTCGCCCAGCCACGTTTGGCGCGGATCGTGCGCACCTTCACCGCGGCCCTCCCGTTCCCGATCAACGGCGGCAAGCTCTACCTCTACAACAACAATCCCCTGCTCCGCTACGCCTATCCCGGCCTGACCGGCCTGAAGACCGGCTACACGCTCGACGCCGGCGACTGTCTGGTGGCGACCGCCCAGCGCCACGGGGTGCGCCTCGGGGTCGTGCTGCTGCACTCCCTCGACCCGGCGATCCAGGCCAGCCAGCTCCTGAACCGGGGCTTCGAGGGCGTCTACCACCAGGCGCCCGTCCCCCAGCCACCGATCCCCCCGGGCGCCTGAGCCCCAGGCCACCGAGAGCCTTCGCCTGACGGCGTCCTCGGTCGCTCGCGTGCCCTGGCACGCCACGCTCTCTGCGTCCTTGTCATGCTCGACTCTCGACGCCCTGGACAGGGCATGACCGCGCGTGAGGGAGTACCGTTCCTAAAAGCGATTGACTGGTCAGTCAGCCAAAGGAGAATGCAGCCGTGGATCTCGACGACACACCAGAGCAGGCCGCCTACCGCGCCCAGGTGCAGACCTGGCTTCAGGAGCACAAGTCCGAGGCGCCGATCCTCTCCGGCCCCGACGCGCTCAAAGACGAGGCCGAGATCATCGCCGCGCGACGCGCCTGGCAGGGCAAGCTCGCCGAGGGTGGCCTCGCCGGTGTGACCTGGCCGCAGGAGTACGGCGGGCAGGGCCTCGGCCCGATCGAGCAGCTGATCTGCAACCAGGAGATCGCCAACGCGGAAGTTCCCAGCATCCTCGACGCGATCGGCGTCGGCATGCTCGGCCCGACGATCATCGCCCACGCCGCCGACGAGCAGAAGGCGCGCTACCTCGGGCCGATGCTCCACGGCGACGAGGTCTGGTGCCAGCTGTTCTCCGAGCCCGCCGCCGGGTCGGACCTGGCCGCCGTGCAGGCGCGCGCACGCCAGCAGGACGATGGCAGCTGGCGCCTGTCCGGCCAGAAGGTCTGGACGACCAACGCCCAGTTCGCCGCCTACGGGCTGCTGCTCGCGCGCACCGACGCAGACGTGCCCAAGCACAAGGGCATGACGATGTTCGTCGTGCCGATGGACGCCGCCGGCGTCACCGTCAGGGGCCTGCGCCAGATCTCCGGCGAGGCCGAGTTCAACGAGGTGTTCTTCGACGACGTCGCGCTCGACCCCGACGCGGTCGTCGGTGGCGTCGGCAACGGCTGGGGCACGGCCCTGACAACGCTGATGTTCGAGCGCGTCACGATCGGCCTCGGCAGCGAGGGCCTCGGCTACAACTCGAGCCGCTTCGCCAAGGCGATCGCCGCAGACGAGCACGCCCGCCGCGACCCCGAGGTGCGCCACCAGCTTGGCGAGATCGCCTCCGAGCTGCTGGCCGTCCGCTTCACCGGCTACCGCACCCTCACCGCGCTGCAGAAAGGCCAGATCCCCGGCCCCGAGGCGGGGCTGGCGAAGGTCACGATCGTCAACGGCGCGATCAAAGCCGGCGATCTGATCACCGACGTGGTCGGACCCGACGCGCTCGCCGAGGACAGCGAGTGGGCCTACATGATCTCCTTCCTCCCCGGCCTGAAGTCGGCCGGCGGGACCGAAGAGATCCTGCGCAACACGATCGGCGAGCGCGTGCTCGGGCTGCCGCCCGAGCCGCGCCTGGACAAGGGCATCCCGTTCTCTGAGCTCCGCTCCAAGGAAGCGGTCGCATGAACGCGTATGGCAGCGCCGGAGCTGCGTCCTCAGTCGCTCGCGTGCACAGCACGCCACGCTCCCTGCGTCCTTGTCCGGCTTGCCCTACGCGTCCATGCGAGGGCGATCATCTATTAGCGGAGGCGGCATGAACCTCGCACTGTCAGACGAGCAGGTCTTCCTGCGCGAGGCCGCGCGCGGGGCGCTCTCGCGCTTCAAGACGATCGAGGCCGCGCGCGAGACGCTCGACGGCAACGCACCCCTGCCCGACCTCTGGCCGACCGCGCGCGAAGCCGGCTGGCCCGGCCTCCTGATCGACGAGTCCGCCGGCGGCGCCGGACTGGACGCCTTCGACGCGATGCTCGTGCTCGGCGAGTGCGGCCGCGTGCTCGCCGGCGTGGCTTTGCTCGGCCACCTGCCCGCGACGGCGATCCTCAACGACGCGCCCAACGCCGCCGAGTTCCTCCCCGCCCTGGCCGAGGGCGAGCGACGGGCCGCCTATCTGCCCAGCCGTCCCCCCGGCGACATCGACGAGAGCTGGAGCAGCGACCCGGCGAGCGGCCTGCAGCGCGGCTCGCTGCCGAGCGCCGGAGCGCCGGGCGAGGATGGGCGCGTGGCGCTCAACGGCAGCTTCGCGTTCGTGCCCGACGCCCCCGGGGCCAACGTGTTGGTGGGCGTGGCCCTGCTCGACGGCCGGCCCGTCGGCGTGGCCGTCCTCGGCGACGCCCCCGGCGTGGAGGTGCAGTCCGTCAGCCGCTACGACGCCACCCGCGCGCTCGGGCACGTCACGCTGCGCGACGCCCCCGCCGTCATCCTCGATGCACCGCTGGAGTCGCTCGCCGGCGCCTGGCATCTCGCGCAGGCGCTGATCGCGGCCGAGTCGCTCGGCAGCGTCGAAACCGCGCTGGAGGTGTCCGTCACCTACGCCAAGGAGCGCTTCACCTTCGGCCGCGCGATCGGCTCCTACCAGGCGGTCAAGCACTCCCTCACCGAGGTGCTCCGCCAGCTCGAGAACGGCCGCTCGCTGCTCTACTACGCCGGCTGGTCGCGCAACGGCGCGCCGGCGGAGTTCCCGCTCGCCGCCAGCGCCGCGCGCTCGGTGGCCGGCCGTGCGCTCGACCAGGCCGCGCGCACGATGATCTCCGTGCACGGAGGCATCGGCGCCACCTGGGAGCACGACGCGCCGCTCTACTTCCGCCGCGCGCAGCTCTCCCGTCGCCTGCTCGGCGGCACCGCGGGCGCGACCGACCGGGTCGCAGGCGAGCTGATCGCCCAGGCCTGACCGGATCGTTCGGGCGAGGTTGCGGGGCGCGCGCTGATCGCTCAGGTGCGGGTCGCGGGCGCTTATTTCGCAGGCTTGGCGCGGGCAGTCGTAGCGGTGGTGAGCAGTGCGAGCACGGGCGCCCCGTAGGCGGCGTGCACCGCTTCGATCATCCCCGGTTCCACCCCGCAGTTGATGCAGAACCCGTGCTGTGACCAGCCGATCGCGCGCGCCAGCACCTCGTCGGCGTAGCTCACACCGGTAGCGTCGTGCCCGTAGTAGTCATATGCCGCATCCCACGCCCCGCCGTCGAGCCCATATCCCGCGCCGTCGGCCGAGAGCAGGTGGGCGGCGGCCATGATCGCGTCGTAGTCGTCATAGATCGACGGGTGCGTGGCGGTCATGTGGTCATACGCCGCCGGACGCCTGCCGTACTTATAAGAGTCGCTCACCAGGTCCCACGTCGATCCGGATTCGGATCCGGATCCGGTGCCCCGCCCCCCATTCATGACGTTGAACTGCATCGGCCCCCCGCAGCAGCCGGCGAAGTTCAGCCCGTGGTAGGTCGTCGGATCGGTCGAGAACGCCGACTCCTGCATGTGGATCGACGCCAGCAGCAGCCAGTTGACGCCGAACGTGCGCTGCGCGACCGTGTAGATCGGGTAGAAGCCTTCCATCCAACGCGTCGTAATGTGCGTTTCCGTCTGATCGACAAAGCGCCTGGACTCGGCGCTCTGCTGCGCCTTCGACGGGCGCACGACGATCGCCGCGCGATCTGCGCGCCGCCCTCCATGCCGGCCGTGCGCGGTGCCCGTCCCAGACACGGCCGACCGTTTCGCACCGTCCACCACCCGTTTCGCACCGTCCAGCGGCCGTTGGCCGCTCGTCACCCCGGCGAGCACGCTCGCGGATGCCGCCGCGCCTGGGACCGGGGTCGCGGCAGCCACCAGCGTCGTCGGCGGCAGGGGTGTCGGCGCTCCGTGCGCCGTGCGGCCGACCACGCCCGTGAGCGCAGCTACCAGCACACCCACGCCGAGCACGCCCAAAGCGAGCGCCAGCAGCCAAGCGCCCCGTTCCGACGGCGGGCTCGGGACGTGAGCCTCGGGGGCATGCGCCTCGGGGTGATGCCCAGTAGGAGAATGCGCCTCGTGGATATGCGCGTCTGGGTTCTGCGCGTCGAGAGCGACCTGTCGTGGGGGGTCGTTGGCAATTGTCATCGGCCTCTACACCGTATCCGTTAGTGTCAACAAGACCGCCGGCTGGACGTGCTCCAGGAGCGCCGCCCGCGGGCTCCTCGCGCACCACCGGCCTGGGCGGGTCAGACCCCCAGCGCGCGCCTGGCCACCCGGTCGAAGACGTGGTCGGGCAGCAGCCGCTTGGCGAGCAGCATCGCTTTCGCGTCGCGTCCGATCAGATAGCGGGCCTTCATCCGCCGCGCCGTGAGCGCCCGTTCGATCGTCGCCGCCACCTGCTCGGGCGGGAGGCCGCGCCGCTCGATGTCGTGCAGAACCTTGTTCATCGCCGCCGGCACATGCCCGTACTGCTCGGTCAGCTCAGCCGGGACGCTCAAGCCGGCGCCCTGCGCGCGACCCTTATCCCAGATCGGCGTCGCGACCGATCCCGGCTCGAGCAGCGTCACCTGCACGTTCGAGCTGCGCAGCTCGACGCGCAGGGCGTCGCCGATCGCCTCGATCGCGTGCTTGGAGGCGGCGTAGGGCGCGGTGAACGCCATCGCCACACGGCCGCCGACGGAGGAGACGAACACGATCCGCCCACGCGCGCGGCGCAGCGCCGGCAGTAGCGCCTGGGTGAGGGCGACGGGCCCGAGCACGTTGACCTCCAGCTGGTTGCGCAGAGCGTCGATCGGGATCAGCTCCAGCGGGCCGCCGAAGCCGATCCCGGCGTTGTTCACGAGCGCGTCGAGTCGCCCTTGCGCGCCCACCCGCTCGGCCGCCGCGGCGATCTGCGCGGTATCGGTCACGTCGAGGGCGATCGGAACGACCCGCTCGCCGCCCGCGAGCACGAGCGCGTCGCCGTCCTCGCTTCTGCGCACCCCCGCCAGGACCGTCCAGCCGGACGCCGCCAAACGCAGCGTGCTCGCCCGACCGATCCCCGTCGAGGCACCGGTGATCAGAACGGTGGGCACCCCAGCAGTATGGCCGTAGGATGTCTTTCGATGATCTCTCGCATCGCCAAGCTCTCCAGCGTCAAGCGGACAGCACTGGGGCTCGCGCTGCTCGCGGCGCTGGCGGGCGGTGGAGCGGGCGCCATCGGCAGCTTCGACGCGGGCGCCGACCCGGACCTACCGCCGCAGGACGCGTGTCTGAAGACGGCCGCGCCGACGGTCCTCGGCGCGCTCGGCCACGTGGCGATGCGCGTGTACCACGAGGGCGTCTCCAGCGAACGCACCGCAAGCGCGCTCCGGGCGATCACCGGATCGCTCCCCCTGCGCGAAGCGGTCGAACGAGGTAACGCGCAGGCCACCGCCGCGGCCGCCGAAGCGCTGGTCACGAGCGGGCACATGACGAGCCTGAGGGTGCTGGGTAAGGGCGCCGGCGGCAGCGCCTCTACGCAGGTGCTGGCCAACGTCGGCGTGGCCGCCGCGCTCACCCCCCTGAGCGGGACGCTCACCAACGCCCACGGCGCGCCGATCGCCACTTTCCTCGCGAGCGTATGGGCCGACAACGGCTTCGTGATCGAGACCGACGGCATCACCGAGGGGGCGGTCGCGCTGCGCGAGAACGGTCACAGCATCGGCGGCTCGTTCGAGCTGCCGCCGGGCGAACTGCCCGCCCAGGGCACGCTCAGCGAGCGGGGCGTCGCCTACCAGTACACCTCCTTCCCGGCCGCCGCATTTCCCAGCGGTTCGCTGCGTGTCTACCTGCTGCGCTCGATCTCCTCCATGCGCGCCCTCTGCGGGCCGAGCGAAAAGAGCGTGCTTGTCCACACGCTCAACCGCGTGGCCTCGCTGATCTACTCCGCCGAGGGCGGCTCGCGGGCGCGCCTGCAGGTTCGTCGCGTTCAGCACGACAGGGCGCTGCTCGACGCTGTGGCCAAACGTGACCCGACCGCGGCTCGTCAGGCGATCTGGGGTGTGCTCCACGCGCATACCCATGTCGTGCGCATGCGCGTGAGCGCCGCCGATGGGAGCCTGCTCTCCGATGTCGGCGGACCGTTCGTGCTCGCCCCCGTGCGTGCGCCGCTACGTCTGCACGGGCGCACGGTCGGCAGCGTCGTGCTCTCAATCCAGGACGACCTCGGCTACCTCCTGCTCACCCAGCGTCTGGCCGGGCTGGACGTCGTCATGTCTACAAACCCCAAACACCCCAAGCTCGTGATGAGCACGCTCAGACCCGCGCCCACCTCTGTCCCCGCACATGGGGCCTACAGCTACCGCGGGCACGACTACCGCGTGTTCACGCTCGACGCCAAGGCGTTCCCCGCGGGCGTCCTGCGGATCTCAGTCCTGATCCCGATTCCCTACTCCTAAGCCAACGCGGATCGTTGCTAAACACCGATCGTCAGCCAGACGCGAGACCGTCAGCTCAGGGCGGAACCGTCAGGCAAACGCAGGGTCGTCAGGCGGCGATTGCGAGCAGCTTGGCGGCGAGCGCCGCAAGCAGCTCATCGAACGAGGTCGAGAATTTCTCGATCCCCTCGCGCTCGAGCGTGTCTGTCACGTCGTCGTAGTCGACGCCCGCCGCGGCGAGCTGCTCGAACAGCTGCTGCGCCTGCTCGACTCCCTGCTCGAGACGGGACTCTGGGGCGCCATGGTCCTGGTAGGCCCTGACCGTCTCCTCCGGCATCGTGTTCACGGTGTCGGGCCCGATCAGCTCATCCACGTACAGCGTGTCGGGATAGGAGGGGTTCTTCGTCGACGTGCTCGCCCACAACACCCGCTGTGGCGTGGCGCCCTTCCCCGCGAGGTACTCCCAGCGCGGGCCGGCGAACACCTCCTTGTAGTGCTGGTAGGCGAGCTTTGCGTTGGCGATCGCGAGCTTGCCCTTCAGGTGATCGTGGCCGGCGATCTCATCCAGGCGACGGTCGGCCTCGGTGTCGATGCGCGAGACGAAGAAGCTCGCGACCGAGGCCACCTTGCCCGGGTCGCCGCCCGCCGCGATCAAGCGCTCGATCCCGCGCACGTATGACTCCGCCACCTCGGTGTAGCGACTCAGCGAGAAGATCAGCGTGATGTTGATCGAGTGACCCTTGGCCACCACGTCCTCGATCGCTGCCAGCCCCGGCTTGGTCGCGGGGATCTTGACCATCAGGTTCGGGCGGTCGAGGAGCTCGTGCAGGCGAATCGCCTCGCGGTAGGTCGCGAGCGTGTCGTAGGCCAGCCTGGGGTCGACCTCCAGCGAGACGTATCCGTCGCGGGCTGGGCGGGCATCCCGTTCTCCGTCCCAGACCGGACGGAACAGGTCGCAGGCGTCGCCGATATCGCGCTCGGCCAGCGCCCAGAAGACCTCGTCCGCGTCTCCCGTGCGCGCGAGCAGCTCGTTCAGCTGCTCATCGTAGGCGTCACCCGCGGTCATCGCCTTCTGGAAGATCGTCGGGTTGGAGGTGGCGCCAACCACCGCGTCCTGGTCGAGCAGACGCTGCAGGTGGCCGGTGTGGATCGATTCGCGCGAGAGGTAGTCGATCCACACGCTCTGGCCGAGCGCGGAGAGGCGTTGCAGGGGCGGGGAGGGCATTCCGATCAGCCTACGCTCTCCAGGCTCTCAAGCAGAGCCCGTGCGCGCGCGGCGATGTTCTCGACGCCGAAGCCGAGCTCCGCCAGCACCTTCGTGCCCGGCGCGGAGGCGCCGAAACGATCCAGGCCGAGCACCTCGCCCTCGCTGCCGACCCACTTCCACCAGCTCATGCTCGCGCCCGGCTCGACCGCCAGGCGGGCGCTCACCTGCGGCGGGAGCACGCTGTCGCGGTACTCCTGCGCCTGGGCTTCGAACAGCTCCATGCAGGGCATCGAGACGACGCGCACGCTCGTGCCCTCGTCGGCCAGCTTGCGGGCGGCGTCGAGCGTGCTCGGCACCTCGGCGCCGGTCGAGATCAGGATCAGCGCGGGCGTCGCCGCGGGCTCGCCGGAATCCCACAGGACATAGCCCCCGCGCTCCAGCTCGCGCGCCGCGCCGAGCCCGGCGGAGCGATCGAGCGTCGGGACGTTCTGGCGCGAGAGCAGCAGCGCCACCGGGCCATCTTTGCGCTCCAGCGCCACACGCCAGGCCTCACTTGTCTCGTTCGCGTCGCCCGGACGGATCACCCACAGATGGGGAATCACGCGCAGCGCCGCGTAGTGCTCGACCGGCTGATGCGTCGGGCCGTCCTCGCCGAGGGCGACGGAGTCGTGGGTCCAGACCCACACGACTGCCAGCTTCATCAACGCCGACAGGCGGACGGACGGGCGCATGTAGTCGGAGAAGATCAGGAAGGTCGAGCCGTAGGGCTTGACCATCCCGCCGTGGGCGGCGGCGCCATTGACGATCGCGCCCATCGCATGCTCGCGGATGCCGAACGGCACGTTGCGCCCGGCGTGGACCCTGGAGAACTCGCCCGCGCCCTCGAACACCGTCTTGGTCGACTCGACCAGGTCGGCGGCGCCGCCGATCATCGTCGGCGCAAACTCGGCGAAGGCGGCCATCGCCTGCTGCCCGGCCGCGCGGGTGGCGAGCGACTTCCCCGCCGGGAAGCTCGGCAGCGCCTCCCGCCAACCATCGCGCAACTCCCCCTTCCAGGCGCGATCCCAGTCCGCGGCCTCCTCCGGCAGCGCCGCGCGCCAGGCGTCAAAGCGCTCTCGCCACTGCGCCTGCGCGCGGGCGCCGTCCTCGCGCAGGGACATGTGCTCGTACACGGCCTCCTCGACCTGGAAGTGACGGTCGGGGTCAAAGCCCATCACCTGCTTGGTGGCGCGCACCTCGTCCTCGCCGAGCGCCGCGCCGTGGGACTTGGCGGTGTCGACCGCGTTGGGCGCGGGGTAGGCGATGTGCGAGCGGATCGCGATGAACGACGGACGCTCGATTTCCGCGCGCGCGGCCTCGATGGCCGCCGCGAGCGCCTCGAGGTCCTCGGAATCGGAGACGCGCTGCACATGCCAGCCGTCGGCCTGCAAACGCGCGGGGTGGTTCTCGCCGTCGAAGGAGATCGCCGTGGTGCCGTCGATCGTGATGTGGTTGTCGTCGTAGCAGACGATCAACTTGCCGAGGCCGAAGTGCCCGGCGATCGAGGCGGCCTCCTGGCTGATCCCCTCCATCATGTCGCCGTCGGAGCAGATCGCGTACACGTGGTGGTCGACGATCTCGCGGCCCGGGCGGTTGAAGCGCTCGGCCAGCGAGCGCTCGGCGATCGCCATCCCGACCGCGTTGGCGAACCCCTGTCCAAGCGGCCCGGTCGTAATCTCGATCCCGGGGGTGTGACCGCGCTCGGGGTGACCGGGCGTGCGCGAGCCCCACTGGCGGAACTGCTCGAGGTCCTCGAGGCTCAACTCGTAGCCGGTGAGATGCAGCAGCGAGTACTGCAGCACGCAGGCATGGCCGGCGCTGAGCACGAAGCGATCGCGGTCCGGCCACTCGGTATCTCGCGGGTTGAGCCGGAGAAAGCGCTTGAACAGCGTGTAGGCGAGCGGCGCGAGCGCCATCGCGGTGCCGGGGTGGCCAGAGTCGGCCTGCTGGACAGCATCCATCGCGAGACCGCGGATCGTGTCGATCGACAGCTTGCTGATCTCGGGCTGCTCCACTGACTCGATCCTAGCGATGCGGGGACGCTAGAGTCGGGGGATCGTGCCCGAGCAGCTCTGCGATGTGGGCGGGGGGATCACCCTCTGTTACGAGACGTTTGGTGACCCGCAAGATCCGGCGGCGCTGCTGATCATGGGCCTGGGCACCCAGATGGTCGCCTGGCAGGAGGCCTTCTGCCTACAGCTCGCCGCGCACGGGTTGTATGTGGTGCGCTTTGACAACCGCGACATCGGGCGCTCCACCCATCTGCAGGGGCCGGCGCCGTCCTTTGCCCAGCTGCTGCGCTCCTCCGGCGAGGTAGCCCGCTACACGCTCGCGGACATGGCGCGGGACACGGTGGGGCTGCTCGACCGCCTGGAGCTTCGATCGGCGCACATGATCGGCGCCTCGATGGGCGGGATGATCGCGCAGACGCTCGCCGCCAGGCACCCCGCGCGGGTGCGCTCGCTGGTATCGATCATGTCCAGCACGGGCGGGCGCTGGGTCGGCCGCCCGGCGCTGCGCAGCTACCCGATCTTCCTGCGCCAGGCGCCGCGCGAGCGCGAAGCGTTCATCGAGCACGCGACGCGCCTGTTCGCGCGGATCGGCTCGCGCGGCATGCCTCAGGATGCCGAAGGCGTGCGCGAGATCGCCGCGCTCTCCTACGACCGCGAGCTCGATCGCTCCGGGACCGGGCGCCAACTCGCCGCGATCGTCGCCTCCGGCGATCGCAGCGCGGAGCTCGAGCGGATCACAGCGCCGACGCTCGTGATCCACGGCAGCGTCGATCCGCTGATCTCGCCCTCGGGCGGGCGGGCTACGGCGCGGGCGATTAAAGGCGCGCAGCTGACGATGATCGAGGGCATGGGCCACGACCTGCCACGCGTGCTGTGGCCGCGACTGATCGACATGATCGCCGCGCACGCGGCGGCCGCGGACCGGGGCGCCGAAACCCGCTCGACGCTCCAGCAGGCCTGAGCGGGCGGGCGGCTCGCGCGGGCGTCCGGCTCGCGCGAGCGTCCGGCACGCGTCCGCCGCCGGGGATGACCATCCAGCCGCGCGCAGATGACCGTCCCAGACACCTGGATGACAGTCCCAGCAGAGGGGCCTCCCGGTAGCGGAAGACCCCTCAAAGCCGGGGAGAGAGCTTTAGTCGGGGTACGGCCGGCGGCGGCAGGCCGGCAGGCCCGCCATCGAGTGAGCGCGGCCTTTCCCGCACCAGCGACGGCGCGTGCGCACACGCACCAGCCAGTGCAGGTCGTGACGACAATGTGAGCGGCGGTACGGCCAGCGGCCGTGCAGTGCGCGGAGCATCCGTTGCTCCTCGCAGATCAGCAATCGCATCGCTATCTACCCCCCCAACTCATTCCGGCGTGCACCTGACGGCTCCAAGCGCCGCGATGCGCACTGTCCGCGGGCCAACCCGGCCAACGCACGCCTTTGATTTGTGCCGGAAAGTCCCAACTAATAGTCTGTGGCCTACAGAACTTCAGCCGCGTGAACCAGCGTGGCCTGTACACTCTCCGCCTCCAGTCAGGTCCTCTCATTGTGCCTACCCCTAGACCCATAGCCCAAGCCCCTCCACCATCTCTGCCTTTCACCTCATCCGGCCCCAATGACCTTTGGATGAGCGGAAACCCGCTTCCGTTACAGACATATAAATCAGATTTTACTCAATCTGTCAAATTGCAAACAAGCCCATGGCGGCGGACTGTCAACCGTCAAACGCTCCCCGGTCCGCGCGGCCGACACCTCAGTGCAAGCTCGTGAGGGCTCGTGGCGATGGCACGGGGCTGCCGCGCGGACCGCAGGCGCTGCCACGGGAGGCAGTCGCGGCGCACCAGCGCGAGCGCCTGTTCAAGGCGATGATCGAGGCCGTCGACGAGCAGGGCTTCCTGGCCACGACAATCGCCGACCTCGTCTCCCGCGCGGGCATCTCGCGGCGCAGCTTTTACGAGCACTTCCATAACAAGGAGGAGTGCCTGCTGGCCACCTACGACGAGATCATCGAGCACCTCACGCGGCGGTTGGTCAAGGCGGCCGAGTCCGTCGAGGGCTGGCCCGCGCAGCTGGAGACGTTCATTCGTGAGCTGTTCACGGCCGTCGGCGACCGTCCGGACCTGGCCCAGCTGGTGTGCGTGGAGATGGGCGCCGCCGGCCCGGTCGGCGTGCAGCGCTGGGCGCAGGGCGCCGCGTACATGCAGCGCTTCATCGTCGACGGCTTCGAGCGGGCGCCGGGCGAGGGGACGCTCCCGATCCCAGTGGCGCGCGCGATCGTGGGCGCGCTGCGCAAGATCATGTACTCGCGCGTGCGCAACGAACGCTCGAGCAAGACCATGCAGGCGGAGATGCTGAAGCTGGTGCCCGACCTCGTCAGCTGGATCACGATCTACTACCCCTCCCCCGCGGGCGTGCCCAGCCTCCCTGTGCCGAAGCCTCCGCGGCGACTGCTCGGGGGACGCGCCCCCGGCACCTTCTCCCCCCCCTCGCCGATGAGCGCGCGCGGGCTGCCGCACGGCGAGCACAACCTGCCACGGGGGTTCGTGGTCTTCAACCAGCGCGAACGGATCTTCGACGCGATCGCCAACCTGACCGCCGCCAAGGGCTATGGGGCGCTGAGCCTCGAGGACATCGCCGCCGAGGCGGCCGTATCGCTGCAGACGTTCTACACACATTTCGCGAACAAGGAGGAGGCGTTCCTGGCGACATACGAGGTCGGACACGCCAAGGCGACGGCGGTCATCAACCAGACCCTCCAAGGCCAGACGAGCTGGATCGAGGCGGTGCGGGCGAGCGTCCTGGCACTGCTGGAGTTCCTCGCCTCCGAGCCCTCCTACGCGCATCTGGCCTGCGTTGACGTCCTGATCGCCTATCCACATGTGGCCAATCGTCTGGACGAAGCCAACGCGTTCTACGCGGAGCTGCTCACCCTCCAGATCGGCGACGACGCGCCCAAGCTGCCGCCGGCGCCGATCCTCGGCGAGGCGATCGTCGGCGGCGTGTTCGAGCTGCTCCACGACTACATCCTGCGCGGCCACACCAGCGAGCTGCCCGAGCTGGCCGACCACATCATGTACCTCGCGCTGACGCCGCTGATGGGCAGCGAGCAGGCGTGGGCGGCGGCGACGGGGGGTTGAGCGGCGCCCGGGGTAGGTCGCGCAGGCGGGGAGTGTGCCCCCGGCTGGAGTGCCCCCGGCTGGGAAGCTATTGGGTATTCCCCCTGAGCGCGCTCGCCTTGAGCCGGAATGGGGGCGTGTCGGCGGCTCCTCGCGTTCGCGGGGTGGGGATTCGCCGCTGTGGCCGGCGACACAGCACACGACGTCGGCCATGCGGTCTTCACCATCGGCCTCGGCGTGTGGGCATGGGAGGAGGCGGCAGGCGGGGTCAACTGGTTCCGCCGTCTCCTCGGGGCGGGAGCGCTTATCTGGATCGTCGCCAGCCTGGCAAGCGAGCTATGAGGGCCGCCGACCGAGCTTGAGACTCCTGCAATCGCTCGCGAGCCTGTGCTCTGGGGCCTGCGGGTAGGCTCTGTGGGTGGCGAGTGGCTTGGTTGAACGTGTCGATGGGTGGGCAGGTCAGGGCATCGAGGCCGCGATCGGTGGGCATCATCGCCGCCGGCTGCAACGTGTTGGCCGGATCGATCAGCTCGACCCCTCGCACGGCCAATCGCTGTGGGCTGCCGGCGATCCCCCGTCGCGCGCGGGGTGCGCGCTTGACGTGTTGGTTGACGGTGGGGAGGCGCTGCCGCGCATCGCCGAGGCGCTCGCCGGTGCCCGCTCGCATGTCCATATTGCCGGGTGGCACATCACCCCTGATTTCGGGCTGACGCGTGATGATCAGGCGACTCGACTGCGCGATCTGCTCGGTGATCTGGCGGAGCGTGTCGAGGTCAGGGTGCTGCTGTGGGGGGGAGCGCCACTGCCGGTCTTCACGCCGGCTCGCGCGGCCGTGCGCCGCGTGCGCGAGGAGCTCACCCGCGGCACGCGCGTGCAGTGCGCGCTTGATTTCCACGAGCGCCCGATGCATTGCCACCACGAGAAGCTCGTCATCGTGGACGGCGAGGTCGCGTTTGTTGGGGGTATCGACCTGACATCTCTCGGCGGCGATCGATTTGACAGCAGCGATCATTCGATGCGCGGCCGTCTGGGATGGCATGATGCCTCCAGCCGGGTTCGCGGGCCGGCGGTCGCCGATGTCGCGGCGCACTTCGCGGCCCGTTGGCGCGCGGTAACCGGCGAGCATGTCGAGGACACGCCGCCGCCGGCCGCCGCCGGCGACGTGGAGCTCCAGGTGGTAAGGACCGTCCCTGAGAAGATCTATGACTTCTTGCCCCAGGGCGACTTTCGCATCGTGGAGGCATACACGCGCGCCCTGCGGTCGGCTCGCAAGCTCGTCTATCTCGAGAGCCAGTTTCTTTGGTCGGCACAGGTGGTCGAGATCCTCGCCAGCAAGCTTCGCGAACCGCCCAGCAACGACTTCCGCGTCGTCGTGTTGCTGCCCGCAAAGCCGAACAACGGCGCGGATACGACCCGTGGCCAGCTGGGAGTCCTGGCTGGCGCCGACAATGGCGCCGCTCGCTTTCTTGCTACGACGATCTCAGCCCGCAGCGGGGGGCTCACCGGCGCGCTGTACGTTCACGCCAAGATCGGGATCGTCGACGACGCCTGGCTGACGGTTGGGTCGGCCAACCTCAACGAGCACTCGTTCTTCAACGACACCGAGATGAACGTCGTGACGTGCGATCCCACCGTCGCTCGCGAGACGCGGCTGCGGCTGTGGGCCGAGCATCTGGAGCGCTCGGTCGAGGAGGTGTCCGGCGAGCCGGTCCGGGTCATCGACGAAGTGTGGCGCCCGATCGCCGGCGAGCAGCTCGAGCGCCGAAAGCGCGGCGAGCCCCTGACTCATCGGCTGCTGGAGCTCCCAGGCTCCTCGCGCCGCTCGATGGGGCTCCTTGGACCCCTTGACAGCCTGCTTGTTGACGGCTGAGCGGCGAAGGGCTCGGTGAGCGAATAGCCCACACGGGTCAGCGCTTGTTATCGATCTCCATGCCTCGCTTTTGAAGGAAACTGCCGAACGCGCCAGCCAGCGCGGCGACTACCGTGATCGCCCAGATCTCCATGAAGACATCTAGGATCCGCCCGCCGGCCGAGATTGGATTCTTGATCTGCGAGGAGACGGTCAGCAGCTGGGTCGTCGTCCAGAACACGGCGCTGCCGAATGTTTTGATCTCGGTCTGCTGGGAGTGGCGCTCGAGCAGGAACGCCGCGATCGCGCAGAACAGGTCAATACCGGCGGTCACCACGATGATCGTCACGAGGTGGTCCCGCAGCCGACGATGCGTGGGCGTCGCCGCACGGAGAACGTTACGAAACTCGCGGGCAGCGGACCCCAGCACTCCAAGCGGCATCGAGTCAATCGTCGCGGATGCGCCGGACGTCTGTGCAGCTATCGCCCGTCGGCCGGATGCGTCCTCAGCAGTTCGCGCTCAAGTAAGGCTGGACCTACAAGCGCCCCCCGCGGCGATAGCCGAACCCGCCTCTGGTGAACAGGATCACGAGCACGACGATCAACAGGACAAACAGCAGCGGACTGACGGCGATTCCGCCGAAGATGGCGGCAAGCACAAGGATGATGATGAGCAGCTCGAGTAATCCCATAACTTCAGCATACCTGCTCACGCGACGGCAACTCAAGTCGACTTCGACGCAGGAACTCGCTCATCGCGACTGCGGTCGCGGGAATACGAGCCCCGTACCTCATCAGGATCGGCCTTGACATCAACCAGGACGCTGAATACCACGATCGCCCCCGCCCACGAGTGGTACTCACGAGATCCCCGAAGACCATGCCAGCCATCGGCCAGCCCCAAATCCCTTGCAATTGAGGCTCCTCGTCAGTGCGCCCGGCGGGAATCGAACCCGCGGCCTGCGGCTTGAAAGACCGCTGCTCTTTGGCTCCCCGAAGAGAACCGTTGACCACTGAGCTACGGGCGCGCGCAGGTGGTATCTAAGCACGCGGCTCCTATGGCTGCGGTTGCTGGGTACTCGTGCGGTTGTCAGGACTCACGCCGCCAGGCCGCGGAGCACCGAGCGCGCGGCGTTGTAGCCATTCATCCCATGCGCGCCCGCGCCGGGAGGGGTCGCCGCGGAGCAGATGAAGATCCCGGGGATCCCGGTGCTGTAGGGGTCGATCGCCAGGCGCGGGCGGATCACGGTCTGTAGCGGCGTGTTGGCGCCGGTGATGATGTCGCCGCCGACGTAGTTGGCATTGTCACGTGCGATCTCGGTCGTCGAGCGCACCGCGGTCGCGAGGATCCGCTCGTGCAGGCCCGGGGCGAAGCGCTCGATCTGAGTGAGCAAGGCCTCGGTCGCGTCACCCGTGTAGGCGCTCGGAACGTGGGCATAGGCCCACACCGGGTGAACATCGTCCTTGGCCCGCGCCGGGTCGGCGAGCGACTGCTGGCAGACGAGCACGAACGGGCGCTCGGGCATGCGACCATGATTGATCTCACGCTCCGCGACGGCGATCTCCGCGAAGGATCCCACCGCATGCACCGTGCCTGCCCGGCGTGCTGCCTCGTTCGTCCACGGCACGCCGCCCGCTACGGCAAGATCGACCTTGAACGCCCCCGGACCGTGGCGATAGCGACGGTAGGCGCGTGCGACGTGGGCGGGTAGACGCTCGCCGGCGATCTCGGCGATCGCCCCGGGTGCGAGGTCGAACACGATCGCGTCGGCCGCAGGAAGCTCGGCCAGCGAGGCGACCCGCCGCCCGGTTTCAAAGCGTCCGCCATGCTCGCTCACGGCGGCGGCCAGGGCGTCGCTGATCGCGCGCGAGCCGCCGCGCGCAACCGGCCAGCCATATCGATGGCCGGCGCAGATCAGCGCCATCCCGACCGACGAGCTCAGTGGCTGCGACAGCGGGCTGAACGCGTGCGCGGCACACCCCCCCCACAGCGCCC
>DATCBT010000016.1:0-102108 GCA_036511695.1 Solirubrobacteraceae bacterium | reverse complement strand
GCGATCAAGAGTGTCGCGGCGCCGATCACGGCGCCCGTGTCCTGCGCGGCGGGGGCCAGTTCGAAGAGCACGTGCATGCGCGCGATCAGGTAGACGCCGGCGGTGACCATCGTCGCGGCGTGGATCAGCGCGCTGACGGGGGTCGGGCCCTCCATCGCGTCGGGCAGCCAGGTGTGCAGCGGGACCTGGGCGGACTTCGCGGCGGCGCCGAGGAGCAGCAGCAGGCAGCCGGCGACGACGTCCGCTTCGCCTGAGTGGAAGACGTGCGGCGCGGCCTTGAACGCGGCGAGGAAGTTGAGCGTGTGAGTGTGCTTGAAGATGAAGTACGTGCCGAGCACCAGGCCGACGTCGCCGACGACGTTGATCACGAATGCCTTGATCCCCGCGTTCGTGGCGGTCGTGCGCCGGTACCAGAAGGAGATCAGCAGGTAGGAGGCGGCGCCGACGAACGCCCAGCCGACGATCAGGATCAGGAAGTTGCCCGCGAGCACGAGCAGCAGCATCGAGAAGACGAAGAAGTTCAGGTAGGAGAAGAAGCGGGCGCTACCGCGGTCCTCGTCCATGTAGGAGATCGAGTACAGGTGGATCATCGTCGAGATGCCCGTGACGATCAGGATCATGTACACCGACAGCGGGTCCACGAGGATCGACAGGTGCGCGCTTACGCCCACCGTGGAGGCATAGGTCCACAGCGACGATTCCAGCTCGCGGTCGGTAGGGGCATGCCCCTGCAGCGCGATCAGCGCGCCGAGCGCCGCGAGGAACGCGAGCCCGATCGCGGCCGTGCCGATCCACCCGGCGTAACGCCCAGGCAGCGAGCGATAGCCGATGGCGATCACGAGCGTACCGAGCAGCGGGAACAGCAGGACAAGCCAGGCGTACGTCGTGGTCATCCCTGCAGCTCCCTCAGCTCATCTACATCGACCGGCAGGCTGCGACGGTAGATCGCGACGATCATGCCCAGCCCGATGCAGACCTCGCAGGCGGCGACGGTCATCACGATCAGCGCGAGGATCTGACCGTCGCCGTTGCCCCACATGCGCGAGAACGCGACGAGCGAGAGGTTGGCGCCGTTGAGCATCAGCTCGAGGCACAGCAGCACCACCAGGGGGTTGCGCCGGGTGATCACGCCGACGGCGCCGAGCGAGAAGACGATCGCCGAGACGGCGAGGTACCAGGCGATGCTCATCGCTGCCTCACCCCTACCCCCTCGGCTGTTGTGCCGGTACCCTGCGGGCGGATCATGTCGAGAGGAGCGAGCGGCTTGCGCTGCTCTTCGTCTTCCAGGCCACCCCGCCGCCCGGCGAGCACGACCGCGCCGACGGCCGCGATCAGGAGCAGCAACGAGGCCGCCTCGAACGCGAGCAGGAAGCGCGTGAGCAAGAGGTTGCCGATGTAAGCGGGAGTGCCGAACGTGCGCGGCCCCGGAGCGTAGGGTGCGCCCTGGCCGCCGATCGCCTTCAGGCCCGTGCCGAGCAGCGCGATCAGCAGCTCGATCAGCAGCGCCCCACCGGCGATAGCGCCGCCGAGGCGCAGGTTCGCGCCGCCGAGGCGCACGCCGGGGAGCAGATCGTCGCCGCGCAGGCCCGAGGCGGAGCCGCCGACATAGGCGACGACGAACACGTACAGGACCATCACCGCGCCGGCATACACGACCACCTGGGCGGCGGCGACGAATTCCGCGCGCAGCAGCAGGAACAGCACCGCGAGTGAGATCAGATGCCCGACGAGCGCGAGCACGCTGAAGAAGGGGTCGCGCAGGACGACGACGCCGACGGCGCCGGCGATCACGCCGAAGCCGGCGATGAAGAACAGGATCGCGCTCACTCGCCCTCGTTCCTCAGCGGCGTGCGCTCGAGCGGCTCGGCGAGCAGCATCTCCTTGGTGAAGATCAGATCCGAGCGGTCGTAGTCGGACAGCTCGTAGTCGTGGCCCATCGTGATCGCGTCGAACGGGCAGGCGATCTCGCAGTAGCCGCAGAAGATGCAGCGGGATAAATTAATCTCGTACACCGCGGCGTAGCGCTCGCCGGCGGAGACGCGGTTCTCGGGCGTGTTCTCGGCCGCGACCACGCGGATGCAGTCGGCCGGGCAGGCGGCGGCGCAGAGCGAGCAGCCGACGCACTTCTCGAGACCGGATCCCACCCCGTCCCCGTCCTCGAAGCGGTGGAGCTTGTGCCGGCCGCGAAAGCGCGGATACACGGGCGTCTTCTCCTCCGGATACTGAACGGTGACGGGCTTTTCCGTAAAGCGGCCGAAGGTCGTCATCAGGCCGCGCACGGTCTCCCGGAACGTGCGCCAGGTGCCGCGCGCAGCGCCCGGCGCGGGCGTGCGCTGGACCACGATCACGTCCTCGCCGGGGCTCCATGAGGTGACGTTCAGCCCGCTCGCGGAGGCAGGCCCGGGGGCCGAAGCAACCGGCTGTGCGGGGGTTGGCTGAGGGGACTCGGGCGTGGCGGGCAATTGAGGAGTCTCTGGGGTCTCGGGCGTCATGTCAGTGCGTCACCACCACGAGCACGGCCGTGACGAGCGCGTTGAGCGTGGCCAGCGGCAGCAGGACCTTCCAGCCGAAGCTCATCAGCTGGTCATAGCGCAGCCGCGGGAGCGTCGCACGGACCCAGATGAACAGGAACGTGACGAGCGACATCTTGAAGAGCACGATGAAGGGATCGAGCCAGCCGGGCGGGTGGATGCCGAACGGCAACAGCCAGCCGCCGAGGAACACGGTGGTGACGATGCCGGAGACGACGAGCACGTTGAGGTACTCGGCGAAGTAGTAGGAGGCGAAGCGCCCGCCGCCGAACTCGGTGTTGTAGCCGCCGACGAGCTCGGCGTCGGCCTCGGTCAGGTCGAACGGCGCGCGGTTGGTCTCGGCAAAGCTCGCGGTGAGGAAGATCAGGAAGCCGAAGAACTGGGGCACGATGAACCACATGCCCGCCTGGGCTTCGACGATGCCGGTCAGCGAGAGCGTCCCGGCGGTGAAGATCACCCCGAGCAGCGCCAGCCCTTGCGAGACCTCGTAGGAGATCAGCTGGGCGGCGCCGCGCATCGCGCCGAGGAACGAGTACTTCGAGCCCGAGGACCAGCCGCCGAGCATGATCCCGTAGAACGCGATCCCCCCGAACGCGACCAGGTACAGCGGACCGATCGAGACGTCGATCCCGTACAGCCCGACGGGCTTGCCGAAGATGTGCTGGACGTTGCCGAAGGGGATGATCGCGAACGCCGCGACGGCGGTGAGGATCGAGATGATCGGCGCGAGCACGAACAGGAACCCGATCGAGGTGCTCGGGCGGAACTGCTCCTTGGTGAGCAGCTTGAGGATGTCAGCGAGCGGTTGCAGCGCGCCGTAGGGGCCGACGCGGTTGGGGCCGTAGCGGCTCTGAAAGCGCCCGAGCAGCTTGCGCTCGGCGAGCAGCACGACGGGGACCAGCTGTAGGCCCACGGCGAAGATCACGATCGCCTTCAGGACCTGGATCCACCATTCTTCGTAGTAGCCGACGAGCGCGAGCATCAGGATGTCACCGCCGTCTCGCGCTCCTGCCAGCGCACACCCCGGCCACCGATCTCCTCGAGTGTCAGGCCCGCGTAGAAGGGGACCGCATCGAACAGCTGCTGGGAGGCCATCGAGCCGGTGAGCACGCCGAGGTCCAGATCCAAGCGCGAGGCCACCTTGGCGAGCACCTGCCAGCCGGCGAGCGTGGAGCCGAACTTACCCGGCCGGGCGACGGCGGGGCGCAGCCGCTGCAGTCGTCCGTCGGGATGGACGACGGTGCCCTCCTTCTCGGCGTAGGCCTCGGACGGGAAGACCACGTCGGCGTGCGCGCGCAGGCCGTCGGTCAGAAACGAGGCGTGAGCGACGACCGTCGAGGCGCGCTCCAATGCCTGCTCCCACAGATCGCGCTCGGGAAGCTCCTCCAGCGGATCCGACTGCAGGAGGTACAGCGCCGCGAGCTCACCGGCGATCAGGGCCTCGGCGATCCCGCGGGCGTCCCTGCCGGGTGCGTCGTCGAGCTCGCAGAGCCCCGGTCCGGCGTTTGGCAGCACTCCGGCCTCGCGTAGGCCGCGCCCGTTTGAGCCGGCGGGGATTTCGAGCAGGCCCGCGCCCGGGACCTCGCTCATCGAGAGCGAGGCGGCGATCTCGAGCAGCGCCTGAGTGGCCGCCGGTCCGTTCGGCCCGGCGGTCAGGCGCTCGTGCCAGAGGATGACGACGTCCTCACCGTGCTGCCCCAGCGAAAGGGCCAGCTCTCGCAGCGCCGGGAGATCCTCGCTCGAGGCCTCAAGGAGCTTCATGTCGTGGCGGCGGACGCCCTTGCGTAGGCGCAGATCGAGGATCGGCATGTCTTCGATCGGGTCGGCGTCGAGGACCAGCACGGAGTGGGCGAACTCGAGGTCGGAGATCTTTGCTTGCAGGGCGGGATCGGACAGTGCGCGGTGGAGCTCCAAGGGCAGAGTGCCGGCGCGGCGCGAGTCCAGGTGCGGCGATCCGAGTCCCTCGCGCAGCAGTCGAGCAAGCAGGAATCCCTCCTCACCCGTGGCCTGTCCCCCGGCGATCGCGCCGGTGCGCTCGCCGGCGCGTTTCAGCCCGGAGGCAGCGGCCTCGAGCGCCCGCTCCCAGGAGACGGGGCGCAGCTCGCCGCCGTCGCGGATCAGCGGCTCGGTAATGCGCTCGTCCCCGCCGAGCGCGGGGTAGGCAAAGCGGCCGCGGTCACACAGCCAGCCGTCGTCGACCTCATCGTTCTGGCGCGCGAGCACGCGCAGCACGCGATCGTCGCGGACGGTCAGGGTGACGTTGCACTGGGAGGGGCAGAGCGTGCAGACCGAGCCGGCGTCCTCGACGTCCCAGGGCCGCGCGCGGAAGCGGTAGGGGAGTGAGGTGAGCGCGCCGACGGGGCAGAGCTCGACGATGTTGCCGCTGAACGGCGCGACGTAGGGGTGGCCGTCGAAGGTCGAGATGTAGGAGTGCGCGCCGCGCTCCAGGAGCACGAGCTGGTGGTCTTCGGAGATCTCCTGGGAGAAGCGCGCGCAGCGATAGCAGAGGATGCAGCGCTCGCGGTCGATCGCGATCGTGGGGGAGAGCTCGAGCGGCTTGACGAAGTGGCGCTTGGGCTCGATGAAGCGCGAGTGGCCGGGGCCCCAGCCGAAGGTGATGTCCTGCAGCGGGCACTCGCCGCCCTTGTCGCAGACGGGGCAGTCGAGCGGGTGGTTGATCAGGAGGAACTCGACGACCGCCTGCTGCGCGATCTTCACGCGCTCGGTCTGGGTGTGGACGACCATGCCGTCCTTGACGGGGGTGGAGCAGCCGGTCTGCAGCTTGCCGATCCCCTCGATCTCGACCAGGCACATGCGGCAGGCGCCGACCGGGTTGCCGAGCTTGGGCTCGTAGCAGAACACGGGGATCTCGACGTCGCCGTGCTTGGCCGCATCGACGAGCATCACGTTCTCCGGCGCCTGCACCTCGAGGCCGTCGATCGTGAAGGTGATCGTCTTCGGTTCGGGCCTAGGCACCGGGCGCTCCCTGGGCGGCCAAGGCCTGCTCGGAGGCGCCGGCCTGGTGGCCGGCCGTGTGCCCGGCCGGGTGGGCGGGGTTCAGATCAGCGCGCGCGCGGGCGGACTCGATGTGGGCCTCGAACTCGGGGCGGAACTTCGCGATCATCGAGCCGATCGGCATCGCCATCGCGTCGCCGAGCACGCACAGGCAGTTGCCGATGATGTGCTCTTGGACAGAGGCCATGATGTCGAGGTCCATCGGCGTGGCCTCGCCGGAGTCGATCCGCTCGAGCATCTCGACGGTCCAGTTCGTGCCCTCGCGACAGGGGGTGCACTTGCCGCAGGACTCGTGCCGGTAGAACTTCGCGAGCTTGATCGCCAGCTCGACGATCGGCGTGGAGTCATCGACGACGATGATCGCGCCGGAGCCGAGCATCGAGCCGGCTTTGGCGAGCGAGTCGAAGTCGTAGGGCACGTCGAGATCCTCGGCGGTGAGCACCGGCGCCGAGGAGCCGCCCGGGAACCAGCACTTGATCTGACGCCCCTCCAGCGGGCCGCCGGCGAGGCCGAAGATGATCTCGCGCGAGGGGATGCCCAGCTCGATCTCGTAGTTGCCCGGGCGTCGCACCTGACCGGAGATCGAGACGAGCTTGGTGCCGGTGGAGGTCTGCACGCCGAGCTTCGCGTACTCCTCGCCGCCCATGCGCATGATCGTCGGGACCGTGGAAAGCGTCTCGACGTTGTTGATCAGGGTCGGCCCCTGGTAGAGGCCCTGGTTGGCCGGGAACGGCGGCTTCAGGCGCGGGTTGCCGCGCTTGCCCTCGAGCGAGTCGAGCAGCCCGGTCTCCTCGCCGCAGATGTAGGCGCCGGCGCCGCGGTGGACGACGAGCGAGAGCGAGTGCTCGGAGCCGAGGATCTGCTCGCCGATGTAGCCGGCCTCGCGCGCTTCGGCAAGCGCCGCGTCGAGCACGTCGGCCTGCAGCACATACTCTCCGCGGATGTAGATGAACGAGCGGTTGGCGCCGGCCGCGTAGGAGGCGATCACGATCCCCTCGAGCAGCATGTGCGGGCTCTTCTGCATCAGTTCGCGGTCCTTGAACGTCCCCGGCTCGGACTCGTCGGCGTTGCAGACGAGATACTTGTCCATCGAGCCTTTGGGCAGGAAGGAGACCTTCTTGCCCATCGCGAAGCCCGCGCCCCCGCGCCCGCGCAGCCCGGAGGCTTCGAGCTGCTTGAGCACGTCCTCGGGCGCCAGCTGCAGCGCCTGGCGCAGAGCCTCGTAGCCGCCGCGGCGCCGGTAGACCGCGAGCGTGTTCAAGCCGGGCTCGTCGATGTCCTTGAAGAGCAGCTTGTCGCTCATCTGTTTGCCTCCACATCCGCGCAAGCCCGCTTTGCCAGTTGCTTCTCCGGCAGCACTGGGCGTCCCGCGCGGATGTCGTCGAGCAGCGCGGGGACGTCCGCGAGCGAGAGCGGGCCGACGTAGACGCCGTCGACGGAGGCCATCGGCGCTATGTCGCAGGCGCCGAGGCACTCGAACGCGCGAACGTTGAATTCGGAGGCCCCATCGGCCGCCTCGCTCACAGCCTCCTGGACGGCCGCGAGCAGCGCATCGGCGCCAGAGAGCGAGCAGGAGATGTTCGTGCAGACATACACGCTGTGGCGTCCGACGGGCTCGGTCTCGAGCATGTCGTAGAACGTGGCGACGGCAGCGAGGTCCGCCGGGGTCAAGCCCATCACGCAGGCAACCTGCTCGATCGCCTCGGGCGAGCACCAGCCGTGCAGGCGCTGGGCGGCCTGCAGCGCGGGGAGCGTGGCGGAGTGGCTGTTGGGGTAGAGCGCCATCGAGGCCTCGATCTCCGCGCGCAACTCGGCCGGAACCGGGACGGATGGGGATCCCCCCCGCCCGGGGATCGTCGCCGGGTCCTTGTCCAGATCGGCGGGAGTGTCCCAGCCGGGCACGCGCGAGCCGTGGGCATATCTGGGAACCGGCGTCATTGCATCCATCCTGGGCACGTAGGGCAAGCTGGGCAAGGACGCAGAGAGCGTGGCGTGCTGTGCACGCGAGCGACCGAGGACGCAGATCCAGCGCAGCCATACGTGTTCAGGATCATCGGTCGATGCCGCCGAGGATCGGATCGAGCATCGCGGTCGTCGCGATCATGTCGGCGATGTAGCTGCCGCGGGCCATCGGCGCGAGCGCCTGGAGGTTGACGAAGCTCGGGTCGCGCATGTGCACGCGCGCGGGCTTGGAGCTGCCGTCGGAGCGGACGAAGCAGGCGAGCTCGCCGCGGGGGGACTCGATCGGGTAGTAGATCTCGCCGGGCGGCACGCGAAACCCCTCGGTGACGAGCTTGAAGTGGTGGATCAAAGCCTCCATCGAGGTGGCGAGCTCATGACGGGGCGGCAGCGCCACCTTGCGATCGCCCGTCATGTGCGGCCCCTCGGGCAGCCCGTCGAGCGCCTGCTCGACGATCTTCACCGACTCGTAAATCTCTGCCAGGCGCACGGCGAAGCGGTCGTAGTTGTCGCCGACCGTCCCCACCGGGATCTTGAACTCGAAATCCTCGTAGGAGCTGTACGGCGCCGCCTTGCGCAGATCCCAGGGGTTGCCCGCGGCGCGCAGGAGGGGGCCCGTCACGCCGAGTGAGAGCAGCGTTTGCGCATCCAGCGGGCAGGTCCCGCGCAGGCGCTGCAGGACGATCTCGTTGGAGTTGAGGATCGCCCCGTACTCGTCGGCGCGCTCGGGCATGACCTTCAAAAATTCCCTCAGCTTCGGCTCAAAGCCTGCGGGGATGTCCTCGATCACGCCGCCGACCTGGAAGTAGCGCGTGTGCATGCGCGCGCCGGAGGACATCTCGAACAGGTCGAGGATCATTTCGCGCTCGCGCAGGCAGTACAGGAAGATCGAGACGGCGCCGAGATCGAGCGCGCTCGTGCCCAGCCAGATCAGGTGCGATGCGATGCGATTAAGCTCAAGATGGATAACGCGCAGGTATTGGGCGCGCTTGGGAACATCCACCTCCACGAGCGTCTCGACCGCGCCGATGTAGGCCATCGCGTTGAAGTAGTACGCGAGGTAGTCCATCCGCTCGACGATCGGGATGACCTTCCAGTAGGCCTTGTCCTCGGCCGTCTTCTCGATCCCCGTGTGGACGTAGCCGACGATCGGTTTGATGTCGCGCACGACCTCAGCCTGGAGCGTGACGAGCAGCCGCAGGACGCCGTGCGTAGCGGGGTGATGCGGGCCGAAGTTGAGCGTCATCAGCTCGTCCGTCGTCTCTGCACCGCCGCTCGCTTCCTCGACCGGGGCGAGCGTGATGCTCTGCTCGCGGCGGCGGTACTCGGACAGGCTCGGGCCCTCGGGTGGAGTGGGGCTCACGCGCGCGACTCCAGCCACTCGGCCTCGTCGTAGGTGAAGATGACCGGTTCGCCCCCGATCGGAAAATCGCGCCGCTGGGGATGGCCCTCGTAGTCCTCGGGCAGGAGGATCCGGCGCAGGTCCGGATGGCCGTCGAAGACGACCCCGAACATGTCGTACACCTCGCGCTCCTGATGGTTGGCCGTCGGCCATTCGTCGGTGACTGAGTCCACCCTGGGTGAGTCGATTCCCAGGCGCAGCTTGACCGTGATGCGGTCGACCCGGCTCATGTCCAGCAGCTCGTAGACGACGCCGAGGCGCGGCTCCTCGGGGTAGTAGTCGACGCCATGCACGCTGGCCAGGAAGGTGTACCCCCGTCCGCGCAGGTGCAGGAGCGTCGCGCGGATCGCCGAAGGGTCGATCGTGAGGGTGGCGCGTTCGCGGAAATAGACCGTCTCGAGAACGGTGTCGCCCAGCTCGTGGGCGATCAGCTCCAAGCCCGTGGCGTCAGGCATCAGGCTCTTTATGGGGGGTGGTCGGGAGGGGGGCCGGGTGGGCGGGCTCCAATCCCGCTGAGAAGATCTCCTCCGTGCCGACGGCGTCGTAGCGCTCACGCCAGCCCATGTCGGGGTCGTCCTGGACCATCTTGCGCAGCTTCAGCACGCCGTGCATCAAGGACTCCGGCCGGGGCGGGCAGCCGGGGACGTGGACGTCGATCGGCATGAACTTGTCGGCTGGCACGAGCGCGTAGTTGTTGAACACTCCCATCGAGCTGCAGCAGGCCCCCATCGAGATCGCCCACTTAGGCTCGAGCATCTGGTCGTAGAGCCTGCGGATGATCGGCGCCATCTTGATCGAGACCCGCCCCGCGAGGATGATCAAATCCGCCTGGCGGGGGGAGGCGCGGAAGGCCTCAAAGCCGTAGCGCGCGATGTCCATGCGCGGGCCGGCGGCGTGGAACTGCTCCATCGCACAGCAGGCCAAGCCGAAGGCGAGAGGAAAGAACGAGTTCGAGCGCGCCCAGGCGACCGCCTGGTCGAGCGTCGTCGTGAGCATGCGTTCTTCCACGTACCGCTCGAGCTCCGTGCCCTCCAGGTGCGCGGATTGATTCGGGCCCTCGAGCGCGTTGCCGCGCAGCATCTGGCCGGCATTCAGCGATTGCACGCGCTGGCCGATCTGCGATCGGTCTGTACTTGCCCCGCTCGCGCCCCGCGCCCCCGGCAACCCCGGCGCCGTGGAGCCCGGTCCGCCCGGGGCCGTGGAGCCCGGTCCGACGCGCTCGCGTTTTACTTCCACTCCAACGCTCCCCTGCGCCAGACATAGACGAACGCGACGAAGAGCAGCACGATGAAGGTGATCGTCTCGGCCAGCGCGAAGCCGCCGTAAGCGCGCAGCTCGACGGCGATCGGGTAGAGGAAGACCACCTCGATGTCGAACAGGATGAAGAGCATCGCGATCAGGTAGAAGCTGATCCCGAAGCGCATCCCCTGCTGGATCTCCGAGGGCAGGCCGCACTCGTAGGGATCCTGCTTGTGCGGGGTCGCGCGACGGGGGCCGAGGAAGGAGTTGAGCGCCGCGAATACCCCACCGACAGTGCCACCGAGGATGAGGAAGACGATGGCCGGTAGGTAGCTGCGCAACACCGAGGCGTGTTATATCACCGCTTGTGGCAGAGTGTTACATAGTGGCAATCGGCTCGATATGTGCGGGGCTTTTGAGCGGCGGCGCCGAGCGCGGCCGGAAGCTTGCCCGCGTATGTGCGGGGCTGACGGCCGGCGTCGAGAGCGGTCGCAAGCGGAAGCCCGACCGCGGGTCGGTGCGTTGACCGCCGCCGTCGTGGCGGGCGCGCTCGCGGTGGCCGCGCTCAACGCGCTCCCGGGGGTGCTCGGCGGCTGGCGCTGGTATCGCTGCGAGCCGAGCAGGGCCTTCTGGCTGCTGTTGCGCGTCGGGCAGGGCTCGGCGCTCGTGTTCGCGCTGGCGGTCGGCGCGCTGGCGCTGGCCGGCGAGTACTCGAGCGACCGCCTCTTCTATCTCTACGCGCTGCTCCCGCTCGCGGTCGGGTTCGTGGCCGAGCAGCTGCGGGTCATCTCCGCGCAGACGATCCTCGATCGGCGCGAGCTCGCTGACGCCCGGGCGGTGGGCGAGTTGCCCGAGCTCCAGCAGCGAGCGATCGTCGCTGAGATCATGCGCCGCGAGCTGGGCGTGATGACGCTGTCGGCGCTCGTCGTCGTGGTCCTCGCGCTGCGCGCGGCGGGTACGGCCCACGGGTTCTGAACCGGGCTGCACCCAACGGGTTCTGGACGGGCTATACACCGGTTCTGAGCGGGGCTATATATTCTCGGCGCATGAAGCTTGCTGCGATGACGATGATCCTGCTCGCCTGCGCGATGGCGCTTGGCGCTTGCGGCCAACAGGGCATATCGGTTCCCAAGAGCAGCCCCTACTACCGCGGGGCGGTGATCTTTCGCGACCATTGCTCCGGCTGCCACACGCTGGCGACGGTCGGCGCGGAGGGGTCGGCGACGAGCATCAAGAACCGCCTGCCGACGAACGGCCCGAACTTCAACTTCCGCAAGGAGAACGCCGAACAGGTGCTCTTCGCGATCCACAACGGCGGCTTCTCGGGCGCGATCATGCCGGAGAACATCGTGCTCGGCACCGAAGCGCGCGAAGTCGCCAGCTTCCTTGCGAAGTACTCCGGGCTGCAGGCGCAGACGGTGCCGTCCACGAACATCACGCTTTCAACAAAGTAGCGCAGGACCGGCGCAGGACCCGAAGTTTCGTCCCGACCGGCCCGACTTCGCGGGCTTATCGGTCGTGACGAAATTCGGACCTGCTTGGCTGATTAGGTTTTAACGAACCGGGGATGGGTAGGCTCCCGAATGTGCTCGACCTAAAGCGGATCAAGCAGGAACCGGACGCTGTGCGCGCGGCGCTCGCGCGGCGTGGCGAGGATGTGGCCGGGGCTGTCGATCGTGTGGTCGAGCTGGATGCGCGCCGGCGTGAGCTATTACCTGAGTTGGAGGGATTGCGAGCCGAGCAGAACGAGGCCAACACGCGCATCAAGGCCGCGGGCGCGGGAGAGGAGCGCGAGCGCGAGATCGCGGCGATGCGCGGAGTGGCCGCGCGCGCCAAGGAGCTGGAGCGCGAGCTGAGCGTGGTCGAAGCGGAGCTTCAGGCCGCGCTGGCGCCGCTGCCCAACCTGCCCGATCCGACCGCCGCGCCCGGCCCCGAGGACGAGCTGGTGAGGGAGGTGGGGGAGACCCCGAAGTTCGGCTTCGAGCCCCGTGACCACCTCGAGCTGGCGGGAGACGGGATCGAGATGGATCGCGCGGCGCGCCTGTCGGGCGCGCGCTTCGCGTATCTGAAAGGCGATCTGGTGATGCTCGAGCTTGCGCTGGTTCGCTGGGTGTTGGAGAAGCTGCGGGGGCATGGCTTCGAGCCGGTGATTCCGCCGGTGCTGGTGCGCGAGCAGGCGCTCTACGGAACCGGCTTCCTGCCCGACACCGAGCAGCAGATCTACTCCCTGCCCGAGGACAAGCTCTATCTGCTCGGCACCTCCGAGGTCGCGCTTGCATCGCTGCACGCCGAGGAGATTCTGGAGGCAGAGAGCCTGCCGCTGCGCTACGCCGGCTTCTCGCCCTGCTTTCGCCGCGAGGCCGGCGCGGCGGGGAAGGACACGCGCGGGATCTTCCGCGTACACCAGTTCGACAAGGTCGAGATGTTCAGCTTCGTCGCGCCCGAGGAGTCGGCCGCGGAGCACGAAAGGATCTTGGCGATCGAGGAGGAGATCCTGCAGGAGCTCGGGCTGCCCTATCGCGTCGTCAACATCGCCGTCACCGACCTGGGCAACTCAGCCGCGAAGAAGTACGACTGCGAGGCGTGGCTGCCCAGCTACGAGCGCTATCGCGAGTTGACCTCGTGCTCGAACACGACCGACTACCAGGCCCGGCGCCTGAACATCCGCATGCGCCGCGACAAGCAGACACAGATCCCGCACACGCTCAACGGCACCGCGGTCGCGGTCGGCCGCACGCTCGTGGCGCTCCTGGAGAACGGCCAGCAGGCGGATGGCAGCGTCGAGCTGCCCGCAACGCTCCAGCCTTACGGCGCACCCTCCCTGCTGGCGTCCGCCTTCTGATCGATCCGGCGGATGGATCGTCGTTCCTGGCAAGGACGCAGTGAGCGAAGTGTGCTTTGCACACGTGCTGGCCGATCGGAGATCCCGTCGATCTCCGATCGGTAAGGACACAGCCAGGGGCGACGAGGCGCCGCCGGATCAGTAGCGGCTGCCGAGGAGCTGTATGTGGTCGGCCTCGGCCGCGCCCGGGAACGGGCGGATCAGGCCGAAGCGCGCGAGCGTCGCCTGGGGCACACCCTCAACGCCGGGTGTGTCCGAGGCTTCGCCGCGCGTGTGCGGGTCATCGGCGAAGCCGCCGACCTCGACCGAGTGGGACGGGGAGCGGTAGCCGGAGATGCCGATCAGGTGCAGATGCAGGGCGACCCCGAGCGCGTTCAGGTGGGCGACGAGGGTCGGCTCCTCCCCGACCGAGTAATTCGTGCCGGGCGCCTGGAAGAAGCCGTATCCACCTTCGGGCGTCGCGGTAAAGCTGCCGACCGGGCCGGTGTAGGCGTTGGCTACGCCCGCGGCGGCGAGTTCGCTGACGGCGAGCTTTGAGAGCTCGTGTTCGAGTGAGCGCTTGTGCGACTCGAGCGAGCCGAGCTCGGCGCTCTTGCGATCGCGCGCCCTGACGAACGCGAGCTGGCGGTTGATCAGCGCGAGGTGCAGCTGGGAGACCTCGTCGCGCTGGACGAGCACGGCGCTCGTCTCGCGCGCGTGGCTTGCCTCCAGCGCCGCGAGGCGGGTGGCCTGGGCGGTCACGGCCTTCTGCTCTTCGGAGACGTGGATCGTCGCCCCGGCGTTCTCGCGCGAGATCGCGCGTAGGTCGTCGACCCGCTCGAGCAGGTCGGCAAAGCCGTGGGCCTCCAGGATCACGGTCGCGATGTCCGGCGGGGGAGACTCATAGGAGGCGATCAGCTGGGCGATGAGCACCTGCCGGTCGCGCCCGAGCTGGACCTGGAGCGAGGCCAGGCGGGTGCGGGCGACGCGCAGCTGGGAGCGGAGGCCGGCAAGCAGGCTGCGCTCGACGGAGAGGCTCGATTCGAGCGCGGTGAGGCGTGTCTGTAGATCATCGATGTTGCCCTGGAAGCCCTCGATCTGGTGGGTGTCGGCGCCGATCCCGGAGTGCAGCTCCCCTTCGCGCGCCTGCGAGGCTGCGATCCGGCTTTCGAGCGTGCCCGAGCTCGAGCCGGCCACGGCATAGGGCCCTCTCGCGGCGACGATCGCGACGACGGCGACGGCGATGACAGCCACGAGCGCGCCCGCGGGGCGCGGGCGAAGGTAGGGATGGGGGCGACGCATCGAGTCGCCAAGCTAGCCCGAGGGTCGCGCCAGCACAAGGGACGGGGGTGCTCTTGCAGGCATGCTTGCAGCGCCGGCCGCTCGCGGGTAGGCGTTTCGCGCAGGACCTTCTACGAGCTGTTCGCCGACCTCGCCTACAGCGGGCTTAGCCGATCACGAAGATGAGCGATCGCGGGCGGCCGTGCGCTGGCGTGAGCGTCAGGCGGTAACGGCCAGGGGTGAGTGCGTGGCGGTTGGTGAGGTGCCGGCGGTTGCGGCCTTTGGCCGCGGTGAAGGTGAGGGCGCCGGGCACGAGCTCCCATCGGTTACGCCCGCGCACGCGGATGCGCTTGGCGAGGGTGGCGCGCACGCGCGTGGCGGCGCTGAGGGTGAAGGCGAAGCCCACCGCGGAGACCTCCGGCCGGGCACGGTTCAGCGCGAGGAGCGCCGTCCTGGTGAGTGCGAGCCCCGAGATGAGCGGAACGATCGGCGATTTGACGAACCCGGTGAGAGGCGCCGTGGCGGTCGTGAGCGCGCCGCCGGTTGTGTTGTTGGGGTTCGGCAGAACGCCGGTCGTGCCTTCGCTTGGGGATCTGCGTCCTTCTTCTTCTATTTTTTCTTTTCTCTTCTGTTCTTCGACCTGTTTTTCTTTGGCCTTGCGTTCTTCGAAGTTCCTTTTGGCTTCTTCGGTGAGGGGCTGAAAAGCGGCGATCCCGTTTGGGGTGCCGACGCCGCTGGGGCCGTCGTAGCCTTTCTGCGCAAGGCAAATGGCTTTCCCAGAGCACTGGGCCGCCTCCTGGAGCTCACTGCAGCCGGAGATGCCGGTTACTTCGTTGAAAGGTTTTGAGCATTTCCCGTTGGATCCCAGTTCGACGTCGTGCAGCGATTGAGATGAGGCAGCCAGGTTTTCATACAGCGTCTGCGCCGGGTACTTGACCGTTTCACCGCCTGCGTTCTTGCCCGCGCCGCCCGCGAGCGCAAACGTCGCCGCGATGATCGGGGAGGCGAGGCTCGTGCCGCCGATCGTTATCCAGCCGGGCGTGCCTCCTCCCATACGTTCGGGGGTGGAGTCGTATATCGCGGCGCCGGTATAGGGATCGGCGTCGGCCGAGATATCCGCAACGGCTCGATGTACGCCACAGCCGACAGATTCCCAATCGGGGACGGATAGCTGCCAGGACGGCGCAAGCAGGGACGTGCTGCAACCACTCCCACCGGCGCCGGCACCTTCGATTTCGCCTGTTGTGTTCTGACCCCCGTCGTTCCATACGGTCTCGCCTGCCCATGCACCATGGCTCTGCAGCAGGCGCGTGCCGCCGACCGCGACCACGTGCGGCGAGGAGGCGGGATAGTCGGCGAAGCCCCGTTCCGAGGGTTCTTTGGCAGCCCAGTCCAGGTAGCCGTTGTCGCCGGAGGCCACGGTGATGACGATGCCGGGATGGTTGAAGGCTGAGCTGTCTGGGAAGCATTCGAGGCCACTCAGCCCTTCCGAGCACTCGGGGCCGCCCCACGAGTCGGAGATCTCGGTTGCGCCAATCCCTTTTTCGATCTTCGGCTTCGCCGCGATTTCCTCAGCGGCTTCGAGGTCGGGGAACGTCGCCGAGTTGGCCTCGACGAGCACGATGTGGCAGTTCTGACAGATGGCGTGGGCGACCTCGATGTCGAGCGATATCTCGCCAGCCCATCCGTCGGCTTCTTCCACTCCCTTGCAGGCTTCTCCTGCTATCGGTTCTATCCCTGTTTTGCAGACCGCTTCCTTCGTTACCCTCGATGCTTCGCTTTCGGGGAAGGGCAGGTTCCCGGTTTCGCCTTTCTGATTGACCTTCTTGAAGCATTTGTTTGTTTCGGTGCATGGGGGCAGGCCGAATTCATTGTCGTAGGCTTCCAGGTCGGGTTCGGCGCCCAGGTCGTTGTAGGCGTCCAGGATCGCGATCGTCTGAGTGCTCGCAGGCTGCGGCGGGAGCGGCAGGTTGTAGGCGCTGAGCAGGTCCCGCGGTCGCAGGCCATAACAGCCTTCCGCAGCCGTGGGAGATTCGCAGATTTCCACAGCCCTGCCCGCCCTGGTCGGGGCACTGCGGGTCATCCCCAGCGGATGTGTGTGGGCACGTGCCGCTGCAGTCACGGGCACCAGCCGCAGCGCCAGGCAGCCGGCATGCCCGGGGGCTGGTGCCGCGCATACCGGGCGCACCGTGTAGTTGGAGGCGGGCAGCGGCGCGGCGGCGCTTTCCGTGGCCTCGGCGGTGGCACAGGGCAGCAAGCAGCAGGCCACTACAGCCGGGAGGCCAAGCACGGCGGTGGCACGAATGCGTGTATTCATCGTCCTGTGGTCCGCCCAAGGCGTCGGCAGGGAGAAGGGGCAGCTTGAGAGATGGTAGGCGACGCAGGCAAATGATCGGCTGATCACGAGACGGTCACACGCCGGTCACGCCTCCTTTACGCGCTGAGGGCGCGTACGCAGCAGGATTGCGATCAGGGCGCGCGCTGTGATCACGGTTGACGGCACGCGCCATACGGTGAAACCCGGCCGACACCGGGATCGCCGAGCAGGGCGCAGGGAGCGGGGTGGGACTCGAGTCCTGCCCCGCCCCTTTTTCCAGAAGCTCGTCCAGGGGCTCGGCTGGACGCGTCGAGCTGCCTCCGCCGTCTACGCTGAGGCGCGTGTCGAGCCCGTTTGGATTCCTGCTGAGCGCTGAGCCACCGTCGCGGCGAGCCGGCGCGATAACGGTGGTGGGGGCGGTGGCGCTGTGCACGCTGATCCTGTACCCGCTGAAGCAGATCGCCCCGGTGGTTTCGCTGGGCGTGGTGTATCTGCTGGGGGTGCTCGTCGTGTCGCTCATCTGGGGGGCGTGGCTGGGCTTCGCCACGGCGGTGCTGAGCGCCGCGGCGTTCAACTTCTTTCACCTGCCGCCGGTCGGCCACTTCACGATCCGCAACTCGAATAACTGGGTGGCGCTGATCGCGTTTCTGGTGGCGGCGGCGCTCGCCAGTTCGGTGGCGGAGGTGACGCGCGCGCGGGCCCGTGAGACAGAGGAGCGCCGGCGTGAGGCGGACCTGGCGGCGGAGATGGCCAGGCTGTTGCTGCGCGGGAACAGCCTGAATGAGGCGCTTGCCACGGCCGGCGCCCGGCTCGCCGCCACGCTGGGCCTGGCCTCGGCGGCGATCGAGCTGGAGAGCGTGGATGGCGACGAGCGCAGCGTGGCGTTCCCGCTGCGCGAAGGCACTCGCCGGCTGGGGACGCTGCTGGTCGGGGCGGACGCCTCGGAGGAGACCCTGCGCAGGCTGCAGGAGCGCGTGGTGCCGGCGCTGGAGGCGCTGCTGAGCGCGGCCCTGGAGCGCGAGGCGCTGCTGGGCGGGGTGGTGGAGACGGCGTCGCTGCGGCGAGCCGACGTGGTCAAGACGGCGCTGCTGCGCGCGGTCTCTCACGATCTGCGCTCGCCGTTGACGGCGATCTCGGCGGCGGGCGAGGCTGTTGGCTCGGCCTCGCTGTCGGAGGACGAGCGCAAGGAGATGGCGGCCGTGATCCAGGAGGAGGCACGGCGGCTGTCGCGGCTGGTCGACAACCTGCTCGATCTCTCACGCCTGGAGGCGGGCGCGGCCGAGCCCCGGCGCGAGTGGATGTCGGTCGAGGAGGTGATCGGCTCGGCGCTCCAGGAGCTGGTGCCGGGAGCGGATGACTTTGCGCTGTCGATCGACCGTGACCTGCCGCTGATACGGGCCGACTCGGCGCAGCTGGAGCGCGCGTTCGTGAACGTGCTGGAGAACGCCCGCAGGCACTCCGCGGGACACCCGGTGTCGGTCAGGGCGCGGGCGGTGCGTCCCCTGGCGGGCGAGGGCGGCAGGCTGATCGTGCGTGTGGTCGACCGTGGCCCTGGAATCCCCCCGGCGCAGCTGGAGCGCGTGTTCGAGCCCTTCTATCGCGCGGGCACCGCGCAGGGCGGCCATCGCGGCTCGGGTCTGGGGCTGGCGATCGCGCGCGGCTTCAGCGAGGCCAACGGCGGCAGCCTGCATGTCGAGTCGCTGCCCGAGCAGGGAGCGACGTTCGTGTTCGAGCTGCCGCTGGCGCAGGCCACGCAGAGCGTGGGAGAGGACGAGTCGCCCGGAACGGGCAGGGGGAGCGGGGTGGATGGTCCTCAATCCTCCGCGGGACGTGCCGGAGAGGTGAGCGGTCCCGATGGGGTCTGATCAACCCCGCATCCTGGTGGTCGACGACGAGCCGCAGATCGTGCGCGCGTTGAAGGTGGTGCTGCGCGAGGCGGGCTTCGAGGCAGTCCCCGCCGAGACGGCCGCGCAGGCGCTCGACCTCGCGGCGGTGCGCCCGCCGGACGGCGCGATCGTCGACCTCGTGCTGCCCGACGGCGACGGCGTGGAGGTGACGCGCAGGCTGCGCGAGTGGAGCGAGATGCCGATCCTCGTGCTGTCCGCCGTGGGCGAGGAGGAGCAGAAGGTCAGGGCGCTGGAGGCGGGCGCGGATGACTACATCACGAAGCCGTTCGGCGCGCGCGAGCTGGTCGCGCGACTGCAGGCGGCGCTGCGCCGCGCGGCGCGGGCGGACGAGGAGCCGAGCATCGAGGTCGAGGGCCTGGAGATAGACCTGGCCGCGCGGGTCGTGCGCCGCGACTCCGAGCCGGTCCATCTGACGCCGATCGAGTTCGATCTGCTGCGCGTGCTCGTGCGCAATCGCGGACGGCTGCTGACGCACAGAAAGCTGCTCGCGGAGGTGTGGGGACCGGAGTACGTCGATGACATCCAGTCGCTGCGCACGCACATCGCCCGCCTGCGAGCGAAGATCGAGCCCGAAGGCGCGGCGGGGGCCGGTGGGGCGGGTAGGCCTCGCTATATCGTGACCGACCCCGGCGTGGGGTACAGATTCTCTTTATAGGAGGCCCCTACCGGGGCCTGGATCGCGGTGCGCCGTGCGGTGCCGAGGCGAGGTTAAGCGATTCGAGCTGGGTGTGACGCTGAGGCCGTAACGAAATCGTTATGTGAAAGTCGCCGATCGTCATGCGGCCGTGATGGCCGCTCGTCAATAGTGCAGCCATGGACGTCGTGGCCATCGTTATCGGGATCGCAATGTTCGCGATCCTGCTGCTCCTGATCGAGGGAATCGACCGGATATGAGCCCTGCACCTCTCGGTTTCTTCGTCGCGCACATGAGCGGCGCCGACTTCCTCGGTCTCGTCGTCGCGGTGCTGGTGATCGCCTACCTCTTCTACGCGCTGATCCGTGGGGAGAACCTCTGAGATGACGTTTGCAGGCTGGCTGACGATCATCCTGTTCGCGGTGATCCTGACCGTCGCCGCGTTCGCGCTCGGGGGCTACATGGCGAAGGTGTACACCGGCAAGCGCGTCTTCCTCTCACCCCTGCTCGCCGGCCCCGAGCGATTCCTGCTCAGGGTGCTGCGGGTCGACTCCGAGCGTGGGCAGGACTGGAAGTCCTACGCGAAAAGCCTGATCGTCTTCTCGCTCGTGGGCTGGCTGCTGCTGTACGTGATCCTGCGCACGCAGGACGCGTTCTTCGTGCCCCACGCGCTGAACCCGCTCGGCTATCACTCCGCACCATGGAACGTGACGTTCAACACCGTCTCCTCGTTCCTGACGAACACGAACTGGCAGTACTACAGCGGCGAGACGACGATGAGCTATCTCAGCCAGATGCTCGGGTTGACGGTCCAGAACTGGCTGTCGGCCGGCGTGGGGATCGTCGTGGCGGTCGCGCTGATCCGCGGGATCATCGGCCGCAGCGGCAAGAGCCTCGGCAACTTCTGGCAGGACCTCGTGCGCACGGTCCTGTACGTGCTCGCGCCAATCTCCGTGCTCGGCGCGCTCGTGCTCGTCTCCCAGGGGGTGATCGAGAACTTCACCACCTACCTGAGCGCGCACACGATCACCGGCCTGACGCAGTCGATCGCGATGGGCCCGGTCGCCTCCCAGGAGGTGATCAAGCTGCTCGGCACGAACGGCGGCGGCTTCTTCAACGTCAACTCCGCACATCCGTTCGAGAACCCGACCGCGTTCACCAACCTCGTCGAGATGCTGCTCGTGCTGATCATCCCGGCGGCGCTCGTGTTCACCTACGGGCGGATGACGGGCAACCGTCGCCAGGGCTATGCGATCTACTCCGCGATGATGGCGTTGTTCCTCGCGATGGTGGTCGTGGCGTATGTCGCCGAGGCGCACGGCTCGCCTGCGCAGCACGCGGCCGGCCTGCACACGCACGTGATCTCGGGCTCGACGGGCGGGAACATGGAAGGCAAGGAGCAGCGCTTCGGGATCGCCGGCTCGGCGCTGTTCGACGTCGTCACGACCGTCACCTCGTGTGGCGCGGTGAACAGCGCGCTGGAGTCATTCACCGGCATCGGCGGGGCGGTGCCCTTTGCCAACCTGTCCGCGAGCGAGACGATCTTCGGCGGTGTGGGCACGGGGCTGTACTCGATGCTGCTGTACGTCCTGCTGGCCGTGTTCATCGGCGGGCTGATGGTCGGGCGCACGCCGGAGTGGCTTGGAAAGAAGCTCGAGGCGCGCGAGATCAAGCTCGCCGGCCTGGGCATCCTGATCACGCCGCTGGCGGCGCTGTTCTGCACCGCGATGGCGACTGCGTCGAGCGGCGGGCGCAAGTCGATCTCCGAACTCGGGGTCGGCCCACAGGGGTTCTCGGAGACCTTCTACGCCTATCTCTCCCAGGCGAACAACAACGGCTCGGCGTTCGCGGGCTACACCGGCTTCATCCAGCCGAACGCCGGAAATGTCGGCTCGCACGGCGTCACGTTCGCCGATCTGCTCGGGGGCTTTGACATGCTGTTCGCGCGCTATGCGCCGATCCTGTTCGCGCTCGCGGTCGCGGGCTCGCTGGCCGGCAAGCGAGTCACGCCCGCCGGTCTCGGCACGATGCGCACGGACAACCCCACGTTCGTCGTGTTGCTGATCGGCGTGGTCATCCTCGTCGGCGCGCTGACCTTCTTCCCCGCCCTGCTGCTCGGACCGATCGTCCAGGGCCTGACCGGACACCTCTACTGAGATGAAACGCGACATCGTCACCTCCGTCATCGGGATGATCGTGCTCACGATCCTGCTGGGGCTCGTCTACCCGCTCGTGATCACCGGCGTCAGCCAGGTCGCCTTCCCGGGCAACGCCAACGGGCAGAAGGTCTACGTGAACGGCAAGCTCGTCGGCTCGAAGATAATCGGGCAGAGCTTCAAGGCGCCGGTGATCGGCAAGAACGGCAAGCCCGAAGAAAAGGAAGAAGAACTCGTCACCGAAGCCGATCCCCGGTACTTCCAGAGCCGTCCCTCGGCGACCGAAGGCGGGGCGTACAACGCCGCGGCGAGCACGTTCTCCAACCGCGGCCCCAACGACAAGGCGACCAAGGAAGCCGACGAAGAAAACATCAAGGAATACCTCGAACTGAACAAGCCGTATGACGCCTCGCTGACCGTGGCGCAGATTCCGGTCGACGCGGTGAACACGTCCGGCTCAAACCTCGACCCCGAAATCTCGCAGGCGAACGCCTGGATCCAGGCCCACCGCGTCGCGGCCAAGCGCGGGCTCTCGCTGAGCGTCGTTGACGGGCTGATCTCCAAATACACCGACTCTCGCGGGCTCGGCTTCTCCGGCGAGCAGGGAGTGAACGTCCTCGAGCTGAACCTCGCACTGGATCGCCTCACCGGAGGAACGCACTGATGTCTGCACAGATACCCGCTGCCCATGAGCGCCAAGCGATCTCGCTGTTCCAGCGTGACATCGTCAAACGCGCCCTGATCGACAGCTTCAAAAAGCTCGACCCGCGCGTGCAGATCCGTAACCCGGTGATGTTCGTGGTCGAGATCGGCTCCGTCATCACGACCGTCACGTGGCTGATCCAGGCCTTTGGCGGCAAGCCGCTCGGCGGTGGCCACGAGCCCGCGTGGTACACCTTCACGATCGCGATCTGGCTGTGGCTTACGGTCGTGTTCGCGAACATGGCCGAGGCGTTCGCCGAGGGCCGCGGCCGCGCCCAGGCCGACACGCTGCGCAACATGCGCAAGGAGACGGTCGCCACGATGCGCGACGGCTCCACCAAGGCGGCCGCCGAGCTCACCCGCGGCGACATCGTGGTCGTGCCGGCGGGGGAGCTGATTCCCGGTGACGGCACGGTGATCGAGGGCATCGCGACCGTGGATGAGTCGGCGATCACCGGCGAGTCCGCGCCCGTGATCCGCGAGTCCGGCGGTGACCGCAGCGCGGTCACGGGCGGTACGCGCGTGACCTCTGATGAGATCGTCGTGGAAATCACGCAGGAGCCGGGCAAATCCTTTCTTGACCGCATGATCGCGCTGGTCGAGGGGGCAGAGCGACGCAAGACCCCGAACGAGATCGCCCTGAACATCCTGCTCGCCGCCCTGACCCTGATCTTCGTGATCGTCGTGGCCACGCTGCGCCCGTTCGGTCTGTTCGCGGGGACATCGGTCTCCGAGACGACCCTGATCGCGTTGCTCGTGGCGCTGATCCCGACGACGATCGGGGCGCTGCTGTCGGCGATCGGGATCGCGGGCATGGACCGGCTCGTGCGCCGCAACGTGCTCGCGCTCTCCGGCCGCGCGGTGGAGGCCTCGGGCGACGTGGACGTGCTGCTGCTCGACAAGACCGGGACGATCACGATCGGCAACCGCCTGGCCTCCGAGTTCGTGCCGATGCCGGGCGTACCCGAGTCCGAGCTGGCCGAGGTCGCGCAGCTGGCCTCGCTCGCCGACGAGACGCCCGAGGGACGCTCGATCGTGGTGCTGGCCAAGCAGTACGGCCTGCGCGAGCACGACATGGCTTCGATGCAGGCCGAGTTCGTGCCGTTCACCGCGCAGACGAGGATGAGCGGCGTCGACATCGATGGCAGGCGGCTGCGCAAGGGCGCGGGCGATTCGATCATTGACCTGGTCAAGCGCGAAGGGGGCTCCCCGCCGCCCGAGCTGCAGGTCCAGCTCGACCGTATCGGCCGCGAGGGCGGCACGCCGCTGGCTGTCTCGCGCGATAACCAGGTGCTCGGCGTGGTCTACCTGAAGGACACGATCAAGGAGGGCATGAAGGCGCGCTTCGACCAGCTGCGCGCGATGGGAATCAAGACGGTGATGGTGACCGGCGATAACCGTCTGACGGCGGCGAAGATCGCAGAGGAGTCAGGCGTCGATGACTTCCTCGCCGAAGCGACGCCCGAGCGCAAGCTGGCGCTGATCCGCGAGCAGCAGGATGACGGCCGGCTGGTGGCGATGACCGGCGACGGCACCAACGACGCGCCCGCGCTGGCCCAGGCCGACGTGGGCGTGGCGATGAACACCGGCACGCAGGCCGCGCGCGAGGCCGGGAACATGGTCGACCTCGACTCCAACCCGACGAAGCTGATCGAGATCGTCGAGGTCGGCAAGCAGCTGCTGATCACGCGCGGCGCGCTCACCACCTTCTCGATCGCCAACGACATCGCCAAGTACTTCGCGATCCTGCCGGCTGTCTTCATCGGCACCTACGCGACGGGCATCGGTTCCAACCAGCCGACGGGCCCGCTGCACGTGCTCAACATCATGAACCTGGGCACGCCCGAAAGCGCGATCGTCTCCGCGATCATCTTCAACGCGCTCGTGATCCCGCTGCTGATCCCACTGTCGCTGCGCGGCGTGCGCTACCGGCCGATCGGCGCCAGCGCGCTCTTGCGACGCAACCTCTGGATCTACGGCCTCGGCGGCATCATCGCCCCGTTCATCGGCATCAAGCTGATCGACCTGGTCGTGCACAACCTGCTCGGAGGCTGAGCACTCGTCGGGGACGCCCGTGGGCGACAATGCCCGGATGGCGTCTGAACGTGGGCACGAACGCGGGCATCTGAAGGTCTTTATCGGCATGGCGCCGGGGGTCGGGAAGACCTACCGGATGCTGCAGGAGGGGGTGGCTGAAGCCAACAATGGGCGTGATGTAGCCGTCGGCTATCTCGAGTCGCATGGCCGCGCGGAGACGCTGGCGCAGGCGGAGGGTCTGGAGGTCATCCCGCGCCGTGATGTCGAGTATCGCGGCACGCCGCTGCAGGAGATGGACCTGCCGGCGGTGCTCGCGCGCAAGCCGGAGCTGTGTTTGATCGACGAGCTCGCGCACACCAACGCGCCAGGGGTCGAGCACGAGAAGCGCTACGAGGACGTGCGCGATGTGCTCGAGGCGGGGATCGACGTGTTCTCGACCGTCAACGTGCAGCACCTGGAGAGCCTCAACGACCAGGTCACCCAGCTGACCGGCGCACGCGTGCGTGAGACGATCCCCGACGAGGTGCTGTCGATGGCCGATGAGATCGTGCTGATCGACCTCACGCCGGAGGCGCTGATCGGGCGATTGCGCGCCGGCAAGGTCTACGCGCCCGAGCGCGTGCCGGCGGCGCTGAACAACTTCTTCAAGATCGAGAACCTGTCCGCGCTGCGCGAGACGGCGCTGCGCCAGGTGGCCGAGGACGTCGAGGTCAAGCGCTTCGTGCGCGAGTCCGGCTCGGTCGTGCGCCGCGACGAGGAGGGGCTGCCGGCTCCGTCCGAGCCTGGACCGCAGGTGATCGCCGAGCGGCTGCTCGCGCTGGCGACGCTCGCGCCGCACTCCGAGCGGGTCGTGCGGCGCGCATGGCGCTCAGCCCAGCGGTTGGACGCGGAGCTCGACGTGCTGGTCGTGCGCCCACCCGGACGCGAGCCGAGCGCCGAGGACCGCGAGCGGCTGGAGGCGCTGCGACGGCTGGTGTCGATGCTGGGAGCGCGCCTGCGCGTGGAGGAGGGCGAGGACGTGGCCGTCCTGGCGATCTCCGCCGCACGTGCGCTCGGAAGCACATACGTGCTGATGGGAACCCCCACGCCGCGTCGGGGCCTGGGGCGGCTCAACGACTCATTGCTGACGCGCCTGCTGCGCGGGCTGCCGGGCGTGGACATCCGCATCGTCGCCGACCCGACCCTGCGCGGGCAGGCATCCGAGGGGAAGCCACCGGTCGTCGAGCAGGTCTCGGAGTAAACGCCGCCTAAAACTGCGCTCGCCAAGCAGGTCGTGGCCTAACGGCATCGTAAGACTCCTAATGACACCGCAACCCTGCCTGCCTTAGGCTGTTCCCGCATCTGTATGAGCTATCTCCGTCGCCTACTCCCGGTCGCAATCCTCCTAGCGGTGTCCGCCGTGCTCGTGCCCGGCGCGATCGGCCAGGCCGGCGCGGCAGCTCGAAGCTCGCCCAGCGCGCACGCGGCCTCGTCCTTTCAGACGGGCATCGGCGATGAGCAGGGCGAGATGTTCTCCAACCCGCTGTGGCGTCAGCTGCATACGAAAATCGCCCGCTACATCGCACCGTATGACGCGGCTGCGGGCATCAATTCGCTGGTTTCGTGCTACCACCACGCGGAGTGCGAGGCGGCGGCTCACTGGATTGAACTTGCGAGCGCCGCCCATCAACAGATTCTGGTGGCCTTTTATCACTCTGAGAGGACCCCCACGACGTTGCCGAGCGTGGCCGCCTATCAACGCGACGTGCAGAGGTTCGTCAAGCTGTTTCCCCACGTCCGCCAGTACCAATCCTGGGACGAGGCCAACCGCGGCAACATTTCCCACGTGCTCGCGAGCCCCTCGGCGGTCGCGGCCGCGAAGTACTACCAGGCGCTGCTGCGCTCGTGCAAGGGCTGCACGGCGATCGGGCTCGATGTGCTCGACCAGGCGAACATATCGCCGACCCTGAGCTATATCTCCGAATTCAAGCGCGAGATCGGCCGCCTGCGGACGATCATGCCGAGGATCTGGGGATTGCACGACTACTCGGACGTCAACCGCCTGGAAAGCTGGCGCACACGCGACCTCTCGCGCGCGCTCGGCGGGCAGGTGTGGCTGACCGAGACAGGCGGGATCGTGCAGTTCGGTAGCGCCTTCCCCAACAGGCACGGCTCCGGCCTGGCGCGCGCCGCGAAGGTGCTCAAGTACACGTTCGCCGTCGCCGCCTCCGAGTCTCAGATCAAGCGCCTGTACATCTACGACTGGACGGGTGGGAACAGCTCTACGCGCTTTGACGCCGGGCTGGCAAACGCCCACGACCAGCCCCGCGCCGGCTACATCGTCGTCTGTCACGAGCTGCACGGCGCCAGGTGCAACGCGAAAGTCGCAAAGAACTAAATCCTCGGTCGCTCGCGTGACCGATCGCCCGGGATCGGCCAGCACGCCACGCTGGGTGGGCGGGCCTCTTCAGTCGCGCCCCGCTTGACCCCGCTTGACCCACGACCGCCTCGGGCGCGTGCTATTCCCCTCGGGGATGCCTCAGGCCGTAAGCGCCGCCGTGCGGGCTGGGGGGCTCGGCTCGTCGGTCGGGTCGATCGGCCGGCTCGGGTCATTGCGCAGCAGTCGCATGGCTGCCAGCGCGAGCAGGCCCATTACCGCCGCGATCGGCGCGAGCTTCTGCAGCGGATATCTGGCGCCCGAGTGCAATGGAAGGTTAAAAGCGGTGTGGTCGCCGGCTTTGTAGATGCTCGCCAGCCCGGCGTGGTCGATCCCGAGCACGGTTGGGATGACCGCCGCGAACAGCGCCCAGGCGATCAGGCAGAGCACTCCCGTCCCGAGCGCCGAGCTCGACAGGCGCACGCGCGGCGTGGCCCACGCCGCGAGGACGATGGCCCCTCCGGCGGCCAGGAGGAACGGCCAGATCCCGCCCCAACCGCGCCCCAGTCCGTAGGCGGAGGCGATCGTCGGCTGGAACAGGGCTTTGGAGAGGTAGCGCACCCAGACGACCGTCTCGTTCTCATAGCCGACGAGCGGATGGGTGATCGTCGCGAGCACCGTCGTCGTGATCGAGATCGCCGCCAGCGCGATCGTCGGGCCGGGGTAGCGCTTGCAGGCGATCCCCAGCGGGACCGCGAGGAACGGCAGCATCGTGGTCAGGAAGCGCGGTCCCATGAAGCCGCCGCCGAAGGGCAGGTAGTAGCCGGAGTTGTAGCCGACGTAGCACAGGCAGATACCGCCGATCGTCAAAGCCTCGGCGCGTTTGCCGCGTTTGTACAGGAGCACGGCGCCGATCGCGCCCATGATCAGCACGGGTGAGATCGTCAGCAGGCCACGCGAGTCCAGCAGCAGCGTGGAGAGCACCTTCAGGCTCGGGGCGCCGATCCCGAAGAACCCTTTCTGCTGGCGCGGCACGTCGGAGTAGGCGAGGTGCGTCCAGGAGTGAAAGGCGTAGTGGTTGTAGAGCAGCAGCGGGACGATCCCGACGATGCCGCCGAGGACGTAGGCGCCCGCACGGCGCACGACCAGGGGCGGCGTGAGCGCGTCGCTGCGCGAGAGCAGGTAGAGGCCGAGCACGAGCGAGACGAAGAACAACGGGTACTCCGAGGCCACGGCATAGCCCATTGCCAGGCCGGCGAGCGCGAGCAGCATCGGGCTGGGCGGTCCGTCGCGCTCGCGCAGCATCAGCGTGAACGCGGCGAAGCCGAGGAACGCCGTGAGCACGTGGCTGAACAGCAGCGTCGACAGCGGCAGCACGATCGTGCCCAGGCCGAGCGTGACCGCCGTCGCGGCGCCGTAGCCGGGCTGGAAGCGCTCGGCCACGCGCCACACGAGCAGTAGCAACAGCAGACCCGGCAGCACGTTGCCCCACAGCCCGACCAGGTAGATCATCTCGTCGCCCGGGTGATTCGGCGGGGCCACGTGTGCGTCGGTCCACGATTCGGCGCCCACGACGTTCAGCGCGTCGTAGAACGGCAGCGCGAACAGCGCCAGGCCGGGCGCGCGCGCGGAGTAGGTGTGGCCCTTGTATTCGACCTTGTCGCCGGTGTTCGCGGCGTAGGCGTCGATCGTCGTGCCGTCGTGGTTCAACGAGCGGATCAGGTCGTAGTGCGAGGTCTGATTCCAGGAGAAGCTCTGGATCATCGTCGCGTAGGCGACCCCCACGAGCAGGATCGCGGCCAGCGCCAGTCGCTTCTTCATCACCATCAATCGTGTCCGTGCAGGGCGGCGGGACCTGGGCCGATTTCATAGATCACGAGCGAGCCGACCTGACGCCGTTTGACGCCCAGGCCGGCGACCGGTTTGGCGGCCGCCGCATACACGTTCGGCGGCTCGGCGAGCGCATAGCCGACGATCCCCGGCAGCTTCGGCAGCTGCAGGTGCAGGACCACCGTGCGGATTCCGTAGAAGCGCAGCTTCTCGATGCTTGCCTTGTCGGGGAAGCCGCTCATGCCGCCGCGCAGGTCGTCGACCTGGGGCATGTCGAAGGTGCTGTTGCCGATCGGGATCTTGTAGAAGCCGTTGGTCGAGAAGTACTGCCACACGCGGTCGGCGGCGCCGTCGGTGGGCAGGTCGAGCAGCGGCCCGGGCAGGCCGATCTCCGCCTTCGCCGGCTGTGGCACGACGGGGTGGGCGAGATGACCCGCTCCTTCGCCCAGCAGCCCGATCAGCAGCACCACGCCGACGATGCTCGGTAGCCCGCGTAGCGAATGGCGGTCGCCGAATTTGCCGACCCGGCTCAGCAGCCATTGCGCGCCCGCGCCGGCGAGCAGCGCGTAGAGGAGGGTCGCGGTCGTGAACACCCTGCCCGGCACGCGCACGCCGTCCCAGCCGGGAGCGTAGTTGTAGAGCAGCCGGTAGGGATAGCCGGCGCCGGTCAGCCCGAGGCCCATCGCGAGGATCGAGCAGACGAGGATCCCGACCGCCAGGCCGGCGCGTAATCGTCGCGTGTACACCCCCGCCGCCAGCCCGATCAAGGCGAGCACGAGGATCGCGAGGCCGGGGAAGAACACGTCCTCGTTCTTCGAGTGCACGTGCGCGCGGGCCGCGGATGTGACCGGCCCCCAGATGCGGTTCTCGGTGGAGGCCGACAGCAGCGAGGCGGGTCCGGAGGAATAGGTTTTGACTTCCTTCAGCGTGCGCTTCGCGGTCGGGTATTCGCTGGCGACCTTCAGGTAGGGCCGCGCCTGGTAGATCGCCACGACCCCGAAGGTCGCCAGCCCGATGCAGGTGACGATGACCAGGCGCCGGGGCAGCGCCGGGCGCCCGAGGCGCCACCAGTACCACAGCGCCAGCAGCGCGAGGATGCCGATCATGTAGCTGTATTGCAGGCCGAGGGTGAAGCCGAGGCTGACCTGCCAGGCGGAGACGAGCCAGCCGGCGAGCACGAGCTTCGTGGATTGCCTGCGATAGCCGCGTAGCAGCAGGAACAGCGCGAGCGCGATACCGCCGCTGGAGATCACGTGCAGGTGCCCGGCCTCGGTCACGCGGTAGGGCGCGTAGGCGAAGGCGATGCCCGTGGCGCCGGCGGCGAGCTTGCGCAGGCCGAGCTCGCGTCCGAGCAGATAGGAGCCGATGAAGCACAGCGACCAGGCGAATAGGAACAGCAGGTTGTAACGGACGAGTGCGGCGACCGTGCCGTGGCCGAAGAATGCGGCCGGCCCGTAGCCGAGCAGCGAGTCCGAGAAGGCGAGGCTGAGCGGGTGGGGGTAGAAGGCGTTGGCGTTGAACAGGTGCAGCGGGTCGTGCAGCATCGCGTGCCCGACCCAGGCGATCTCCCAGGCGGTGCGCACCGGGTCGCCGAGGTCCGGCGCGATCCGGCTGGGCAGGTGCAGCACGAGCGGCCAGCTCGTCAGCACCGCCAGCAGGACGCCGGCGAGGATCACCCACAGAAGCTCGGTGCGCCCCAGCGTCGGGGAGGGGGCCCAGCGCGGTCGCGTGGCGACGGCCGCCGTCGCGCCGTGCTCGCGCGCCGCCGCGCGAGCGCCCGTTGGCTCGGGCGATCCGGGTGGCGTGCGCGCGGGGCTGGGGACGCCGGTGCTCATTCTGTGCTCGTGTTCGGGACCGCGCGGATCGGCGCAGCATACGGGAGCCGTCCGCTGCCACGCGCAGCCGGGTATGTCCTTTGCGGCGCACGAGCAACGTCTTGTTGCGCCGTTCCGGAATGTCGATCTACGTCACACTGGATCGCATGCGGGTCTTGGTGGTCGGATCAGGTGGTGTGGGGGCGGCGTTTGCCGCGATCGCTCAGCGGCGCCCGGCCTTCACCGAGGTCGTGGTGGCCGACATCGCGCTCGAGCGTGCCCAGGCGGTCGTCGAGCGGCTCTCAGAGCCCGACCGCTTCAGCGCCGAGCGCGTCGATGCATCGAGCAAGGCCGATCTGGTCGAGCTGATCGGCCGGGTGGCGCCGGATGCGGTGCTCAACGCCTGCGACCCACGCTTCAACGAACCGATCTTCGACGCCGCCTGCGACGCGCGAGTCACCTATCTGGACATGGCGATGACGCTCTCCCACCCCCATCCTGAGCGTCCCCACGAGCTGCCCGGAAGGATGCTCGGCGAGTACCAGCTCGCCCGCCATGAGGCCTGGGAGCGGGCGGGCCTGCTCGCGCTCGTCGGGATCGGGGTCGAGCCCGGCCTGTCGGACGTCTTTGCCCGGTACGCCGCCGAGGAGCTGTTCTCGAGCATCGACGAAATCGGGGTGCGCGACGGCGCCGACCTGGTCGTCGAGGGCTATGACTTCGCGCCGACATTCTCGATCTGGACGACGATCGAGGAGTGCTTGAACCCGCCGCTCATCTGGGAGCGCGAGCGCGGCTTCTACACCACGCCGCCGTTCTCCGAGCCCGAGGTGTTCGAGTTTCCCGAGGGCATCGGCCCGGTCGAGTGCGTGAACGTCGAGCACGAGGAGGTCGTCCTGATCCCCCGCTGGGTCGCTTGCGAGCGCGTGACGTTCAAGTACGGGCTCGGCCAGGAGTTCATCGACGTGCTGCAGACGCTCCACAAACTGGGTCTCGACTCCACCGAGCCTGTGTCGGTGCGTGGTGCCCAGGTGGCCCCACGCGACATGGTCGCCGCCGCGTTGCCCGACCCCGCGACGCTCGGCGAGCGGATGAGCGGGCGCACCTGCGCCGGCACGTGGGTCACCGGAACGGGCAAGGACGGACAGCCGCGCTCGACCTACCTCTACCACGTGGTCGACAACGAGACGACGATGCGCGAGTACGGCAATCAGGCCGTCGTCTGGCAGACGGCGATCAACCCGGTCGTCGCGCTCGAGCTGCTCGACCGTGGTGACTGGAAGGGGGTCGGCGTGCTGGGCCCCGAGGCCTTCCCGCCGGCGCCGTTCCTCGAGCTGCTCGCCGCATACGGCGCGCCTCACGGCAAGCAGGAGCTCGCGCCGGGCTAGACGCAAGCAGCCGAGCTGGGCGCAAGCAGGGGAGCTGGCGCCGAGGTCGCCGAGCTGGACGTGGCCTCAGGAAATCACCTTCGCCGGCGCAGCTCAGAAATCCACCTTCGCCGGCACAGGTCCGGTTGGTGGCGGCTGATCGAGCAGGCCCGGTGGCGCGGTTTCGGTCTTGCGCGAGAAGAACTCGCGGAAGTACGGGCGCGAGACGAGCATGATGATGCCCCCGAGAATCATGCCACCGATGCCCATCCACAGCGGCAGCGTGATGCCGAGGATCGGCTTGGATTCGACGTTGGCCGTGTGCCCGTAGTAGAACGCCGCCTTGAGGCCGATGCCGAAGAGCATCAGGCCGCCGAGGACCGGTCCAATGCCCAGCAGGAAGAGGTTGCGCGTGCTTTCGGAGAGGTCGTGACGGAAATACCAGGCGCAGGCCACGCCGGTAAAGCCGTAGTAGAAGCAGATCGGGAAGCCGATCGCCGTGAGCGAGTCGGCGAGGACGCTTTCGGAGAGCAGCAACAGGGCGATCGTGATGATGATCGCGAGCACCCCAAAGCCGAGCGTGGAGACGGTGGGGGTGAGGTAGCGTTTGTGCACGCGGGCGAGCAGGTTGGTGACGGCTTTCCAGTGCGCCATCGAGAGCGTGGTACGGGCCGTCGGCAGGATCGTCGTCTGCGTCGAGGCCGAGGCCGAGGTGAGCACGGCGATGATCAGCAGCTTGTTCAGGGGTTCGCCGAGCACGCCCGTTCCGAGCGCCTTGAGGATGTCTTCCTGGTTAGCTTCGTTGGAGAGGAAACCGACCCCGTGGAAGGACTGGGCGGCGGCCGAGACGACGACGTAGATCAGCACGAGCACGATCGTCGAGACGACCGCGGCCTTGCCCGGCCCCTCGGCCGGATCCTCGGACTCCTCGTTGACGGACACGCCGGAATCCCAGCCCCAATAGATGAAGACCGCGAGCAGGAGCGCGACCACCAGGTCACCGAAGTTCATCGCGAATGGGTTGAACCACGAGAGCGACGGCTTGATCGAGTCGGCCGGCGGGTGGCTGCCGTAGACCTTGACGAAGGCGACCACCGCGAACAGCCCGAGGATGAGCACCTCGGCGCTGAGCAGCACCTGCTGAATGCGTGCCGAGAGCTCGATGCCGCGGTAACAGATCCAGGTCATGATCGCGATCCAGAGGACCGCGGCGATGATGATCGCCACTTTCGATTCGCCGAGTTCGGTGAAGCCGAAGAGCTGGAAGGTGTAGATCGCGGCGATGTCCGCCAGCGAGGCCATCACGATCACGTCCGCGAGGAAGATCGCCCAGCCGTTCAGCCAGCCGGTCGCCGGACCGAACGTGCGTGTGGTCCAGGCGAACGTCGTGCCCGCGTCAGGGTCGGCGCGGTTGAAGTATTTGTAGGCCGAGGCGACGAGCAGCATCGGCAGGAACGCGACGAGCAGCACAGCCGGGGCGTGCACGCCGACGCCCTTGACGACGACGATGAAGCCGAGCGTCGCCGCGAGCGAGTAGGCGGGCGCCGTCGAGGCCACGCCGATCACGATGTTCGACAGGTAGCCGATTGCGTTCTTCTTCAACCCCTTGTCCATCACGCCATCTTGTTTGGGCGTTCCCGATGCGGCTGCGCTGACGGTGGCCATCCCTACTCCTCTCGGCTGGTTGTGACAGAAGTTACGTCCTCTCCTGGCGGTGAGCAAGGGGCGCGATCCCCAAAACGGATGGCTTCTGTTGTACATCTCGTACAATGGTTGCAATGCTTGTTGAACGCGTGGCGCATTGAGCGGGACATCTCGGCAGAGTACCGTTGTCCTGAGTGTCTAGCTGAGATGCGAGGCGTCCAAGAGGAGAGTGCGCGATGGCAGTCACACCGACGAGCACAAATCTGAGTGAGAATCGCCCCGAGGGGGCCTCGACTGACACGGCGGAGACGGGGAGCGCGGCGGCGGCTCCAGGAGGCGAGGCGGCTCCGGTAGGTGAGGCGGCTCCGGTAGGCGCGGTGGCCCCGGTAGGCTCGCGGGCCCCCGGGAGCGACCTGCAGACGCTCGCCAAGCGCCACCTGTGGATGCACTTCACGCGCATGGGCGCATATGCGGATCACGAGGTGCCGGTGATCGTGCGCGGCGAGGGCTGCTACGTGTACGACGAGCACGGCAAGCGCTATCTCGACGGTCTCTCGGCGCTGTACTGCGTGAACATCGGCCACGGCCGGGCCGAGCTCGGGCAGGCCGCCGCCCGGCAGGCCGAGGAGCTCGGCTTCTACACGAACTGGAGCTATGCCCACCCACGCTCGATCGAGCTCGCCGCACGGATCGCGGCGCTGGCGCCCGGGAACCTGAACCGCGTGTTCTTCACCTCCGGCGGCTCGGAGGCGGTCGAGTCCGCGTGGAAGCTCGCAAAGGCCTACCACGCCGCGCGGGGCGAGCCCAGGCGCCATAAGATCGTCTCCCGCTACCTCGCCTACCACGGCACCTCGATGGGAGCGCTCACCGCAACCGGCCTGCCGTCCCTGCGCGAACCGTTCGAGCCGCTCACGCCGGGCGGGCGGCACGTGTCGAACACGAACTCCTATCGCTGGAAGGAAGATCGCGACCCGCTGTGGGCGGCCGACGCGATCGAGGAGGCGATCCTGTTCGAGGGCCCGGCGACCGTGGCCGCCGTGATCCTCGAGCCGGTCCAGAACGGCGGCGGATGTTTCGTGCCCCAGGAGGGCTATTTCCAGCGTGTGCGCGAGATCTGCGATCGCCACGGGGTGCTCTTGATCTCCGACGAGGTGATCTGCGCGTGGGGTCGCCTCGGGTACTGGTTCGGGTGCGAACGATTTGACTACCAGCCGGACATGATCACGATCGCGAAGGGCCTCACCTCTGCCTACGCTCCCCTGGGTGCGGTGATCGCCGGCGATCACATCGCCGAGCCGTTCCTGCATGGCACTGAGATCTTCAACCACGGCTTCACCTTCGGAGGGCACCCGATCGCGTGCGCGGTGGCGCTGGCGAACATCGATGTGATGGAGCGCGAGTCGTTGTGCGGGCGGGTGCGCGCCAACGAGGGGCGCTTCCGGGAGATGCTCGACGGGCTGCGCGACCTTGAGATCGTCGGCGACGTGCGCGGCGCCGGCTACTTCCACGCGATCGAGCTCGTCAAGGACAAAGCGACGAAGGAGACGTTCAACCACGAGGAGGCCGAGCGTCTGCTGCGCGGCTTCCTCTCCGGCGAGCTGTTCAAGCGCGGGCTGATCTGCCGGACCGACGATCGCGGCGATCCGGTGCTCCAGCTCTCGCCCCCGCTGATCGCGGGCGAGGAGCAGTTCGAGGAGATCGAGTCGATCTTGCGCCCCGTGCTGAGCGAGGCGTGGGAGCGGCTCGTACATCGCTGATGCAACTGACCGTTGAGCGGCTGGTATCCGAACTCGGGCTGGAGCTGGCGAGCGGGCACGACTCGGCGCAGGCGCCCGTGCGCTGGGTGCATAGCACCGAGCTGGTCGACCCCACACCATGGCTGACGGGTGGCGAGCTGTTGCTGACGACGGGCATCCAGCTGGATACGCCCAAACTCCAGCGCGGGCTGATCGAGCAACTCGCGGGGCACTCGATCGCGGGCCTCGGCTTTGGTATCGGCTTCACCCACGAGCGGCTGCCGACGGCGCTGCTGAACGCCGCGCGCAAGCTCGACTTCCCGGTCTTCGAGGTCCCCTACGAGCTGCCGTTCATCGCGATCACCGAGCGCGCCTCCGCGCATCTGGTGAGCGAGCAGTACGAGACGCTGCGTCGCGGGGTGCAGATCCAGGAGCGGATGGAGCGGCTGGTGCTGGAGGAGCGGGGGCTCGATGAAGTGGTGCGCGTGGCGGCCGGGGCGATCGGCGGCGTCGTGGGGGTGCTCGATGCGCATGGCGAGGCGCTCGCCTGGCACGCGCATGTGCGCGCGCTGCGCGATCCCGACCGAGCCGAGATCGGCCGGCAGGTGATCGCGCGCTCGGTCGGCGAGGCGCGCGCGCCGGCGGGCGCGCCGCCGGCCCCGTTCGAGCCACGCCTGCCTCGCTGGCAGGGCGGCGTGCTCGCGCTGCCGGTGATCGCCCGCGACCGCCTGTCGCCGCATGCATGGCTGGTGGGCGCGCGGGCCGGCGCGGCGTTGGGTGAGTTCGAGCAGCTGATCCTGCGCCAGACGGTGACGGTGGTGGCGCTCGAGCTGATGCACATGCGGATCGAGCACGACACCGAGCGACGGCTGGCCGGCGACGTGCTCGCCGAGGCGCTCACCGGGCGCCTGCACCCGGAGGAGCTGGAGGCTCGCCTGCGACCGTTTGGGATCGGCGAGCAGGCCGCCGTGCTGGCCTTCGCGCTGCGCGATCCCGACGCGGCGGCGCCGCTGCTGGAACGGGCCTTGGCCCGCGCGGACGTGCGCGGGCTGGTGGCGACGCGCGCGGGGCTGCTGTGCGCGGTCATCGACGCGACCGGGATGACCGGCGCGATGGGGGCGAAGGGCGCGGGCGGGACCACCAGCGCTGGGGTATCGAAAGGCGCGAGCGGGACCACCGGCACGGGGAGATCGAAGGGCGCGAGCGGGACGAGCGACGCGAACGGGACGGCCGGCGTGACCGGCACGGCAGGCGCGAGCGGGACGAACCCGATCGAGGTCGCCCGCAACGCGCGGGCGGTGCTGGCCGGCGAGGCGGGCGAGGTCAGGGCCGCCGCCAGCCGCCCGGCCGCGACGCACTCACTGCGTCTGAGCTTCCACGAGGCGCGTTGCGCGCTGGAGGCCGTGCGGCTGCAGAACGGAGAGGCCCCCGAGGTCGCCTCCTACAGGGATCTCGGGGCCTTTCAGCTGCTGCTCTCCCTCCAGGATGACGACGCGCTGATCTCCTACTGCCGCGGCGTGCTCGGCCCGGTCGAGCAGGGAGAGGGCGACTACGGCGATGAGCTGCTGCGCTCGCTGGACGTGTTCATCGAACACAACGGCCACTGGGAGAAGGCCGCGGCCGCGCTGTACTGCCACCGCCACACGCTGCGCTATCGCATCCGCCGGGTCGAGCAGCTGACCGGGCGCGACTTCTCCAAGGCACGCGACCGGATCGAGTTCTGGCTGGCCTTACGAGGAAGGGAGTTGGCACGATGAGGATCGGGGTTCCGACCGAGGTGAAGGCCGACGAGTACCGCGTCGCGATCACCCCCGCGGGGGTGCGCGAGTGCAGCGCGTGTGGACATCGGGTGCTGGTGCAGGCGGGCGCCGGCGAGGGCTCGGCGATGAGCGACGATCAGTTCCGCGCCCAGGGCGCTCAGATCGTGGGAGACGCCGAGGCGGTGTTCGAAGAGTCCGAGCTGGTGCTCAAGGTGAAGGAGCCCCAGCCGGGCGAGGTCGCGATGCTGCGCGAGGGTCAGACGCTGTTCACCTACCTGCATCTGGCGGCCGAGCCGGAGCTCGCGCAGGGTCTGCGGGAGTCCGGCGCGACGTGTATCGCCTATGAGACGGTCGAGGACGCCGGTGGGAGGCTGCCGCTGCTGGCGCCGATGAGCGAGGTCGCGGGCAAGATCGCCACGCAGGCCGGCGCGTTCATGCTCGAGAAGCCGCTCGGCGGGCGCGGGATCCTGCTGGGCGGGGTGCCTGGCGTGGCGGCCGCGACGGTGCTGGTGATCGGTGGCGGCGTGGTGGGCGCAAACGCGGCGATCATCGCGATCGGGATGCAGGCCGACGTGTTCGTGTTCGACCGCTCGATCGACCGGCTGCGCGAGCTGGAAGTCGCGTTCGCTGGAGGCGCCTCGACCGTGTACTCCTCGACGCTCGCGATCGAGGAGATGCTGCCGCTGGCCGATCTGGTGATCGGCGCGGTGCTGATCCACGGAGGGCGCGCGCCGCACGTGGTCACGCGCGAGCAGCTTGGCTTGATGAAGCGCCACGCGGTACTGGTCGACGTGTCGATCGACCAGGGCGGCTGCTTTGAGACCTCACATCCCACCACCCATTCGGACCCGACGTTCGAGCTGGAGGGGATCACGCACTACTGCGTGACGAACATGCCCGGGGCGGTGCCGATCACATCGACCTATGCGCTCACGAACGCGACGTTGCCGTATGTGCTGGCGCTGGCCGAGCACGGGGTGGGCGAGGCGCTAGAGCGCGATCCCGGCCTGCGCCTGGGCCTGAACGTGCGGGCCGGCGAGATCACCTACGGGGCGGTAGCGGAAGCGCTCGGTGTGTGAGGAGAGACTAATATGGCGACGGCGATAGACATGCTCCAGAACTTCATCGACGGCGAACGCGCTCCCTCGGAGGGGGAGAGCGAACCCGTCCTGAACCCAGCCACCGGGGAGGAGCTGGCGCGGGCGCCGCAGTCGCAGCCCGGGGACGTCGATCGCGCGGTGAAAGCCGCACGAAAGGCATTCCCGGGTTGGTCGCAGACGACGCCCGCCCAGCGCTCGCAGGCCTTGCTCGCGCTGGCCAACCTGGTGGACGAGCACGCAGAGGAGATCGCGCGGCTGGAGGCGCTCAACGCGGGCAAGCCGATCGCGGCGGTGACGGGCGACGAGCTGCCGGCGATGGCCGACAACCTGCGCTTCTTCGCGGGCGCGGCCCGCTGTCAGGAGGGGCGCGCGGCGGGCGAGTACATGGAGGGCTACACCTCCTTCACGCGCCGCGAAGCGGTCGGGGTGATCGGGCAGGTGACCCCCTGGAACTACCCCTTGATGATGGCGATCTGGAAATTCGCACCGGCGCTCGCGGCGGGCAACACGGTCGTGTTGAAGCCGGCCGAGACGACGCCGATCACGACCATCCGGCTGGCCGAGCTCGCCGCCGAGATCCTGCCCCGGGGGGTCCTGAACGTGGTCATGGGCCCCGGCCGGCCGACGGGCGAGGCGCTGATCGGCCACCCGGACGTCGACATGATCGCGCTGACGGGATCGGTGGACACGGGCAAGCACTTCGCCCGCACCGCCGCCGACAGCCTCAAGCGCGTGCACCTCGAGCTCGGCGGCAAGGCGCCGGTGGTCGTGTTCGACGACGTGAGCCTCGAGCGCGCGCTGGAGACGATCGCGGGCACCGGCTACTACAACGCCGGCCAGGACTGCACCGCGGCCACGCGTGTGCTCGCGGGGGCGAAGGTCTATGACGATGTCGTAGCGGGGCTGACCGAGCAGGCAAGGGGTCTGGTGATCGGTGACACGATGGCGGCGGAGACGACGCTCGGGCCGATCAACTCCGCGCGCCAGCGCGAGCGAGTAGAGGGCTTCCTGGAGCGCCGGCCGGCACACGCGGAGATCGTCACCGGCGGCAAGCAGCCCGCTCGGGACGGGTTCTTCCTGGAGCCGACGATCGTCGCCGGGCTGGAGCAGGAGGACGAGATGATCCAGCGCGAGATCTTCGGCCCCGTGATCACCGTCCAGCGCTTCTCCGACGAGGCTCAGGCGATCGAGTGGGCCAACGCCACCCGCTACGGCTTGGCCTCCTCGGTATGGACGCGCGACGTGGGCCGCGCGCTACGCGTCAGCCGTGCCCTGCGCTTCGGCTGCGTGTGGATCAACGACCACATTCCCCTGGTCTCAGAGATGCCCCACGGAGGGTTCAAGGACTCCGGCTACGGTAAGGATCTGAGCGTGTATTCGTTGGAGGATTACACGGTGGTCAAGCACGTGATGGCGAGCCTCCAGTAGACCCTTGGCGGTGCCCGTCGACGTCCTGGAGACGCGCAGATAACAGCCCGTTTGCGGGCGTTCAGCGCTTTGTCTGCTACGGTCCCCCTACCGGGCGGCGACGTCGCCCGCGAGGTTCTTTGTCTTTGTTGGCGCTTTTTCGTTGCGCGGATGGGGTCAGTCGAATCTCCATCTGCAGCGGTGGCCGGAAGGCCGCCAGAAGGAGCATCACAACATGAAGCATCAAACGTTCGCCGATCTCGGCGTGTCCGAGGTCGTCGCGAGTGAACTCGCCAAGCGCGAGATCACCCAGCCGTTCGCAGTTCAGAAGATGGTTCTCCCCGACGTGCTCGCCGGGCACGATGTGCTCGCGCAGTCCCCGACAGGGTCGGGCAAGACGCTCGCGTTCGGGATCCCGATGATCGAACGCCTGCACGGCACAAACGTGCGCCCTTCGGCGCTGGTGCTGGCGCCGACGCGCGAGCTGGCATCGCAGATCGTCGATGACCTGCGCGACATCGCGCACGCTCGCGCGCTCTCGATCGCGGCCGTCTACGGGGGCGCCGGCATCGTCAAGCAGGCGCGCCTCGCCGCGCGCGCTCACATCCTCGTCGCCACGCCGGGACGGCTGCTCGACCTGATCGACCGGCGCGATGTTTCGCTCGACCGCGTCCGGCTGCTCGTGCTCGACGAGGCCGACAGGATGCTCGACATGGGCTTCAAGCCCGTCGTCGACCGGATCGTGAAGATGTGTGCGCGCGAGCGCCAGACGCTGCTGTTCAGCGCCACGCTCCAGGGCGAGGTGGGGAAGGTCGCCAAGGCCTACACCACCGATCCACGTCGTCACGAGCACGCGCATTCAGAGGAGCGCAAGGGCGACGTCGAGCACCGTTTCGTGTCGGTCTCGCACGAGGGCAAGGTCGCACGCCTTGTCTCCGAGCTGAGCGACTCAGAGCGCGGGTTGACGCTCGTGTTCGTGCGCACCAAGCGCGGCGCCGATCGTCTCGTCAAACGACTGGCCGCGAGCAACGTGCAGGCGGTGGCGATGCACGGCGACAAGTCCCAGTCCCAGCGCGAGAAGGCGCTCGCCCGCTTCGAGTCGGGCGTCGTCGACACGCTCGTCGCCACCGACGTGGCCGCGCGCGGGATCGACGTCGCGGGCATCACGCACGTGATCAACTTCGACATCCCCGGCTCGCGCGAGGACTACGTGCACCGCATCGGGCGCACCGCCCGCGCGGGCGCCAGCGGCACGGGCGTCACGTTCGTCGTCCACGACCAGGCGCGCGAACTCGTCAGCATGATCAGCGACCTCGGCCTGCACCGCGAGCTCGAGCTCGGCGGCCTGCCGAGCGACGCCACCGGGCAGCGCTCCGGTGGCTCCCAGCAGCGCACGCGGGCATCGCGCAATCGCGGCCGAGGTGGCCCCGCACGCAACGGCTCGGGCTCGCCGCGGACGGGCTCCGCACGTAGCGGCTCCAACGGCTCCAACGGGTCCAACGGGTCCAATGGCTCCAGCGGTTCCGGCAGGAGGGTCGCGCGCGCCGGGGGTCGCTGATCGGGTGGTTCGGGCGGTGCATGCACCGCCCTGGGAGGCGCGCATGCGCGCCTCCCAGGAACGGGCGCATGCGCCCGTTCCGCCCGGGTCGCATGCGACCCGGGCCCCTGCAGAGGATCAAGCGCGCCGGGGGACGATCAAGCGCGCCGGGCTGGGCGGGTGCCCAATATTTGAAAGATCGACGTGAAGCCCTTGCGAAAGCCGTTGCGGGCGGCGCGTAGGTAGAGCCGCCACACGCGCACGCGCTCGGCGCCGGCCAGGCGCTTGGCCTGCTCCAGGTTGGCGTCCAAGCGCTCGATCCAATGGCTCAGCGTCTCCGCGTAATCCTGGGCGAAGCCCTCGACGTGCTCCGGTGCGATGCCCGCGCGTTCGAGCGCCAGGATCACGCGCGAGACGTGCAGCGGCGCGGCGTCGGGGAACACGTAGCGCTCGGAGAAGGGCCCCGCCTCCGCCTCGCCATGACGCAGGCGGGCGATGCCGTGGTTGAGCAGCCTGCCGCCGGGCTCCAGCAGGCCGGCGAGCTGGGCGCCGTACACGTCGATCTGGCTGGCGCCGACGTGCTCGACCATGCCGATGGAGGCGATCGCGTCGAAGCGCTCGTCGCCGAGTTCGCGGTAGTCGGCGATGCGGATCTCCACGCGATCCTCGAGCCCGGCTGCGGCCACACGCCTGCGCGCCAGCTCGGCCTGGGGCGGGGAGAGGGTGATGCCGACCGCGCGCACACCGTGGTTGCGGGCGGCGTGGAGCACGAAGCCGCCCCAGCCGCAGCCGACGTCGAGCACGCGTTCGTCCGCTTTCAGGGCGAGCTTCGCGCAGACGAGCTCGAGCTTGGCCGCCTGTGCCTCCTCCAGCGTGCGCGCACCGCGCGAGAACAGCGCGCAGCTGTAGGTCATCGACTCGTCGAGAAACAGCGCGAAGAAATCGTTCGAAACGTCGTAGTGATGGCGCACCGCGCGTGCGTCGCGCGCCCGGCTGTGGCGCCGGCCACGTGGGCGCAGCTCACTCGCGGGGATGCGCGGCGGGGGCGTCAGCCCGCATGCGCGCACGGCGGCGAGCGTCAGTCGCAGTCGTGTCCTGGCGTCGATCGCGGGCGCCTCGAACGTGTCCAACAGCCCGATCACCCCGTCCAGGTCATCGGCCTCCAGCTCGCCTGTGGCATACGCGCGCCCGAGCCCAAGCTGTCCGGGAGCCCGCAGCAGGTGGGCGACCGCGGTTGGCGAGCGCACCGTGAAGACCGGTCCCCCAGGGGTGGTTGGCGCGAGCTGAGAGCCATCCCAGAAGCGCAGCGTGAACGGGCGCTCTGGCAATGCCTGCGCGAGCTCGCGACGCAGTGGCTCAGGCTGGGCGAACGGCACCGGCTCCCCCGCCACGGTCGAGGTCGATCTGCCTGTGGGCTGACAAACTCATCGTGTGTCCTCCAGCTTAGAACCCGAGCCGTCCATCCCCGAGGCCGAGCGCTTGGCCGCGCATGGCATCCTGCGCCTGCGCGCCGAGAATCCTGGGCCGCTCACCCTGTCGGGCACCAACACCTGGGTCGTCGGGCGCTCGCCGGCCTATGTGGTCGACCCCGGGCCCCTGATCGACTCCCACAGCGAGCGCCTGCTCGCCGCGATCGATGCCCGCGGCGGACTTGGCGGCGTGGTGCTCACCCACGATCACGCCGACCATGCCGAAGCCGTCGAGGCGCTGCTCGAGCTCCGCCCGGCGCCGCTTGCAGCCGGGCGCGGCGAGGCCAATGTGATGCTCGCCGAAGCGACTGGCTTCGGGCCCTTTCAAGCTCTCTCCCTACCCGGACATGCGCCCGATCACTTCGCCCTGATCTACGAGCGGGTTTGTTTCACGGGAGATGCGGTGCTCGGCGAAGGCAGTGTGTTCATCGCTCCCGACCGCGGCGCGCTCGCCGGCTATCTCGCCGGCCTGCACAGCTTGCGCGAGCGAGACCTGGACGTCCTCTGCCCGGGTCACGGACCTGCGATCTGGGAGCCCCGGGCCAAGCTGGAGGAGTACATCGCCCATCGCCTCGAGCGCGAGCGCCGGCTGCTCGCGGCGCTCGCCGCGGGCCGTCGCTCGACCGACGAGCTGCTCGACGCCGCGTGGTCGGACGTGCCCGCCGAGCTGCGCCCCGTCGCCGCCGTCTCGCTGCTTGCCCACCTCGACAAGCTCGAGCATGAGCATCGCCTGCCCGCCGACGTTGAGCGCCCCGCCTGGTGAGCGCCCCGTCTGGTGAGCGGTCCGGCTGACGAGGTCGAGCGCTCCTCCTCCTACTGCTGGTGGAGCTGGAAGCGACACTCGTCGCTCGTCGGCTGTAAACGACATCTACCCGACCCGCGCTCACGCTACCGTTCGGGCCATGCCTCCGCGCTCGGCGATCAGTAACAGCCCGCCACCGAAGGCCGGCAGCCCGGCCGCGCGGGCCAAGGTCGCATCGCCGGCGGTGGGCCGCCAGGCCGCCGCTGCGAGGCAGGTCGCCGCCAAGCGTCCAGGGGGAATCTCGCCCGACTCGCCCTTCCCGCCGATCGCCGACTATGGCTTCCTGTCGGACTGCCACACCGGCGCTCTGGTCGCCGCCGACGGGTCGATCGAGTGGATGTGCCTGCCTCACTTCGACTCGCCGAGCGTGTTCGCGGCGATGCTCGACCGTGGCGCCGGCAGCTGGCGCGTGGGCCCCTACGGCGTCTATGTGCCGGCCGGCTGGCGCTACATCCCGGGCACGAACCTGATCGAGACGACCTGGATGACACCGCAGGGGTGGCTGCGCGTGGTGGATGGGCTGACGATCGGTCAGTGGCACGACAACAAGGAGGGCTCCAGCCACACGCGGGCGCCCACCGACTACGACGCCGACCATCTGCTCGTGCGGATGATCGAGTGCATCCAGGGCCAGGTGCAGGTCGAGATGGTCTGCGAGCCGATGCTCGAGTACGGCAGCACGCCGGCGAAGTGGAGCGTGGTGGACACCGGCGCCGAGGGCGGACACGCGCTCGACGCCAGCGATGGACGGACGGAGTTTCGCCTGTACAGCGACGTGCGGATGGGGATCGAGGGCAATCGCGCGCACTCCCGTCACACGATGACCGAGGGCGAGCGGCGCTTCTGCGCGATCTCCTGGACCGAGAGCCTCGCCGGTCCGCGCACGGCCGCGCAGGCCGAGGACTACCTGCTGCGCACGAGCCACTTCTGGCGCGGCTGGCTGGCCGACGGCACCTACCCGGATCATCCCTGGCGCCATCACCTGGAGCGCTCGGCGCTGACGCTCAAGGGCCTCACATTCATGCCCACCGGGGCGCTCGTGGCGGCGCCCACGACCTCGCTGCCCGAGACGCCGCAGGGGGAACGCAACTGGGATTACCGCTACTGCTGGATGCGCGACGCCTCGTTCACGCTCTGGGGCCTGCACGCGCTCGGACTGGACTGGGAGGCCGACGACTTCATCCAGTATCTGGCGGACCTGGCGCGCAACGAGGACGGCTCGCTGCAGATCATGTACGGGATCACCGGCGAGCGGGACCTGGAGGAGTCGACGCTCGACCACCTGAAGGGGTATCAGGGCGCGCGCCCGGTGCGGGTCGGCAACGGCGCCTACAACCAGCGCCAGAACGACGTCTTCGGCGCGGTGCTGGACTCCGTGTACCTGCACTCCAAGCAGCGCGACCACATTCCCGAGCGTCTGTGGCCGGTGCTCTGCGATCAGGTCGGATGCGCGGCGAAGGTCTGGAAGGAACCCGATCAGGGCATCTGGGAGGCGCGCGGCGAACCCCGTCATTACCTCTCCTCAAAGCTGATGTGCTGGGTGGCGATGGACCGCGGGGCGCGCCTGGCCGAACGGCGGGGCGAGAACGAACAGGCCGAGGCATGGCAGGCGGTGGCCGAGGAGATCCGCGCGGACATCCTCGCGCGCGGCGTCGATTCGCGCGGGGTGTTCCGTCAGCACTACGACACCGACGCGCTCGATGCGTCCAACCTGCTGATCCCCCTCGTGCGCTTCCTGCCTCCCACCGACGAGCGCGTGGTCGCCACCGTGAACGCGATCTGCGAGGAGCTGACCGAGCATGGCCTCGTCCTGCGCTACCGCACCGAGGAGACCGACGACGGTCTCAGCGGCGAGGAGGGGACGTTCCTGATCTGCTCCTTCTGGCTGGTCTCGGCGCTCTCGGAGATCGGCGAGCGCCGGCAGGCTGAGCACCTGTGCGAGCGACTGCTCTCCTACTCCTCCCCCTTGGGGCTGTACGCCGAGGAGCTCGAGGCCTCATCGGGGCGTCACCTCGGCAACTACCCCCAGGCGTTCACCCACCTGGCTCTGATCAACGCCGTCACGCACGTGATCCAGGCGCAGCAGGCCGGCTGAGCCGGCCGATTTCTTCGCTGGTGCACCGAACGATCCGGTCGCTCCGCGGTGATCTTCACACGCGCAGGCCGGCTGAGTCTCTTTGCTAGCGAACCAGGCGATCCAGCCGCTCTGCGGCGATCGTTTCGCGCAGGGTCTGCAGCGCATTGTGCTTGGGGAGCCATTTCAGCTCACGCCTGGCCTTGGAGACATCCATGATCACCGGCTCGCGGAAGGCCGCCACCCATTGGGCCTGGGCGGGCAGGAAGCTCAGGCGCCCGACCATCTCGGCGACCGCGTCGATCGCGAGCTCGGGCACGGGGATTGAGTACCAGCCGAGCTCGCGTGCGAGATCCTTGACCGTCAGCTCGCCCGGCCCGGCGAGGTTGTAGACACCCGGAGCGCCGCGGCCGAGCACCGCGGCGCGCATCGCGCTCGCGACGTCGTCGTGGTGGATGAGCTGAAAGGGCACGCCCGGATCGGGTAGTACCGGCTTCAGGATCGGCGCGCCTTCGAGCAGGCGCAGGACCGGCCCCGGTAGCCGCCCTGAGATCTGGGTGTAGGGCAGGCTGTCGATTAGCAGTGGCGCCTGCGGGCCACCGACGATGCACGGTCGCAGCACATATGCGGCGGTCGAGCTGCCGTCCAGCACCTCGCGCAACGTCGCCTCGACCTCGGCCTTCTGGGCGGAGTAGTAGTGCCTGGCGGTGCCCCGCGCGGGGACCTCCTCGGTGAGCGGCTGGGGGTTCTCTCCGTGGAATCCGTAGGCGGCGACAGAGGAGGTGTAGACCAGCCGCTTCACCCCGCTCGCGACGGCTGCCGCAAAGACGTTGCGCGAGCCTTCCAGGTTCACCGCGCGGGTCTCCCGCGCCCCGCCCATGATCAGGAAGGCGAGGTGGACGACCACATCCGCGTCTGGCATCAGCTCGGCCAGGTCGTCGGGGTTGAGGACGTCGCCCTGTCGATAGGAGACCTTCTTCCAGCCGTGCGCGCTGGGGTCAAACGGCCGCCGGGCCATGCCGAGCACACGCGCCACCCCGGAGGAGCGCTCGAGCGCTGCGACCAGCGCCCGCCCGATCTCACCCGTCGGTCCGGTCACCGCGACCGTCAGGCCGGAGCGTCTCGGTGCAGGTGCACGGGCCGCGGTTGGCATCTTTCTCTTCCCCTACCCGGTTGGGGGTCCCGGTATCCGGTTGGGCCCGGTTGGGGGTCCCGGTATCCGGTTGGGCATCTCGGTACCCGGCTGGGGATCGTCGTACCCCGGCTCGCCTGGAAGCAGCACGCGCGCGACCTCGCCCTCGACCACGACCCGTGGCTGGATCGGCTGCACCGTCCGCCCGCGCGCATACGTCAGCAGCGCCTCGACCGAGGCGAAGGCCTGGAGCTGTTCGAGGTGCTTGATCGTGGGGAAGACGAGCACGATCTGCTCGTTGCGGTGAGCCTCGAGCGCCTGCGCGGGCGTGAACCAGCCGAGGTCGACGCACTCCTCGCCATCGACCTTCGGCTCCTGGCCGGCGGGTAGGGGGGCGAGAAAGAAATGGGTGTCAAAGCGCGTGCGCACCTCGGCCGGGGTGATCCAGCGCGAGAACTCGACCAGCTCGCCGGGATCGACCAGCACGATCGCGGCCTCCTCCCGCAGCTCGCGCGCCGCGGCCGCGCGCAACGCCAGCTTCTCGAGCGGATCCCCGTCGCCGGCTGCGGCAAAGCCGGTGGGAGAGGCATCGGCGGGATCGACGGCTCCGCCCGGGAACACCCACACGCCGCCCATGAAGCGCGCCTGCGGTGTGCGCCTGACGAGCAGCAGCTCGAGCTCCTCGGCGCCGCCACGCAGCAGGATCACGGTTGCCGCCTGCCGTGGGGATGTTGCCGGACCGGGGTTGTGCTCCTCACCGGGCGCAGGGCGCTCGTTGGAGGATCGCGGGCTCATAGGTTGACCCTACCGTCGGAGCAGGCGGCCGGTAATCTTTGCGCTGATGACGACCAAGACCCTGCAACGCTGGATCTGCGAGTCCTGCGGGTACATCTACGATCCCGAGGAAGGCGACCCCGACGGGGGCATCCCCACGGGCACCGCCTTCGAGGACATCCCCGACACCTGGTTCTGCCCGGTCTGCGGCGCGCGGAAGCGGGACTTCGTTTTGTACGAGGATTGATCTGAGCGACTGGGACGCACTGCTCGCGTTCGATGGCGAGCACGTCTGGCATCCCTATGGGGCGCTGCCGAGTGCGCCGGCTCCGCTGCCGGTCGTCTCGGCGGAAGGCGTGCGCCTGAAGCTGGCCGACGGACGGGAGCTGATCGACGGGATGGCGTCGTGGTGGTGTGCGATCCATGGCTACCGCCATCCAGCGCTCGACGCCGCCGTGCGCGAGCAGCTCGAGCGGATGGCGCATGTGATGTTCGGGGGCCTCACGCATGAGCCGGCCGTGCGCTTGGCGGAACGCCTTGTAGAGATCGCGCCGGCGGGGTTGGAGCAGGTGTTCTTCGCCGACTCCGGATCGGTCGCGGTCGAGGTCGCGATCAAGCTTTGCCTGCAGTTCCAGCGTGCGCGCGGGCGGCCGGGACGCACGCGGCTGCTGACCGTGCGGGGCGGCTACCACGGCGACACGTTCGGCGCGATGGCCGTCTGCGATCCGGTCGGGGGAATGCACGGCATGTTCACCGGCGTGCTCCCGGAGCACGTGTTCGCCGAGCGGCCGCCAGACGGCTTTGACGCGGGCCTCGACGATGCCTGGGCGGCGCATGTCAGCGAGCTGGCCGCCCGCCACGCGCACGAGCTGGCCGCTGTGATCGTCGAGCCCGTGGTGCAGGGGGCGGGGGGGATGCGCTTCCATGCGCCGCAGTGCGTCGCGCTGCTCAGACGCCTGTGCGACGAGCACGATCTGCTGCTCGTGCTGGATGAGATCGCCACGGGCTTTGGCCGCACCGGCGCCATGTTTGCCGCCGAGCACGCCGGCGTGAGCCCGGACGTGATGTGCGTCGGCAAGGCGCTCACCGGCGGCTATCTCACGCTCGCCGCGACGCTCTGCACGCGAGCGGTATCCGATGCGGTCTCCTCCGGCGAGGGCGGTGGGCTGATGCACGGTCCCACCTTCATGGCCAACCCGCTCGCCTGTGCGGTGGCGCTCGCGTCGCTGGACCTGCTTGCCGACGGAGAGGGGCTCGTCGAGGGTGAAGGCAATGGCGACGTGGGCTGGCGCAGGCGCGTGGCGGTGATCGAAGATGGCCTGCGTGTCGGGCTGGAGCCCGCACGGGAGCTGCCGGGCGTTGCGGACGTGCGCGTGCTCGGTGCAATTGGCGTGGTCCAGATGCGCGACGAGGTGGACGTTGCCGCAGTGACCGCGGTGGCGGTCGAGCGGGGAGTGTGGCTGCGGCCGTTTCGCGATCTGATCTACACGATGCCGCCATACGTCATCGCCGAGGACGATCTGGCGCGCGTGACAGCGGCCGTTGTGGACGCAGCCGAGGCTTGAAGGCGCGTGCTTTTGGGCTCCACCCGGCTGTGAGCTAACCCTGGATTGTCGCCTCAGGTCTCCGTGCGCAGCTCGTTGAGCACGCCGATCAGATGCCGCTTGGCGAGCGCGCTGATGTCGGGCACGGCGCGGATCGCGCCGGTCGCGTCGAGCGGCGTCCGCTCCCGTCCGGTCAGCAGATAGTCCGTGGTGACGCCGAGTCTTTCGCTGAGCTTCAGCAGCATCTCCAGTGACGGGGCGGCTTGGTCCAGCTCGAGCTTGGAGATGTGCTGCGGGGTGACCTTGACCTCAGCGGCGAGCTCGTGTTGTTTGAGCCCGAGGGCTGTGCGCTGCTTGCGAACGTGACGGCCGATCTGCATGTGAGCAGAGCCTCCCAAGCACGTGTGCATGTGCGCAAGTAGACAACTGTCAGTTGCTAAGCTGCCAGCCATGGTGCTAAGGGGCGAGGCGGCCGTTGTAGCGACGCCGGAGCGTGGACCCGATGCGGGCTGCTCCACGGGCCGCTCAGCGACGCCGGCGGTGATGAGCGACACCCTGGGAGCCGAGAGGTCGCGGCCGGTCGAGGTCAAGCCGGGCGCAACCTAAGAAGTAGGTCGAGGCCAGGCGGCCGGGGTATCTCCGGTTAAATCTCCTCCAGCCAGTTCCTCCAGGGGAGCGCCGCTCCTGCCCGCGCAAGGTCTGCCGGATTGGGGCTCGGCACATTGTCCAGACCCACGACATTGATCTTGCCCATCCGCGCGATCGTCTCGCGGTTGGAGCGCTCCAGCTCTGACGGCTGCTCCGGCCACGGGGTGAGGACAACCGCGCGCACGTTGAGCCCCGCAGCGCGGGCACCGCCGAGCGTGAGCAGCGTGTGGTTGATCGTGCCCAGCCCCGGCCGTGCGGCGATCAGCAGGGGTAGCCCAAGCGCGACGGCGAAGTCGCGCACCGTGTAGTCCTCGGCGAGCGGCGCCAGTAGGCCACCGACGCCCTCGACAATCAGCGATGTCTCCTCGCCGCTCGCCGCATGTGCGCCCGCCGCTTGTGCGCGCGCCACCAGGCCGGCCGGGTCGATCCGCTCACCCGCGAGCTGGGCCGCCAGATGGGGGGAGACGGCGGGGCCGTAGCGCAGTGGCGCTACATCCTCGCCCGTCATCTTCGCGATCGCCGCCAGCAGCTCGTGGTCGGGGGGCCATCCGCCGGGCCGGCCGACCTCCGAGCGGTCGTCGAGGCCGGTCACCACCGGCTTGTGCGCGCTGACCCGCTCGCCGGCCGCGGACATCGCCGCGAGCAGCGCCGCGCTCAGGATCGTCTTGCCGACGCCGGTGTCGGTCGCGGTGACGAGGAGCCCTCGCATTCGCGCGCTCTGGAGCGTTACGCCGCGCGGGCGATAGAGCCTTCGCGCTCTATGTCAAACGGAGCTCCTGAGCGCGACGTGTCCTCGGCGATCGGTTTAGCGTCGGCCTCGGTGGTCGCGCGCCCCACCTTAGGCTGGGCAGCTGAGCGTTCCAGGTCATATCGAGAGCCCGCCTGCTCGGCAAGGTCAAATGGCGCCTCCCCTCGGGACTTCCAGGCTCCCACCGGCAGGCGGGGCTCAGCGACTTCGCGCTCGTCTGTCCTCGTTCGGTCCGCGCTCGTGGGCTGCCCCATCGTGGCCGGGTCCAGTCCGATCGCGCGGGCGGACTCGCCGAGCACGCGCGCGGCCATCTTCAGCTCCTCGGTTGTATGCGATGCCATCGTCGCCAGGCGCAGGCGTGAGGTGCCGGCAGGGACGGTCGGCGGACGGATCGCCTGGGCGAACACGCCCCGCTCGAGCGCCTCCTTGCACAGGCGCATCGCCGCCTGCTCGTCGCCCACGATCAACGGGACGATCTGCATCTCGCCGTCTGCCACCGGGAAGCCTTCGCCGGCGAGCGCCTTGCGCAAAGTGCGCGCGGCCGAGCGCAGCCGCTCCACGCGGTGCGGGCGCTCCCGCAGCAGCTCAAGCGCCGCCAGCGCTCCGGCCACCGCCGGCGGTCCGGGCGCGGTCGAGAAGATCAGCGAGCGCGCCGTGTTGACCAGGTAGCGGATCATCTCCTCGTTCGCGCACACGTACGAGCCGTAGGAGCCGAGCGCCTTGCCCAGCGTGCCCACGACCACGTCGACCTCGTCCGCCAGGCCCGCCTCCGCCACCGCTCCGCGCCCGGCCGGGCCGAGCGCGCCGATCGCATGCGCCTCGTCGACCATCACGCGCGCGCCGTATTCCTTTGCCAGCTCGACGATCTCCATCAGCGGGGCGACGTCGCCGTCCATCGAGAACACCGAGTCGGTCACGACCAGGCGCCGGCGGCCATCGTTGCCGTGGCGGCCGTCGCTGCCGTGGCGGCGCAGGCTCCACGCGAGGTGCTCCAGGTCGAGATGGCGATAGACCATGACCTCGGCCTTGGACAGGCGGCAGCCGTCGATGATCGAGGCGTGGTTCAGCTCGTCGGAGAAAACGATGTCCCCGCGGCCGGCGAGCGCGCCGATCGTGCCGATGTTTGCCAGATAGCCCGACCCGAACAGCAGGCACGCCTCGCTGCCCTTCCACGCCGCCAGACGCTCCTCCAAACGGCGGTGGATCGTCATCGTTCCGCTCACCAGGCGCGAGGCGCCGGCGCCCACGCCCCAGCGCATCGCCGCATCCGCCGCCGCCTCACGCACGCGCGGGTGGTCGGCGAGCCCGAGATAATTGTTCGAGCACAGCAGCAGCACTGGCTTGCCGTCGAGCAGCACGCGCGGGCCCTGCGGCCCGCTCACCAACCGCAGGCGGCGGTAAAGACCGAGTTGCTCCAGTTCCGCCAGGCGCTCCTCGATCTCGCTCATCCGTGTCTCCCCGTGGTCGGCGTTTTAGTCTCCCCAGCCGGCGGGAACCGTTTCCGGCGTCCGCTCCGGAGGTGGGGGAATCGCGTGTTCTGCCGCCTCGCTCCAGTCGGCGGGCGTGGCGTTCGGTGCACCATCAGGACGTGGTGGCACGGTCCGCTTGGCACGGAACCTCAGTTGGCTGGAGGGGTCCCACAGCCTTATCTCCAGGTCGACCGACGCCGTCGCAGCCGCCGCTCGAGAGGCGTCAAGGAACTCATCGACCACGTCCGGCGTCTCGCCCTCAAGCCAGCCCGAGCGGTTGTCCGGGCGTGGGTTTGAGCCGTTGTCGGCCTGGCGCGCGACGTTCAGGCCATGCTCCTCGAACATCGCCCGATCATGCTCCGGCTCGTTACCGAGCGTCGTCAAGAAGTTGCCCATCATCACGCCGTTGATGCCCGCCTTCACGGCCAGCGATTGCAGCTCGCCGAGGTTCTCCACCCGTCCGCCGCACAGCCGGAACAGGGCTCCGGGCAGGATCAGCCGGAAGATCGCGATCCACTTGACGGCCTCCCACGGGTCCATGTACTCGCGGTCGCCGAACTTCGTGCCCGGGCGCGGGTTGAGCATGTTGATCGGCACGCTCGTCGGGTCGAGCGCGGCCAGCTCGAAGGCCATCTCCACGCGCTGCTCGCGACTCTCGCCGAGGTTGAGGATGCCGCCCACGCATGTCTCAAGCCCAGACTCGCGCACCGCCTCGATCGTGCGCAGGCGACCCTCGTAGCGCACGGTCGTCGAGACCTCGTCGTAGTAGCTCTCGGCCGTCTCGACATTGTGATGCACGCGCTGGATGCCGGCGTCCTTCAGCGCCTGTGCGCGCGTGGCGGACATGTGCCCGACCGAGGCACAGCGCTTCAGGTTGGTGTGCTCCACGACCAGGCGGACGCCTTCCAGGTACTTCTCGAAGTCGCGCTTTGACAGGCCCTGGCCCTGGGTGACCATGCAGAAGCGGTGCGCCCCCGCGGCCTCGGCCGCGCGCGCGTGCTCGAGCACCTGCTCGGGCTCCATCATCGCGTGCAGCGGCGTCTCCGCCTCGGCGAAGCGCGACTGGGCGCAGAAGCCACAGTCCTCGGCACAGCCACCGGACTTGGCGTTCACGAGCGAGCACATGTCGGTCGAGTCGGCAAAGCGCTCCACGCGCGCTTCCCAGGCGCGCTCGATCAGCGCCTCGATCTCGGCGTGGTCCTCGATCTCTCCCAGCTGCAGCGCTTCCTCGCGCGTAATCAACGACCCTATTGGCGACCCCATTGCCGGCAGGTTATGACGCGTCGCGGACAACTTGGAAATCATTCGCAGACTCCGGCCGGCAGGCCGATGGGCGCTGGGGTTTCGAGTTGGGGAGACTGCGAATCAATACTCATTCCCCGCTCCAGCGCGCGGGCCGTTTCTCGGCGAAGGCCTTCATTCCCTCGCGCATGTCCTGCGAGGCGAACGATGCCCGGCGCAGCTCGATCAGCTCCTCCTCGACCTCCTCGGCCAGCTCCCCCTCGGCCTCCAGCAGGGCGGCGATCACGCGCTTGTTGCCCAGCTGCGACAGCGGCGCGTTGCCGGCGAGCTCGCCCGCGACCGCCAGCGCCACCGTCTCCAGCTCGTCGGCCTGGGCGAGGCGGTTGACAAGCCCCCAGGCGAGCGCCGTGGGCGCGTCGATATAGCTGCCGAGCAGAAACAGCTCGCGCGTGCGCGCCGCGCCGATCGCGTCGATGAAGCGCCGCAGGCCGGTGTGCGAGTAGACCAACCCGAGCTTTGCCGGTGGCATGCCGAGCTTGATGTCGTCCTTCGCCACGCGCAGGTCGCACGCCAGCGCGAGCTCCAGGCCGCCGCCGATCGTGTGGCCGGGGAGCACCGCCAGCGTCGGGTAGGGGAAGGCCGCCAGCGCATCGATCGCTTCGGTGAAAGGGTGCGCCACGAGCCGCTCGGCCCGCTCCTCGAACTCCTCCTCCGGAATCTCGCCGATGTCATACCCGGCCGAGAACATGCCGTACGCGCCGGTGATCACCACGCAGCGCGTACCGGGTGATGCGGCCCCGCTGGCCCCCGATGATGCGACTCCACCCACCCCCGCCAGCTCGGTTAGCGTCGCGCTGATCGCGTCGAGGATCGGGTGGTCCAGCGCATTGCGCTTGGCCGGGTTGGAGATCGTCAGACGGACTACCCCATCGCCGGGCTCATCGATCAGCAGCTTGCCATCGGCCAGCTCGCGTGGGGGGGCGTTGGAGGGCACCGGGCGGACAGGCTAACCGAGGGTCCTCATCCGTGGCGGCGCGGCGAAGTCCGGAGGCTCCCCGCGCCTACTCCAGCACGACGAGCGTGTCGCCCTCGTTCACCGCCTGGCCCTCTTGGCAGCGGATCTCTGAGACCGTGCCGGCGTCCTCGGCCTCCACCGGCATCTCCATCTTCATCGACTCGAGGATCGCCACCGTGTCGCCCTCCTCGATCGTGTCGCCGACGGCACACTCGATTTTCCATACGGTGCCGGTGATATGGGCCTCCACCTCAGCCATCTCGCAGCCTCCTCGTTGGTCCGTGACGGTTGCGGACAATAGCCTCCGGCGCTGATCGATCCGATGACCACCGATTCTGCCGACACTCTCCCAACCCCCGCTCGCGACGTCTCCGTGATCCTCACCGCCTACAACGAGGCTCCCCGGATCGAGGCCACGCTGGCGGCGCTCGCCCTCGCCTTCCCCGGCGCGCCGCTCTGGGTGGCCGATGACGGCTCCACCGACGCCACGGCCGATCGCGCGCGGGCGGCCGGGGCGCGGGTCGTGCGCAGCGAGCGCGTGATCGGCAAGGGTGGCGCGGCCACGCCGGCCGCCTGGGACGCTCTCCACGACGCCAGGGCAACCGATCGCGGCCGCAATCAAAAATTAATATTCGTCCTCTGCGACGCCGATCTCGGCGCTTCGGCGCTTGAGCTGGGCGCGCTTGCAGACGCGGTGCGGCGCGGCGAGACGGACGTCGCGGTCGCGGCCTTCGCCACGCGTGTCGGCGGCGGGGTCGGCCTCGCCGTCGCCTTCGCGCGCTGGGCGATCCACCGGCGCTCTGGCCTTTCGCTGCGCGCGCCGATCTCCGGCCAGCGGGCGTTGCACGCCGGCGCGCTCGAGGACGTGCTCCCGTTCGCGGCCGGCTTCGGTATGGAGATCGGGATCACGATCGACGCCGCGCGCGCGGGACATCGCGTCAGCGAGATCGAGCTCGAGCTCTCCCACCGCGCCACCGGCCGCACGCTCTCAGGCTTTCTCCATCGCGCCCGCCAGCTCCTCGATTTCCTGCGGGTCTACCTCGCGCGGCGGTAGGGCTCGCGCGGAGACGTGGCGGTAGGCTCGCGCGGAGATGATCCTCGCGATCGACCAAGGGACGACGGGCACCACCTGCTTTGTGTTCGATGCGCAGGCCGAGCCGATCGGGCGCGCCTACCGCGAGTTCGCCCAGCACTTTCCCCAGCCCGGCTGGGTCGAGCACGACCTGCGCGAGATCTGGTCGGTCACCCAGGCCGTCGCCGGGGAGGCGCTCGCGGATGCCGGGGTGCGTCCCGGGGATCTGGCGGCGGTCGGGATCGCCAACCAGCGCGAGACCGTCTGCGTCTGGGATCCGCGCTCGGGCGAGCCGCTGCACAACGCGATCGTCTGGCAGGACCGGCGCACGGCCGCGCGCTGCGATCAGCTGCGCGCCGCCGGGCACGAGCCGTTGGTCCGCGCGCGCACCGGCCTGATCCTCGATCCCTACTTCTCCGCCACCAAGATCGCCTGGCTGCTCGAGCATGTCCCCGGCCTGCGCGAGCGCGTGCACGAAGGGACGGCCGTGTTCGGGACGATCGACTCGTGGCTGATCTTTCGCCTCACCGGCGAGCACCTCACCGACGCCACCAACGCCTCGCGCACGCTCCTCTACGACATCGCCGCCGGGCGCTGGGATCCGGAGCTGCTCGACCTGTTCGACGTTCCCGCCCGCGCGCTGCCCGAGGTGCGCCCGAGCGCCGGGGTCTTCGGCCAGACCCTGCCAGCGGCGCTCCACGGCCACGCGGTTCCGATCGCGGGTGTCGCCGGCGACCAGCAGGCCGCCCTCTTCGGCCAGGCCTGTGTCGACCCCGGCATGGCCAAGACCACCTACGGCACCGGCTCCTTCGTCCTGCTCCACGCGGGCTTCACCTTGCCCGAGCCGGGACCGGGGCTGCTCGCGACGGTCGCCTCGGAGATTGGATCCCCGCACGCCCCAGCCCCACCTACGCCCGCGAAGGTCAGCTCAGAGATTGGATCCCCAACCGTCCCAGGCCCACCCACCCGCGGGCGGGCCTACGCGCTGGAGGCCTCGATCTTCGTCACCGGCGCCGCCGTCCAGTGGCTGCGCGACGGGCTCGGCGTGATCGAGCGCGCGGCGGACACAGAGTCGCTGGCCGCGTCGCTTGACTCCAACGACGGTGTCTACTTCGTCCCCGCGCTCACCGGCCTCGGCTCGCCCTACTGGGATCCCCACGCGCGCGGCACGATCGTCGGGCTCACGCGGGGCGCCGGTCGCGCCCACCTGGCGCGCGCGACGCTCGAGGCGATCGCCTACCAGACGCTCGACGCGGTCCGCGCGATGGAGGCCGCCTCCGGGCAGCCGCTCGGCGAGCTGCGCGCCGACGGCGGGGCGAGCGCGAACGGCTGGCTGATGCAGTTCCAGGCCGATGTCCTCGGCGTGCCCGTCGTGCTCGGCGAGAGCACCGAGACGACCGCCCTCGGCGCCGCCTACCTGGCGGGGGTGGGCGTGGGGCTGTGGACGGTCACCGACGTGCGCGATGCCTGGCGCGAGCGCAGGCGCTACCAGCCGCGCATGGGCGAGGACGAGCGCGCCCCCCTGCTCGCCGGCTGGGCGGACGCGCTGGCGCGTGCGCGTAACTTTGCGCCGCCTACGACGTAAAACGCTCAGATGAGCGATCTCGCATCGATGCGCGAACAGGTCTACGCCGACCCGCGGCCGAAGGAGCACTTCGACCGCTTTCACGAGCGCGCGCGCACACGTGAACCGGACTGGACCTATGAGATGACGCGGGTGCTCACCTCGCTCTACGCCTACACCTTCCTGCGCGCTCGCGCAATCTCCCCGGAGAAGGCGCCCGGCGCCGGTGCGGTGATCCTCGCGCCCAACCACTTCTCCTTCATGGACCACTTCCTGATGGGCTGCTACATCCGCCGCAAGGTCCGCTTCATGGCCAAGTCGCAGCTCTTCAAACCGGGACCGATGCAGTTCGTCTACACCCACGGCGGCGTCTTCCCGGTGCGTCGCGGCGCGCGCGACGAAGAGATGTTCATCACCGCCGAGACGATCCTCGCGCGCGGCGGGGCGATCACGATGTACTGCGAGGGTGGGCGCTCGCGCACGGGCAAAGTGGCCGAGCAGGCCAAGCGCGGCATCGGTCGCCTGGCGCTCGAGTCAGGCGCCCCCGTCGTCCCGATCGCGATCCACGGCTCCTCGCGTATCCGTAACTGGAAGCGCCTGCAGTTTCCCAAGACCACCGTCCAGTACGGCGACCCGCTGCGCTGGGAGCGCATCGAGCACCCGACGCCCGAGCAGCAGCAGGCGGTCGCCGATGAGGTCCTCTTGCGGATCCGAGCTCTCTACGCCGGCCTCGAGGAGCACGGTCGCGCGGGCGTGCTCCGGCGCGTGCGCGAGCAGCGTCGGGCCGAGCGCGGCTCGGGCAAGCGGACCGCTGTCGCGTAGGCGCCGCGGCGGGCGCCGCTCGGGCAAGCGCACGGCTGTCGGGTAAGTGCTGCGACGGGCGCCCTGCGTCCTCTCAGGCGTCGGGCGGGTCGCGTATCGTTGGCTCGCCGCCACCCGTAAGCGACGCCGTAAGGAGCGATATGAAACGTTCGATAGACATCGGCTCGGTCATCAGCCGGACGTTCAGCATCTATGCCGACCAGGCTTCTGTGCTGCTGCCCGCGGCGGCCGTCGTCTTTATCGCGGTGGGGGTCATCAGCGCCTTGCTCGTCGTGATCGCTCCCGTGCTTGCGATCCTCGCCTTTGTCGTGATCATCGTCGGCACCACGCTCTTCACGGGGATGGTCGTCGAGCTGGTCGCCGACGTACAGGATGGCCGGCGCGACGCCACCGTCGGTCAGCTGCTCCAAGCGGCCACGCCGGTGCTCGGCCAGCTGATCCTCGTGGGGATCGTCGCCGGGATCGGGATCGCGATCGGCTTCATCTTGATCATCGTCCCCGGGCTGATCCTGATCACGATCTGGTCGGTGGCGGCGCCGGTCGTCGTGCTCGAGCGCCCCGGCGGCCTGAAGCCGCTCGCGCGCAGTCGTGAGCTCGTGCGCGGCAACGGCTGGCAGGTCTTCGGCGTGATCGTCGTGCTCGTGATCGGCGTCGGCATCCTCGCCGCGATCATCGAGGCGATCGGCGACTCGGGCGGGACCGGCGCGGGCATCGTCGTCAGGGTGATCGTCCAGATCCTCACGGCGCCCTTGTCGGCGCTCGCGGCCGCGGTGCTCTACTTCGAGTTGCGCGGCCCGACGGCGACGGAGATTCCCGGAGAGCAAGGCCTGGGGGGCACTCTCTGAGCGCAGGGGAGGCGTCTGCGCTGGCAGAGATACCGGCGATCTCGCCCACTCTGCCTGACTGCCGGATAGGCTCTGGTCAGTGTCGATGGTCGCCGCCGAGCTGCTCCGCCCAGGCCTGCTGCAAGGGGTTTCCCTGCTGGTGGCCGGCGCGCCCCCGCCGGCGGACACTATGCCGGTAGCGGAGGCTCCGGCCCCGGCCCTGGCGGACTCTCTGGGGAGCGCAGTGGGCGAGGAATGCGCGCAGTTGGGAGCCCGGGTGCATACGTGTGCTCCCGACGTCGCCGACGAGGCGATCGTGGACCAGACGGTTATCGCTGCCGTTGCCGTGACGGGAAGCCTGGACCTGTTGGTGGTCGACGGCGCGGAGCTGTTTGCGCATGGGCTGGCGGACGGCCGTGGCGCGCATCCCGCGCGCGCCGCGCTGCGCACCTGCCTCGACGCCGCCTGGAACATCACGCGGGCCGTCGTCAACCTCGCGTTCCTGCCGGCTGCGCAGAGCTCACGGATCGTCTACCTCGCCCCGGCTGCCGCGGGCGGAGAGCACGCCGACGCCGCGCGCGCGGGGCTGGAGAACCTTGGGCGGACGCTGTCGATCGAGTGGGCGCGCCACGGGATCACGCTCGTAACGATCGCACCCGGTGATGGGACCACCGCGGGCGAGGTGGCCGCGCTCACGGCCTACCTCGCCTCGTCCGCTGGTGCTTACTTCTCAGGCTGTCTGCTGGACCTGCGGGGGCCTTAAAGGGTTCGCGACGGTGTAGAAAGCATTGAGTGCCACGAGGGCCGGCTTTGCTGGCCCGGCGTCTGAGCCTTGCACCGCGGGGTACCCGCCCACCGGGGGGCCTGCCTTCCTCCCGTTTAGCCCGTCATCCCGCCGAACAGGCCGCCGGTGATGTGGAGGGTCTGGCCGTGGACGTAGTTGGACCAGGGTGAGCAGAGGAAGAAGATGCCGCCGGCCGCCTCCTCGGGCGTGGCGGGGCGGCCGAGAGGGATGAGCATCGAGGCCATCTGGCGCATCTGCTCGGGGATGCCGAGCTGGACCTTCTCGCCGCCGATCTCCATGTTGTTCTCGTCGACCTTCGCCTGGGTCAGGCGGGTGTCGATGAAGCCGAAGGCGACCGCGTTGACGTTGACCTTGAACTGGCCCCACTCCTTGGCGACGGTTTTCGTCAGGCCGACGACGGCGGCCTTGCCGGCGGAGTAGTTGGCCTGGCCGGCGTTGCCGAACGTGCCGGAGGTGGAGGAGACGTTGACGATCTTGCGGAAGACCTCCCTGCCTTCCTCGCGCTCCTGCTTGGCCGGCTCGCGCAGGTGCGGCGCGGCCGCGCGGATCACGCGGAAGGGCACGACGGTGTGGATGTCGAGCATCGCCTGGAAGTGCGCGTCGGTCATCTTGTGGATCGGCGCGTCGAGCGTGTAGCCGGCGTTGTTGACGATGATGTCGATCTTCCCGAACGAGTCGACGGCCTTGCGCACGAGCTGCTCGGGCGCGTCGGACTTCGTCAGGTCGCCGGCGAACACCGCCGTCTCGCCCGCGATCTCGCCGGCCGCCTGCTCGGCGATGTCGCCGTCGAGGTCGTTGATCAGAACCTGCGCGCCCTGCGCGGCGAGCAGTTCAGCGGTGGCGCGTCCGATGCCGCGGGCCGAGCCCGTCACGATCGCCGACTTGCCGTCAAGTACTCCCATGGCCGATGCGTCTCCTTGTCGTGGTCAGTGACCGGAGGTTACATACGGGTCGGCCAATGGGGAGGCCTCGGCGCACGCAGACCGCGTGCAGCGCGCCTGGCGGCGGGGCGATGGAGGGCCGGTCGATCGGGCGATGCCGGGCCGGTCGACTTGAGCCCCGCCAACGGGGTCAGCCGGTGACGATGACGCCGAAGTCCTGTGTGTAGATCGCGCCGGCCTGGCCCTGGGCGAGCGAGGCGGGGGGATGCGCCGAGACGCCGATCGCGGTGTCGCGGAAATGGGCGTCGAGGATGTTCGCGCGGTGGCCCGGCGAGGCCATCCAGGCGGCGACGATCGCGCTGGGCGTGGACAGGCTGAGGGTGCCCCAGCCGATGTTCTCACCGATTTCATAGCCGACCTGCGAGCTGTAGATGTAGCCGGCCGCGGTCATCCGGCTGAGCGGGGTATCGCCACCCGGGCCATTGTGTTCGAAGTAGTCGCCGAAGGCCATGCTCTCGGTGTGGGCCTGGGCGGTCTGCTCGAGGTGGGCGTTGGGCTGCAGCGGCTGCTCGCCGTGGTCGGTCCGCGTCTGGTTGATCAGGCAGAGGGTGACGGCGCGGATCGCTTCGATGTTGGCCTGCGTGGGCTGGACGTCGGCGCCGGGGCAGGGCGCCGTGGCGGGCTTGCCGGTGCTCGAGCCGTGCCGTCCGGCATGGTGGCCGTTACCCCCGCCCTGCTTGGAGTGCAGGGAGCCGGCGGGCGCTCTGCCCGCTGCGTGTCGCCCGCCGGAGCGGCGCTTGGAGCAGCTCGCGGGATGGTGCTTGTGGCGGACGTGGCCGCCGCTGGAGTGAAAGCTGCTGCGCTTGGCGCATCGCACCGTGCGGTGGGTGTGCCGGCGATTCGCCCGGTGGCCCTTGTGATGGCCGGCCGTGGGTTGGTCGGTCTTGTGATGGGTCGTCGCGGCGCCGGCCGGGGCGCAGAGGCAGATGGCCAGCGCGGGGCCGGCGAGCATGGAACGGAGACGCAGCACCTTGCCTGCATCGGTCGCCTCCACCACGAACATGAGGCCCACGCTCAGGTTTGGACACCTTTGCGCGGAGATGATCTTGGCGGGAGGGGAGCGGGCCCCCCTCCCGACCACCCCCCGTTCCGACCACCCCCCTTGGTGCCGGGGTCGCCTACAGGGCGAGTACGCGGCCGAGGATCTCGCGCATGATCTCGTCCGAGCCGCCGCCGATCGGGCCGAGGCGGGAGTCGCGGGCGGCGCGCTCGACCCAGACCTCCTTCATGTAGCCCGCGCCGCCGTGGATCTGCAGGCAGGCGTCCATCAGCTCAAACGAGGCGCGCTGGGTCAGCAGCTTGGCCATCGTCACCTCCTTCAGCGGCTCCTCGCCGGCGACGAACCGGCGCAGCGCGTCGTAGGTGACGCAGCGCGCGGTGTAGGCGCTGGTGGCCAGGTCGGCGAGCTTGTGACGGATCGCCTGGTGCTTTGACAGCGGGCGGCCGAACGCCTGGCGCTCACGGGCGAACTCGGCCGTGCGCTCCCACGCGATCTGCATCGCGCCGACCGCCCCGAGCGCCATCGCCAGGCGCTCCCACTGGAAGTTGGCCATGATCTGCTTGAAGCCGCCATGCAGCTCTCCGAGCAGGGCCTCGTCCGGTACGAACACGTCCTGATAGGCGATCGTGGCGGTGTCCGAGGCATGCCAGCCGAGCTTCTCGAGCTTGGCGGATGTGACCCCCGCGCCGCGATCGACGATGAAGAACGAGATGCCATGATGGCCGCCCTCGGGCGTGGTCTTGGCGGCGGTGACGATGAAGTCGGCGCGCACGCCGTTGGTGATGTAGGTCTTCTCGCCGTTCACCACCCAGCCGCCGTCCACACGCTCGGCCGAGGTGCGCAGCCCCGCGACGTCCGAGCCGGCGCCGGGCTCGGTGATGCCGAGCGCGCCGATCCTCTCACCCTTGATCGCCGGCACCAGATAGCGCTGCTGCTGCTCTTCGGTGCCGAACTTCCAGATCGGCGGGGTGGCGATGTTCGTGTGCGCGCCGATCCCCGCGGCGGTCCCGCCCGAGCCGATCCGCGCGAGCTCCTCGACGAGCACCGCCTCGTGCAGATAGTCGCCGCCCTGCCCGCCGAGCTCGGCCGGGTACTTCAACCCGAGCAGGCCCTGCCCCGCGAGCTTTGGAAACACCTCGCTGGGAAACCAGCGCGCGTCCTCCCACTCCTGCGCGTGGGGTGCGAGCTCGCGCTCGAGAAAGCCGCGGATCGACTCGCGCAGGACCTCGTGCTCGTCGGTGAATGGGGGATGCGGATTACTCAAGAGCGGGGTGATGGCGCAGTTCCGGACGGTGCATGCACCGTCCGGCGGGGCCGCACATGTGCGGCCCCGGGCAGGGCCGCATGCGGCCCTGCCTACATATCTTTAAAGCCCGTAAGACCGCCCGATCACGTCGAGCATGATCTCGTCGGTGCCCGCACCGATGCGGTTCAAGCGCAGGTCGCGCCACACGCGCTCGACCCCGTACTCGCGCATGTAGCCCGCGCCGCCGTGGATCTGGATGCATTCGTCGGCGACTTCGCAGGCGATCCGCGCGGCGTGGAGCTTGGCCATCGAGATCTCGCGCACGGGGTACTCGCCGTTGTTGAAGCGCCAGGCGGTCACGTAGACCATCTGGCGCGCCGACTCGATTTTCGTGGCCATCTCGGCGAACTTGTGCCTGATCACTTGGAACTTGCCGATTTCGCGGCCGAAGGCCTTGCGCTCGTGCGCGTACTGGAGCGTGCGCTCGAAGCATTTCTGCGCGCCCGACACGCAGCCGGCGGCGCCGATCAGGCGCTCGCCCTGGAGCTCCCACATGATGTGGTAGAAGCCCTTGCCCACTTGGCCAAGCACTGCCGACTCCGGCACGCGCACGTCCTGGAAGGCGAGCAGCGCCGTGTCGGAGGCGTGCATGCCGAGCTTCTCGAGCTTCTTCTCCCTGATCACGCCCGGGGCGTCCATCGGCACCAGGAACAGCGTGAAGCCGTCGTATCCGGCGTCGACGTCGGTCTTCGTCACGAGCACGATCACGTCGGCGCGGTGGCCGTTGGTGATGTACGTCTTCGAGCCGTTGATCACGTACTCATCGCCGTCTTTGACCGCGCGCGTCTTGATCCCGGAAACGTCCGAGCCGGCGTCGGGCTCGGTGATGCCGAGGCAGAGGATCTTCTCGCCCTTGATCGCCGGTTCGGCCCACTCGCGCTTCTGCTCCTCGCTGCCGAACGCGAGGATCGGCGGCATCGCCATGTCGGTCTGCACCGCCACGCCCATCGCCAGGCCGCCCGAGTTCGCGTTCGTGATCTCCTCCGCGAGCACGAGCGCCGTGTAGTAGTCGCCGCCCTGCCCGCCGTACTCCTCCGGCTTGTCCAGGCCGAGGAAGCCGAGCTCGCCCATCCGCCGGAAGACCGAGTCGGGGAACGTCGTCTCCTCCCACTCCTCCGCGTGGGGCGCGAGCTCTTTGATCGCGAAGCTGCGGATCGACTCGCGCAGCGCTTCGTGCTCGTCGGTGAAGATGAAGTGCTTGCGGCTGGTCTGGAAGTCGGGCTTGCGGACGGCGCTCTCGGAGGTGGCAGCCAACGGTGGGGCTCCTTGTCGTACTCGCTTGTGTCAGCAGAAACTAGCGCTTCAGCCAGGAGAAGGGAAGGAGGTTAGGATGCCGGTGGTGGCCACCGATTCAGTCCTCTACACGCATGCCGAGTCGGGCGTGGCGACGATCACCCTGAACGACCCCGACACGCGCAACGCGCTGTCGGCCGAGCTGCTCGCAGGGCTGATCGAGGCGTTCGCGCACGCCCGCGACGAGGATGCGGTGCGCTGCGTGGTGCTCGCCTCCTCGCACGATCGAGTGTTCTCCTCGGGGGCCAACCTGGGCGGCTTCGCCGGGGATGTCTCGCTCGTGCACAAGCACTTCGCCTCCGAGCGCTTCGTCGAGCTGTTCAAGCTGATCGTCGCGCTGCCCAAGCCGACGATCTGCGCCGCGCGCGGGCATGTGCTCGCGGGCGCGCTCGGGCTGGCGCTGGCGTGCGATTTGGTGCTCGCCTCCGAGCAGGCGACGTTCGGCACGCCGGAGATCAACGTCGGCGCGTTCCCGTTCATGATCATGGCGCTGATCTATCGCAACGTGCCGCGCAAGAAGGTCAACGAGCTGCTGCTGCTCGGGGAGCGCTGGAGCGCGCAGGAGGCGCTGGCGGCGGGGATCGCCAACAAGGTCGTCCCCGTCGAGGAGTTCGACGCGGCGGTCGCCGACTGGGCGCAGAAGCTCGCGGGGAAGTCGCCGCTGATCATGCGCCTCGGCAAGGAAGCGATGCGCCGGCAGCTCGACATGGGGTTCGATGATGCGCTCGACTACCTGCGCGCGCAGCTCACGCTGGCGCTCTCGACCGAGGACATCGTCGAGGGCGTCTCGGCCTTCTTCGAGAAGCGCGAGCCGAGCTGGAAAGGCCGCTGATGCGCCCCGATACGTCTCCCGGCGAGCCGGCCGCGCCCTCCGGGCCGGGGGCGCCGGGCGCCGCCGCGGCCGAGCGCCCGACCTCCCTGCTGCGGCCGCTGGTCGAGGATCTGCAGGCCCGCCGCGCCCAGATCAGACTCGGCGGGGGCGAGGAGAAGATCGCCAAGCAGCACGCCGCGGACAAGCTGACCGCGCGCGAGCGGCTGGCGCTGCTGATCGACGCGGGCACGTTCACGGAGCTGGGCATCCACGGCCGTCCGCACTTCGCCCAGCGGGCGATGGACGGTATCCAGGCGCCCGCCGACGGCGTGATCACCGGCTATGGCAAGGTCGCGGGGCGGCTGGTGGCCGTGTGCGCGTACGACTTCACCGTGATGGCCGGCTCGATGGGGATGACCGGCGAGCTGAAGGTCACGCGCCTGCGCGAGCTGGCGCTGACGAAGCGGATCCCCTTCATCTGGCTGCTCGACTCCGCCGGCGCGCGCATCCAGGAGGCGGTCGGCTCGCTGTTCGCCGGCTCCGGTCATCTGTTCCGCGAGGAGGTCGTGATGAGCGGCGTGATCCCCCAGATCGCCGCGCTGATGGGTCCCTGCGCGGCCGGCACCGCCTACATCCCGGGGCTGGCCGACTTCGTGCCGATGGTCAAGGGCCGTGGTTCGATGGCGCTCGCCGGTCCGCATCTCGTGCGTGCGGCCGTCGGCGAGGACGTGACCCAGGAGGAGCTCGGCGGCTCGCGCGTGCACTGCCGCAAGTCGGGCGTCGGCGACCTCGAGGTGGCCGACGACGAGGAGTGCATCGACGCGATCAAGGCCTACCTGTCGTTCATGCCCCAGCACTGCGAGGAGCGTCCGCCGCTGCGCGCGGCGAGCGACCCGATCGCGCGCATGGACGAGGAGCTGCTGGACGTGCTGCCGGAGTCCAACCGCAAGCCGTACGACATGTACGAGGTGATCCGCCGGATCGCCGACGACGGCTTTTACTTCGACATGAAGGGCCAGTGGGCGAAGACGATCATCACCTGCTTCGCCCGCTTCGGCGGACGCCCGGCGGGGATCGTCGCCAACCAGCCCAAGCACCTCGGCGGCATCCTCGACAACGACTCCGCCGACAAGGCCGCCCGCTTCGTGAACCTGTGCAACGCGTTCGCGATCCCGCTCGTGTTCCTGATGGACGTGCCCGGGTTCATGGTCGGCAGCAAGGTCGAGGCCGGTGGGATCATCAGACACGGCGCGAAGATGCTCTACGCGGTCGCCAACGCGACCGTGCCGAAGATCACCGTGATCACGCGCAAGGCCTACGGCGCGGGCTACTACGTGATGAACGGGCGCGCGTACGAGCCGGACCTGATCGTCGCCTGGCCGAGCGCCGAGATCAGCGTGATGGGCGCCGAGGGCGCGGTTGAGATCGTGATGCGCAAACAGGTCGAGGAGGCCGAGGACCCGGAGGCCAAGAAGGCGGAGCTGATCGCCGCCTATCGCAAGATCATCGACGTCTACATCGCCGCCGGCAACGACATGATCGACGACGTGATCGACCCGCGCGAGACCCGCCCGACGATCTGCCGGGCGCTGGAGATGGCCGCGGGCAAGCGCGTCGAGCGGCCCTGGAAGCGCCACGGAGTAGCCCCGGTATGACCCTGAGCCCGTATGCCGGCGCTGCCCGGCGTCCTTACCGATCGTCCGGGATCGGCCAGCACGCCTGCAAAGCAGGCCACGCTCACTGCGTCCTTGTCCAGCTTGGCCTACGAACTCAGGGACGCTGTCAATCATGAGCCTCGAGGATCCGGTAGTCATCACCTGCTCGATCTCCGGGGCGATCGCCAATCGCGAGCAGTGCCCGGCGATCCCCTACACCCCCGCCGAGTACGCCGCCGAGGCGCGGCGGATCGTCGACGAGGGCGGCGTGATGATCCACATCCACGCGCGCACTCCCGCCGGCACGCCCAGTTACGAGATCGAGGACTTCCAGGCGATCTCGGACGCGATCCGCGCCGAGGTCGGCGATCAGGTGATCGTCAACTTCTCGACGGGCACGATCGGGGTGCCGGTGGAGAAGCGCATCGCCTATCTGCGCGCCGTACGCCCCGAGGTGGCAGCTTTGAACATGGGCTCGATGAACTACGCGAAGTACTCGCGGTCGAAAAAACAGTTCGTCTTCAAGATGGTGTTCGCCAACCCGTTCGAGGAGATCGTCGAGCTGCTCGAGGCGATGAATGAGCTGGGGATCAAACCCGAGCACGAGTGCTTTGACATCGGCCACGTCGGCTCGCTCGCGCCGCTGATCGATATGGGCGTCCTGAAGACACCGCTGCACGTCGACTGCGTGATGGGCGTCGTCGGCGGCATTCCGGCGACGGCCCGCAATCTCGCGGCGATGGTCGAGAATATTCCTGGCGGGGGCGGGCAGGGCGGGCTCAAATCTCATTGGGGCGTGATCGGGATCTCGCGCGAGCAGTGGATGCTCGTGGCGGCGGCGCTGACGCTCGGGGGCTCGATCAGGGTCGGGCTGGAGGACAACCTGTATCTGCCGAGCGGCGAGATGGCCAAATCGAACGGCGAGCTGATTGCCAAGGCCCGCCAGATGACCGAAGACATCGGTCGTCGCCCGGCGACGGTCGCCGAGGCCCGGGCGGCGCTGAACATCCCCGCGCGCGAGGGCTAGATGGGCCTTCCGCTCGAAGGTATCCGCGTGCTCGATCTCTCCCGCCTGTTGCCGGGCGGGTTCTGCTCGCTGTTGCTGGCCGACTTCGGCGCGGACGTGCTGAAGGTCGAGGACACCGGGATGGGCGACTACATTCGCTGGTCGCCGCCTTTCTATGAGGGCTCCTCCGCTCTGCACGACAGCGCGAAGTCGGCGCTGTTCCTGTCGCTCAATCGCAACAAGCGCTCGATCCGCCTGGACCTCAAGAGCGAGGGCGGACGCGAGGCGCTGCTGCGGCTCGTGCGCGAATACGACGTGCTGCTCGAGTCCTTCCGCCCCGGGGTGCTCGAGCGGCTGGGCGTAGGGTATGAGCGGCTGCGCGAGGAGAATCCGGGGATCGTTTACTGCGCGATCTCCGGCTACGGCCAGACCGGCCCCAAGCGCGCCGCCTCGGGCCACGACATGAACTACCTCGGCCTCGTCGGGCTGCTGGGCCTGACGGGAGAGCGCGGTGGTGAGCCGGTCCAGGCTGCGGGCCAGATCGCCGACCTCGGCGGCGGCGCGCTGATGGCGGCGTTCGGGATCCTGGCGGCGCTGCGCGAGCGCGATGGCGCTCCCTCGCGGGACGGCGCTCCCGCGAGCGATGGCGGGCGGGTGGGATCCGGATCTCCCAATGGCCCGGCGGAGCGCGCGGGCTCGGGCGAGGGGCAGCTCGTGGACGTGTCGATGGCAGACGGCGCGCTGTCGTGGTTGGCGATGGTGGCCGCGGGGTACTTCGCCGATGGGACGGTGCCGCGCCGCGGCGATCTGCCGCTGGCCGGCTCGCTGGTCTGCTACCGGCCGTATGAGTGCGCCGATGGCTGGGTGACGCTGGGGGCCCTGGAGCCGAAGTTCTGGCAGGCGTGGTGTCGGGGCGTCGCGCGCGAGGATCTGATCGCCAAGCAGTTCGAGCGCCCCGGCTCTGAAGCGCACGCGCAGGTGCAGGAGATCTTCAAGACGCGCAGCCGCGCCGATTGGGAGGCGTTTGCGCGCAAGCACGACTGCTGCCTGGAGCCCGTGCTGGAGCTCGACGAGGCGTTCTCCTCGGAGCTCGTGCGGGAGCGGGAGATGGTCGTCGAGATCGAGCAGCCGGGCGTCGAGCAGCCCGTGCGCCAGCTGGGGATCCCGGTCAAGCTCGCGCGCACCCCCGGCGAGCCCGCGCGGCTGCCGGGCCCAGCGCTGGGCGAGCACACCGAGGAGGTGCTTCGAGAGGCCGGTTACAGCGATGCCGAGGTGGCCGAGCTGCTGCAGGCGGGCGCTGTTGCAGGTCCCGCCGACGCGCCGTCGAGCGCGACGTTCCGGGTGTAGGCAGGGGTTGAAGGACATGAGCACGACAGTACGCACGGCTTCGGAGGTTTCGCGCGATCGGCCCTCCCCGCTGCACGCGAGCTCAAGCGAGCTACCAGCGCGCCCTGTGGTGCTCGACGACGCCCAGCCCGTGCGCCAGCGGGATTCCGCCGGGTAGCCTCCCGCTGAATGAGCCGAAGGGGGCGCGGTAGTTGCTGCCCACGATCAGCAGCTCGTCGTGGCGACTGCGCTGTGCCTCGGCGAGGAAGCGCAGCTCGGCTCCGTCCTGCTCGCAACGGATGCTCGACAGGTCGGCGGCGAAACTGACGGGTGCGGCCTCCGTGGGCGAGCCCGCGACCCACACCGCCCGCTCGCTGCCCTGTGGTGGGTCGTTGACACCACTGACAAGGTTCCAGGCGAGCGGAATGCCGCCCGGGCCCTCACCGACGCCGGCGCTCCAGTGCCACTCGGTGTGGCGGGTGTGATGGCCAATTGTGTCGTCGATCACGGCGAGCGCGTGAACCTCACGCGCGGGGTCGCCGTCGATCCGCAGCGTGCCGTTGGCCGCAACGCCGGCCTGCTTGCGTGTCCACACCTGCGCGCGGCCGTTCGGGCAGAGCGCTTCGATGCCCGCCTGCTCCTCCAGCTGCAGATCGAGCAGGACGCCGCGGCCGTGTACCCGCAGGCGCCCGGGCGTGGCCGGCAGTGTCCGGGTGGCGGCACGCCCGTGATCCAGCTCGACTTCGCCACGGCGGGGCAACAGCCGCGTGCGCTCGCGCATCAGCTTCTCCTCGCGCATGTACAGCGCCCAGAACGACTGCCGAGCGGGGCCGATCTGAACCAGCGCCGCGCATGCCATCAGCTCATCGCAGAACACGGCGACGTAGCGCCAGCGCTTCAGCGGCCGTGAGCCGCGAAACAGGGGTATGTCGAGCGGCGGCCCGGCAGGAGCGGGCGCTATGCTTGGGATTGTTGACTGACTAGTCAATCTATTCTGCGGGCTCCGAGCCCGCGGGAGGGGAATGTGCCATGAGGGTCGCGGCAGTCCAGCTGAACTCCACCGCCGACACGGCCGCGAATACGGCCGGCGCCAGGTTGATCCTACAATGAGCGCCGCGCCCGGAACAGCACCGGACAAGCGCCGCCTGATTCTAAACGCGGCCGTGCGCGTGTTCGCGCGCCAGGGCTTTCACGCCTGCCGCGTGTCGGACATCGCCGACGAGGCCGGCGTCGCATACGGGCTCGTCTACCACTACTTCGCCTCCAAGGACGAGGTGCTCGACACGCTCTTCCTCGAGCGCTGGAACGTGATGCTCGAGCTGATCCGCGAAGTCGACGCGCAGCCGCTGCCGGTGCGCGAGAAGCTGGGCGCGATCGCGTCGTTCATCATCGACAGCTACCACCACGACCCCGACCTGATGAAGGTGATCATCGTCGAGGTCACGCGCGCGGCCAACTCCTTCGGTGATACCCACATCGGCACGATCCGCGAGGCCTACGAACTGATCGGCGGCATGATCTCCAAGGCCCAGGCCGAAGGCGTCTTCAAGGCAGAGATCGAAGCCCGCTTCGCCGCGATGGCCTTCTATGGCGCGATCGAGCAGCTGCTCACGGGCTGGATCTTCGGGCTGCTGCCCGCGGGCGAGGAGGAGTTCGAGCGCGCCAAGTGGCTGGTGGTCGAGACCGTCTGCGGCGGCCTGGAGACGAGCGCCGTCGGCGAGGCCCAGGTGGGCTGAGCGATGCCGGCCGGCCGGCTCGCGCCGCGCCCGGCCGGACCGAGCGCCGGGGGCGGGCCGGAGAGCGACCTCCGAGGGGAATAGACTGCCGCGGATGGAGAACGAGATGGTCAAGCGACTGATCTGGTCGGGCCTGCTGGCGGGCCTCGGCGCGCTGTCGAGCATCATCGCCCACCGCGCCGCCGGGCTCGTGTGGAGGCGTCTGTTCGACGAGGAGCCGCCGGAGTGAGCGCGGCGCCCGGTAGCGACGCGCGCGAGGATGACCGGCGCGCCGCGCCGGCCGGCTCCGCCGCTGCCACTCAGAACATCGCGACGGCGATCACCGCGGTCTCCGAGCGCGCGACGCTGCTCGTCCGTGAGGAGATCGAGCTGGCCAAGGCGGAGGTCGCCGAGAAGGCGGCCAAGCTCGCCAAGGGCGCGGTCGTCGGGATCGCGGCCGGCGTGTTCATCCTCACCGCCCTCTTCTTCGTGCTGATCGGCTTCGCCTGGCTGCTCTATTACGAGCTGCCGATCGGCAACGCGTTCACCTATTTCTGGGGCTTCTTCGCGATGGCCTTGATTCTCGTGGTGCTGGGCGTGATCGCCGGCCTGATCGCCGCCAGGGTGGTCAAAAAAGGATCTCCGCCGGTGCCCAGCATGGCGATCGAAGAGGCGAAGAAGATCCGCGAGACGGTTTCCGCGGGGGTCGATGGAGATGGACACGCGGGCGCCGCTGGACGGGGGGAGAGCTGATGGCGCAGCGCAGTCCGACTGAGATCCGCAGCTCGATCGAGGCCAACCGCCAGGAGCTGGCGGTCTCGCTCGTCAAGCTGCGCGGCGAGGTCACCTATCTGGCCGACTGGCGCGGGCATCTCGAGCGCCACCAGCGCGAGCTGAAGATCGGCGGCGCGGTCGTCGCCGGTCTCGTGGTCGGTAGTCGCCTGTTACGCCGCCGTCGCCGCCGCGACCGCTGAGTCAGCTCAGCAGCGCTCTCGGGACCGCGCCGACGCCGATCAGACCGGGCCCGGTGTAGGTGCCGATCACCGGCCCGACCTCGGAGGTGAAGATCGGCTCGGAGTCGAAGATCTCGCGGCAGCGGTCGATCAGGCGCTGGGCCTGCTCGGGCGCCTGGATGTGCTGCACGACCCAGCCGTCGGCGCCGCTGTCGTGGAGCTCCTGCGCGTACTGGACCATGCGCTCGAACGCGCGCCCGGCGGTGCGCACGCGCTCGACCGGGGTGATCTCGTACTCGAGCGAGAGGATCGGCTTGATCTTCAACGTGCCGCCGAGCCAGGCCTGGGCCTTGCCGACGCGCCCGCCGCGGCGCAGATATTCGAGCGTGTCGAGGCAGAACCAGATGCGCAGCCCCTTGCGCGCCGCATGCACACGCGCGGCGACCCCCTGCAGGTCAGCTCCCTCACGCGCGGCGGCGCAGGCGGCGAGCGTGAGCAGGCCGACCCCGCCGCAGGCGCTCTCCCCGTCGATCACCGTCACGCGCTCGCCGAGGCCGCGCTCGGCTATCAGCCTGTGCGCCTGGCGGGCGGCCTCGCAGGTGCCGGAGATGCCCCCGGCGAGGTGAATCGAGACGATCTCCCGGCCCCCCTCGAGCAGCGGCTCCCAGGCGTTGACGAAGTCGCCGATCGAAGGCTGGGAGGTCGTGGGCAGCTCGGGATCCTCGCGCAACCGCTTGTAGAAGCCCGTCCAGCCGTCGATCTCCAGCTCGCGCTCTTTTGCCCCCTGCCAGCCGACGTACAGGCTGACCTGATGGATGCCCTCTTCGTCGGCCAGTGCGCGTGGAAGATAGTGCGTGCTGTCGGCGACTACCGCGACGGGGGGCACGCGGGAGGACCCTACTGCAACGCCCCCGCCAGCTCGCCGGACTCGTACATCTCAATGACGATGTCGCAGCCGCCGACCAGCTCCCCGTGCGCGAACAGCTGCGGGATCGTCGGCCAGTCGGAGATCACCGACAGCTCCTGGCGGATGCGCGGGTCGGGGAGGATGTCGACGGCGGCGAACGGCACGTCCAGCTCCTGTAGGGCGGCGACCGTACGCGCCGAAAAGCCGCAGGCGGGCGCCTCAGGGGTGCCCTTCATGAACAGGATCACCTTGTGCTCGCCGATCGCCTGTTCGATCGCCTCGCGGATCGGGTTCTGCTCGCCCCCGGTCGAGGGGGCCGCGCCGACGGGGCCGGTCTGGTTGCTGGACATTGGAAGGTCGCGGATCGTGCTGGGCTCGCTGCTGGACATGGGAGTGCTCCTGGCTATTGGGGGCTCTGGGTCTTCAACGACAAGGCGTGGATCGCGCCGCCGATCTCCGCGCCGAAGACGTCGTACACGAGGCGGTGCTGCGCGATCCGGCTGCGCCCTTCGAAGGCCGCGGCGGTGACGGTCGCCTTGAAGTGGTCGCCGCCGCCGGTGTAGTCCTCGACCTCCGCCTGGGCCCCCGGGATCGCGATCTCGATGCGTTGCTTGAGGTCCTCTGCAGAAGGCATTTCAGCTCCAGCTTAGCCGCTATACTTTGGAAAGCGATGATCACCATTAGCGACAAGGGTGCCGAGAAGGTCCACGAGTTCCTCACAGCGCAGGAGTCCGACGTGGGCTTGGCCGGCCTGCGCGTGGGTGTGCGTGGCGGTGGCTGCTCCGGCTTCCAGTACCAGCTCGCGTTCGACGAGCAGCGCGACGGCGACATCGTGTTCGAGAGCCACGGGCTGAAGCTGCTCGTCGACGACGAGAGCCTGCCGTTCGTCAGCGGCTCTGTGATCGACTACGAGGAGAGCCTGCAGGGCGCGGGCTTCAAGGTCTCGAACCCCAACGTCGTCGCCGCTTGCGGTTGCGGCTCTTCCTTCCGCGTGGCGGACGAGGAGCAAGTCTCAGCTGTCTAGGGCCTGGAGTGCGTAGGGTGCGCTCGTAGTGCCAGCCTTGCCAGCCAGTTTCCGGAGACTGACGCCCGATCGTTTGCGCGACGATGTGCGCCTGCGCGCCGCTGCGGTCGGGTTGGGGGTGATCCCGGCGCGCACGATGCACTCCGCAGAGGATGCTCTGGTCCTGCTGGAGGCCGTGCGGGGGGCGCGGCGGGTGGTCGAGATCGGGGTTTACGAGGGGTCCTCGGCGCTGGCGCTGTGTGACGCGCTGGGGCCTGATGCGGAGCTGCATCTGGTCGATCCGTTCGGCTCGCATCCCGATGCCCTGCCCTCCGGTTGGGGCGCCACCGAGTGGGCCACCCGGCGCGTGGTCGCGCGCGCCCTGCGCCGCCGCGGTGCCGATGCGCCGAGCGTTCTCTGGCACGTGGCCCTGTCACATGAGGTGGCCGCGCGCTGGTCGGGCGAGGTCGACGTGGTGTTCATCGACGGCGACCACTCCGAGGCTGGCTGCGAGCTCGACTGGGCCTGCTGGCACCCGTTCGTGCCCGTCGGTGGTTGCGTGGTATTCCACGACGCGCGCGCGGACCGGCTCGGAGGGCGCGGGCTGCCGGGGCCGACTGCCGTCGTGGCACTTCATTTCCGCTCTGAGGATTCCGTGCCGGGGTGGGAGATCGTGGCCGAGGCAGACCGTACCGTCGTCGTGCGGCGGGTGGCCTGACACTGCTCCGGCAGAAGCTCTATCCCGGCTCGTTCTGCAGCGAGCGCCACAGGTAACGGCAGGCCAGCGTGCGGTGCGGCTTCCACGGCTCGGCGATCTGCTCCATCGCGACGGGCTGCGGCAGCGCGTCCAGCCCGTAGGCGAGTTCGATCGCCCGGCGGATGCCGAGGTCGCCGGTGGGGAGCACGTCGGGGCGCTCGAGGTGGAACATCAGGAACATCTGCGCGCTCCACAGGCCGAGGCCCTTAACGGCGGTCAGCTCCGCGATCACCCGCTCGTCGTCCAGCTCGTCCAGCCGCTCCAGCTCCAGCTCGCCCGACAGCGTGTGCTCGGCGAGGGACCTGAGATAGCCCACCTTCGCGCGTGAGAGCCCGGCGGCGGCGCGCAGCTCTTCGGGCTCGTCGTTCAGGATCTCCTGCGGCGTTGGCGGCCTGTCGTCAAAGCGTGCCGTCAGCCGCCCGTAAATCGCGCGCGCCGCCTTGACCGACAGCTGCTGGCCCGCGATCGTGCGCACCAGCGCGCCGTAGTGGTCGTCCTTGTTGGGGCGTCCCTCGCCCGCGTCCGGCAGTTTGCCGACCGCGGCGATGAGCCCCGCGAGGATTGGGTCGCTCCGACGCAGCTGGGTGAGGCCGCGATTAGACAGCGGAAGCTGCCTCGAACGCGACCTGCTCGCCGTCGAGCGCGTTCAATGCGCGGCCCACCGACATCGCCAGACACGTGAAGCTCGGCGTGTCGCGCATCGTGTAGGCCGAGGCCTCGGTCGTGCGCAGACGCTGCACCAGGTCCAGGAACGTGCCGACGTCGTCGGTGTCGAAGGCGACCACGAACTCCTGGTCGTCGAGCCCGAACGAGTACGTCGTGTGGTTGTCCACCCCCGGGTATTCGCGCCCGATCGTGATGTGCCCCTGCATGATCCGCCAGCGCTCCTCCGCGGGCAGCGCATACCAGGCGCGCGACTTCACGAACGGGTACACGAACACGTACTTCCCCCGGAACCCCCGCGGGGTCGTGCGCTCGTCTTCGGAGTACTCCGAGCTCTTGCGCATCCCCAGGAACGAGTAGGGGATGTCGGCCCACTTCATCAGCCCGCTCTGCCCCAGCACGACGTGCAGCTCGTGGATGCGGTCGAGGTTCTCCGCCTCGGCGATCAGCAGCAGCTCGGCGTCGCCGCGCGTGCCCACGAGCGAGAAGGCCTGCAGCAGGTGGCCGTCGGCGAAGTTCTCGCAGGCGGCGTTGAACTCGCGCTTGTCCCGCTCGCGCTGCTCGTCCTCGAGCCGGCGCCAGGCGGGGTCCATCTTCAGGAACGTGTACTTCACGAAGTGCCGCGCGCTCATCCGCCGATTATCGCAAGCTCGGACGCCGTCGCCGACTCCTCTGCCCGACCGGCCGTGGCCGACCTCGCCGGCGGTTACAGTTCTACTGTGCGAATCGCGCTGCTTTCGCCGTATTCGTGGACGTACCCGGGTGGGGTCACGCGCCACATCGAGGCGCTCGCCGCCGAGCTGACCGTGCTCGGCCACGACGCGCGCATCCTCGCGCCGTTCGACCCCGACGACGCGCTCTCGCGCCGCCTGCACCGGGGCGCGCGCCCCCAGCGCCTGGACCCGCCCGAGCGGTTCGTCGCGCTCGGGCGCACGATGGGCTTTCCCGCCAACGGCGCCGTCTCCAACCTCGTGGCCTCACCGGCCGGGGTGCTCGCCCTGCGTCGCGAGCTGCGCTCCGGCGGCTATGACGTGCTGCACATCCACGAGCCGGTCGTGCCGCTGCTCAGCTGGGACGCGCTCTGCTCGACCGACGCGCGGCTGCCGCTCGTCGGCACGTTCCATAGCTACTCCGAGAACGCATTGACCAACGGCATCGCCAACCTGCTCGGCGCCAGACGAAGGATGAACCACCTGCACGTTCGCATCGCCGTCTCCGAGGCTGCCGCCTGGACCGCCCGGCGCTTCTACGGCGGGCGCTACCGAATCGTCCCCAACGGCGTTCAGCTCGACGGGGCTGGTGGGGGAGGGGCTCTTGCCGCTGACCTCTCTCTCGGCGCTTGGAACGCGCGCGCGTACGCGGACGCGCGCGCTCCCGACCATTTTGATGTCGTCTCATCCACAGACGAGGATGTCGCGCCCCTGCGGATCCTGTTCATCGGCCAGGCCGTCGAACGCAAGGGCCTGCCGGTGCTGCTGCGCGCGTTCGAGGCGCTGCGCGAGCAAGTGCCGGCGACGCTCACGCTCGTCGGCGCCTGCGCTGAGGAGGTCGCGCACATGATGCTCGACGACCGCGGCGTGCATGCGCTCGGCAAGGTCTCCGAGTCACGCAAGCTGGAGGAGCTCGCACAGGCCGAAGTGGTGTGCGCGCCCTCGCTGCACGGCGAGAGCTTCGGCATGGTTCTCACCGAGGCGCTCGCCGCCTCAACGCCCGTCGTCGCCTCCGACATCCCCGGCTATCGCGACGTCGTGCGCGACGGCCTCGACGGCCTGCTCACGCCCCCCGGCGACGCGCTCGCGCTGGCCGAGGCGCTGCGCGCGCTCGCGCTCGACCCCGCCGCTCGATCGAGGATGGCCGTCGCCGCGCGCGCCCGCGCCGAGCGCTTTGCCTGGCCGCACGTCGCCGCCGAGGTGCTCGACTGCTACGAGCAGGCTCTATCCGTCGGGCGGCCCGCGACGCGCGCCGCCCGGATCGGGGTGCGCTTTGGCCTGGTTCCCGCCGACCTGTTGCCGCGTGTCCCCGCCCAGCGTCTGCCGAGCCTCGAGACCGCCCCTGGGGCGGTCCCCACCGGCACGGGGAGTGCCGGCGCCGCGCGAGCGGGGAGTTCTTCCTCGCGCGAGCGCTCCAAGCGCGCGCTCCGCCGTGTCGCGCTCGTGGCGGCCTCGCTCGCCGGTCTCGCGCTCGCGCTGCTGGCGCTCGTGCACATCGGCGTCGGTCGCGTGGCCGAAAGCCTGCTCGCCTCAAGCCCCGGCCTGCTCGTCGCCGGCCTCGGACTGATGTGCGCCTCGATGTTCGTCCGCGCGATCGCCTGGCACGCGATCCTCGCCGCCGCGCCGACCTGGCGCAAGGCCAAACGCCGCGACGCGATGCAGGGCACGTTCATCGGCGTGCTGATGTCGGCCACGCTCCCCGCCCGTCTCGGTGAGCCCTCGCGTGCGCTGATCGTCGCGCGCCGTCTCGGCCGCGCGCGGGAGACGCTGCCGGTCGTGCTCGGCACGATGGTCTCGCAAACGCTGCTCAACCTGCTCGCGCTGGCGATCCTCGGGATCGTGATGTTCTCGAGCGTCGATCTGGTCAACGGCCACCACGGGGCGCTCGTCGCCGTGGCGCTGGCTCCCGTCGCGACGGTCGCCGTGGTGCTGCTCGCGCCCGTGCTCCTGCCGAGCGCCGCGGTCTCACGCTCGCTGCGCCTGCGGGTGCTGCTTGCCGGGCTGCGCCTCTCCCTGGTGCGCGTGCGCGAAGGCCTGCGCGTATTCCGCCACCCCCGCCAGGCGGCCATCGCGACATCCGTGCAGCTCGGGGCCTGGGGCCTGCAGTGCCTGTCGTGCTGGCTGCTGCTGATGGCGCTCGGCCTCAACAATCGCGTCGGGATCGCCGGCGCCGCGGCGGTGCTGTTCGCCGTCAACGTCACCGCGGTGATCCCGGCCACCCCGGCCAACATCGGCGTCTTTCAGGCGGCATGTGTGGCCGTGCTGGCCGGCGCCTACCATGTGTCCACCCCCGACGCGCTCGCCTACGGCATCGTCCTGCAGGTCGTCGAGATCGCCACCGCGGTGCTGATGGGCGTGCCCGCGCTCATCACCGAGGGCCTCTCCTGGAAGGACGTCCGTCTGCGCACGATGGCCGGCGCGCCGGTGAAGCTCAGCCCGCTGCCGGCGGGTCAGCGCTCCGGCAGCGCGGCTCAGAGAGTGCCTTCAGGCGTCGAAGGCTAGAACGACACCGCTTCAGGAGGCCAGCGCGGGCTCGTCCTCGGCTTCGACGACGCCGTCGGACGGATCCTCGTCGGTAATCTCGCCGAACAGCGAGGGATCGCGGGGCGAGCCCTTGATCAGGTCGTCGGGCGAGCCGTCGGGGAGCAACCGGCCCTGACGCGTGCCGAAGTAGATCGCCTGGGGATGATGGGCGATCAGCGCGAGCGTCGATTGCTCGGGCACCGGCGCGTAGCCGTCGGTGATCTTCATGCCGATGTCCGCAAGGCCGAGGAGCTTCTCCACCTTCAGGTGCTCTGACTGCTCGGGCACCGCTGGGTAGCCCCACGAGTAGCGGCGGCCCTGCGTCACTGGGATATCGAGCATCTTGCGGGCCTCGTAATGCAGCCATTCGGCCAGCCCCTCGGCAGTCTGCACGCCGAGGCCGTGGACGAACAGCTGCTCGGCAAATTCTCCGTCGGTCTCGAGCTTCGCCATCAGGTCGGTGACCTCGCCGCCGACGGTCACGGCCTGCACGGCGATCACGTCGAGCTCGGCCGGCGGTGAACCTTTTGCCGAAGGCTCGCCCGCGGCGTCGACCGCCGGGCGGTAGAAGTCCGCGAGGCAGATCCGATCGCCCTTCGGCTGGCGCGGGCAGACGAAGCGCGTGAGCTCCGTCTTTCGATCGTCTGGGTCGAGCACGACGATGTCGTTGCCGGCGGAATAGCAAGGGAAGAAGCCGAGCAGCGCGCGCGGGTGTAGGTAGGTCTGCTCGCGCCACATGCGCTCCAACCGCGGGCGGAAGTCATCGGTGAGCAGCTTTTGCCAGGCCTCGCCTTTGACGCCCTTGCCGCCCCAGTGCAGCTTGAACAGGACGTGCGTGTCGAGGTGCGGGTAGACCTCGTCGAGGTCGACGGGTATCTCTTTGACGCCCCAGAACGGCGGCGTTGGAATCGGCACGTCAACGCGCGCGGCCGAGCGGACGGAGTCGTCGGCGAAGTTGAGCTCCTCGACGGGCTCCTCGCCCTTGGCGCGGAAGGCCGTGGCGCCGGCGCGCAGCTTCTCCAGCAGCGCCGCGTGCGCGTCGGCGTCGATCAGCTGGTCCATCACCGACAGGCCCTCGAAGGCGTCCTTGCAGTAGAAGACGCCCGGCGCGTAGGCCTCCTCGGAGTCTTTGCCGCCGGGGTACAGCGCGCGGTAGCTGAACGCGCGGTTGATCGCCGCGCCGCCGATCAGCACGGGATAATCGAGGTTCTTCGCGTGCAGCTCCTGGATCGCGGCAGGCATCTGCTTGGAGGTCGACACGAGTAGCGCGGAAAGACCTATAGCGGTCGCTTCGTGCTCGACCGCGGCGTCGAGGATCCTCTGGATCGGCACCTGCTTGCCGAGGTCGATCACCGTGTAGCCGTTGTTCGTGAGGATCGTGTTGACGAGTGACTTGCCGATGTCGTGCACGTCGCCGAACACGGTCGCGAGCACGACGGTGCCCTTTGTGTAGCCCTCGATCTTGTCGAGGTATTTCTCCAGTTGCGCGACGGCCTTCTTCATCACCTCGGCCGACTGCAGCACGAACGGCAGGATCAGTTCGCCGGCGCCGAACTTGTCGCCGACCTCTTTCATCGCCGGCAGCAGCACATCGTTGAGCGTCGGCACCGCCCCGATCTTCTCCACGCTCTTGTCGATCCAGTCCTCGACGCCCTCCTTACGCCGGCGCAGGATGTGGAAGTGCAACGCCTCCTCGGGCTCCATCCCCTCGGTCGGGTCCGCGGCGCTCTGCACCTCGTCCTCGCCTTTGGACTCGAAGTGGGCGATGAAGCGCTCGAGCGCGTCCTCGCGCCGGTTGTACACGAGGTCATCGGCCAGCTCGCGCTCGACATCGGAGATCTCGGAGTAGGGGGTGATGTGGTTGGGATTGACCATCGCCAGGTCGAGGCCAGCCTGGACGCAGTGGTGCAGGAAGGTCGAGTTGAGCACCGCGCGCGCGCCGGGGGATACGCCGAAGGAGACGTTCGAGACGCCGAGCGAGGTCTTCACGCCGGGGATCTGCTCCTTGATCGCTTTGATCCCCGCGATTGTCTCCACCGCGGACGGGCGCCACTCCTCATCGCCTGTCGTCAGCGTGAACGTGAGGCAGTCGAAGATCAACAGCTCGGGGTCCAGGCCATGCTCCTCGCAGCACACCTCGCGGATCCGCTTGGCGATCTCGACCTTGCGCTCCGCGGTCTTTGCCATCCCGACCTCGTCGATCGTCAGCGCGATCAATGCCGCGCCATGCGCGAGTGCCAGCGGCACGACGCGATCGAGCTTCTCGCGCCCGGCCTCGAGGTTGACGGAGTTGACGATCGCGCGGCCGGGAATCTGATCGAGCGCCGTCGCGATCACCTCGGGCTCGGTCGAGTCGATCTGGATCGGGGCGGGCTGAGTCAGCGAGACCTTCTTCGCCACTAGGCGCATCTGTTCGTCCTCGTCGGAGCGCTCGGTCAGGGCCACACACAGGTCGAGCACGTGCGCTCCACCCTGGACCTGGTCCTCGGCGATCTGTACGAGCCCGTCGTAGTCGTCGGTGAGCAGCAGCTCCTTCGCCTTGCGTGAGCCTTGGGAGTTGACGCGCTCGCCGACCATCGTCGGTCGCGGCTCCTGCACGAGCGGCGTGGCGGCGATCATCGATGACAGGTGCGGTGAGCGTGGGGCAGGACGCGGAGCCACCGAACGCCCGGCAACTCGCTCGGCAATCGCGGCTATGTGCTCGGGGGTGGTTCCGCAGCAGCCGCCTACGACGCCGACGCCATAGCGCTCGACGAACTCCTGTAGCGCCTGCGCGAGTGGCTCGGGCTTCTCGGGGAAGATCGTCTCGCCGTCCGGTCCCTGCAGCGGCAGCCCGGCGTTCGGGATACACGCGACCGGGACTGGGCAGAGCTCGCCGAGGAAGCGGATCGCGTCGCGCATGTCCTCGGGGCCGGTCGAGCAGTTCAGCCCGATCACGTCGACCTTCAGTGCCTCCAGTGTCGTGAGTACTGCCGAGATGTCCGTCCCGAGCAGCATCTTGCCGCCGTTGGGCAGCAGCGATACGGAGGTGTGGATCGGCAGTGTGCGACCCGTGCTCGCGAATGCCTCGCGCGCGCCGAAGATCGCCGCCTTGACCTCGAGGATGTCCTGGGCGGTCTCGATGATGATCAGGTCGGCGCCGCCGTCGATTAGTCCGGCGGCCTGCTCGGCGAACACTTCGACGAGCTCTCTGAAGCGGATCTGTCCGAGCGAGGCCTCCTCGGAGGCCGGTAGGTACCCGGTGGGTCCGATCGAGCCCGCGACGAAGCGATCCTCGCCCGCCACCTTGCGCGCGATTTCCGCGGCTTTCGTGTTGATCTCGACCGTGTAGTCGGACAGGCCCCACTCCTCGAGCTTGATCCGCGAGGCCTGGAAGGTGTCGGTCTCGAGCACTTCCGCGCCGGCCTCGAGCATCGAGCTGTGCACGCCCTCGATCACGTCGGGCCGGTTGAGGATCAGAGCCTCGTGGCACTTGCCCTGCAGGCCGCCGTAGTCCTCGGCGGTCAGCTCGAACTGCTCGAGCGTCGCGCCCATGCCGCCGTCGTAGACGACGACGCGCTCTTTGATCGCCTTGAGGTAGTCGCGTGGCATCCCAGCCATGCTATCGAGGCCCTACTTGATAAAGAGCATCTCCGAGTACTTGGGCAGCGGCCAGAGGTCGTCGGCGACGAGCTTCTCCAGCCGGTCGGCGACGTCGCGCACGTCGTCCATCGCGGGGATGACGGTGTCGTGCATGTAGGCGGCCCACTTGGCGGGCGAGGAGTCGGGCTGGTTGTCCTTGAGGTTGGCGTCCTCGAGCTTGAGCAGCGCGAAGTGAAGCTCTTTGACGAGCGGCTCGACCTCGCCGATGAGCTCGTCCAAGCCGCTGGCGCGCAACTCGTTGAGGTGGCGGATGGCGGCCGGGAGGATCATCGTGCGGGCGATCGCGGAGGCGGTCTCCGCCTCGATGTTGATCGTGACCGCGTACTGCTCGGTGAAGACCTCCAGGCGCGACTCGAGCTCGCGCTTGGAGAGCACCTTGTATTTCTTGAACGCGGCGACCGTCTGCTTGTCGAGCAGCCAGGGCAGCGCGTCGGGCGTGCTGCGCAGGTTGGCGAGGCCCCGCTTCTCTGCCTCCTTGTGCCACTCCTCGGAGTAGTTGTCGCCGTCGAAGACGACCTGCTTGTTCTCCGCCCAGCTGTCCTTGACGACCTTTGCCAGAGCCTTCTCGAGGGTGGCGCCGGAGGGCTTCAGGGCCGCGTGCAGCTTGTCGGTCAGATCATCGACCGACTCCGCCACGATCGTGTTCAGCACGGTGTTGGGGAATGCCGGCGAGGAGCTCGAGCCGAGCGCACGGAACTCGAACTTGTTGCCGGTGAAGGCGAACGGGCTGGTGCGGTTGCGATCGCCGCCGTGCAGCGGCAGCGGCGGCAGCACCGGCGTGCCGAGGCCCAGGAACGACCCGGGCTTCGACGGCTGGGTCTTGCCCGCCTCGATCGCCGCGAACACCCTTTGCAGCTCGGCGCCGAGGAAGATCGAGATGATCGCCGGTGGCGCCTCGTTGGCGCCCAGGCGATGATCCTGACCGGGACTCGCGATCGAGGCCCGCAGCAGCGCCTGGTGCTTGTTGACGGCTTGGATCACCGCCGCGCAGAAGAACAGGAAGCTGAGGTTCTCCGAGGGGGTCTCGCCGGGGTCGAGCAGGTTCAGGCCGGTGTCGGTTCCCATCGACCAGTTGTTGTGCTTGCCCGAGCCGTTGACGCCGGCGAAGGGCTTCTCGTGCAGGAGGCAGACCAGGCCATAGCGGCGCGCGGTGTTCTGCATGATCTGCATCGTGATCATCTGGTGGTCGGCGCCGACGTTGGAGTTCTCGAAGATCGGCGCGACCTCGTACTGGTTGGGCGCGACCTCGTTGTGGCGCGTCTTGATCGGCACGCCGAGCTTGGCCAGCTCGAGCTCGACCTCGAGCATGTAGGCGAGGATGCGCTCGGGGATCGACCCGAAGTAGTGGTCGTCGAGCTCATGACCCTTGGGCGGCTGGGCGCCGAACAGCGTGCGCCCGGTCGTGAGCAGGTCGGGGCGCTCGAAGTAGTACTGCTCGTCGATCAGGAAGTACTCCTGCTCGCAGCCGATCGTCGTAAAGACACGCCGGGCGTCCTGCACGCCGAGCAGCTCGAGCGCTCGCACGGCTGCGCCGGAGAGGGCGTCCATCGAGCGCAGCAGCGGGATCTTGTGGTCGAGCGCCTCGCCCGTCCACGAGGTGAAGGCGGTGGGGATGCAGAGCAGCGCGCCGTTGGGGTTCTCGAGGATGAACGCGGGAGAGGTGGGGTCCCAGGCGGTGTAGCCGCGCGCCTCGAAGGTCGCGCGGATGCCGCCGGTGGGGAACGACGAGGCGTCGGGCTCGCCCTGGATCAGCTCCTTGCCGGAGAACTCGGCGATCGCGGTGCCGTCGCCGGCCGGGCCGTAGAAGGAGTCGTGCTTCTCGGCGGTGGAGCCGGTGAGCGGCTGGAACCAGTGGGTGTAGTGGGTGGCGCCTTTCTCCATGGCCCACTCCTTCATGGCTTGCGCGACGGCGTCGGCCAGCGAGGTGTCCAGGGCCTCGCCGCGGGCCAGCGTCTTCTGCAGCGCCTTATAGACGTGCTTGGGCAGGCGGTGTCGCTGAACGATCGGGCTGAACACGTTGGACGCGAACACCTGGTTGCCCGGGAGGGTCAGGTCGGGGGAGCCGAGCGCTGAGCCGTTGGCGCTCCACTGCGCGGCGGTGACGTTCTGCTGGCGGGTCCGTGGCATGGGCGGGGTCGATTCCTCCTCGGGAAAGGGCGAATGGGGCGGGGTCCGGATGCACAGCCTGGATGGCCGGCCGGGTGCGAGGGCCGAGGGGAATCGTAGTGCGAAGGCGGCCGAAAGGCATCTCCGCGTGGCGAAAGCGGGGGGAGGATCTTTCGACAGCGGGCCAAGCGGTGCGAAAGAGCGAAGCTAGAGCGTGAGGTGCGAAGGCCGAGGCTGGGCGCGAGGCGAAGCTAAGGCGTGGCTGGGTAAGCGCCGGGGACGATCTTGCCGGTATTGGGATCCACGTGCCTGGCCGGGGGCTGGGGGGCGATGTGGACGAGGAAGCGGCCGGTCACCGGGGCGCCGCCTGCCAGCTGGGCATGAGCGTTGCCGGCGAGGCCGGCGGCGACCGTGAAGTGGACGGTGTGCAGGCCGCCCTTCACGGGGACCACATCCCAGAGGAATGTCCGCACACGCCCAGGCGCGAGCGAACCGAGCGCCCAGGTGTTGACGTAGGCCGTCTGGCCGCCGCCGGGCGGGCTGATCGCCTGGCTCTGAACGAGACGCTTGGGGACCGTCCCCGGACCCGCTTCGACGACCCAGATCGGGCGCTTGTTGGCCGCCAGGTCGGGGTAGTTTTCGACGTAGGAGAAGGAGTCGATCGTGACCGCGAGGTTCGGCACGGTGCGGGCACTCATATTGCGTACCTGGAGCATCATGATGGTCGGCCGTGCGATCGTTTGCAGGGCTGGGAAGCTGGCCTTGACGATCCGCACTCTGAAGGTGCTCTTCGGTTCCTGTGCGTCCTGGCGCGTGCCGCCGCCGCAGCCGCTGAGGAGCAGAGCGACGATCGTCGTCAGGGCGGCGCCCAGTGCAATCGATCGGGCGGTGCGAGGGGTGTGAGGGGAGCGCGGGCGGCGAGCCGATCGGGCGGCGCGGGGGGAGCGCGGGCGGCAGGCAGCCGCGTCGCGCGAGACCAACGGAAAGACAGACCTCCCCCTCACGATCCGGCCACGATACCAGCGGCGGTGGCGTCGCCTCCTCACGGGAGTGGCGAGGATCGGGGTCGATCCTAGGTGCGACAGTAGGCGGCAGTAGGTGGCATACGGGGGACGCATGGCGTAGAGTTCCGGGCGCCGTCGATCGTCACCCGAGGAGGGGAAGCAGAGATGGTTCGAAGCGCCGCTGAGCGGGCATTTCTCCCGACGAGGAACCTGCTGGAGGAAGTCGGGGACATGATGATCCTCACGGGTCGGACAATCTGGTCCGCTCTGCGTCCCCCGTATCCGTATGGCGGCGAGTTCGTCTCACAATTCCTGTTCGCGGTGCGGCTGTGCTGGTTCCCGCTGCTCGTCTCGACCGTCGCCCTCTGCTATGCGGCCCCGGGCCTGCAGGCAGCGAACTTCTTTGAAATCTTCGGTGCGCTCGATCGTCTCGGTGGGATCTTCGTGCTCGCGGCGATCCGCGAGATCGGCCCGAACGTGACCGCGATCGTGCTCGCGGGTGTGGCCGGCACGGCAATCACCGCAGACCTGGGTGCGCGCAAGATCCGCGAGGAGCTCGACGCGCTGCAGGTGCTCGGCGTGGACCCGGTCAAGAACCTCGTCGTGCCGCGCTTTTTGGCGCTGATGATCGTGACCGGCCTGTTCAACATCTACGCGCTGCTGTTCGGGATCTTCGGCGGCCTGCTCGCCGAGCTCGTCAAGGGCCAGCCGCTGGGGCCGTTCTGGGCGACGCTGTTCGCGAACGCCTCGACGACCGACCTGTGGGGCTCGGTGCTGAAGACGACGCTGTTCGGGGCGATCATCGCGATCGTCTGCTGCTACAAGGGAATGACCGCCTCCGGTGGCGCCGAGGGCGTCGGTCGCGCGGTCAACCAGGCGGTCGTGGTCACGTTCCTGGCGATCTTCGCGTTCGACTACGTCTTCACCCAGACGCTGCTCGCGACACATCCAGAGATCTTGGTGATCAAGTAATGAACGAATGGCTTGCACAGCCGCGCGAATGGATCAGCGCGTCGGGCGAGATCACCCGCTTCACCGGCAACATCGTGCGCGATGTGTGGGGATTGCGCGTGTTTCGCTTCTTCGGCGAGTCGCTGCGCCAGTCGGGGATCCTGATCATCTCCTCGACGCTGATCATCTGGGCGCTGATGTTCATCCTCGGCCTGGAGTGCGGGATCGAGGGTGCGTACTTCACCGAGGCTCAGGGCGCGCCCGCCTACTCGGGCGTGTTCACCGCCTGGTGTGACCTGCGCGAGATCACCCCGTACGCGTTCGGCTACATGATGGCGGCGAAGGTGGGCACGGGGATCGTGGCCGAGCTCGGCGCGATGCGGATCTCGGACGAGATCGATGCGCTCGAGGTGATGGGGATCGACTCGGTGACGTTCTTGTGCGCCACGCGCCTGCTCGCCGCCTGGCTGGTGCTGCCGTTCATGTACCTCGCCGGAATCGGCGCCGCGTTTCTGGCCTCCTACATCGCGGTCGTCCAGCAGGTGGGAGCTGTCTCCTCGGGCGGGTACTTCCTGATCTTCTGGCAGTTCCAGAACCCGCCTGACTTCTTATACAGCCTGATCAAGGCGATGGTGATGGCCACGGCGATCGTGCTGGTGGGGTGTTACTACGGCTACAACGCCAGTGGTGGGCCCGTGGGCGTGGGTAGAGCCACCGCCAAGTCGATGGTGCTCAACATCGTGCTCGTGCACATAATCGGCATGCTCGGCACGCAGATCTTCTGGGGCACCAGCGCGCGAGCTCCAATCGGGGGCTGAGCATGAGCGAGGATCGACCTGGAGAGCGGCAGGAGGCGACCCCGCCCGGGGAGTCTTACGAGCAGATCGAGCATCACCCGGCGCCGGTCGAGCCTGGCGGCGAGGCCGACTACGCCCCCGCCGAGGCGGCAGGCGACGAGCAGGAGGTGCGCGAGCCCGCATCCGTGGGCGTCGTCTTCGAGCCCGACCCGAGCGAGACCGCGCGCGAGGAGGAGGACTTCCGCCTCCACACGGGGAGCAGCCGGCCCTCGAAGGCGCCGGCCGCGATCGAGTTCATCGACGTGCACAAGTCGTTCGGGCGCAATCACGTGCTGCGCGGCCTGAACATGGAGATTCCCGAGGAACAGATATCGATGATCCTGGGTCCCTCGGGGACGGGCAAGTCGGTGTGCATCAAGCACATCGTCGGTCTGCTCTACCCCGATCAGGGCGATGTGATCGTGCACGGGGAGTCGATCCCGAGCCTGCCCGACGCCGAGCTGTTCGAGCTGCGCAAGAAGTTCGGCGTTCTCTTTCAGGACGGCGCGCTGTTCGGGTCGATGAATCTGTATGACAACGTCGCGTTCCCGCTGCGCCAGCACACGGAGAAGAGCGAAGAGGAGATCGAGGAGATCGTCAGCCGCCGGATGAAGGAGGTTGGCTTGGGAGGCGAGGGCACGAAGATGCCCAACGAGCTGTCCGGTGGGATGCGCAAGCGCGCGGGGTTCGCGCGGGCGCTCGTGCTCGACCCTGAAATCGTGCTGTTCGACGAGCCCGACTCGGGCCTCGATCCGGTGCGCACCGCGCTGTTGTGCGAGCTGATCAAGGAAATTCACGCCGAGAACGGGGGGGCGTATGTGGTGATCACCCACGACATCATGAGCGCGCGCCGCGTCGCCGAGCACATCTCGATTCTCTGGAAGGGCCGGATCGTCGAATCGGGGCCGGCGTCTGAGCTGTTCGCAAGCGAGAACCCGTTCGTCCGCCAATTCCTCGCGGGCGCATCGCAGGGTCCACTTGGTATGGAGTAAGCCCGGCGCGTTCTGGCGGCGCCGCGTGGCCCCCCAGCGACGCCAGAATAGGTCTGTGCATCTACTAGAACCACGATCTTGACCGGTCGGCTCTTGGCCGCCCTGGCGGGTGGCGTGACTCGTAGGCCGCTGTTGGTGGTGGTGCTCGCGGGAGTGCTTGGGGTGGCGGGCGCGGCCTTCGCGCTGCGCTTGCATCCGACGGCGGCGACGAACACCTTGGTGTCGAGCTCCAGCCCCGCGTACCAGGACACCCAGCAGTTTTACAAGAGCTTCGGCGAAGAGCCGATCGCGGTGCTGGTGAAAGGCGATCTGCAGCAGCTGGTGCTGAGCTCGGACATCGACCGGCTGGTGGGAATGGAGGGATGCCTCTCGGGCAACGTCCCCGCCCAGGGGCTCGCGGGCGAGGGTGGCGAGAGTGGGCCATGCGGGCAGTTGGCGAAAGCGCAAACGGTGAAGGTGGTGTTCGGTCCGGGCACGTTCATCAACGAGGCCGCCGAACAGATCGACGAACAGCTGACAGTCCAGACCAAGCAGGCCGAAGCGGAGGCCAAGCAGGCTGAAAAGGTGGTGAGCGAAGCCGCGCTCGCGCGCGGGGAAAGCGCCGAAGCGGCGCAGAAGCTCGGCAGGCAGGCGAGCTCGATCACGATGGCGCGCTTCAAGGAGGGGCTCGCGACGCTGGCGCTCCAGTACCACCTCACCACCCGCCCGAGCCTGGACGATCCGAGCTTCGTCTCGACGCTGGTGTTCGACCCGAGCAAGCCGGCGGGCACGCCGAAGCAGCGCTTTGCCTACCTGTTCCCGAGTCGCGAAGCGGCATTGGTGTCGGTGCGGTTGAAGGCCGGGCTGTCCGAACGCCAGCGGACGCACACGATCTCGCTGATCCGCCAGGTGGTGGGGATGAAGGAGTGGCGGCTACAGCACGGGGAGACCTATCTGGTGACGGGCGAGCCGGTGCTCGTCGCGGATCTGACGGGGGCGATCACGCACTCGATCGAGCTGCTGCTGGTGGCCGTGATGCTGGTGATGGCGGGCACCCTCAGCCTGATCTTCCGCGGGCGCCCGCGCCTGCTGCCGTTGGGGATCGCCCTGCTCGCCGCCGCGCTCACGTTTGGCGCGCTGTCGATCGTGGGGGCGTCGTTGACGGTCGCCGCGATCGCGGTGCTGCCGGTGCTGGTCGGTCTCGCTGTGGACTACGAGATCCAGTTCCAGTCGCGCGTGGAGGAGGCGTTTGCCGAAGGCGTGGAGGACGCGCGGGTGGCCGTCGGGCGCGCGGCGATGGTCGGAGCGCCGACGATCGCCACGGCCGGCATCGCAAGCGTCGGGGCGATGCTCGTGCTGCTGCTCTCACCGGTGCCGATGGTGCGTGGCTTCGGGCTGCTGCTCGTGGTGGGTGTCGTGATCGCCTTCATCTGTGCGCTCACGGCGGGCTCGGCCGCGCTTGTGCTGGCCGATCGCCGCTCGGTCGGAGCGACAGGGAGGCGAGGTGGAGCGGAGGAGAGAAGTGGCGCCCAACGCGGTGGCGTTCACCCACGCGGTGGTGTTCACCCACGAGGTGGCGTTTACCCACGAAGTGGCATTCACAACGTGGGTGCGCGCGCGCGCGAGGCGGGTGTGCGCGCGCGCGAGGCGTTCGATGCGAGCGTCGGGTCCGCCTGGCGTGGCGCGCGCGAGCTGCTGCTGGACAATCCGGTCAATCGCTTCGTGATGAGGGCCGCGCTGGTCGAGGCGGTGCGCCGGCCGGGGCGCCTGCTGGGCGTGGGGCTTGCGCTGGCGGCGCTCGGCTGGGGGCTGGATACGCAGACGCGGGTGGAGACCGACATCACCAAGCTGGTCCCGCAGAACCTGGAATCGCTGCAGAACCTGAACGCGCTCGAGCGTGCGACGGGCGTCGGGGGTGAGATCGACCTGATGGTGAGCGCGAAGGACCTGACGAAGCCGGCGACGATCGAATGGATGAGCTCGTATGAGAGCGCTGTGCTGAAGCGCTTTGGTTATAGCGTCACGCGCGGTTGCGGTAAGGCACGGCTTTGCCCGGCCTTCTCGTTGCCGGATCTGTTCGCGGGCTCTTCCACCAAAGCTCAGAAGCTCACGCGGGGCGATGTGCAGGGTCTGCTCGCCGCGATCCCGTCGTACTTCTCCCAGGACGTGATCACGGCCGATCGGCGCGTGGCGACGCTGGCGTTTGGGATCCGGCTGATGCCGTTGGCAGAACAGCAGCGGGTGATCGAAACGATGCGCTCGAGCCTGCATCCACCCGCGGGGGTGAGTGCCCGGCTGGTTGGTCTGCCTGTGCTGGCGGCCCAGTCGGGCGCGCAGGTGGCGTCCCCGTGGCGACGCCTGGAGACGCTGCTGGCGGGATTGGCGGCGGTCGCGCTGGTGCTGTTGAGCGCCTTCCGCGGCGATCTTCGCCGGGCGCTCGTGCCGCTCGCGCCGATCGCGCTGGCGACGGGATGGTCGGCGTTGATCCTGTTCGCGGTGCGGGTGCCGCTGAACCCGATGTCGGTCACGCTGGGCGCGCTGGTGATCGCGATTTCGACCGAGTTCAGCGTGCTGCTGTCCGAGCGCTACCGCCAGGAGCGGCTGCGGGGAGAGACGGCGATCGAGGCGCTGCTCCACACTTATAGACGCACGGGCGCCGCGGTGGCGGCCTCGGGGGTGACGGCGATCGCCGGCTTCGGCGTGCTGGCGCTGTCGGATATCAAGATGCTCCGCGACTTCGGCCTGGTGACGCTGATCGACCTGAGCGTCTCGCTGGTGGGCGTGCTGGTGGCGCTGCCCGCGGCACTGCTGATCGCCGAGCGGCCACGAGCGATCGCCGTTCGTGTCCCGGGCTTGCACCGGATCCGCCGGCATGGACAGACGCGCCATGAGTCCGTCTGAGCCGACCCGCCCACGGTACGGTCGCTACATCGGCGTGCTCGCGCTGCTGATTGTCATCCTGATAACGATCAACACAGCGCTGACGAAGCCGAACGGGGTGGCCGGCATCGAACCCGGTCAGATGCTGGCGCCGTTCGCAGTGCCACTCGCGCTGGGGGCGGTGAACGGAGATGCCAACGTCGCCACCCCTGGGAACGAGGGCGCGGCGGGCAAGCGCCCCGCGTGCTCGGTGCGGGGCGTGGGGATCCTGAACATCTGCGAACTGTACGAACAGGGACCGGTCGTGCTGGCGCTGTTCGTCAACGGAGGCTCGTGCCCGAAGATCCTGAATGACCTCCAGGCGCTCGCGCCCTCGTTCCCGGGCGTGCGCTTCGCGGGGGTGGCGATCAAGGGAGATCGAGGCCAGTTGCGCAAGTTGGTGCGAGCGCAGAGCCTGAGCATCCCAATCGGCTTCGATCGCGATGGCGCGCTGGCGGCTCTCTACAAGCTGGCGAGTTGTCCGCAGGTGAGCTTCTTCTATCCGGGGGGGATCGCACAGAGCAGGGCGCTGGTTGCGCGCCCCTCGCCGGCGGTGTTGCGCGCGCGCGTGAGCGAGCTGGTGCGCGCGGCGCGCGCGCGCGGTTGGAGGCCACGGGCGCAGTGAAGCCCGATCCGCCTTCCACGCCAGAGCCAGGAGGCCCCGAGCTGGAGCTGGGATGGCGTGCGCGGGAGGTCGAGCAGGAGCTGCCGGAGCTGCGGCTGGTGGTCGCGCGGGCGCGAGTCGGTCGGTCTGGCTCGGTCACGGCCGGTTCGCCGGCGGGGATCGAAGGCCGTCTGCAGGAACTGTCCAACCGTTTCCGGGGGGCGCGCGCGGTGGGTATCCGGCGCGAGCCGGTGCCGGCGGCCTACCGGGTCTTCTTCCGTCAGATCGGCCTCGACCCGGATGTGGTGCATACGCCGATCGAGGCGGCGGCGCTCGAGCGGATGCTGCGCGGTGGCTTCCTCTCCGGCGGCCTGCTCGAGGACGTCCTGCTGATCGCGCTGGTGGACACGGGCGTGCCCGTGTGGGCGTTCGATGGGGAGGCCGTGGACGGCCCGCTGGGCATCCGCCCGAGCAGCGAGGGCGAGCCGTTGGGGCGGTCCGCCGGCGCTTCGCGGCTGCCGGCCGGCCGGCTGGTGGTGGCGGATGCCTCGGCGGCGCTGGCGGTCCTGTTCGACGCGCCGGCCCCGGGCCATGAGGCCGGCGCGGGCACGCGTCGTTTGACGCTGTTCGCGGTCCAGGTGGCCGGCGTGCCCTCGCTGTATGTGGAGGAGGCGCTGTGGACCTGTTGCGCGGCGCTGGAACAGCGGTGACTTCAGGTGAGCGCACTGGTAGAATCGTCGATTCCGGCGCCAGGAGGACCAGCAGGAGGAGACGGGTGTGACCCAGTCCGGCCTAGTCATAGATCGTGACCGATCGAGGATCGCGGATATCGTCCGCCCTTCAGGCCTCGGTCGGGGGCAGGATGGTGAGCGCGCCGCACGCAACACTCTGAGGACGCAGATCGGGAGGCTCGAGCGCGAGTGCTCGGCGATCGTCGCCGACGCGTTCCCGCATATCTCACCGGCAGGGCTCGCGCAGATTTCCCCCGCAGAGTTCCCGCATGCCTCGTCGGCCCGGCCTCGGGGCGTCGAGAGCGCAGAGATCGGCGGCCCGTGCCTGCTCACGCTGGAGGAGCTGGAGCGGATGCGCGACCGACTGGCCGGGCGCGCGCAGAATCTGCGCCGGCTGGCGGCCAGGCGGGTCGAGCATGAGCGCGCCTCGCGCGAGCTGCTCGAGCGGATCAAGCTCGAACCGGGCCGCTACAAGTTCGCGCGCCTACCGGTGCGGGATCTCGGGCAGGGCGGCTGCGGGGTGTGGGAGGTGCGCCCGCGGCTCGGTCTGATCGGCATGCTCGCCGGTTGGTGGCACGTAAAGCTCTCCTCCGGCTGTCCCTAGGGATAGGGGTCACGCGAACGCGTGACCCCGGGGTGGGTGGGTTTTAATCGGTCGTAGGGGCCGCGCACCGCGCGGTCCCGGACTCCTCAGCGACTGAGCGCCATCGCGCGGCGCTCGTGCGGAACACGGCTGGGCGGCGGCTGGTATTGCCGAGGATCGACCAAAGGGTCGAGTTCGGTGAGCTGATCGGGGCTGTGGGGGACGGCGGTGAGCATCGCGGCGAGCGTGCGACGCTGGCGTTCGGTCATCGATCCGACGGTCTTCTTCTCGGACATGGCGATCTGGGCGAGGAACTTGCGACAGCGGGTCTGACCCCAGCGGCGCTGGCTCATGAGCAGGTCGGCGACGGCCATGCTCTGGGTCTCCCAGGGGCAGTCGAGGATCACCGCGGCGACGTCGAGCTCGCCGAGGGCCACCCGGCGCTTGAGCTCGGCGCGAGCGAGGCGAACCTTGTTGGCGCGTTCGAGCGCGCGCATGTATTGAGGCCCGCCCGGCCCGGTCGGTCGGTTGGCAGGGGTTACGGGTCCGCCCAGGCCGGTCGGTCGGTTGGCAGGGGTTACCGTCGCTGTTTCGGCAGGGGCTATCGTCGCTGTCGCGTTCATGTGCGCATTCTCCCCGTTGCCGCTACGAACTCCGCGGCGACAACATCCTTGCTTGAATTTTACGAGTATGCGCTCGCCACGGCCGTCGGCAGTAGTCCGCGAGGAGTCGCGGTCGACCCGGCACCTTGCCCCTCCTCGGTGCTGCTCGGACGAACTTCAGACGGTCATGCAGAGCGCTCAACGAAGCTACGTGAGAGCGGGGTATCCGGTCAACAGCGCGCGGGCGGTTCGTACGCTAGAAGCGACCTTTTTTCTTGCTGTAAAGACTTGTGAAGAAATGGACAAGCGGAACTCGGCTCGCGCGAGGCCCAGGACCGGGCTCGCGCGAGGCCGAGGACCGGGCAGCTTGGCTCGGGCCGGTGAGCGAGGCGCTCATGGCGGAGTCGTGTGGCCGACGCGGGCTCAGAGCGCGTCTGGGCCCGGCAGCGGACCGTGCTCGGCCTCGAACTGGACCTTCACCCGGGCGAAGACCTCGAGCGCGCGGTCGAGCACGGCGCGGTCGTGGGTGGCCATCACGCTGGTGCGCAGCAGCGCCCCTCCCGGCGGCACGGCGGGATGGAGGGCGCAGTTGGTGAAGACGCCGCCGTCGTAGAGGGCGCGCCAGAGGAGCGCGGCCTTCCAGTCGTCGCCGACGAGCAGGGGGACGATCGGCGTGACGACGGTCTCCAGGGGAGCGTCATCGCCCGGGCCCAGTCGCACCGGCTCGCCGCTGAGCACCCGGTAGCCGAGCGCGTGCAGGCCGTCGGCGAGGTAGCGCGCCTGCTCGAGCACGGCGGCGAGCAGGGGCGGACCGTCGGGCGAGCGGATGATGCGCAGCGCGGCGAGCGCCGCCCCCAAAGCGGCGGGGACGGCGGAGGCGGTGAAGAGGAAGGCGCGGGAGGAGATGCGCAGGTAGTCGATCACCTCGGCCGGGCCGGCGAGGAAGCCGCCGCAGGCGGCGAAGGACTTGGAGAAGGTGCCCATGCGCAAATCGACGCGGTCCTCGATCCCGAGCAGCTCGGCGGCGCCGGCGCCACGGGCGCCGAGCACGCCGGCGCCATGGGCCTCGTCGACCATCAGGCGCGCGCCGTAGCGGGCGCAGAGCTCGGTGATGTCGACCAGCGGCGCGACGTCGCCCTCCATCGAGAAGACGCCGTCGACGACGACCATGACGCCGCCGCCGTCCTGCTCGGCGCGGGCGAGGGCGCGCTCGAGCTTGTCCATGCGGTTGTGGCGGTAGGGGCGCATCTTGGCCTTGGAGAGGAGCACGCCGTCGAGGATCGAGGCGTGATCGCCGGAGTCGACGATCACGGTGTCGCCGGGGCCGAGGAGCGTCCCGAGCGTGCCGACGTTGGCCTGGTGGCCGGTGGTGAAGACGATCGCGTCGTCGGTCTCCATCCACTGCGCGAGCTCGCGCTCGAGCTCGAGGTGGAGGGGGGTGGTGCCGTTGAGCAGGCGCGAGCCGGTGAGGCCGGTGCCGTAGCGGTGCAGCGCATCCTCGGCGCCCTTCATCACGCGCTTATCAGCGGTGAGCCCGAGGTAGTTGTTCGACGCGAGCATGATCCGCGGCGCGCCCTCCATCTCGACCACGGGCATCGCCGGCGACTCGACCGTGCGGAAGTAGGGCAGCAGGTCGGCCTCGCGCGCGGCGCGCAGCAGCTGCTCACGCTCGTGACCGCGGACCTTGGCGAAGACGTCTGACGGATGCACGACGGGCGGGTCGTCGGCGGGTGTCGCGGAGGCGTCTGTCGCAGTGGGCATATAGGGTCTGGGCTTGTGAGCGCGTCTGAGCAAGCGAGCGTCCAGGTCACACCGGTCTCGGGCAGGCGGGACCTGAAAGCGTTCATCGATCTGCCGTTCGGACTGCATGCTAACCACCCGCTGTGGATTGCACTGCCGAAGCTCGAGCGCTGGCTGTTTCTCAACCGGCGCCTGAACGCCTTCTTCAGCCACGGCGAAGCCGAATACTTCCTCGCCCGGCGCAACGGACGGGTCGTGGGACGGATCACCGCCCAGGTCAACCACGCGTTCAACGACTACCAGAAGAAGAACTGGGGCTGGTTCGGCTTCCTGGAGTTCGAGGACGACGAGGAGGTGCTGAAAGCCCTGCTGGATGCCGCGGCCGCGTGGCTGAGCGCGCGCGGCAAGGAGCGGATGGTGGGCCCGGCGGACTTCTCGATGAACGAAGAGAGCGGCATCCTGATCGAGGGCTTCGATCTGCGCCCGATGATCAAGCAGCCCTGGCACCCGCCCTACTACCAGCAGCGCATGGAGCAGGTGGGGGTGGGGATGAGCAAGGCGATGGACCTGCTGATGTGGAAACTGGAGGTCGTCGATCGCGAGAGGGTGCTGCCGGTGATCTGGGAGCTGGCGGAGAAGGCGCAGTCAGAGCACGGGATCAGGGTGCGCCCGATGCGCCGCTGGCAGCTGCGCAAAGACATGGACGCCTTCGCCGAGGTCTACAACGCCGCGTGGTCGAAGAACTGGGACTTCGTGCCGTACTCAAAGAAGGACCTGAACGCGTATGCGCAGGAGATACAGCTGGTGTTCGACAAGCACTGGTGCATGATCGCCGAGAAAGAAGACACGGGCGAGGTGGTGGGCATGGCGATGACCTTCCCCGATCTCAACCAGGTGCTGGCCAAGATGAAGGGCAAATTCCTGCCGTTCGGCTGGTGGCACTTCCTGAACAAGAGCCGGATCACCGATCGGGTACGCGTGGGCTTCCTGGGCGTCAAGCCGGAGCACCAGCACACGGGCGTGGCGGCAAAGCTTTATCAGCTGCACTTCGACGCGGCTGAAGCACGGCCGCAGAAGGGCGGGGAGATGGGCTGGATCCTGGAGACGAACACGGCGATGAACCGCGGCATGGAAGCGATGGGCGGCGAGGTCGTCAAGCGCTATCGGGTCTACGAGCGGGTGTTGTAGGAGGGGACGAGCCTCGGCGCGTGGCCGTATGGCGCGCGCCGGCCCGGTCGCAGCTGGTGGGCGTTGCCGGGCGCTTTCGTCACACGCTCATCCCCATGTGACCATGGCTGGGCGTGAAGGGGCCTGGCCTGGCCCCTACCGGTCTGGGCGTGAAGCGATCTGGCCTGCCCCCTACACTTCGGCGGATGGGTGATACCGAGGAAGTGGATGCCCTGCCGGTGCTCGCGGATGAGCCGACCGTGATTCAGAGCGCGGCGAGCGCGCACGCGCTTTCGAGCGGCCGCGGCTCGGGCAGCGCCGTCGTGCCGGCCGTGCAGGCGGCCGCGGTGGCGGCCGGGGGATTCGTCGCTGGGGCGGCGGTCGTCGGTCTTGTGCATCGGCGCAGGCGCCCGGCCTTGGCGAAGGGCCGCCGCGCCAAGCGACTGGGCAAGGCAAGTCGCAAGGACGCGCGAACGGTGAACAGGGCGGGCGAGCTTTTGCAGATCGTCGGCAGCAGATCGCTGCTCGTGGACGTGCACTTGCTGGGCGGCACCGAGCGCTGAGCGACTTGGTCGAGCTGCGCGAGGAGGTGTGCCCAGCGGGGCGGGTGGGCTCTTTTCGTCTGGCGAGGCGGAGCGGGATGGACGGTGTGCTGCGCCACCGCGGCGGGGTGTTGGAGCGGCTTCTGCATTACGAGGAGGACGAGCCGGTGGTGGTGCGGATCGCGCAGACGGCTTCGGAGAACGTCCTGTTCGGCGCGCGTGCACGAACGGAGACGGCCGCGAGGTATGGCATCGAAAGGATGCGGTTCGCGCTGGGCGTGGACGACGACCTGAGCGCTTTTCACCGCCGCTTTGCCAATGACCGGCTGATCGGGAGCTCGGTGCGCAAACGCCCATGGCTGCGGGTGGGCCGCCGGCCGGAGCCGTGGGAGGCGCTGGCCTGGGCGGTGTGCGAGCAGCTGATCGAGTACGAGCGCGCGGCGCGGATCGAGCGCCGGATTATCGCTCGCCTGGGGCGCCGCCAGGTCGGCGGGGAGGGATGGGGCGACGGCCTGCGCGACCTGCCGACGCCAGAGGCCCTGGCGCGGACGGCGCCGGCGCTGCTGCAGTCCTTCGATCTGGCTGGCAACCGCGCGCTGACGCTGGTGCATGCAGCCAAGGAGGTGGCGCGCGGACGGATCGACCTGAAGAGCGCCGATCACGAGCACGGCTGGAAGCGGCTGCGGAAGATCCCCGGAATCGGAGCCTGGACCGTGGAGATGCTCGCGTTGTGCGGTCAGGCCCGCCACGACCAGCTACCGGCGGGAGACGTGGGTTTGCTGAAGCTGGTCGGACGCAGCCTCAGCGGCGGCGACCCGAGAGCCCGCGCGCAGGAGCACGAGGTGCGCGAGTTCTTTGCCGGCTACGGCGAGTGGGCCGGTCTGGCCGCGGTGCACATGGGAGGCCTGTAGCCAGGAGTCGACTCAGACCGCGGCGGCGAGGGCTGCCGCGCGACCACCTTAAAGCGACCCGGCCGCGATCCCTTCCCCTGGCAGGAACTCGTTGGTGAATGGCGGCAGGGCGGTGTTCGGATCGCGGTGGATGAGCCCGTGGGCGAACATCCAGCTGCCGAAGGCTGCCCAGGCTGTGGGACTCTGATACCCGAAGGGTTTGCCGCCGGCCGGCAGGGCCGCGGGCAAGGTTTGTTCGATCGAGGCGAGCTGGAGCTTTCCTTCGAGCGAGGGGTTGGCCTTGACGACGAGCGCCGCGGCGGCCGCCGGATTGGCTCGTACGGTGCGCTCGCCATGGGAGAGGGCCTGCAGGAACGCGCGCAGGTCCTGGCCGCGCGAGTGCGCCTCGTCTTCGCGCACGACGAGCACGAGCTCGTTGTAGGTCGGCACGCCGGCTTGGTCGACGGGGATCGTGACGGGGTGCTTGTGCAGCAGCTGGAGCTGGAGCGACTCGTAGTTCCAGTAGCCACCGAGCGTCGCGGCGACCTTGCGGGAGAGCATCGCGGGGACCAGGTTGAAGCCGACGTTCACTTCATGCACTGAGGCCGGGTTCACACCGGCGCTCTGCAGAGCAGACTTCAGCTCGGCCGCCTGATAGGGGATGCCCGCTGTGCCGACGGTCTTGCCGGCGAGATCGGCGACGCTCTTGATGTGCTGAGAGGGCAGCGCGATGATCGACGTCAGCGGCCGCTGGACGAGCGCACCGATCGAGACCAGTTTCAGGCCTTCGTCGCGGGCGAGCAGCAGCTCGGGCTCGTAGGAGATCGCCATGTCGACCTTGCCCGCCGCCAGCAGCTTCAGCGGTTCGGCGGTTTCGGCCGGAATGACCGGCTTTACGTCGAGCCCCGCGGCGCGGAAGTCGCCGGACGCGAGCGCTGAGTAGAGCGGCGCGTGGTCGGCGTTGGGGAACCAGTCGAGCATCACCGTGAAGGGCTTGGTGTGAGCCGTCGAGATCGTGTCCTGCTTGGCGCCGCAGGCCGACAGGGTCAGGGCGAGAGCCGCGAGCGCGGCCAGGAGCACGGTGCGAATCGCGGTGCGAATCGCGGTGCGGCGGACGGTGGACGAGACGCTCCGGACGGCGGATGAGACGCTCAACTGATGCCTCCTCTTGCTTGGTTGGCCCACGGCGCCAGGCGACGCTCGAGCAGGGAAAGGGTGTAAAAGCAGGCGATCGCGAAGAGGAACAGCACCGCCGTACCGGCGTATGCCCTCGCGCTCTGAAAACCGATATCGGTGGTGATCTGGCGACCCAGGCCGGGGTGCGGTCCGGTGGTGGCGGTGGTGACCTCGGCGATGAAGGCGCCGATCACGCCAACCGCAAGCGCGATCCGTGCGCCGCTGATCGCGGCCGGCAATGCTGCTGGTAGCTCTGCAAAGCGGAATGCCTGCCAACGTGTGGCATCGAATGTGCGCAGCAGCTTGAGCTGGTCGGGATCTACGGCAGCGAGTGCGTCGACGGTCGTGACGAGGACCGGGAAAAAACAGATCAGGGTGATTACAACGAGCTTGGGAAAGATGCCGAAGCCCCACCAGAAGACCAACAGCACGCCGACCACCGGGATGGGGATCGCCTGAGAGCCGACCGCCAGAGGGTACGCCGCGCGGCGAAACAGGGGGGACATGTGGATCGCCACGGCCACCGCGAAACCGCTTAGCAGCGCCAGCGCCAGCCCGATTACCACCTCCTTGGCGGTGACCCTGAAATTGGCCCAGATCAGGCCGGCGTTGTTCCAGAATGACGCTGCCATGGCGTGGGGGGCTGGGAGCACAGCCGGGTCCACCCCTCCCAGATCCACATACAGCTCCCATGCGCCGAGCAAGATCGCCACGAGCAACAGCGGAAGCAGGACATCCAAGGCGCGGCGTTTCACGACTCGTCCAGTCCGAGCGCCGTCAAAGCCTGCTCACGCAGGGCAACCACTTGGGCGTCGGTGCGCGAGCGTGGCCGGGGGAGGTCGACCTGGATCTCTGTTCGCAGACGCCCGGGGCGGGGGGAGAGCACCGCGACGCGATCGGCGAGCACGACGGCCTCCTCGACATCGTGGGTGACGAGCACGACCGTGCGCGGCTCGCGCTGGAGAGCGCGCCCCAGCCACCCCTGCATCTCCGCGCGCGTGATCGCGTCGAGCGCCCCGAACGGCTCATCCAGACAGAGGACGGGCTTGCCGGAGAGCAGCGTGCGCAGGAACGCCACGCGCTGGCGCATGCCACCGGAGAGCTCGTGCGGATGAGCCTGCTCGAAGTCCGCCAGCCCCAGCTCGGCGAACAGCTCGGCCGCCTGTGCACGCGCCTCGGCGCGCGGGCGGTGGGCGATGCGCAGCGCGAGCGCCGCGTTGTCGACCGCGCTCAGCCACGGCAGCAGCAGGTCGCGCTGGGGCATCAACGCCGCCGGCGCGCACGCGATCGCGCCGGCGTCGGGGGTTTGCAGGCCGCAGATCAGCTCCAAAAGCGTCGTCTTGCCGCAGCCGCTCGGACCGACGACCGCGAGCAGTTCGCCATGCTCGGCCTGCAGCGACACCCCCGCGAGCGCCGGCACGGACGTGCCGTGGCGGTCGCGGTAGGCGCGGCTCACGTCGCTGAGGTTGATCCCGTCGCCGGGGCTGGTGGGCTGGCCGGGGCTGACGGAGGCGCCGGGGCTGGTGGGCTCGCCGGGGCCGGCGGGGTCGATCACGCCGCTACTCATCCGAGTCGTTCGGTGCGCGCGTGGCTGCAGTTCGGTTGGCACTTCGCTCCCTCCGCGGGCATTACCCCACAGGTTCAAAGGGTCGGCGCCGGGGATCGTCTCCTGTGCGCCATCTCAGCCGGCTTGCCCGCCAGCCCCCCTGTTTGTTCTGCCGCTGATGCTACAGCGCGCTGTTGACCGGCCGGGTGAGCGCGCGCACGAAGTCCTCCAGCTGCGCGGTCGTCCAGCACTCGAACGCTGTGCAGTACTGCTCGTAGGCCGCGATCACCGAGTCGCCGTAGTTCCAGTACAGGCGCGGCTCGGGGTTCAACCAGAACGTGCGCCCGGCGCGGGCCGCCACCTGGGCGAACAGGTCGGCGCGGGGGTCGCGGCCGTTCGTGCGCGCGTCGCCGAGCACGATCACGGTGGCGCGTGGGTGCAGGTCTTCGCCGACCAGCTCCAGCATCTCCGACCAGACACGTCCATAGTCGGTGTAGCCGGAGATGTCGGCCACGCCCGCGTCGTTTGAGATCCGCTCGCTGACCGCCTTGAAGTTGCGCTCGTGCGCGAAGATGTCGGTCACCTCCGAGACGCGCTCGATGAACACGAAGGAGCGCATCTTGCGAAACGAGTCGTGCAGCGCGTGGAGCACCGAGAGGAAGAACACCGAGGCCGAGGTCACGCTCGTGGAGACGTCGCAGAGCACGTAGATCTCCGGCCGCCGCGGGCGCCGCGGGCGGTACTTGAGGACCACCGGCACGCCGCCCGTCTGCAGCGAGGCGCGCATCGTGCGCCGCACGTCCACCTGCGCGTGACGGCGGTGCCCGCGCGCCTGCATGCCCTGTGTGGCCAGGCGGCGACGCAGCTGGGTGACAACCCGGTGCACGGCCGCCAGGTCGGCCAGCGGTCCGGACGGCAGCGCCCGGTCGAGCTCGCCCAGCGGTCGCGCCGGGGGCAGGCTGCCGGTGCGCTCGATCTGGCCTCGCTCGAGCTCCGCGCGCAGCAGCGCCTCGAAGCGGCGCAGCGCAGCGCGCGGGACTCCCTCGCGCCGCGGGTCATCGGCGGGCAGGTCGGGCTGGGGCTCGGTGCGCAGGCCGAGCGCGCGGCGGATGCGCTGGACGTCCACTCCGATCACGCCCGAGCCCTGCTCGCGCCGGCCGAACGTGGCGAGCGCGATCCGCGCGAGGTCGCGCATCGCCCCCTCCGAGCCGTCCCTCAGCGCGGCGGCGATCTGCGCGCGCAGGGCTTCCAGGTCTTCCGGGGTCAGCTCGTCGAGGTCGATCGTGCCCTCGGGGGGCTGCGTCGGGTCGCCCTCGCGCACGCCCTCGCGCAGCGCCGCGAGCTCGACCGCGCGGAAGAAGAAGCGGTCGAACACCAGCTCGAACACGCGCCGGTCCTCCTGGCTCTTGGCGAGCGTCGCGGCGAGCGCCTCGCGGAAGTCCTCCTGCTCGGTCCAGTCGATCTCGCGCAGCACCGCGAACGCGTCGAGCAGCTCCGAGGTCCCGACCGCCACGCCTTCGCGGCGCAGCTCCTCGCCGAGCTCCAGCACGCGCGCCGCGATGCCGCCGGATGACTCCTCCAGCCCGCGCGCCGCGATGGGGCCGGACGGCTCCTGCGGCTGCGCGCCGGGTCTATCGGGCGGCAGTGGGGGCGCCACGACCGCCGCCGCCGGGTCCGGCCGGGGCGTCCGGCCGCTCGCTGAGGAGCTTCAGCCCGACGCGCTCGGCCACCACGTCCATGTCGGTCCGGTGCTTGACGATCACCGACATCGTCTGCTTGAACGTCTCGGCGTCGATGTCCTCGGCGCCCAGCAGCAGCAGCGCGCGGGCCCAGTCGATCGACTCGGCGATCGAGGGCGGCTTCTTCAGGTCGAGCGCGCGCACCATCCCGATCACCTCCACCAGCTTGCGCGCCACCGTCGCCGGCAGCTCGGGCGTATGCAGGCGCACGATCTCCAGCTCGTGCTCGAGCTCGGGGTAGTCCAGCCACAGGTACAGGCAGCGGCGCTTCAGCGCCTCGGTCAGCTCGCGCGAGTTGTTCGAGGTCAGCAGCACCACCGGGTGCGTGCGCGCCTCCACCCGACCCAGCTCCGGGATCGAGATCTGGAAGTCCGAGAGCACCTCCAGCAGCATCGCCTCGAACTCCTGGTCGGTCTTGTCGATCTCATCGATCAGCAGCACCACCGGCTGCTCGGAGGCGATCGCGCTCATCAACGGTCGCGCGAGCAGGAAGTCCTCGCTGAAGATGTCCTCCTGCACCTGTGACCAGCCGGCGCCGTCGGCCTCCGCCTGGATGCGCAGCAGCTGCTTGCGGTAGTTCCACTCGTACAGCGCCTTCGCCTCGTCCAATCCCTCGTAGCACTGCAGCCGCACCAGCTCCCGGTCGAGATAGCGCGCGAGCGACTTCGCCAGCTCGGTCTTGCCGACGCCCGCCGGTCCCTCCACGAGCACGGGCTTACCGAGCTTGGTGGCGAGGAAGGCCACGAGCGCGGTCGACTCGCCGGGCAGGTATCCCACCGCGCGCAGGCCCGCGGCGACATCTGCGACGGAGGCGGGCGCCGGGGGTAAGGGGGCGGACATCGTCCGCGCAATGATAGGCGCCTACCGCTGATCGGTGTCCGGCGCTGAGCGCGGCGCCGGGTCCGAGACGACGTCCGGCTCGGGCTCCGTGGCATGGTCCTCGAAGGACAGTTGCTCGGCGTCTCCGCGCTGGCCGGAGTCCCGGCGCGGGGGTTGCCCACGGTGGGCGATCGATTCGCCCGGCGTCGTCGGGTAGCGGGGACGATCCCGCGCCGGGGTCGGGGCAGACCGTTTCAGGCGTGGCGGGCGCGCCACCGTGACCTCTTCGTCGGCGAAGACCGCCGGGGGGGCGGCCTCTGCCTCCGGGCGGGCGCTGGCCCGCATCCTCGAGCCGGCGACGGCGAGCAGGCCGGCGGCCGCGAGCGCGAAGAAGATGCCCCACTGGATGCCGACGTTG
>DATCBT010000015.1:0-12128 GCA_036511695.1 Solirubrobacteraceae bacterium | reverse complement strand
CTTGGTCTGCCGGACAAGGGCAGCCAGTTTGGTCGGTCTTGGAGCAGTGCGGTGAGCTTCTCGGGTGCGATGGGCTTCGCGAAGTAGTAGCCCTGGGCGAGGTTGCAGCCTAGTTCCTGCAGGCGAGTGGCCTGCTCCAGGGTCTCGACGCCCTCGGCGATCACTTGTTTGTCGAGCGCGTGGCCCATCTGGATGATGGCGTTGGCGAAGGCGGAGGCCTGCGGCGAGGCGACGATCTTCCCGATCAGCGAAAGATCGATCTTGACGCACTGGAAGGGTAGATCGGCCAGGTAGCTCAGCGAGCTATAGCCCGTGCCGAAATCGTCGAGTGACAGGCGCACACCGAGATCGTTGAGCGACTCCAGAGCTTTCCGCGCGTCGTCAAGATGCTCGATGAGCACGCTCTCGGTGATCTCGAGCGTGAGGAAGCCCGGTGTGATGCCCTCAGCGGCGATCACCTCGCGCACGAGCGTCGCCACCTCGTCGGGCTGGACGAGTTGCCTTACTGAGATGTTGACGGCGATACCGGCGAAGTCTGGATTGTCCTGCCAGGCGGCGCACTCGCTTGCTGCGCGGCGCATCACCTGAGCGCCGAGCTGGTGGATCAGGCCGCTGTCCTCGGCGACCGGTATGAACTCCGCGGGGGACACTGGCCCCCATTCGGGGTGCCGCCAGCGGGCGAGAGCCTCGGCGCCGACGATCTGACCGCTGCGCAGGGACACCAGCGGTTGATAGAGGACGTAGATTTGATCCTCGTCGGCGAGCGCTATACGGAGAGCCGACTCGGTTCGCACGCGGTCGAGGACGCGAGTGCGCATCTCCTCGTCGAACAGCTCAGCTCGACCACGGCCCTCCCCCTTGGCGCGGTACATCGCCGCGTCGGCGTCGCGCAGGAGATCGGAGGCGCTGGACCCGGTGGTGGTGAGGGCGATGCCGATGCTCGCACTGACCGAGTGGCCATGGCCGTTGAGCACAACCGGTTCCTCCAGCGCGCTCATCAGCTGGCTGGCAATGCGAGTGGCGCTCGCCTCGGAGGGAAGCTGCTCGCATAGCACTGCGAACTCGTCGCCGCCGAGGCGCGCGAGCGTGTCGCTCGGGCGGATCGCGCTCTCAAACCGCGCGCCCACCAGGCGCAACAGCTCATCGCCCGCCTCGTGGCCGAGGCTGTCGTTGACCAGCTTGAAGTGGTCGAGGTCGATGAAGAAGACAGCCATCGACTGAGGGTGCCGATTGTTCCGGGCCAGCGCATGGCCGACGCGGTCGAGGAACAGCGTCCGATTGGGTAGCCCGGTCAGCCCGTCGTGAAGCGAATCGTGGCGGATCTGCTCCTGCAAATTCCGGCTGCGGATCGCGTCGGCCAGGACATTCGCGAGCGCATCCAGGAACGGCAGACAATCCGGCGGAGCCGCCCCAGGTTCCGTGTAGTGGACCGCGAGAACTCCAAATGGAGAGCCCGGGTCACCGACGAGCACACCGGCGGTGCTACGCACACCACGAGCGAGCAGTTCGCTCGAAGGCACAAGACGCCGCTCCTGCTCCCAGTCCTCAACGAGGATCGGCTCACCCGAGCGCACCACATAGCCCGGACCTGAACGCTCCTCGCCCGCGATGTGCGCACCCACGCGCCTATCGGGCCATCCAACCGCCGCCCTGACGATGGAGCCCGGTGAGCCCGGGGAACCCTCAACCAGCTCGGCGCAGTCGCTCGACAACACCCGCGACACTGTGCCGATCGCGTGGTCAAAGAGCTCCTCCAACGAGCCTCCCTTGAGGGCGAGCCGGCCGAGGCTCGCGATCTCCTCCTGCTTCTCGAAACTGCGCCGGGCGAGCGCCTCGGCCTCACGCCGCGCGCTGATATCGACCCCGATACTAATGATGCCCCGGCCCGGCCCAACCTCGTCGCCCTCCGGAAAGGGACGAACGCGGAAGTAGACCGGAATAATCCGCCCCTGCTTGTCGCGCACATCGAGCTCCCCCTCGACCGGTCGTCCCTCTCGCGCAATGCGTTCAAGCTCTAGTGCCTCGGAGCGGCTCTCCTCCGGCACCATCAACTCAAAGAGTTCGCGACCGATGGCCTCCTCGGTGGTGTAGCCGTAGAGCCGCTGCGCGCCACGACTCCAGTAGCGCACCACGAGCGAGGAGTCGGCGAATATCACGGCTGCGTCGACCTCGTCGAGCAACTCCACCTGCAGCGCGACCTGTTGCTGCGCACGGATCGCGGACGTCAAGTCATGCGCGATCCAGGACGTGCCGACCACCCGGCCATCCGGGCCATAGATCGGTGAGACCGACAGAGAGACATTCAGAATCGACCCGTCCTGGCACACCCGCTCAGTCTCGTAGTTCTCGACCCGCTCGCCCGCCAGCACATGGCGCAGAATCCCCCCGTCCTCACCACGATGCGAAGGCGGGATCAACAGCCCGACCGGCTGACCGATCGCTTCAGGCTCCGTATATCCAAACATTCGCTCAGCCCCCCGACTCCAAGCGGTGATCACCCCCTCGCGATCCGCGCTGAGAATGGCATCCTGCGAGGATCCGACCGCCGCCGCCAATCGCTGGTCGGCCTCGACACGGTGGTCCTTGAACTCCCCGGTGGACGGCGCCCGTCGCACAAGCATGTCTATCTCGATGTTCGCGATTCTCCGCATAATCCCCAATCGACGAGCGGAGCGCGCTACTTTACCCGGGGTTCACCGCGATTTCGACATGCTGGTAGGCGCGAGTGCTCGGTAGCGGCGGTGTGAGCGGCCAGCGAGGCAGAAGCCGGGACCGTGACGTTACCGTAGAAGCTCTGGTTCAGGTAGTACGCAGGCGAACGTGCAAGACGGGGAGCATCCCGCAAGTCGGCCGGACCTCCGCTCTCTCGTGGACCGCGAGCACCGCGCTGAAGGTACGCGCCCGGACGCCCTTGACCGCTGCGGCCCTGGGGTCACGGATGACCTCGGCGCTCGTCAGCCTGTTGCGGTGAGTCCACTCCGAGACCGGGCGAGATCCCGGCCTCGGGGCGTGGACAGGTAGAGCGTCGTTGCATAGATGTAGAACCTGGGCACGTTGCGGGTAAGCTTGCTACTCGATCCCGAAGCCGCGGTCGTTGTCGCGGTCTGGGTCGATGCCTTGCTCCCAGGCTTGCTGGCGATCGCGCGCGTCCTGGATGGCTTGTTCGATGTAGGGGTCGCGGTCGGCGTCCCTGGCTTGGCCGGTGTGGTCTGGCGGCTCGGTTGCGGTGTCTCGTTGGTGGTTGATCTGGTTTTGTTCTGCGGCGAGTAGTCGCTTTCGCTGCTGCTCGAGGACCTTGTCGATGTATCGCTCGTGTTCGGCTTGGGCCTGGGTGTTGCGCTCCAGGTCGGCCTCGCGTCCTGCCGTCTCTTTGGCGATCTCCTTGGTGATTGTTGCCTCGCTTGCTCCCTCGCCGCGTAGGTATTCGGCGAGGTGTTCGATCGCCGCGGCTTCCTGGGCCTGTTCGTTCACGTCGCTGCTGCGGTCTACGTCGATCGCGCGCTCCCACTCGAACTGCCGTGCTCGGCGTGCCTCGAGCACCTCATCGAGCTCACTCTGGGTTCCCTGAGTCGCGCTGGAGGCCGAGCGGATCTCGGCGGACTGCTGGACTGTCGGCTCGGCGGTCTGGCTGGCGATCTCGGGTGGCTGTGAGGCCTGTGTGGAGCGCTCCATATCGGGGTGGTCGACGATCTGCTCGGGTGTGACCGGCTTGGCGTGCTCGCGTGTATCGGGCTCGTCGCGGTCGGCGATCTGCTTCGTGACTGAGGCCTCTTGTGCGCGGCTTTGCTGCATCCGCTCTGCCAGGCGTTCGATCGCGCCGGTGTCAAGGCCCTGCTCGCCGAGGTCCTCGCGGGCGACGTAGATCTGGGTCTGCTCGCGCGCGCGGCTGACGGCGACGTAGGTGTGCTCCTTGTCGGTCTGCCAGCCGCCCGTCAGGATGCCGCTCGTCTCTGCGGTGAGGCCCTGACCCTTGTATACGTGTACCGCGTAGGCGAGGGACAGGTCGGAGAACTTGCTGGTGTCCACGTCAACCTCGCGTGGCTCGCGCTCCTTCGTCTTGATCGTCACCCGGTCCTTGTTATGGGCGGCGTGGGTGATCGTGCCGGTGATGCCGTTCTCGACTCGTTTCTGGCCGGGGATTCGGTGTTGGGCGGTGAAGATCACCTCGTCGCCGCTCGCCAGTCCATAGGGCTTGTCGGGGAGCTCGACCCGGTGTGCTCCCAACTCGCCGGCTTGCGCGCGGCGGTCTTGGGCCATCGCGTTCATCTGATCGCGCTCCTTGTTCGAGGCGTCGGTGATCATCACCGCCTGACCGCTGGGGAGGCTTCTGCGGGTCTGATCCCAGTTCTCGATCATTGCCTCGGCTGCCTGCGCACGCGTGTCGTAGATGTGCAGGCGGTCGTTTGCTTGGTACTGGGCGAGCGCGGGTCCTGGTTCTCCCGCCCGGATCTGCTCCCATGCCTTGCGCTCCCACTCGTGTTGCGCGCGGTGGATTTCGCTCAGCTCTGCTGTCGGGACCTGCCCCTCGATCTCTTTGAACAGGCCGCCCGCGCCGATCGACGAGAGCTGCGCCGCGTCGCCGGCCAGCACCAGCTTGCTATCGCGCTCGGCGGTGAGCTTCACCAGCCGTGCCAGCCGCTCGCTGTCGGCCATCCCCGCCTCGTCCATCACCACGACCGTGTTCCGGTCCAGGCGGATGTGGCCGTTCTCGATGCCGTTCAGCAGCGAGTCGGTTGTGGTCGAGCGGTCGAGGCTCGCGTCAGCCTGTAGTCGCTTCGCGGTCGCTCCCGCGATCGCTGTGCCGATCACCTCGTTGCCCTCCAGCCGCCACGCCCGTGCGGCGGTCGCGATCACCACGCCCTTGCCCGTTCCTGCTTGGCCGACCAGCACGCTGATGCCACCCGGGCCGGTGATCGTCTCCAGCGCCTCCCGTTGCTCCTGGGTGAGTGACCCGTGGAGTTCTCGCCCGACCTCTCGACGGGCTTGCTTGCGGGCCTGGTCGCTGATTGGCGCGGTGTTCTCGGTGGCTCGCTCGGTTGCGATGTCGAGCGTGGCCTGCTCGAGGTCTCGGTGTGTTTGGGTTGTCCACAGATCGCCCTCCAGCCGGAGCAACTGACCCGAGCGCGCAAGCTCGTTGACCAGCCGGTCAGCCTCGGCGGGTCGACAGACGCCTGCGCTCAGCTCGTATGCCTTGGCGCGCAGTTCTCGCTCGGTGATCATCGATTTCTCGCGCGTGACCTCGGCGAGCAGTTCCTTGGCGAGATCGACTTTCGGCTCGTTGCGAAGGCCCCAGTCGTTGAACAGTTCCTCTGTGCGCTGTGCCGTCTGGTTGTGCTCGGCGCCGAGTGCTCGCCAGGCAGCGTTGACGTCGGTCGATCGCGCGGCCGACTTGCTGCCCCTAGTTCCCAGGGTGAGGCTGTCGAGCTCTCCGGCTCGCGGCTCGCGGCCGTATCTGGTGCGGAAGATTTGCGCTGCCTGGTCTACGTCCTGGCTGCGGGAGGACCAGTGCTCGGAGAGCTCCTTGGAGACGCCGTGGATCGCGAAGTAGCGCTCGTTGTTACCCTGGCGCCGTTCGATCCCCAGGCCCAGCTCCGTCAGGTTGGCGGCCAGCTCGGAGCGGTACCAGGCGCCGTTCTCGCGGGCGGCTCGGAACAGCTGCTTGGATTCGATGGCCGCGAGTTGCCCGTCCTTGCGTTCCGCCGCGATCACCGCGACGTGGCTGTGCAGCTGCGGGTCGGGGATCCCGTGGGCGTCCTGGTCCTTACCCAGCCGGCTTGAGGTGTGTACGGCCTCGATCGCGAGCAGTCGTTTTGAGCGCTCGAAGCGGATGACGCCGTCGGTCTTTCTGCGGACAAGCGCGACCTCCCGCTCGGTTCTCTGGAGGGCGCTCTTCACGGCCTTGCGGTGCGCCGCCTCGATCTGGGCACGCCGGTACGGGTCCGCGGTCGCCCACAACGCCGAGACATCCTTCGGTGGGGAGAACGTCAGGTCGATCGCGGCGACCCTCGACTTGTCAGAGCCCGCCGGGCGGATCGGCTCACCGTCCACCGGGGAGAAGCCGTGCATCAGCGAGCGCAGATGCTGAAGCTCGACTTGCTTTGCCGGGTCGATCCCGTAGGAGCGCAACAGCTGCTCGGGGCCGTGCCACTGGGTCGGCGCGGACTGCCCGTCCTGACCGTCGTGGGTGTAGTAGTCACCTCGCGACGCCTGCGAGATGAGGTATTTCGACCACGTCGTCGCAGAGCCTCCGGGAATCTTGTGAGTGCTCTGCATCCCGTCGAACGTAACGATCCGATATTCACACCTCAAGCGATTAACGGCTAATGTGTGAATCGCGAGCTATCACCGGCTATTTACGTCTATTTAGCTCCCTTGGGTGCGTATGGTCTGCGCTTTTGGGGAGGTAACTGCTTCAGCAGTTACCGTTATTGCCCGAAGGGCCGTGCCTTTTCTTTGAGCCCCGTAGGGGCGTGTTTCTTTCAGGCCGTTTTGGGTGTCCTTGAGGGGACTGATCGAGCGGCGTCTTGTGGGTCTGTGGTTTGAAGCGCCAGGTGTCGAGGTGCTTCATCCGGAGCGGTGTGGAGAATGTGCGCGGTGTCGAACATCGACTGGTCAAAGTCCGTCAGCATCGCCTGGGATGAGAAGTCGCGCGAGAGCTCCGTTGTCGCAGTGCCCGGTGCGAAGGTGCCGGCTGGCCCGCCGACCGTGCGGTCCCGTCGCGCCGTCTGGGAGCTCAGCAGCGTCTATCCGCGCGTGTTCGGCGCCGCCTACCGTTTCCCGTTGGACACCGTGGCGGTCAACCGCGGTCTGAAGGATGGGCGCGGCCGCACGTTGGTCGCCCGCGCCGTGGGGGAGCCCAGTGGGCAGATGCCAGTCGCGGTCCTTGGCTGGCATCTCTCCCAGCGCTTGTGCGATCCGCTGCTGGTGATCGCGGCGAGCCCACGACTGTCATCGGGTGTCTCGCCCGCCCAGGAGCTCGTAATCGAGACCGGGTTACAGCTGCTGATTGACGCGCTGTTGTATGTCGCGAGCGATCACCGCGCATGGGCTCTTGAGCGACTGCCGGCCGGATCGCGGGAGCGCAAACGGGCCGAGGCACAGCTCGGCGATCTGCTGTTCGATGTCGAGGGCCAGGGCGCGCTGGCCGCGTATCTGCGTGAACTCTATGGTGCGCGGCTCAGCGTAAGCGCGCGGAAGGGCGGCGCCCCGAGGCTGTTGCGCCTGCAGGGGTGACGCCGGCGCGAGCGAGGATGTCCTGCGCGGCGTCCACTCCGATCGCCTCGCGCATCGCGTCGATCAACGCCGCGAGCTGGTCCTCTTGTGGGCCGGTGGCCTGTGTGGCCTGCTCTGCGAACCAGGCGCCGATGTCTTGCTCGGTGACCGCGATCAGAGGCTTGGCCACACCTGAGCGCTCGGCGATGCTCATTGCCTCATCGGCGACCTTCGCGACGTCAGCTCCGTACTCGACGGCGAGGTCGAGCAGCGCCACCGGCGTAATCTTCCGCGCCCGCCCCCCGAGCCTGTACTTGGGGATCTCCTGGGCGTCCATCGCGCGCGATAGGGCCGACAGTGAGAGGCCGAGCATCTGTGCGGCCTGACTGAGCGATGGCCATGCGCGCACGCGCTCGCGGGAGGGTGCGCCGCGATTGGCTGCAATGGCAAATGTAGATGTGGTGGAGGCAGCCATTGACACAACTATAGCAAGTAACGCAAGATGCGCAAGCTTTGTTGTCGAGCGGCCGCTTCAGCGCTGACTGCACCCCACATCACAGGCGTTTGGCTCGCCGTGGTGAGCGTTTTCGCGCCAGCTTTGCCTCGAAAGCTTGACTTCCCGGGGGTCCTGCGCGTACCGTCGGATGGCTATGAAAGTGCCCCGGCACGGCTGTCACCGCCCGGGGCCGACACAGAAGGGATTAGCTTCTATGTGCTGGTCAGTTAACAGGGTTCGTGGTGAGCTTGGTCGTTGCGTCGAGCGTGCGGTCGTGTTGCAGGTCTTGCGCGATGACCATGAGTGGCGGTGGTCCAGGGTGGAGCTGGAGGGCAAGCTGTCTGATATCGAGCAGGACGTGTTCGATGATGCCGTGGCCGATCTGGCGGCGACGGGCGTGGTGCATACGGAGGACGGCGCGGTGTGGGCTTCAGACGCCGCGCGGCGTCTGGATGAGCTGGAGCTGATCGATGTCTGAGCTCGGGCAGTCGGAGAAGGATTTGCTGCTCCTGGGCAGGGCGTTCCGGGAGATCCGCGAGCAGCATGGCCTCAGCGCCGGCGAGCTGGCCGGCGCTACTGGTGTGGATGAGGCACGGATCGCGGACTTGGAGGAGGGGCGCCTCGACGCAGACTACGACCTCCTGCTCACGCTCGCGCAGGGCATCGGCGTCAGTGCCTCTGCGTTCTTCCTGCGCGCCGAAGAGCTGGAAGCCACGGGCGCGGAGAGATAGCGAGGGGGGGTGAGCGGCGCTCAGCTCTCGACGTGCTCCAGCTCGCCGAACGCGCCGTCGGGGATGTCGATGGTCGGCTCGTGTCCGAGTCTGCGCAGGTGCTCCATGAGGATGTGGATGTGCTCGTAGGCGCATCCTCTTGGATCGTACGTTGGGTCGAGTTGCTCGTGGGGGGTGGTCTTCGGTTTCGATCGTGGGGTCCTCGCCGAGTGGGTCGAGCACGAGATGGGTGACGGGGGTGTCGACGTCTTTGTGTCCGACGAAGGTCGAGGTGAGCTGAAACAGGACGCCGTGGTCGGGCAGCGCCGTGGCGATCATCAGCAGCGCCGTAGGAAGCAACAGGGGCGCCGGCGTGAGCCGGGATGGATTCGGAGCGGATGGGTGAGACAGCCGCTGTCAGCTATGCGTCGGGAACCACAAAGAGATAACGACGCCTGCTTGATACAGACCGCGTCGTGTATGTTCGGTTGGGTTCACACACGACAAGCGACGACAAGCGAGGAGTAACCGTGTCCGACTTCCTTGACGACAGGCGCAAAGAGATCACCGATCGGGTGAAGGAGCTGAAGCCCGTGGTGGACGAGTTCAACCGACTCGAGGCCGCCGCGGTGGCCCTCGCGGGTGTGATCGGCTCGGCTGCGTCTGAGGCCGGCTCGGTCGTCGTCGCAACCGTCACTCACCGCCGCAAAAAAGGACCGGGGCGTCCGCGCGGCTCGAGCACCCGCAAAAAAGCCGCGAAAGCAGCTGTGGCCAGCACGCCGGCCGCCGGCACGCCAGCCGAGGTGGAGCGCAAAGGACCGGGTCGCCCCAAAGGGAGCGGGAAAAAAGTGGGTCGCCCCGCCGGCAAAGTGGGACGCCGCAAAGGCAGCGGTAAGCGTGCGACTCAGGCACTGTCGCTCGTGCGGCGTCAGCCCGGCATCACGATCCCCGAGCTGGCAGTGAAGATGGGGATCAAGCAGAACTATCTCTACAGGTTGCTGCCCGGCTTGGAGCAGGGCGGCAAGCTGGAGAAGAAAGGCCGCGGCTGGTACCCGAAGGGAGCCTGAGCTCGGGGGCGCTCGTGAGCGCTCGCGCGAGCGATGCCGCGCTTGGCATGTCGGCCGCCGTTGGGTTCAGTGAGCACATGTGGGGCTGAGGCCGCGCGCTCCCGCCGCGACTTCCCCTACGCCGCCATCCGCCCCGCCCCGGCGCCGTGGATCAGCTCCAGCACGTCCTTGGCACACCCAACGGGATGCGCCCCGTCCCGCAATAACGCGAACGTCCCCAGTCCGCCGGGGTCGGTGACGCGCCCCGGGACGGCCGCGACATCGCGTCCGAGGTCGGCGGCGACCTGCGCGGCGAGCAGCGTGCTGGATCGTTCCCCGGCCTCGACGATCACGACGATGTTGGCGAGCGCGGCGATGATCCGCTGGCTGGCGAGGAAGCACCACGGCCGGGGCGGGGAGAACCCGGGCGGGAGCTCTGAGATCGCGGCGCCACGCAGAAGGATGCAGCGGTGCAGGTGGTCGAGCTGGCGGGGGTGGGGGATCTCGGGTGCGCTGCCGGTGACGGCGATTGTGCGTCCGCCGGCGTGCAGCGCGCCGTGGTGGGCGATCCCGTCGATTCCCTGGTGCAGCCCGCTTACGATGGTGACTCCGGCTGCGGCGAGGTCGCGTGCGAGCGCGAACGTCACCTCGTGTGCGTACCCGCTATGCGTCTGCTCTCCGAGCAGGGCGACGACGGGCGCGGCGAGCAGCTCGCGCAGCCGTTCGGGCTGACAGGTCGTGTGGAGCACCGCGGGCGCGGAGTCCAGCTGCGCGAGCGCGACGGGGTAGGCGGGGTCGTGGCGGCAGATCGCTCCCGGTGCCCCTCGGGCGGGCGTGACGCTTGTGCCGGCACTGAGTCGACGCGAGGGGGCACGGGGGCCCTCGTCCTCGCCAGCGTGGCAGATCGCGCCGGGTGTGCGACGGGCATCGTTGGTCCGCACGCGGCGCAGCGTCCCGCGAATGTCCGTGACCCCCACGGCGCGGCAGAGTCGCCCGTCGGAGAGCGCGAGCAGCTCGAGCAGCGACTGGCGGGTGAGCGGCTGCAGGCGCTCGATCGCGGGCGCGAGTAAGGCGAGCAATGCGGCGCGAGCATGGCAGTCGGGGCACGCCATCGCGCTCAGCTCCCCGGGGGTCGGGCGAGGAACTGGATGGCCTCGGCGATGATCTCGGCGATGTGCCGGGGCGCCCCGTCGGGGCCGAGCATGCGCCGCGAGGATAGGCGTCCTGAGACCGCGACACCGCTGCCCTTGCTGAGAGCGCGGTGGCTGGTGCGCGCCTGGAAGCTGAATGCCTTGACGGTGAAGTAGTCCGCCCACTCCTGCCACGCGCCGGTGACCTCGTCCCGCTTACGGTGGTGGCTGGCGAGCTGGAACTCGCATAAGACGTGACCGCTTGCGAGCGTCACGAGCGAAGGGTCGCGTACGAGGTTGCCGGTGATCGCCACCTGGTTGAGGTTGACCGTCATGCGCTTGCCCTTTCGTGGATTGATGGCCCCTCAACAAAAGCTAGGCCGCGCTTGAGACGGGACGCTCGATCCGGGGCTTCCAGACGCCTCGTGCGGGCCAACTCGCCCGCCCGGCGCTGCTCCTCGCCCGGACTCCGCCAAGCCCGCCGTCGTCCCCATCAGCCCGTGGCGGCGGCCGCGGCGATCGCGTCCTGGTCGGCGACGTCCAGTGACTCCTCCTCCTCTGCGGCGAAGCCTTGTAGCGCTCCCGCGCCGTCCGCGGCGACGCCATTCCCACCGCTGGGTGGGCTGTCGAGGAACTGCACGGTGCGGGCGACGACGCTCACGGCTTGGGCGTGGCGGGCGTCTTGGGTGTCCCACTCGCGCCAGTCAAGGCGTCCGTCGATCGCTACGGCGCGTCCCTTGTGCATGTATTTGGCGACGTTCTCGCCCGGGGCGCCGAACACGACGACATCGAAGAAGTTGGGCTTCTGGACCCAGTCTCCCGTGCTCTGATCGCGCCGGCGAGCGTTGACCGCGACCCGTAGCCGGCAAACGCTGCCGCCCGATGGCAGGGCGCGCAGGTCGGGGTCGCTCGTCAGTCGACCGGTGAGGACGACGTGGTTGATGTTGCTCGCCGGCATGGCTCGCTCCTTCGCTTGTAGTTGGGCTCGAAGGCCACGCGCCACCGATGACCGGTCGTTCGCGTGGGAAAGGCCTCCGTCCTCTGATCCGACGAGGCGAGCCAAACGGGACACAACCCCACAACTGCCGGCCGGGTCGCCCGCCGGCGAGCCCACAACGAGCAGGCATGGCATGTTTGCTCGCCGGTCAGGGCGCTGTCGGCCGCGACCAGTGCTCGATAACCAGTACGTTCCCGAACGATCAAGCCGCCCTCTCGATCTCCGCGAGATTGGCTTCCCAGAGCCATTTCGGAGCCCCCACAACAGTTTGTGCCGGTTGTGGCTTGACATTTTCCTCGCGTGGAGTTACGTTAATCAGGCATCGGTTTCCCAGCGTGGGTTGCCGGGCAAACGATAGGTTTGGGTTTGGGTTGGTCCTCCTGGGATCGGTGTCAAGCGCTTAGCAGGGGAAGTAAAGGGAGAGGGGCCGGACCGCATGATGAGGGGTTGTTTCTGCATGAGTCCAACGGGGACAGATGTGATGGGGATCGACGTGCGCCCAGTGGGTGCCGTATGTAGATGCGTCAGCGCTGCTGA
>DATCBT010000014.1:0-6633 GCA_036511695.1 Solirubrobacteraceae bacterium | reverse complement strand
CGACGAGCATCGACGGGCAGAAAGACAACGCCACGATCAGCTACGAAGTCGAATAAGCCTGGGCCCAGGGTGCGCGAGGAGGAGGTCGCTGGAACCCCGACCTCCTCCACGCCGCACAGCTAGCGTGCGTTGCGCCCGGCGCACTCTTGACCTAGAATCGAGACGCAGCATGACCAGCACAACGTGGGGAGAGTGAATGAGGGCCGCTCGGGTATCGCCGACCAACCGCCTGAAGAGCGTACTGTCAAGCCTGCGCATGCACCCCGCAGTGCTCGTCGGGCTCGCGGCGGTCGCGATGCTCGCCGTGACGAGCGTGAACGCGTCGGCCGTGATCGTGCGCCTGCATGGCAAGGCGCTCAGCTATGAACCGGTCGTTGCGAATCACGAACCTGGCGTGCAAGCACTCGCGCAGCCGAATGGCAAAGGCGCGAGCAAGCCCGTGGAATATCACGGCGGTCCCGTCATGCCGTCGAACACCAACTACGCCCTCTACTGGGATCCCACGGGAGGCTCCGAATACCCGAGCGGCTACGAGTTGGGTTTGGACAAGTACTTCGAAGACCTCGCGCACGACAGCGGCGGCGAACAGAACACCGACTCGGTGCTGATTCAGTACGGCGACGAAGCCGCCGAATTCGCCAACTACAACTCACATTTCGGTGGAGCGCTGAGCGACACCGACCCGTATCCGGCGAACGGCTGCTCCGCGGCGCCGATCTGCCTCACCGACGAACAGCTTCGGACGGAGATCACCAGCTACGTGCAGGCCCGCAAACTTCCGATGGACCTGCAGCACGAGTACTTCCTGATCACTCCGCCCGGCGTCGAAAGCTGCTTCGAAGCCGCCGGTCGCGCGTGCTCGGCAGGCACCAAACACGCGAGCTACTGCTCCTACCATGGCGATATCCCGGCTGGAAAAGGGGTCATCGTCTACGCGGACAGCGGCTACGTCGACGGCACGAACTGCGACACAGGTGAAGAACATCCCAACGGCAACGCGTCGGACGCGACGATCGGCGGCGGGATGGCGCACGAGCACAGCGAGTCGGTGACCGATCCTGAGCTCAATGCATGGTTCGACAGCAAGGGCAACGAGGTCGGTGACAAGTGCCGCACGTTCAAACAATCGACCGAATTTGGCGAACCGCTCGGTAAAGCTCCTGACGGGTCGAACTACAACCAGGTGATCAACGGCGATCTCTACTGGTATCAACAGGAGTGGAGCAACGAAACGGGTGGCTGCCAGCAGCGCCTGGCGAAAGCGGCGCAGCCGCCGACGGTGACGCGTGTCTCGCCGAAGACGGGTCCGTCGGCCGGGGGAACTTCGGTGACGATAACCGGGACGAGCTTCTCTGCGCCGGCGACGGTGACGTTCGGCGCAACGGCGGGAACCGAAGTGACGGTCGACTCTTCCACGTCGATCACAGTTGTCTCACCCGCCGGGACCAAGGGCGCGGTGAATGTCGTAGTCACGACTTCAGCGGGCTCCAGCGCGATCAACAAGAAGGATCGCTTCAAGTACAAGCACTAGCGGCCGTCTGCGCCGGCGGGCAGCCGTTTCAAGCTACTTGCCTTCTTCGGGTTCCCGTTCGCGTTCCTCGTGGTGTCGTTCGCGCTTTTCGCGTTTGATCCGGAGTTCTTCTTCGCTCCTGGGAGCGCCCGATCCCTGCAGCGGCACGTGTTCTTCGCGCTGGCGCTGGCGTTCCTCGCGCGCCTTCTGGCGTTCTTCGCTCTGGCGCTGGCGTTCCTTGCTCTGCAGTTCGCGCTCTTCAGCCTGCCTCTTGCGTTCTTCCTGGCTCTGGCGCAGCTCTTGGTTGTTCTGCTGCTGGCGTTCCTGGCTCTGGCCCGACGGGTTGGCTTCGTGCTTCTTCTGGCGTTCCTGGCTGGCGGCTCCCCGCGTGGCGTGCGGATCGCTTCCCGTCGCTTGCTGCTGAGCGTTTTCAGCAGTGCCGCCAAGTCCTTGGCCGGGGTCACCCTGCTGACCCCCGCCGCCAGCAACCGCCGGTGAGCCCTGCCCGGTGGACGTCGTCGACCGGCTGCCCCCTCGCGTGCCCGCCTGACCCGCTTCGAGCTGGCCCTGCGATCCGCCGGCGAGCGCCGCGCCGACCCCGCCGCTGCCGACGGCGCCTGCCCGCCCCACATCTGCGAGCGAGCGCTGCGTCGCCTGGGCTGCTGTCGCGGTGGCAGGCGTCTGTTCTTCGGGAACGATCGGCACGCCGATCACCGACGCCCCGACACCGGCGCTTGCCCCGAGCAGTGCGGCACCGGCTGCCATCTTGACTGCGAGCGCTTTGACCCCACCGCCGGCGATCTCGACGGCGCTGCTCGCGACGACGCCGCCGACTGTCGCCCCGCCCGCATACGTGGCCGGGTCCGCGCCGCCGATCCCAAGCGCCTCTTCCAGCGCGCGGTACTTGAGCACGAGCGACGGCACCAGCGGAAGCAGCGCACCGAGCTGATGGCGCTGGCGCGCGATTCCATCGGCGTATACCCGACAGTCCGCGCACGAGCGAACGTGACGACGCAACCGCCCCCGCAGCAACGCCGCCCCCCGCGCGGTCGCGAGCTCTTCACGGATCTCCTCGCAGTCTGCCTCGCGCGCCCGCCTGGCGGAGATGAGATTCGATCGCGCCTGGTAGACGTATGCCTTGACCTGATCGGGCTCGACACCCAGCACGTCACCGATCTCGACCTGACTGAGACCGTGCAGCTCGGCGAGCACCAAGGCAGCCCGCTGGCGCTCCGGCAGCTCGCGCATGCCGTCGAGCATGTGACGGACCTCCTCGCGAAGCTCGAGTTCCCGCAGCGGGTCGCCCCGCAGCGCGAGCTCCCCGTTCAACTCGACCGTCGGGCGGCGCCTGCGCATGATGCTCAAGCAGTCGTTGCGGGCGATCGTGAACAGCCACGGCCGCAGGGCGACCGGTTTCCCGTCCGCACGCAGCGCGCGATAGGCCGACGCGAACGTCGCCTGCACCGCATCCTCAGCGTCGTGGCGCGAGCCGAGCATGTAGACGCAGAACGACAGCAACCCGCGACAGTGGCGCTCGTAGAGCACTTCGAACGCAGCGGTGTCTCCGCGGCGAACGAAGGCGACCAGCCGGTCGTCCGCCGCCAGACGTAGCCGAACGCGCGTACCTGCGTTGATTAGTCGATTGTGGTCGGCCACCCGGTTCTCTCCGTACACGTAAGTCTACTATTTACTTGTTCGAGCCGCTCATCAATAATCTTTTCCCTACCCGTCCAACCTGCGCACCTGCAGAGCGTTTAAGAGTTATCGGATGTGGTCTGTGGCCGCAGAGGAGAAAGAGAAAGAGAGAATCGCCTCTGCCCGGCCAGACCAGCCCACTTGGGGCCGGCTCTGGGCAGGCCTCGCGCTGCGACGCAGCTGTTGGGCGCCAACCGACGATCCCGACATCTGCCTACCCACAGGGTTGATACTTGGCGAGCGCTCGCGCGACGCCGACCAGACGACCAGAGGTCTCACCAAGAGCGACGAGCTGCCCGGTGGCAAGCGCTGCGAGACGTGGTCGATCCATGACGAGAAGCCAAACAAACGTGTCATCGCCCAGACAGTGGCTGCAGGTTGCAATCGCAACGGGCCTCATCGCCGGTGTTCCGGTCGCCTTCGTCTGGTGGCTGCGCGCCTCCGGAGCCGTGTCCTCGGCGATCCTCGGCCTCGTCCTGGGCGTAGCGCTCTCGCTCTCAGCCTCCGCTGTGGGCTGCGTCGCGTGGGAGAAGTGGTCCGGAGCGAGCGATCTGCTCTTCAGCGAGCTGATGATCTGGGGCTTCCTGCATCGCTTGCGCAGCCAACGTCGCCTCGCTTGCGCCCTGGACATGCTCGGGCCACTGAGCGACCCGCAACGTCTGGAGCTCCATGGACTGAGCGTCAAGGAGCAGGTCAAGCTCCTCGAGAGCCTGGTCGCGGGGACCGAGACGCACGACCCCTACCTGCACGACCACTCGCGCAGGGTCGCGCGCCATGCCTGGATGATCGCCAGGCGGATGGGCCTACCGCGTGCGGAGGTCGCGCGGATCCGCACCGCAGCCTCGCTGCACGACGTAGGCAAGCTCGAGACGCCGATCGAGATCCTCCACAAGCCAGGCCCGCTGACCGACGACGAGTTCGCGGTCATCAAGCGACATCCAGCCGACGGCGCGTCGATGGCCGACAGCCTGCGGGATCCAGCCCTGACGGCCATGATCCGTCACCACCACGAGCGGCTCGACGGGAGCGGATACCCGGACGGTCTGCGGGGCGAGGAGATTCCGCTCGGAGCACGGATCATCGCCGTCACCGACACCTTCGACGCGATCACCTCGAAGCGGCCATACAGGCCCGCGAGGCCGCACAAGCACGCGATCAAGATCCTGCGCGAAGAGGCAGGCACGAAGCTCGACGCCGACGTCGTGCGGGCATTCTGCGCTCACTACGCCGGCAGGGCGCCGATCGCGATGTGGTCCTCGATCGCGGGTCTGCCGGAGCGCATCCTCTCCTGGCTCGGCAGCAGTGTCGGGAGCGTCGCCTCGGTGGCCAAGGTCGCGGCCTTGACGGCACTCATCGGCGGCGCGGCCGTCACCACGTCCACGCTCGGCCCGCCGCGTGCCAAGCGCCACGAGCCAGACACGCGAACGGCCTCGAAGGGCGCAACGCAAACGCCGGGCGCTCACCCATCCCCAGGCACGGCACGCGCGCACACCGTCGCGCTCACCGCGTCGGCGAGCCGGCACGCCGGACGCGCTCGGGCAGACCTCAGACGATCAACGCGCGATGGCGCCGCGCCGGGAGGCGAATCGACGGTGGCGTCGTCGGCCACCGCCCCCTCGCAGTCGGCGGTGGCGTCGACGCCAGGCGCAGCTGACGAAACCCCTGCGACGGCGCTGAACGAACGCGGCCTATCCGGTCAGGGCAGCGGATCGCACCCCGCCGAAGGCAGCGGCGCACGCGGGCACGAAGGACCCGCCGGCAACGGCAGGCACGCTGAAGCTCCCCACAGCGGCGCAAGCCAGGAACGCGCCGGCCAAGGCAGGAGCGAAGAAGCGCACGCCAAGCCCGAAGAAAGCGCGACAGGCAGCGCAGCCAGCGAAGAAGCGCCGGGGAAGAGCTCAGAAAGCAGCGTCAAGGGCAACAGCGAAGTCGCTCAAAGCAAATCCGAAGAAAGCTCGAGCAACGCCAAAGGAGCGACGAACAGCTCGGGAGTGTCCGACGTTCTGTGTAGGCATGAGTCCAAAGGAGGCTCATGTCGAGATCAACGCAGGTGCAGACGCAGGACCCGGGTTCCGCTGGCGTTTCGCGGAGCGAGCCTGGAGGGCGAGCGCAGCGAAATGCCAGCGGGCGCGAGGTTGGTAGACCTCCCGGAGTGGGCGATCTACCGCGGGAGGTCAGAGAGCTTCTTCCCGATGAGGTCGTCGACGAGCTGCTCGCCGGCGCCCGCAGCGAGGAGGAGATCGTCGGGCCGGGCGGGTTGCTTTCGCAGTTGACGAAGCGGCTGGTGGAGCGCGCGATGGAGGTCGAGCTCACGGAGCATCTGGGTTTCGAGCCGCACCTGGAGCCGCCCGGCGGCACGGGCAACGCTCGCAACGGGAGCACGCCGAAGACGCTGGTCACCGAGCACGGGCCGGTGGCGATCGACACTCCGCGGGACCGCAACGGCAGCTTCGAGCCGCAGATCGTCCGCAAGCGCCAGCGTCGGTTCGAGGGGTTCGACGAGAAGATCCTCGCCCTCTATGCCCGTGGGCTCTCGACGAGGGATATCGAAGCGCACCTCGCCGAGATCTACGGCGTCAAAGTCGGACGTGACCTGATCAGCAGAGTCACTGACGCGGTCATGGACGATGCTCGCGCCTGGCAGACCCGGCCGCTGGAGGACGTCTACCCGGTCGTGTTCCTCGACTGCATGGTGCTCAAGATCCGTGACGGCGGCAGCGTGCAGCGACGCGCCTGTTATCTGGCGATGGCGATCGGGATGGACGGCGAGCGCGAAGTGCTCGGCATGTGGTTCCAGGCCAACGAGGGCGCGAAGTTCTGGATGCAGATCCTCACCGATCTCAAGCAGCGTGGCGTCAACGACATCCTGATCGCGTGCGTTGACGGGCTAAAGGGCTTCCCCGAAGCGATCGAGGCGGTCTTCCCGGCCACGACGGTGCAGACCTGCATCGTGCACCTGATCCGTCACAGCCTGAAGTACGTGCCGCGCCGTCAATACGACCAGGTCGCGAAAGACCTGCGTCCGATCTACACCGCGATCGACGCCGACCAGGCGCTGAACGCGCTCGAGGCGTTTGAAGAGAAGTGGGGGCAGCAGCTGCCCGTGATCGGCCAAGCCTGGCGAGCGGCCTGGGAGCACGTCACGCCGTTCATGGCGTTCACCCCGGAGGTCAGACGCGTGATCTACACCACCAATGCGATCGAGGCGCTCAACCGGCAGCTACGAAAGGCGGTCAAGACAAAGGGGCACTTCCCGAGCGAGGACGCGGCACGGAAGCTGATCTACCTCGCGATCCAAAACGCAGTCCCACAGTGGACGCGAACGCGTGCCTGGACAAAGGCGCTGCTCGCGTTCAAGATCCACTTCGGAGACCGGCTACCCGACTAAACCATCAATCCCCGCCTACACAGATAGACGGACACCCTCC